>DIUW01000040.1 GCA_002423125.1 Legionellaceae bacterium UBA6148 | reverse complement strand
AGGTGTATTTCTCCGAACGTTTACACTGATTCCCTTCAAGCCCAACAGAACCAACAAGAAAAGGATCGGCGTTAATATGTGCAAACAATTTTTCATTCATACTCATCGTGCAACACCTTGTTAAAAAATAGTCTCGATAGTCCCTAGTATAGACAATAATACTCAACTTCGCAGTTTTTGACTGTCGTCCCGNNGGGATCCATTGTCGCATTGGATGGGTGCCCCGGACATTAAGCGCGACTAAAGCTCGCAGGCTCGCCAAGTCGCACTAAATTCCGGGACGACAATCACAGATGCCATCCAAAAACTGCAGATCCAAGTATACATAAGGCAACAATATCGTTTGCAAGATTGAAAAATATATTTCATTATGTGAATTTCTTATGATCAAAATAGACCTTGATGCCACAATAAAAATGAGATGATGATTAATTTAAATAAGTGGGGCTATAACTAATTGATAAATAACATGGGATCCATTAAAGACGATCATCTACAGGGAATTGCACTGCTTCTTGCACAAGCAGGAATTCTTGAGCAATGTGAAGCATTAGAGCATCAAAAAATTGCATCTGAAAAAAAATTATCCGTCCTTCAATATTTGTTTCTGGAAGGCGTTGTTCCAGCATCAGTGATGGCAGCGTCTATATCACATCACTTTGGATTACCACTCATGAACCTAGACAGCATCGCTGTCGAATTACTGCCGATGTCATTAGTGAATGAAAAATTAATGCGTTATCATCGAATGATCCCATTGTATAACCGTGGATCGCAATTATTTGTAGCAACAGACGACCCGAGCCAACAATCCTCACTCAAAGAAATACAATTTCATACTGGCTTACACGTTTACCCTATTATTGTTGAGACGGACAAATTATCCGCGTTACTGGATCACTTGATTCATAAAAAAGAAGCCCTGGGACTTGAGGGCTATTTTGAAAATTCACAGGACGTTAAGGATCTGGAAATAAGCTCAGACGACGAGGAGAACGGAGACAACATCACCAGCTTATCCCGTGAGGACGCCCCTATTGTAAAGTTTGTCAATCGTATATTAGTCGAAGCAATTACAAAAGGAGTCTCTGATATTCATTTTGAACCCTATGAACATGAATTTCGAATCCGATATCGAGTCGATGGCGTGTTATATCCAATCTCTAGCCCCAACCACAATGTATCAACCCGTGTTACAGCTCGCCTGAAAATCATGGCCAATCTCGATATTTCCGAGCGCCGAATTCCTCAGGATGGACGATTCAAAATGACCCTATCCAGGACAAAATCAATCGATTTTCGCATCAGCACCTGCCCAACCGTTGGAGGAGAAAAAGTAGTCTTGCGTATCCTCGATTCAGGAACAACTAAAATCGAAATCGAGGCGCTTGGATTCAGTCAACCGCAAAAAAATTGCTTTTTAAAAGCCATTCATCGCCCGCAAGGAATGATTTTAGTCACAGGACCGACCGGTAGTGGTAAAACAGTTACCCTGTACTCTGCATTGCATCTCCTGAATACCATAGACGTCAATATTTCAACAGTCGAAGATCCTGTTGAGATAAAGGTTGATGGAATCAATCAAGTGAATATTAATCCTAAAGCAGGCCTCCATTTCTCAAACGTTTTACGTGCATTTTTACGACAAGATCCAGACATCATCATGGTCGGAGAGATTCGTGATCTTGAAACGGCGGAGATTGCAATTAAGGCGGCTCAAACAGGTCATCTCGTATTATCAACATTGCATACCAACAGTGCCGCAGAAACACTCACTCGCCTGATGAATATGGGCGTCCCTTCCTTCAATATTGCCAGCTCCGTTAGCCTCATTATTGCACAACGACTGATTCGAAAACTATGTAACTCTTGCAAAGTTAAGCGAGAAGATACAACACCGAACAGTCTTGTTGAGCTTGGATTTTCTGAACAAGAAAGCCAGACCATCCAACTCTTTAAAGCCGTAGGCTGCAAACAATGCACCAATGGATATCGTGGGCGTATTGGGCTATTTGAAGTGATACCAATGAGTAAACAACTGGGGCAACTGATGATGTCAGGCGGAAACGCAATGGATATCTTGACCCTCGCACAAAGCGAAGGAATGATCACAATTTATCAGGCCGGCCTTGATAAAATAAGAGAAGGCATTACAACCATCGAAGAAATAAACAGGGTGACAATGGAGTAATATGGATAATTCACAGATCCAATATCAATGGGAAGGAATGACTCGCACAGGCCAAAAAACCCGGGGAGTGATTGGCGCGAGAAGCCTTGCTGTTGCCAAAACCGAATTACGCAAACAAGGTATCGTCACCAAAGTCATCAGAAAAAAACGCCGTACATTATGGGACAGAACCGCAAAAAAAATTAAACCCCTTGATGTTGCTCTATTCACTCGACAAATGGCGACCATGATTCAAGCAGGCATTCCTCTCATTCAAGCGTTTGATATCGTCGAAAAGGGAATCCTCAACACTCGAATGAAAGCGCTCGTGAACACCCTTAAAAAAGAGGTGGAAACGGGCACAACACTAGCCGCATCATTACGTAAGCACCCTCACTATTTTAACGAATTGTTCTGTAACGTAATCGATGCAGGTGAAAAATCGGGCTCTCTTGACATCATGCTCGACAGAATAGCAACGTATAAAGAAAAAATTGAATCCATCAAAAGCAAGATAAAAAAAGCGCTTACATATCCGATGGCCGTAATGATGATTGCATTGTTGGTCACAGCAGGGTTGTTGATGTTCGTTGTCCCCGAATTTGAATCGCTATTTGCAAGTTTTGGCGCCGATCTTCCTGCATTTACTCGTAGCGTCATTACACTGTCTAAAGCATTTCAAGATGACTGGTATTGGATCGTTGGGATATTCGGAATCGCCCTCTATGCATTTCATTATTGTCGTCACCATTCGGAGCGTTTCGCACAAATAATTGATCGATATTTGCTCAAAATCCCCGTAATCGGGTCCATCATAGAAAAAGCAATCATTGCTCGATTCACGCGAACCTTGGCGATTACTTTTGCTGCTGGCCTGCCATTAGTTGAAGCTTTAAAATCCGTAGCTGGTGCAACCGGTAATATTCTCTATGCACAAGCAACAAACAAGATTCGTGACGATATTTCCAACGGGCAACAAATGCAATTGGCCATGGAGCGCACAAACTTATTTCCGAGTATGGTCGTACAAATGGTTGCCATTGGTGAAGAATCTGGAACACTTGAAAAAATGCTCGCTAAAGTTGCTGACCATTACGAGGAAGCCGTAGATAATGACGTGGGGGCACTCAGTCATTTACTTGAGCCTATCATCATGGCCGTCTTAGGTGTGCTCGTAGGAGGCTTAGTTGTTGCAATGTATTTGCCCATCTTTAAACTAGGCTCGGTGGTATAACACATGTTTTTTATTAATGAACTGAATCTGCTCCCTCTTGCGGTGAAATATGCTTTTCTAGGTATTGTCTCACTCGTTATCGGCAGTTTACTGAATCTGATTATTTATCGCCTTCCATTAATGTTGAACGCCGAATGGCGTGCAGATTGTTGCAGTTTGTTAGATCAACCTCAACCGGATCAATCATCGATTAATTTATTTTTCCCGCGATCGTTCTGTCCATCTTGCAAAACAATGATCACGTTTTGGCAAAATATTCCGGTGATTAGTTACTGCCTATTACTCGGACGATGCGGGCACTGTCACACACGAATATCCATGCAGTACCCACTCGTTGAATTGTTATGCATGGGGCTTTCTTTATTTGCTGCTTGGCATTTTGGCTTTCATTGGATTTTATTCGTTGTATTACCTTTTATTTGGATATTGTTAACGCTCTGTTTTATTGATTTAAAGCACCAAATTCTACCCGACAGCATGACGTTAAGCCTCTTGTGGCTGGGGCTCATTGCCAATACACAAGGGTTATTTACAACACTCCCCGATGCGGTTTGGAGTGCGGCTGGTGCTTACTTAGCCTTATGGTTATTTATTCGACTGTTTTATTTAGTCACTGGTAAAATAGGCATGGGGAATGGCGACTTTAAATTATTTGCAGCCTTCGGAGCATGGTTTGGCTGGATAATGCTGCCGCTTATTTTAGTGTTCTCATCATTGACGGGATCGGTTATTGGTCTTTTATATTTAAAACACCATAAAAAATCAACGGCAACTCCTATTCCATTCGGACCATTTTTATGCGCTTCTGGTTTGATTGCATTGTTTTATGGGCATACGATGATGACTTGGTATTTAGAAGCGATAGCCTAACTAGGATAATAGTTTAATAATTTTATCCGTCGCCGATGTAATCCCCAATGCTTTTATCGCTTCCCCCAATGACTCGCGACGCGCGAAAACATCATTGATAGCGTCGATCAAAATCGGAGTTGTTAATAAATCATCATCAAGAACGGTACTTATGCCAATTTTTTGAAAATGCCGTGCATTTTGAATCTGGTCTCCTCGACTCACTTTCAGAGATAATGGAATTAATACATGCGGTTTGCCGAGAGCAAGTAGCTCATAGAGGGCATTAGCTCCCGATCGCGACACAACAAGATCACTTGCTGCGAGGAGATCGGATAATTCCTGATTAGCATATTCGAGTTGATAATAATGTGGATGATTCACATAAGACGCATCCAGTTTCCCCTTTCCACATAAATGAATCACTTGAAAGCTCGTTGTTAGCTCATCTAATCCTTGTCGAACAGCGGCATTCAAACCACTGGAACCTTGGCTACCACCCACAATCAAAATACATGGCTTTGAGTCATCAAACCCACATAACGCTAAGCCTTTCTCTTTATTCCCATGAAATAATTGACTTCGAATCGGCGTTCCGGTGACTTCGATTTTATCTTGCTGCTTAAAGTGACGCTTTGCTGCATCAAATGTCACACAAATTTTAGCGACGAAAGGAAAGCTCAGTCGGTTGGCGAGCCCGGGAGTCATATCGGATTCATGCGCTATCACAGGGATTCGGTTTAAATAAGCCCCAATGACAACCGGTAACGCGACAAACCCCCCTTTTGAAAACACAATATCGGGTTTCAGTTTTTTGAACAATCGATACGACTGAACTACGCCAGCAATGACTTTAAAGGGATCAAGACAATTTTGCCAACTAAGATAACGCCTTAATTTGCCGGAATGAACCGCATGATAAGGTATGCCAATGCCTTCAATCATTGATTTCTCAACGCCGTTATACGAGCCAACGTAATCCGTTTGCCAATTTTGTTGAGCGAGAGATTCAATTAAGGCGATATTGGGCGTCACGTGCCCTGCTGTTCCACCACCCGTAAACACGATTTTTCGAATAGGCATATTTTTTTCCCTGTGGTCACTCTATCGTTGAAATTCGAAGGCTTAAATCAATCGCCTGTATCGATTTAGTCATATTACCTACCGAAATGAAATCAACGCCCGTTTCTGCAATTGTTCTGATCGTGGATAAATCAACACCACCGGATGCTTCTAAATCACATACCTTAGGGGTATTGATCAAAACAGCCGATCGTAAATTTTCTAAACTAAAATTATCCAGTAAAATTCTATCGGGTACAGCATCCAGCGCCTGGCGTAATTCATCCAATGTTTCAACTTCGACTTCTACAAAAAGATGGGGCATTAGCTGTCGAGCGGTCTCAATGGCTAAGCGAATAGAACCACATGCTGCGATATGATTTTCTTTAATTAAAAATGCATCGTATAAACCTAGCCGGTGATTGACGCCCCCAGCGCAGGCTACTGCGTATTTTTGCGCTAAGCGTAAGCCTGGAATTGTTTTACGGGTATCAAGCAAACGCGTGGGGAGACCGTGTAATTTTTGAAGATAATGGTGCGTTTGAGTTGCTGTTGCAGATAAGGTTTGTAAGTAATTCAATGCGGTGCGTTCAGCCGTAAGTAACCCGCGAGCATTGCCTCTAATGTGACAAAGTGTCGCAGGCGCATCTAACCACTGACCTTCATGAACATGCCACGAGATAACAATATCGGGGTGAACGCCCAACATAGCCGCATTAAACCAAGGAATCCCACACACCCGCATTGGCTCACGGGAAAGAACCTCAGCGGAGACGACGAGCGATTCGGGGATCAGCAATGCGGATACATCGCCTATACCGATGTCTTCAACGAGCGCACGTTGTACGTCAGTTTGAATTGTTTCTGGGAGCATGTGTTGTCCTTGTTTTGGGCAATACATTAGGCTTTCGCGTGTTTTGCAAGGAATAAACACGTTTCTAATACAGAATCCGGATTGAGTGACATACTATCAATGCCCTCTTCCATAAGCCATTGAGCCAAATCGGGATGATCGGATGGCCCCTGTCCGCAAATGCCCACGTATTTACCTTCTGCTTTGCAGGCTGCAATGGCCATGTGCAACAATATTTTGACGGCCGCATCGCGTTCATCAAATTGTGCTGCGACTAACCCAGAATCCCTATCTAAACCCAGTGTGAGTTGGGTTAAATCATTTGAACCAATTGAAAATCCATCGAAATACGCCAAATAGTCTTTCGCTAACAACGCATTCGAAGGGATTTCACACATCATAATAATGCGTAGACCATCTTTACCGCGCTCAAGACCATGAGTGCGTAGCAACTCAATCACGAGGCTCGCTTCATTCACCGTCCGTACAAATGGAATCATTACCTCAACGTTTTTTAACCCCATCTCTTCACGAACACGCCTGACCGCCTGACACTCCAGAGCAAAACAATCTGCAAATTCTTTTGAAACGTAGCGTGAAGCGCCCCTAAACCCTAGCATTGGATTTTCTTCGTGTGGTTCGTAAAGATGTCCGCCAATTAAATTGGCATATTCATTGGATTTAAAATCAGACAATCGAACAATGACCGGCTTTGGATCAAACGCACACGCAATGGTTGCTATCCCTTCTTTCAATCGCTCAATGTAATATTCAACCGGGGAGTCATACGCCGTTATTTTTTCATCGATTAATGTTTTGAGGGCAGGATCCGTTAAGGTTTCATAATTAAGTAATGCTTTTGGATGAATACCAATTGAATTGGAAATTAAAAATTCGAGACGCGCAAGACCAACCCCTGCGTTAGGCACGGCTTGAAAACTAAATGCTCGCTCGGGATTGCCGACATTAAGCATGACACTCACGGGCAAGTCTGGCATCGTATCAACATCCAGTTGTATGCGTTCAAAAGGAATGATTCCCTCGTATACAAATCCAGTATCACCTTCGGCACAACTGACAGTGACCATATCACTATCACGAATGACTTTAGTCGCATTCCCACACCCTACTACCGCCGGAATGCCGAGTTCACGAGCAATAATTGCCGCATGGCACGTTCGACCGCCACGATTGGTTATAATCGCAGAGGCGCGTTTCATCACAGGCTCCCAGTCGGGATCCGTCATATCCGAAACCAGTACATCACCGATCTCAACACGGTGTATTTCGCTCACATCATTGATTACGCGAACACGACCTTGGCCAATGCGTTGCCCGATACTGCGGCCTTCACACAGGACGGCGCCTTTTCCATTCAGCGTATAACGTTCTAGAATTTGTTTATTGGCTCGACTTTCAACCGTTTCAGGTCGTGCTTGCAAAATATACAACTGACCATCATTTCCATCTTTCGCCCATTCAATATCCATTGGACGACCATAATGCTTCTCAATAACCATGGCTTGTATTGCAAGTTGCTCAGCCTCAACGGTCGTCAATGAAAATTGTTGCTGTTCGTTTGTTGGGACATCGACTATTTTAACTGCCTGTTTGATGGATGAATCATCACCATAAACCATTTTTGTCGTTTTCGTTCCTAACGTTCGTCGAACGACTGCCGAAAGTCCCGCTTGCAGTGTAGGCTTATAAATATAAAATTCATCCGGATTCACTGCGCCTTGAACCACCATTTCACCCAGTCCATAAGACGATGTGATAAACACGATTTTATCAAAACCAGACTCTGTATCCATCGTAAACATCACACCACTGACCGCTAAATCACTGCGAATCATCTGTTGAATGCCGGCTGATAGTGCCACATCACTATGTAAAAAGCCTTGATGCACACGGTATGTGATCGCTCTGTCATTATATAACGACGCAAACACATCTTTAATTGCAACCAAAATGGCATCAATCCCTTTTACATTTAAATAAGTCTCTTGTTGACCTGCAAACGATGCATCCGGTAAATCTTCTGCTGTCGCTGAAGAACGCACTGCAACTGTAAAATTGGGGTGACCAATTTCCTTTTCCAGTTGGGCATAGGCGGCTTTAATCGCGTCTTCAAATGCTTTTAAAAAAGGCGTTGCAACAATAAGGGAACGAATTTTTTTCCCTGTTATTGCCAACTGATTGACATCATCCACATTGAGCGAGTCCAGCATCGCGTGAATCTGTTGATCAAGCCCCTCTTGTGCTAAAAATTCTCGGAACGAGTCAGCCGTAGTTGCAAAACCACCAGGAACAGTCACTCCCATTGTTGATAAATGATTGATCATTTCTCCCAGCGATGCATTTTTACCACCTACTTGATCTAAATGCTTCATGGTCAGTTGATTCAGGTTGATGGTATGTGTATTGACGGCCATATTGACTCCTTGTTTAGGGCATG
Organism: Legionellaceae bacterium UBA6148; assembly: GCA_002423125.1. Taxonomy (GTDB): domain Bacteria; phylum Pseudomonadota; class Gammaproteobacteria; order Legionellales; family Legionellaceae; genus UBA11403. The sequence continues at coordinate 26,789 of DIUW01000040.1, read as the reverse complement.
GCAGCTATTCTAACCAAAATGCGGTGTGAGGTGCAATTGAAAGTGAATTGATATAATACCTAAGTAGTGGCATACTAAGCACAAATTATTAACAACTAGAGCTTATGTCGAAATTAAAGTGTGCGGTTATTGGTGTTGGCTACTTAGGTCGCTTTCATGCGCAAAAATATCAACTCCTCGAAAATGTTGAGTTACTAGGTGTATGTGACATCAATGAAGAGAGTTGTCGTGCGGTAGCAAATGAATTGAACGTCCCTGCTTTCTTTCATTACCGCGATTTGTTTGGAAAAGTGGAGGCCGTCAGTATTGCTGCAACCACTAAAGAGCATTACACGATTGCTAAAGCCTGTTTGGAGCAGGGAATTCATGTATTGCTTGAAAAACCAATTACTGAAACGGTCGCTCAAGCTGAACATCTAATCGCACTTGCTGACAAACATCATGCTAAGTTACAAGTTGGCCATCTGGAGCGGTTTAATTCAGCACGTTTAGCATTAGAAAAACACCTCAACAAACCACTTTTTATCGAGTCGAACCGTTTAGCGCCGTTTAATCCTCGTGGCACTGATGTCAACGTCATTTTAGATCTGATGATTCACGATATTGATATTATTTTAAGTATGGTCAACAGCCCTATTTTAAAAATTGAAGCGCACGGATCACCGGTTTTATCAAACGCCATCGATATCGCCAATGCTCGAATGACGTTTGAAAATCATTGTGTTGCAAACGTCACTGCAAGTCGCGTGAGTTTCAAAACCGAACGAAAAACTCGCATTTTTCAAGCTGAATCATACATATCCATTGATTATCAGAACAAGCAATTTGCTGTTTTCGAAAAAGGAGAAGGCGAAATGTTTCCTGGTATTCCGGAAATATCACGTCACGAATCGATATTTGAAAAAAGTGATGCTCTTCTTGAGGAAATTAAAGCATTTGTATCCTGCATTCAAAACGATTCAACCCCTCTCGTAACAGGACAGGAAGGATGTAATGCGCTATCTGCAGCCGCCATTATTACTGACTTAATTCACGACCATTTATCTGCCAGCCATGCTGAGTGCTAATTCAAAACACATTGTCATCGTTGCGGGTGAAGAGTCGGGCGATCGACTTGCTGCTGAGATTGTGCATCAATTTAAAATAGAACATCCAGATGTTCATTTTAGTGGTGTCGGCGGGCATCATCTACAGACCGCAGGAGTTGACTTAATCAGCGATTTAGCCCGTTTTGGTGTTACTGGTGCAACGGAAGTATTACGTCATGCTTATACGCTCCGACAAGCATTTAAAGCCATTAAAGCGCACTTGCTTCTTCATAGGCCCAATCTGCTCATTTTGGTCGATTACCCAGGATTTAATTTACAATTAGCCAAGTTTGCGAAACGTCATCACATTCGTGTTCTTTATTATGTTAGCCCTCAAATATGGGCATGGAAAGCGGGTCGAATTCATACGATAAGGGCTTGTGTTGATCGAATGGCGGTTATTCTTCCATTCGAAAAAAAGATATATGAAAAAGCCGGTGTTCCCGTGACATTCGTTGGCCATCCTTTAATGAGGCAGATGAAAACACCTCGTCCTCAAGACGAATCACGGGAGACTTTGGGACTTCCTGTCAATCAACGCCTGTTGGCAATGCTACCCGGAAGTCGGACGCATGAAGTTGAACGTCATATGCCTGTTTTAATTGAAACAGCCAGGCGCCTGCTGCGTGAGAATAATGATTTACATTTCGTCATTCCCGTTGCCGCCACTCTAGATCCAGCATTAATGAAGTCTTATATCACTCAATCCAATCTACCCATTACATTAATTGAAGGCAGATCCGTTGAAGTCGCGGCATGTAGCGATTGCATTATCGTTGCTTCGGGAACGGCCTCTCTGGAGTGCGCACTGCTTGAAAAACCGATGTGTATTATTTATAAAGGCGCTCCACTCAGCTACCTTATCGCATGCGCTGTGATTAAAATACAGTATCTCGGGCTCTGTAATTTATTACAAAATCGCATGATTGTACCTGAATTATTACAGTATGATTGCAATGCAGATGAATTAACATCACTGGTCAACCAACTACTCGAAAAGAGCAGACTGGCCAAAGCGATAACCGAAAACCTGAGTCATCTCAAAAAATCACTATCTGCTGATGAGGCCGATTTAACGATAGGTGAAGTGGTTATCCAAGAATTGAATATGGCTTAATCAGGGCTACCTCATAAAAAAAATCCGTCGTCTTTGCGAACGCAGTGAAGCAATCTAGGGTTCCGTGCTTTAAACTCTGGGTTGCTACACTGCGTTCGCAAAGACGACATTTAGATGGGACAGCCGTGGACGGTTTAATGCTGCGTGTGTAACAATACACTAAATGGTGGTATACTAAACAATAGACCAATTGTTATGGATTATTGTGTATGAACATATCAGAGCACCGACATCCTGATTCATTGCGTATTTTTTTCTTAACAGAAATGTGGGAACGATATGGCTACTATGTCGTTCAAACCCTGCTTATCTTGTATCTTACCTTCCATTTTCATTGGGAAGACGCTCGCGCATTCGAACTAGTCGGTACCTTTACCGCAATGACCTATATTTCATCCCTCCTCGGAGGATGGATAGCCGATCATTTATTGGGGCAAAAAAGAGCCATTATTATTGCGACATTTATTTTATTTCTCAGTTACTTGGTTCTCGCGATTTTTGTTTCTCGAATGGGACTTTTAATGGCGCTTGCAGGTATTTGTGTTGGCACTGGGTTGCTCAAACCTAATATTTCATCCCTACTCGGCAATGAATATTCAATTCAATCACCACGTCGTGAAAGTGGGTTCACTCTATTTTATATCGGTATTACATCAGGGATTATTTTAGGATCTACCGTTCCGAATATCATCAATCATAAATTCGGATGGCCTATGGCCTTTTTAAGTGCCTCATTAGGCATTGTGTTTGCACTGATCATTTTTTCTTATGGTATTTATCGGTATAAAATTGCAGATTATCATCCTTACGTGTATTCGTTTCGAAAAAGTGTAGCAACACTGTTACTGATTCTTCTGCTTTATTTCAGTGCCCTTGAAATATTTGATTATCCAACGATAGCCAATACTGCTTTTTCAGCTATTATTTTTCTTTGTATTGTTTACCTCATTCATGCGGCTAAAACAGCCACAGGTCTCCAGTCCCGCCAAAACATCGTCATTGGATTACTGTGTCTTATTTCGTCGTTATTTTGGGCATTTTATTTTCAAATGTTTTCCTCCTTCTCATTGTTAATTACCCGTATCATAGAGCCTACATTATTTGGTATTTCATTCCCTGCGCCATACTATATCGCCGTACAAAGTTTTGGACTTGTCGTTTTTGGAATCTTATTAGCTCGTCCTCGACATCATAAAAATATTGCAGTTCAAGCCATTAACATCGGTAAAAAATTTACAACCGCAATGCTATTAATGACCGTCGCCTACGCTATCACAACATTGGTTTTACAATTCAACCTAAACCCTGCATTACTATCGCCATTGCTCATCATACCGGTCTATTTGATGATCTCAATCGCTGAGCTATTGCTTTCCCCTGTTGGACTCGCAGCCATTACACTGTTATCAAGTCCTAAAAAAGTAAGCACGATGATGGGAATCTTCTTTGTATCTCTAGGAACAGGTGGATTTTTATCGGGAAAATTAGCTACACTAGCTGCTGTGCCATCAACCGATGCACCAGTGCAAACATTAAAAATGATTTATTCGGTTGCGTTTAGTAAAATGCTGGGGCTTTTAATACTCGCAACGATAGTGTGTTTCTTCATTAATTGGTTAATTAAAAGTCTTTTAAAAAATAAAATTCAGGAGTAATAAATGCGCGCTTCACAATGGCTTATCAGTACTCAAAAAGAAACACCTGGAGATGCTGAGATTGTTTCCCATCAGCTGATGCTGCGCGCAGGCCTGATCCGCAAGCTCGGCTCAGGGCTTTACTCATGGTTGCCGTTAGGACTGAAAGTATTACGTCGCGTTGAAGCGATTGTGCGCGAAGAAATGAATCGCTCTGGTGCAATGGAACTCCTCATGCCGGCTGTACAACCAGCTGAGCTGTGGCAAGAAACCGGGCGTTGGGAAACATTCGGTGGACAATTACTCACGATGCAAGATAGCAATAAACGTGATTATTGTTTTGGCCCAACGCATGAAGAAGTCATCACCGATATTATGCGACAGGAATTGCAATCGTATAAGCAATTACCCATTAATGTTTATCAAATTCAAACGAAATTTCGTGACGAAATTCGACCACGATTTGGCGTAATGCGTGCACGCGAATTCATTATGAAAGACTCATACTCGTTTCATTTAAGCCAAGAAAGCTTAGGTCAGACGTATGACGTTATGGTTCAAACGTACTGCCGAATATTTGATAGATTAGGACTACAATACCGCGCGGTTGAAGCGGATACAGGCGCAATTGGTGGTGCAGTCTCTCACGAATTCCAAGTCCTTGCGGCAGCGGGCGAAGATTTAATATTTTACAGTGACGTGGGAACTTACGCGGCCAACATTGAACAAGCAACGAGCCTTGCTCCAGAACGGTCGACCAGCATCACGGCTGAAACAATGGAGTGTGTTGCTACACCAGGGAAAAAAACCATCGCCGATGTTGCGGCAATGCTAAACGTTGCGCCATCAGAAACCGTTAAAACCCTGATCGTTGAAGGGTGTGATCATCCTTTGGTTGCTCTTATACTGAAAGGCACCGATGACCTCAATGAAGTGAAAGCTGCAAAGCACCCTCTTGTAAAATCACCTCTTTGCTTCGCCGATGAGGCACTTATTTTAAAAACGCTGGGATCCCCAGTTGGCTTTCTTGGCCCGATTAATGTAACGATTCCTGTGATTGCCGATCATCATGCACTGGCGATGTCGTCGTTTATATGTGGAGCAAACAAAGTAGATGCCCACTACATTAATGTCGCATGGGGACGTGACACACCGATTCCTGAAGCGTTTGATTTACGTAATGTACAAGAAAATGACGTAAGCCCTGATGGAAAAGGCAAGTTGAAAATGTGTCGCGGTATAGAAGTTGGGCACGTCTTTCAACTCGGCGACAAATATGCAAAGGCGATGAATGCAGCCGTCATCAATGAAAACAGCCAGCTTCAAACGTTACTGATGGGTTGCTATGGATTAGGTATATCACGCGTTGTCGCCGCCGCCATCGAGCAGCATCACGATGATCAAGGTATCATTTGGCCTGACGCAATGGCCCCTTTTCAGCTTGTGATTATCCCTATAAATGGACATCGTTCAGCCGCTGTCAAAGAAAAGGCAGAGGCGATCTATCAGCATTGCCTAACACTCGGAATCGATGTATTGCTTGACGATCGTAACGAACGACCGGGGGTATTATTTGCCGATAGCGATCTCATCGGTATACCGCATCGCTTAGTCATCGGTGAGCGTAATTTAAATGAAGGTATGATTGAATATAAAGCTCGCAATAAAGCAGAGTCTAGTCTGCTTCCATATAACGAAATTTTAGATTTGTTGGATACTCAATTTCGCAGTTTTTAGTCAAACGCATACAAAGGTAATAAACATATGTATTCAGGAATCACATGCGGTTTATTCGATGTTATCCATGTGGACAAAAAACCTGGCTTAATAAGTTATACAGTAAGGTTCAATTCTAACGTGCTGAATAACTTAAAGGTTGGCGCAAGTGTTTCCATTGATGGCGTTTGTCAAACAGTTGTTTCTATTATTGATAATGATGTTATTTTTAATGCCATACAAGACACGTTGGATAGAACGACATTACGCTATCTTAATCCAGGATCGAAGGTGAGCGTAGAGCGAAGTTTATGTTATGGGGACGAAGTGGGTGGTCATGAAGTAGCGGGACATGTGATGGGTACAGCCCAAATAAGTGATGTTACACCGACAGAAAATAATCTTAGCCTTACTCTGCAATGCCCTCACGAATGGATGAAATTTATTTTTACAAAAGGATTCATCGCTGTCGATGGTTCAAGTCTCACGGTTGGTGACGTTGATCCTAAAGGGACATTTACATTGCATCTGATACCAGAAACATTGCGACTAACCAATTTTTCTCATAAAAAAATCGGTGATTGGGTCAATATTGAATTAGATCACAGAACACGAACCATTGTTGCCACCGTAGAAAGAGTTTTGGCGGAGATGAATATTTATCACAAACAAGGATGAGTTATGTTAGATCGTGCATTTGATTGGTTAGACTTCCCTTCTAGAACACTCAATCTGTCAAATGAATCCGTTACAGCAGATTTGTGTTTAATAAACAAACATAGCGCCACTGAACAACTGAGCTTGGATCGCAAGCATTACGTTGGACTGAAATACGAGAAAAACCCTGTTTCAGAAGAGCTGACACAAGCACATATGGTTTTGCTGCGATCGGAGCGGTATTTAAAATTCTTAGGAAAATGCGAAACGCATCTTCAACACGAAAACACACAAAGCATTTATCAACTCTTATTGAACGTTGTTGCAATGGACCCACAAACGCAACAGCACACGGCTACTGTCTTAAACGCTTGGTTGAACCAGGATCAAAATTCGGCATTGCAATTTTATGAACAATGGTTAGCGTCTCGACTACAAGCAACAGGCAGTGAAACCAATGATGAAATGCTTATTGTCAGTACAGGTACGGTCTGCACGCACTATTTTCTCAAACATCTACAGGCATCTCTTCATCATCAAGCCGATCCATTAGCTCTTTGTCGATTATCCACGGTTTTTATCGATTCCCCCATTCAATTTGCAGCATGTATTATTTGGATCTTGGATCAGGGAGGCAGTGTTGATGGCGTTCTTCAATCAAGAATACTGCATCAATTTCTCAGTTATTATTTTCCAAATTTTGGTATTTTTGAAAAGCCCTTAAATACAGTGTCTTTGTTCTATAAAGTCCTCGCTCAATTTCCAAATGCAACATTATTAATCGAACGTGCCAGCCTGATTTCTTCTGATATGCGTGGTTTTAAGCGCATTAATTTATTAGGCAACCAATCCAGTAATCTCATTTCTGTTGAAAATGTATCGGAACAACCATTACTGACACGAACATCAGATAATCTAAAACAAATAATTAACGTTTTTGGAGAGCGCGGGACTTTTCATGCGATTAAGGAGTTATTTCAACATTCCGATAATGCATTTGATCATTTTTTTAAGCAATTTGTGCAAGAGAATAACGGCCTCATTACGCCAACACTTCTACAATGGATGGCCGAAGAGAGTTTCGATACATTGAAAAAATTGGCGTATTTGATTGATGATACGCTTTTTAAACAATGGCTATCCGAAGGAAAATATACAATTTTATATCTACTTCCTTATAAGCCTCAATGGATCCAATCAATTGATCAGGAAATGATGCAATCATTCTTACTCTCCATTGATCCAACTCAGACGTTAGGTGGCGAGCTTGAAAATACAAAATTATTAATGTCTTTATATGAAGCAACCCTCATGACGAAAGCGTCCTTAGCGGAACTCGTTTATCAATCGCTATTTCAAATGGTTTTAACGCATCGTTATTTATTAGACGATAGACCGTTATTTACGACATTAAGACAATCTTCATTTTTGCCCCCCCTTGTTGAGACTGAGGCAGTGGGCTTAATTGATGAATTAACCCAACATATAAACGCCTTCATTCTTAACGAAGATCGTTCTATCGAAGAATATAGCAATCTTTCTCGGCATTGGCAGATGCTTGTAGAACGTTTTGAAATTTTTATGCTATTTACGAAAATTCCGCATTCTTTCCCAATGAAAAGGGGCGATTTTATTGTCTCTATTTTCAAACAATGCATTTTGATGAATTGCAATCCATGGAGTAGCCTTCTCGATATTACGCAAGTGATCTCTTCTTCTGAATCAACCATCGACGGATATCAACGAGATATTTTATTAAAATTATTAGCCCATATTGATCATCATGAGTTACGAGAAATCATTATCTCAACCTTGGCATTAACCGATTCATTTTTTTTAGAAATGGGGCGTGATGTCTTGTTAAACGGCGTAGCGAAGGGAAACATTGGTTTATTGGATAAGTATTTAAGCCATCATCCGTTAGATAATGAATTATTACAACAAGCAATTGTCTCTCATCAATGGTTAATCATTGCTCACTGGCTAAATCAATATGGTTTTGCAGATCAGGAGCAAGAAACCATTGACCTCCTTCTAATTGAAGTCAGTGGATCAAAAAACCTTAACTTGCTACGCCGTTTAATCAAGGGATCGGATTTCAATTTTTCTGCTAACAGTGTTGCGAAAGCGTTTGCCAAAGCGGCGAGTGTTGATGATCCTGCTGCGCTAAATTATTTATATTTATTAAACCCATATCCAATGACATTGAAAGCTGTTGTAACTCAAACGATAAGCGACGGTCATTATAATACATTAAAATTTTTTAAACGCTTTAAGAAACACAATGAACATTTAGCAAATGGTGTATTACAAGGTTTTAATAATGCGTTGATAAAGAATGATACTCATATGGTGGCCAGTTTAATGGAATTTTCCAGTAACGCGCCATCGCAACAGAACATTCAAGCAGCAAAAAATCGCATTGAGGAAAAAGAGAAACGGTTCACTAAAAAAGCAAAAAATAAATCGAAAGCGGTTGATTCTGTCGATCGTTCGTCAACAAAAGAAATGCTTCAACTACTCACTCAACTTCAAAATCCAACGCCGCCAATACCATCAAAAGAAGGGGAGCAAAAGCGGATCAAATTACCTCCAGCCAAATCATTCTATTCGACCGATTCACTGACAAGAGCCGGGAGTAGTATTTTTGGCAGCCCCTTATACCCCGTCGGCCTTGAGTGGCGCACCGAACGCAGCGAAGCAACCCAGAGTTCTGTGCTTTGAACTTTGGGTTGCTTCACTGCGTTCGCAATGATGAATTGTTGTGTATACTCGATTCCGCATTTTTTGGATGGCATCTGTGATTGTCGTCCCGGAATTTAGTGCGACTTGGCGAGCCTGCGAGTTTAGGTCTGCTAAATTCCGGGACGACAGTCAAAAAATGCGGAGTTGAGTATAAATTTCATGCATGATGAGATTGAACAGACTCAATATCAGCAATACCATGAAGTTCCACGGGAGGTCTGTTAGGAAACGTTGCCATTAATTTTAAAGTTCCACCCATTGCTGTAATATATTTGTTCAGAGTAGAAATCAACATATCGGATCGCTTTTCAAGACGAGAAATCCCCTCTTGCTTCATATGCAGAGTCGCTCCTAAATCCTCTTGTGTTTTCTTTAGGGCTAAGCGCAAGTCTCTTAGTGTCATTTCATCGACAATTAATTCATTTGCGCGAGTTTGAATAAACTCCTGTCTTTCTTTTGACAGGCTATTCATTTTATCAGTTAGTGACCTAGGCATCATTCACCTCCATTTTTAGTTTTAACAAATGGCTGTCAAATATCTTGTCAGCTCGTTTAATCAACTCTTTATAAAAACACTTTTCACTTACACCTGATTTATCACCACATACAAGTAATATCGCATGCCTCTTTGGATCAAAAGCAAAAGCTAATCTCCAAACCCCATTATCTGCATAAAAACGAAGCTCTTTCATATTGGAATACTTCGATCCTTTTAAAGTATCTACATGGGGACGACCTAGCTCTGGGCCGAATTTTTCTAGAACTTTTAAATGGGCTAGACATTCACTTTGAACAGTTTCATTCAGATCATCGAATTCTAAGTTAAACTCATCATCAAACAAAATTGTTCATTTCATACGTAAATTATACCTTTAAAGTCATATGTTGTAAAGTGTATATCTAAAAATCGAGAGTCATTAAACAATCGCATTATCCTGGAACAAGCTACTCAGCAAGATTTAAACGAATAACAGCACCAATTGCAATGGGCAAGAACCCCATTGTTATTGTCGAAAAGGCAAGTAGCACCGCTAGATATCCTTGAATGGGTAACCCTTGCAGTGCAGCACTCAATGAACTACTACCAAAAATTAAAATAGGAATCGTCAACGGAAATACAATCAGCGCCATCAAGATCCCTTCTCGTTTTAAGCCCGCGCTAAACACAGCAGCCAATGCGCAAAGGGACACAATGGCGGGTGTCCCACACAATAGACTGAACATTAAAATAATGGTTTCATACTCATTAAAATGAAAAAAAACACCAATCAGCGGACAAATAACCAACAAGGGAATACTATTCAAGCACCAATGCATGAATAGCTTAGTGGCTACAATCACGCTGACGGAATAACCAGAGACTAACCATTGCTCAATGACTCCATCCTCATAATCCTGTTGAAATAATCGATCTGACGACAAAAAAAAGGCAAAGAGTATATCGATCCAAATAATGCCAGGAGCCATGCCTCGTAGAGTATTTGAGTCTGCAGAAATCGTGAGCGGGAAAAACACCAGCATCACGATGAAAAAAAGACAGGCATACATGATCTGTCGTGGTTCACGACAGTTCAGAGTCAATTCTCGATACAATTGACGTAGTACCACCCTTTTCATAGGACATACTCCAAATAGGCTTCAGAGTTTAATAAAATAGGTTGATGAGAGGTCATGATAACCGCACCACCACGATTCAAATGATCAAGAATATGCTGCGTTAAGAGAGCGGTTATTCGCACATCAAGTGACACGAATGGTTCGTCCAATAACCATAATTGAGCATCTGAAAGAAATAAACGGAGCAAAGCAACACGACGACGCTGCCCTTCTGACAGCCATCGACAAGGAACATCCTCTAAACCCGTCAATGATAATGACGCCCAATCAACTGATCTACTGTCAGAGCGTCGCATATCAAAATAACAGTTTTCACGGGGAGTTAATGCCAGGCTAATGCCGGGCTTATGCCCTATATAACACATGTTTTGCTGATAACTCGCTTTATTTTTCTCAATAGGATTGCCTTGAAAACAAATTTCTCCTTTCGAAGGACGAAGTAATCCCGAAATAAGCTTTAACAACGACGTTTTACCAGAGCCATTTTCACCTCGTAAATGCAATAATTTCCCTGATGGCACACAAAAATTAACCCGGTTTAAAACGGGAAATTGTGAATAGTCAAAACTTAGGTTGGTGACTTGGAGCATATAGCGTTTTCCTAGTTACATACTGCGCGAAGTATAACACTACTTGCACATCAACAACGAGCGGTTGATAATGGATTCTATCTTTTATCAAACGAGAGAGCATTATGGAATTTTTAGCACAATACGGCATGTTTGCCCTTAAAACAATCACATTAGTCATTGCCCTACTGATTACGGTTGTCGGTATTTTATCCTTGGGTCATAAACCCAAACAAAAAATAAACATCAAATCACTAAACCAATGCCACAATGAAACTCATGTACTTATGCAAAAAGAAGTACTCGGTTTAAAAAAGAAAAAAACTAAAAAAGATAAAAAAACGAAACCATCGCTGTTTGTGATTGATTTTGCAGGCGACATTAAAGCCTCTCAAGTGGAACAATTACGTAACGAAATATCGGCAATTTTATCAATTGCTTCAAAAGATGACGAAATTGTCGTCCGGCTCGAAAGCCCAGGGGGTGTCGTAAACGGCTACGGCTTAGCCGCATCACAGCTTCAACGTATACGTGACAGAGAAATTCCATTAACGGTTTGCATTGATAAAGTAGCGGCCAGTGGTGGCTATTTAATGGCTTGTGTAGCCCAGAAAATTATCGCTGCTCCTTTTGCCATTATTGGCTCAATCGGCGTTGTCGCCCAACTTCCCAACTTTCATCGCTTACTGAAAAAAAATGACATTGATGTCGAACTGCTGACCGCCGGGGAATATAAACGTACCTTAACCATGTTTGCAGAAAACACAAAAGACGGGCGCCAAAAATTTCAAGATGATATCGACGTCATTCATCAACGGTTTAAAGATTATGTCCTCCTCAATCGCTCCCAAGTAGACATCAGTCAGGTGTCTACAGGTGAACATTGGATTGCAATAGACGCACTTGAGTTAAAATTAGTTGATCAGCTGCAAACCAGCGACGATTATCTGATGGGCAAAATGGAAACACATAACGGCTTTCAAATTATGATTAAAGGAAAACAAACGTTAGCCGACAAACTACTAAAGCCGGCCATGAAACTGTTTAATCCGTGGAGTTGAAGTGGGCGAGCAATCAACAAGGAGAGACATCATGAGTGATTTTAAATCAAAACTTCCCGATCTAAAGGAATTAGGATCCATGACTGGTAAATTGTTCCATGACTTAAAAACCAGTGTGGGTGGTATTATTGAAGAGTACAAGAAAAAACGTGAGGTCGTCGAAGAACCAACAACCAAGCCCGCAGCTGAGAAACCAGTAGCAACAGAAGCTGCTGCTGCTGAAAAACCCAAAAAAGCAGCTGCAAAAAAAGCCAAACCAACTGATGCAAATGCTAAAACCGATGAGTAAACGTTAATTGCAATTAACGTGCTTGCATACGCAAAGCGCCATCTAATCGTATGACCTCTCCGTTTATGAATGCATTTTCTATCATATGGATAATCAATGCTGCAAATTCTTCAGGCAACCCCAAGCGCTTAGGGAACGGAATAGTTGAGGCTAGGCTGTCTTGGACCTCTTGAGGCATTCCCAATAATAACGGTGTAGCAATTAATCCCGGAGCAATTGCATTCACTCGTATGCCATATTGAGCAAGCTCGCGCGCGGCCGGTAACGTCATCGCGACAATGCCTCCCTTCGATGCGCTATAGGCAGTTTGCCCTATTTGCCCCTCATACGCAGCGATTGATGCTGTATTAATGATAACACCACGTTCAGCACCTTCTGGAATATTTTCCATTTGTGTCATGGCGTCAGCAACAAGTCGCATGACATTAAAGGTCCCCACTAGATTAATATTAATGACACGTTGAAAGGAGTCAAGAGGCATAACCCCCTGCCTTCCAGTCATTCGTTGTGCAGGGGCAATTCCCGCACAATTAATACAAATGGCCGGTATTCCAAGACAATCCAGCGTTTTTTTCAACGCAGACTCTACTGATTCAGCAGAAGCAACATCACAGATTAACGCCTCACACTCGAGAGGACACGGCTGAGTATCCCACACCATAACCCGTATACCACGCTGTAAAAGTGCTTCGGCACACGCACGTCCCATGCCAGAAGATCCCCCCGTGATAACAGCAATTTGTTTATCAATTTTCATACATACTCACTAACGTAAAAAGGCTTGACTCAAGGTCTTAAATTCTTTTGTTCCGGCTTGTTCAACCCACTCAAAAAAGACCATTTCACTAGTCACCAATTGAATACCCGCCTGCTTCATACGCTTTAAGCCGTATTTATGATCCAACTCCGATCGAGCACTGACGGCATCAACGACCACGAATATTTCATGATCAGATTGTGATTGCATGTCTATCGCCGTTTGCAAAACACAAACATGCGTTTCAATGCCCGCAATGACAAGTTGTTTCTTGCTTAATTGACGCCATTGTTCTCGGAAGGCATCACTACGATAGCATGAAAAATGAACTTTCTCGATGGGTGAATAAGGTGCGGCTAAAGTCCGCAGTGGCTCAACGGTTTGTCCCAATCCACTAGGGTATTGCTCGCAGATAAGAACAGGGACCTCGAGTGCCTGCGCTAAACGCATCAGCCATGTACAGCGAGAAACCAGTTGTTCTGCATGATTCACATGCGGAGTCAGTTTTTCTTGGACATCAACAAACAATAAAGCACTTGAATCTTTTTCTAAAATTAACATCGATAGCTCCATTTTTAGGTCATTTGATTACCCGCTTCACGATCGAAGTCTTCAAAACTAACCCGTTGAAACGCCCCATCATCCTGAGCAAAAAAAGCACTACTTGAAAAAGACCGGAATGGCATTCCAGGCGGCTGCAAAGCAAGATCAGGAATGTTTCGTTTTGAAATTAAGGCAGTATACTCTCCTCTTGAATCCCCGGGGTTTTTGCCTAATTCATTGTCCAAATTAATGACATTAGGGGATCCTGGCGCACATTGAGAATCATGCCCATGAGCCCAATTCATTTGATATCCTCTATGATGCATGATTGGCCGCTCAAGATCATTAATGGAGCGATTCCAAGCGCATCGATAAATGGAGTGTGATCGCGACCGAGGTTCTGAAGGAGGAGTATCACAATGCGGATACAACAAATCAGGTTTAGCCAGCTCATTAATTGCATCAATCATCGCAGCGAGTGTCTCTATAGTGTCATCGTTATAAGGAACATTAAAATAAAGGGCAAGTGCTTTAATATCGTCAAGATCAATGGGAGCATGACTAAAAAAGGTGATTTCATTGTTTTGTCTATCGAGTGAATAGCTTAATAATTTGATATAGGGTTTATAACAAACATCAACCTTTTCTACCAACTCATCAATATTGACAAAAGCTTTATCCAATGCTTTTTCCAACTGTTGAGCCGAGTTAGTACAATCGGAGACTATTTGTGGAACCAGAGAAATATAATTTTTATCCGTATATTTTGGATAAAATAAAAATCGACCATAATTAAATCGCTTTTTTAAATAATTAAATCGATTTAAAAATTCAGCCCCATGATTAGAAAATAAAATTTCAAGCTCAATATTACTGTCAATTAGCTTTTCAAGTACCAATAGGACAAAGAAATCATTGGCGCCTCGATCGGATAATTCATCTCCTATTAAACGAATCAAATAATCGGTGCGTAGTACAGAAACAGCGTCACATAGAATGCATTCGAAATCGATAAATGTTCTCTCAGTGATATCATTTGACGGCGTCTGATAAAGAGTCCATAACTTCAGGTAAGTGTCTGAAGAAACGTCCAGCACGCCCTCAGTTACTAAGAAAAAAATCAGTTTCATTGCATGAGCGTGCAGATCGCCAATCGTTATTTCCAGTGAGTCCGTATTCGTGGTCACCGACCGTTGTACTGGAGGACGTGAAAGATCAACATTACTTTCCTGTATTAAAAATCCCGGCATAAAGTCCTCCATTACGGCCTAATTAACAAACTCCCTCGCGATGATCAAGGCTATCAAACATCAATTTGCCATCTTGCATTCTCAATACGACGTGTCCACCATGTTCGAGTTTGCCAAACAACAACTCTTCTGCCAATGGTTTTTTAACATGATCTTGAATCAAGCGAGCCATTGGACGAGCACCCATTTGTTTATCATATCCATGCTGGATTAGCCATTGCCGTGCAGTAGGCTCTACCTTAAAGGTCACTCCTTTATTGCCAAGCTGCTCTTCAAGCTCAATGATAAATTTATCAACAACCAAACCGATGGTGTCTTCATCCAGTGGTGAGAAATTGATAATCGCATCGAGTCGATTTCTAAACTCAGGGCTGAAGTGACGCTTAATCACTTCTAACGAATCGGAGCTGTTATCTTGTGTTGAAAATCCAATGGAGTTTCGAGTGATTTCTACAGCACCGGCATTACTTGTCATGACTAAAATCACGTGACGAAAATCAGCTTGTCGCCCATTGGTATCCGTCAAGGTTCCATGGTCCATAATTTGCAATAACAAGTTAAACACATCCGGATGAGCTTTTTCGATTTCATCAAGAAGCACAACAGCATGTGGATTTTTAGCAACCGCCTCTGTAAGAAGTCCGCCTTGATCAAAGCCAACATACCCAGGGGGGGCTCCAATTAATCGTGAAACTGTATGTTTTTCCATGTATTCCGACATATCAAACCGAAGTAATTCAATCCCCAAAACATGAGCTAACTGTCTAGTCACTTCCGTTTTACCAACACCGGTTGGTCCTGAGAATAAGAAACAACCCACTGGTTTTTGAGAATCACGAAGACCTGAACGCGCCAATTTAATTGCAGAAGACAGTGCGGAGATGGCTTCGTTTTGTCCATAGACCAACAGTTTTAAATCTCGCTCTAAATGTCGTAACGTGTCTTTGTCACGCGCGGAGACTTTCTTGAGAGGAATTCTAGCAATTTTTGCAACAATATCCTCAATCTCATTCACGCTAATAATTTTTTTACGCTTATTCAACGTTAATAAATTTTGGAAAGCACCCGCCTCATCCACCACATCAATGGCTTTATCCGGTAAGAATCGGTCATTAATGTATTTTGCTGACAACTCAGCCGCTGCTTTTAATGAAGGAATTGAATATCGCACACCATGATGCTCTTCAAGACGCCCTCTTAATCCCTTGAGAATTTCAAATGTTTCATCCACAGTGGGTTCACATATATCGACTTTTTGAAACCGTCTTGCCAAAGCCCGATCTTTTTCAAAAATTCCCCTGTACTCTTGATAGGTCGTCGAACCAATACATTTTAACTCACCATTAGCGAGCAAAGGTTTGATCAAATTGGACGCATCCATGACACCACCGGATGCAGCTCCTGCACCAATAATAGTATGAATTTCATCAATAAACAGGATTGCACCCTCTTGAGCCGCTAACTGTTTCAAAACGGCCTTCAATCGTTTCTCAAAATCACCACGATATTTTGTGCCCGCAAGCAACGCACCGAGATCAAGAGAATAGACCGTCCCTCCCATCATTGCATCCGGAACCTCTTTATCGACTATGCGCCGAGCTAACCCCTCTGCAATGGCTGTTTTACCAACACCGGCCTCTCCAACCAACAGCGGGTTATTTTTGCGACGACGGCATAACACCTGAAGAACGCGTTGCAATTCATCACTACGTCCAATCAACGGATCAATTTTACCGAGCCGTGCTCGTTTATTTAAGTTAGTGCAGTAGCTTTCGAGAGGTGATTCATTACTTTCTGATCCGAGCATGCCTTCATCCATTGGGGCACCTAAATGTTCAGGCCCTTCCTCACTGTGGAATTTAGACACTCCGTGTGAAATATAATTAATAACATCAAGACGCGTGATATTTTCTCGACGTAAAAAGTAAACCGCTTGGCTCTCTTGCTCACTGAATATAGCCGCCAGTACATTCGCACCACTAACCTCGGATTTTCCAGCAGATTGAACATGGAATACCGCTCGTTGTAACACACGTTGAAAACCAAGCGTGGGTTGAGTTTCACGATCCATTTCTCCATCTGGAATTTTAGGGGTGGTTTCGTTAATAAAATCCAGCAAATCTCTTCGAAGCGAATCAACATTAGTATGACAGGCTTGCAATACATTACCTGCAGCAGGGTTATCGAGGAGAGACAAAAGCAGATGCTCTACTGTCATGAACTCATGGCGTTTTTCTTTTGCATCTTTAAATGCAATGTTCAATGTGAACTCAAGTTCTTTATTTAACATGATCGCCGCTCCTCCTTTGCTGAAAATTACTCGTGCTCCATACGACACAATAATGGATGCTCGTGCATTACAGCGTATTCGTTTACCAAGACCACTTTAGTTTCTGCGATATCACGTGTAAAGACACCACATAAACCTTTACCTTTATAGTGAACTTCAAGCATTACTTGTGTTGCAACTTCTTGGCCCATATAAAAAAACCGCTTTAGAACCTCTACAACAAAAGGCATGGGTGTATAATC
Source organism: Legionellaceae bacterium UBA6148 (assembly GCA_002423125.1). Classification (GTDB taxonomy): domain Bacteria; phylum Pseudomonadota; class Gammaproteobacteria; order Legionellales; family Legionellaceae; genus UBA11403. Next base: position 9,214 of record DIUW01000040.1, on the reverse strand, counting down.
ATCGTTCAGTAGCACCACTTTATATTTTCCGGGCTCTTTTAATTCTGTTTGAGCCTCCGGTTCGGCTGTCTTGTGCTCTACAATGTTTGTCAAATCACATCCATTTTTTTAATACCTCATACTTAATTTTATAGACCGAGATCGCACATTAAACCAGTAAAATTTAAATAAAAATGAGAATATTTTTTGTTTTGCTTAAAGGATAGGCATTCGCTCTGTAATTAGTAATCAGATTGACTAAAACATATGCTTTTAAACCCTGCCCGATCGATTTTTATGTTTTTTTTATGAGGGTAGGAAAATTAAAGTGGTTTTGGAAAAAAATAATCAACGTATAGCGCTATAAATTGGCAAAATGTGAGAAATATTAAGGGATTGCGATTTCTTACAGAGCGAGCAACAAGACCTCTGCGTGTTGGCGCATCTCTAAGATATGGATTAGTGTCTATTAGTGATTTTGTTTTCATATAGTAATTATCACATATTTCAAGCACATCACTATAGAAGTAGTCTAGACTTATAGATGGACACTATATAAGAAAAGACATAACAATGACACCTTATCGAACAATGCATCGTATTTTGATACTGTTGTTGTGCCTACTGATGACACTAAGCAGTAACGCCTGCCGATGTTTTCATCGACATTACCTCTATTCTATTTTCTATTCCGAACAAACGGATAGAAAAAGCGCCGTGGAATGCAATAATAAAGTGAGGGCAGAGGACGTTCCAGATAATCAGATAGTTTCTCTCATCAGCTACCCCTCACCTCAACATACACCACAATCATCAAACTATGGCGAAGTCTATTCCACCCAGATAGGGTGTAAGTTATTAATTGATAATCAAGTTATTTCTGCACCCTATACAGAGCTAAATGATAAAAGAAAATGCGATCGAGAAATCATCGAGGCATGCAAAGCATTGAAATCAAAACAAGAACCAAATTGGCCAGCATCTAAATCACGACCAGCAACATACATTGATTTTTAAGTTCATAAATTACTGGGTTACAAGGTGATTTAATAAGGTAGCGAGACGACATCCCGAGATAGCGATACGCTTTTTTACAATGCTGATAGAGCGAGATTGGTAATCATGATCAGGTGTAGTGTGATAAAGAGTCTGATAAGCTTCAATTCCAATTTCATGTGACTCCTTTGCCCATTGAGATGGATTAGTCTCTAATGAAAATGTGCTACATGGATAATCATGTTCTAATTGGCGAGCCATTTTTTTCAATGATGGCGTCTGTTTTTTTTTAGTATGACTCTTCAAATATCCCGCGCCACTATCCCAGTAAGCATGCAAATTTTTCGCAATTGGATTTTTAGCCAATTTCACATCGTTGCCGCCCCTGTCTCCATCGGGATAACGCTGACTCACTCTGCTCGTGGCGTGCATCGGTTGATGAATATCACCCACAACATGCAATAAGACTCTCAAAGCAACCCCTTTATTGTAATCACTCACATTAGGTTGTTTTAAGGTATGGATGGATTGCTCAATGGCAGTTACAGCATTCACTTTAGATGGCGATGGTAGTGGCGTCCCATCCTCTGAAAAACTTAAATCAATATAGTGCATAGCGGCATAGGTATCATCATGCTGATATCTAAGGTAATCAAGCCACACTGCAGCATTGACTAAACGCATGGGTTTGTACCCATGGTCTACAGCATGATTGTAACGATTTAATATTCGTATTGTTCGTGGTGTCAGTTGATCATAGGCAATTTGCGCGATGAGACGATGACCCAAAGCATTCCAAGAAAAAACAGATATTGGCTGAAGTAGGCAACAAAAACCGATGCATAGAGCAAATTTTTTAAACAAAAAGACAACATTACCCGGCAATTGTGACATCATGCCCACAAAGCCCCCTACCCTAAATAAGGAGACCATGCAGGCTCTTGCGCATCCCCACTAACCGAAGGTAGACGTAGTCGAACACGACCATCGACTGATACAACCGCCAGATAGCCTTTATTTCCCACACGTGTTGCATACAGGATTAGGCGACCATTCGGCGCCATTGAGGGAGACTCATCCATGGTGGAAAACGTAAGCGGCGTTATTCTACTTGAAGCCACGTCGTGTAAACCAATGTTAAATTGATGGTCATCACGATGCAGTAAGACAATTTGTTTTTCATTAGATGAATAAGAGGCTTTCGCATTATAAGTACCATCATAAGTGACACGGCTGATCTGACCGTCTGCAAGATTTAAGCGATATATTTGCGGAGCTCCGCCACGACCGGATGTGAATAACATCGATTTACCGTCTGGAGCATACGAAGGCTCTGTATTAATCGCTGAACCAAAGGTGATTTGCTTCATTTCACCCGAACTTAAATCAATTGTATAAATATTAGGGCTTCCAGCTTTAGACAAAACAACAGCCAATTGTCGTCCATTTGGTGCCCACGCAGGTGCTCCATTGATTCCTTCAAAACTCGTAATCAGCTGCCGTCTTCCCGTCGATACTTCGACTGTAAAAATTTGTGCCCGTTTTTTCTCAAATGAAACATACGCAATTTGTCTGCCATCAGGTGACCATGATGGTGACATAATGGGCTCAGAAGAGAGCAATAATGGTTGCGGGTTATGACCATCCACTTCAGCAATAATGAGCGAATGTTGCGTTTGGGATGCCTGTCGGTTCACAACAATATAGGCAATTCTCGTGGAGAAAATGCCTTTTATACCCGTCAGTTGATAATACACCTCATCACTAATATGGTGAGCCAATGTACGTATATTTGATGACTCAACTTCATATGACTTACCCAATAACAAGCGCCCATGCGCAGGTGCATCCAGCAATGTAAATTTCACTTCATAGCGATTGGATCCGGTACGTTGAACACTCCCCGTCAAAACCGCATCTGCTCCTGCAGCAGTCCACTCGACCATATTAGAAGATGAACTGGGTGGATTAATCAGATTAAACTGCCCAGAAAAACGTAAATCATCTGAAATAATTTTAGTTAATTCAGGAGCAACTGATTCTTTACCGAACGATTCAATACCAATAGGAATTGAGCGATTGATGCCTTGTGTTAACTCAAGGTTAACAGCATTCGCCTGATTGAAGCAGTAAATTAAGCCGGCAATCAAAACGGCATTTTTCAAATTATTTAAACGAATCATTCACTATCCCCTGGCATTTTCTGGTTTTACAGTTAGGCTAATGTCGCGAAAGGTATTAAAGGCTTCCGGATCGATCGGAACGGGTAAGGGTGACGCCTTATAAATAGCTGATTGTGCCGAGCGATCAAGGACGCTGTCACCACTGCTACGTGTAAGCGTTACCTCAAGAACCGAACCATCCGGAGCAAGCCGAATTCTAAACTGGCTATATAGATCTTTTTGGGTATTTTCTGGCAATATCCATTGGCGACTTATCGCCGTGATAATCAGCGCTTTGTAGCGATCAACTTCTCCAGCTATTCGCGCGGTTTTTTCTGCACTAACAGTCGCTTGCTTGGCCAACTGTTGACGCTTCTGTTCCGCGTCGGCCTTGGCTTTTGCCTCTTGTTGATGTTTAATTTCTGCCAAGCGTTTTGCTTCCGCGTCAGTAGCCTCTTTTTTGGCAAGATCTTGCTTCTGTTTTAATGCCGCCAATTTAGTGGCTTCAAGTTGTTGCTGTTTCTTAATTTCAGCAAGACGCTTTTCATCCTCTATTTTTTGTTGAGCCAGATGCTCCAAACGCTTTTTCTCTTCTTCCATTTGCTTTTTACGCGCAATAGCGACGGTTTCCGCTTCCTGTTTTAATTTTTGCAAATGCTGCTGCTCTTTAATTCGTTCTTGACGCGCCATTTCAGCTTGTTTTTCCAAATTACGCTGACGAAGCGCCTCAGCCCTCTGTTGTTGGGCGCGTTGATCTTTAATACGATTCATCGTCTTCATTACTTCTGCCGCATCAACACTGACCGCTTTAATTGGTTCTACTGGTTTTTCCGCTTGTGCGGCTTCTGACTGAGTTAATTCAGGAGTATTTGTTAATTCAAGAACCGCAGGCTTATCACTAGAAGGGTCGATAAAAAGTACGATAGCAACCGTCAGATGAAGTACAATAGCGGCCGTTAGCGCTGTTTTATAACTACGAGATAACATCACGCGAGACTCTCCCCTGCTTTGTCGGTTGAATCCGTTAACAACCCTACTTGCTCAGCTCCTGCTTGTTTCAATAAACTCATCGCCGTAATGACTTTGCCATATTCTACGCCTTGATCACCTTTGACTAAAACGTTTAATTTTTGATGTGACTGACTCGCTAATTGAAGCTCAGCTGCAACTCTGACCATCAAAGTTTGGGACGCCATAGGCACCTCGGGCGTTTCACTAATATTCAGGAAGAAATTCCCTTCTCGATCAACAGATACAACAATGGGTTCACGATCGCTTGCCGATAAATTCTGACTCGCGGCTTTAGGCAAGTCAACGGTCACACCTTGAGACAAAATAGGTGCTGTTATCATAAAAATAACCAATAAAACGAGCATGACATCAATATAGGGAACAACATTGATATCAGAGATTGGCTTAGACTTATGTGTTCTTTTCTTAAGCATTTATGACGCCTCTAGCTTGAGTGGTTTGTTGTGTTATCAATGAAACCAGCTCTTCTTGAAAAAGCTCATAACGATTCAGAAGTGTATTGGCATGGGTTGAATAACGATTAAACGCAATAACGGCCGGAATAGCAGTAAATAAACCCAATGCGGTTGCAACCAACGCCTCGGAGATCCCTGGTGCAACCATTGCAATGGTTGCCTGACTCGTTTGACCCAATGCCTGAAATGAGGTCATAATTCCCCATACTGTACCAAAAAGACCAATATAAGGTGAAATAGAACCAATTGAAGCGAAAAATGGCAGATGCTGTTCAAGACGCTCCGCTTCTTTGGCGTGACTTATTTGCATAACGCGTTGTATGGGCTCGAGTTCCACTTTGCCATGTTTACATAACCGCAAGAATTCCTTAAAACCGGAGTGAAAAATAGAACTCAAACCATGAGGTTGTTGCTCACTTTTATCGACCTTTTCATACAGTTCAGTCAAATCGCGACTTTGCCAGAATCGATTGTAAAAAATTTTATATTGTTCTTGTTTACGCTTGAAAAACCAAGCTCGCTGAAATATAAGTGTCCAAGAGACAATTGAAGCAGACAACAAAATGAACATGACGAATTTAACAACAAAACTCGCCTGCCAAAAATAACTCAAAACACTCGCGTGACCAGCCATAATAACTCCTAAATAATCTGAACTCGTTCAACTTCTTTCAATCCAAAGTGCTGATATGCTAAAGCACTTGCCATACGTCCTCTTGGGGTTCGCATCAAATAACCTTGCTGAATCAAATAGGGCTCAAGCACATCTTCAATTGTACCTTTTTCTTCACCAATAGCGGCAGCAATGTTATCTAGGCCAACAGGGCCACCGGCGAAACGCTCAATCACTGCAAGTAAAAGTTTTCGGTCCATAATATCAAAACCGCTACTGTCAATGCTCAACATTTCTAATGCATCATTGGCAATTTCTCGAGTAATAATGCCATTGCCTTTTACTTCGGCATAATCTCTTACACGCCTAAGGATCCGATTCGCAATCCGCGGTGTTCCACGCGATCGTAAGGCTATTTCAACAGCGCCGTCAGGATCCGTTGTTACGTTCAATAATTTAGCTGATCGCTTCACGATATGCGTTAACGCTTCCACTGAATAAAACTCCAATCGTTGAACAATTCCAAAACGATCTCGAAGGGGTGATGTCAGTGATCCCGCACGGGTTGTCGCACCGATGAGCGTAAATGGAGGGAGCTCTAATTTAATCGATCGTGCCCCCGGTCCTTCGCCAATCATAATATCTAATTTATAATCTTCCATCGCTGGGTATAAAATTTCTTCAATAATAGGACTCAAGCGATGAATTTCATCGATGAATAATACATCATTTTCTTGCAGATTTGTTAAAATTGCCGCAATATCTCCTGCTCGCTCCAGTACAGGCCCTGAAGTCTGACGTAAATTAACTCCCATTTCATGAGCAATAATATTAGCTAACGTTGTTTTACCAAGGCCTGGGGGACCAAATATCAACACATGATCTAATGCATCTTGACGCTTTATTGCTGCATCAATAAAAATTTGCATCTGCGAACGAACAGTATCTTGCCCAATATACTCATTAAGACTTAACGGCCGAATCGCGCGATCAATGGCTTCTTCGCCAACAGTCGACTGAACACTCATGATACGGTCGCTTTCAATCATAAAATATAACCTATGGTTATTATTTGGAGTGGCAATATCATAACATGGTATTTTGTTTGCTGACAAAAGCGTTTTCATGAAAGGTGTGTTGGACGTTTTATAGAAAGATATTTTTATTGGCCTCACTGTGTCTTGCGATGCAAGGATAGTGTAACTGATCATCTTCTTGCTGGTTTAATTCTAATGCTGAAAGATTTAAAGTCAAATCTAATTTAACGTGTGCTTTCGGTGACGGTGGTTTGACAAACTCTGATCCATCTGAAACAAAGGATGGATCAGTATCATTAAAAAACAATAAGGTTGCAAATTCATCTCTTCCTGCTGGTTCGTCGGCTTTTTCTAAAAACTCACCGGAAGTAAACAATTTAAATGGAAAAAATAGTGGCGAATATGAACTTTGCCCATCTCTATTTGGAGAGAACGGCAGGCAAGAATCTAACTCAAGTGCGCTTAAAACGCGCGCAGCATCACTGGGCGGTGAGGGCGAGGAGTCGAGGGCAATATGAGTAAGGCTCTTTCGAGCAACTCTGTAGGTGTCAGAAATGCTTCTTAATAATAGATACATTCTATTATAATCATCAAAAAATTTTTGAAGTAACGGTAATACATCTCGCGTTTTGGATTTTAGATCCTCCGCTCGCTTATAAAAATTCAGCTTTATAAAGTATAACTGAGCTTGAATTTCAGTATTATCATGAGGGATCCATGGTTTTCGCTGAAACCAGTTTAGATTTTGTTGAAAATGAGAAAGCAATCTATCAATTATTTCCGGAATATTATTGTTTGATTTTGTGCATATTTTCAAAAAATATGCTGCTCTCCTCTGGAGATCCACCTCGCTATCACTGACTGGTGAATCCGTTGCGTTTTTTGTATGAAGCATTTAAATTTAACCTAAATAAGACAATGTTGGTCGGTATATAATCTTGAAGAATTTATATTGAGCAGATGGTTTTATTATGTGTTCAATACTTCGATTATCATCGATGTCACTGTGAAGGTATGATCGGCCTTGACCATTGTTGCGACCATTTCCAGGCCGTTCATATTCCCGGCCAAAACCAGGCGGTCAAGGCTAATGAGCCCTAGTTTCTAACATAGAACAGGGGCAGCTGGAGAATCCATGCTGTTCTTTTGCACTAAATTGACAAGCGTAGCAACGCAACGAGTAACCAAGCGCACGCAATCCAATATAGAAGCGGCCGTACCAACAACGGGCATGCAAAGTCCAATAAGGAAATTAGATGCGGTTTGTTTAAGGTTATCAACTGCTTTGCTATAGTCACGATGACCATTTAACGTCTCTTTTGAAAAAAGATACATTGCGTTACAAAAGCTCAGCAATGAATTCGCAAGATGTAGTAGTGCGAGCATCTGCCCACGAGCAAACACCTCTAATGGATCAATAAAAGACAATATAGGAAACAGAACGGAACATATCTGATCCATCACTGAATCAAAAGTAGAGTCGACAGATTCGGTTGTCTCAAACTCAAATCTGATTGGTCGAAAAAAATACTGATTTTTGAGGCTTAGCTCAAATTTTTGTGAAAATGGCCCAACAACTCGTGTATGTACGTGATCAAAAATTCCATTTTGAGTAGGAGAGTCTATTTCTGATTGTTTATTAATTAAACAGTCTTCTCTGAAACCGCCGAACATAGCATAGGTAATTGATTTCCTTGCAGTAAAAAAAAATCTATTGGTATTCTCTCTATTATTAGCATCACTCATTGTAATTCACCCTAAATTAATTTAATGTTTATTATACGCCAATGTGCATTATTTGCAATCAAATTATACGGCGCAAATAAATAAAACGGCATGCCCCTGTTTTCGGTGGGAATAACTGCTCTCTGCTATAATATATTATCGATCTTTTAATAAGGGTTATACGATGTCAATTATCTATTTTAAAGCTATTAACACAAACTACAGAGCACCCAGAATATGAGATGATTTATCGTTATTTTTTTGAGCAACTTATTCCGGAAGATGAACTGAACGGAGACTCACTTTCGCAATTAACATCACTAGCGCCAGCCCATCTTGCATTGACTTTAACGCATTAACCAGGTTATCTTTCTTTTCCGGTGTTTCTACTTGTTTTAGCGTCTCGCCCTTATGGCCGAATTGACCGCCACTTTTGTTTTTGCCTGATTCACGCAGTGATGTTGTTTTTGGTGGTTTTGTTAAACCATCACTTGATGGTGGTTTCGAACGGTTGCCGCTGTTTTTCTTTGCCCGTTTTTCTAACTCTACGATTTTGGCTTCGAGCTTTGCAATCAAAACAGATTGCTCGGCAAGCATTAATGCCTGCTTCTCAACAAGTCGTCCTAAATCGTCTATTTTCTGTAGTAGGAAGTCTACTGGGGTATTGGCGTTCATCCTGCCATTTGATCATAGATATCCCAGTTGCCTGTTGCCCCTATTTTTCGCCAACAAATTAAAATATTAGTCTATAATTAAATCATAAATTTGAAATGTAAGCCAGAACCTATTTGTATTGGATACAATATGGAGTAAAGGCACATGCGAGACGCAATCAGTCGTACTAAGGGAGCTTTAAGCGGGGTTGAATTAGAAATATCCCTGTTTTCGCGCACCTATGACGCGCAAATTCGTTCAGTCATTGAACAGTCCAATGAGTGGCTGGATTCATTTGATGATAAATCAAAAATGATTCGAAGCATTTCTAAAAATATAAAATCAGATTATGGTAAGTTAATTAATTTACAAAGAAAGGCCATTAAACTGAGAGCCAATTTATCTAATTTAACACCCGATTTATCTAATTTAACACCACCAATACCTGAAGATTTAAATGAAGAAATTAAGAAATTACAAGCAGAGAGGGTTGGGTATAAAGCAAAGATAATCGATCAATTGAGTGAATTTAAAGCGGTGTTATCGGTGGAACAAAACCGC
>DIUW01000045.1 GCA_002423125.1 Legionellaceae bacterium UBA6148 | reverse complement strand
CCGTAGTTCTCCGAACGGATACAATATTATTTCTGCAGTATATCGTATATGTTTTGTAACTCCCCACGTCGTCCCGAGCGCAGCGAGGGATCTCCCTTGCGTGGCACAATCTTCACTTCCAATGGTTATATTGCACAATCATGCCCTTTTTTGAGTTAAGGGGGAAAGTCCAAACGGATTTGTAATATTGTATGGATGAATATTGGAATAAGTATCAAAAACTTAATAGCCAAAAACTGTTAAGTTAGGTGCGAAATATAGGCTTCAAACTGTTTTAATGTACATTCTTTATTGTTGCAAGCAGGTATTTGAACGGTTTTTCCATTCAGTGTTACTTTCACTACGTATTTCCCAACCCCTGCATCATACATACTAAAATTTAAATCTGACGCATATCGTGGTGGATTTGTTAATGGGGCACGTAGTGCGCTTAATACGCTGAGTATGGTGGTGTCATGGCCAGAAAATAGGACAAATTTTAATTTGGTTTTTTGTTCGCTCACTTGATGCATGTAATCGGCAATTGTTGTTACCAATCTACGTCCAGTCAAACTCCCTACTTCATTGGGTTTAAATGCTGTTGTAAATGCCCATTGTCCTGCATCCATTATCGTTTGAGCATCTTGCTCCGTCATGTCATTTGGCAAGGGGAGTTGGTTCAATTTTCGGATATATAGGTTATCAGCTATGTGAATAATATCCGCTAAATCAGTCACTTTAAATCCTGTTAATTGACTCCATCTTTTAAATTGTGGTTGCAGCTCAGTAGTCTTTTTCTGCCAATCAGCTCGATTAGCAACATGTTGTTTCATTATTTCATTGAACTTTTGAGGATCATGATTGGGTACTAATAGATCGTCATCTTCCATGGGGACAGTATGTACTGGAATAACTTGGTACGCACCAGGCAAGGCTGGTATATTTGAGTTTTGTAGTGCCATAGGTCCATTTCCTGGCGGATATAGCCCCATTAGAGCACATTGAGCACTCATTAAAGTGCGGTCAAAATCAGAGGAGCGCACATAGATTGTCTCTTTGCTATAGCGAGATGGAAGCAAATTCGTATCTAATATGTATCTTTTGTGAAACTCACTGCCCAGCTTAAATTCTTGATTCATCCCTGTTGGTGTCAATTGACCTAAGCCTCCTGACCATGGATAGGGGGCATTTGGAAGCTCATGTGTTGGTGTTCTATCGCCATGACGAATGATATCAACAGCAAAAATCAATTTTTCGTGTTGAGAGTAAGCATTGACTGAAATGCATAAAATAAATAGTGCTACTGTTGAGCGCATAAAAAAATCTCCAAATTTAGAATACCTGATTGACTGGGAAGAAAAATGTAGCCTCGTGCTTATTGTAAAATAAATTGGTAATGTATGAATTCGGTATGGATTGGAATAGTCTAAGAGTAGACCGATCTATTTTACCTTGAAGTTTTATGGTGAAAATCATTTGCCTGGCTTTGCCTGATGCAATCCATTTTGTAATAAGTGCGTAAGCGCGATCAGGATAGCAAGCAATATCAGATAAAACCCAATCGTATGTTTGTTCTAGTGTCGTTGGATCTAAAGCGAAAGCGCTTTGTTTCAGAAACTGTACTCTTGGTAGGTTTGCTACGATTGGATCAAGTAATGCTTTATCGACAGCTGTAACGGTTGCGCCCAAGGACTGCATGACATAGGTCCATCCGCCTGGTGAGGCTCCTAAGTCTAATGCTGAATCACCTGATGTTGGATATTTTTCTAGGAGAGAGAGCGCTTCCCATAGTTTTAAATAAGCACGATTGGGGGGATTGATTTTATCCTCAATAAAAACACACTTCCCATCGGGCCATTTTTTCAAACGTTTAGTGCTATAAACCAATGTGTTTTGATCCAGCAGACAGAAACCACCTATTGGAGGAATATCTGACTCAATTGGAAATGCCCTTGCTATAGGGGGCAATTTGCGCAATTGATCTTCAATTAATCGTGATCGTCTGATTTGACTGATAGGATGCAAATACCAAAATTTTCCAGTTTGGCGAAGAATTTTGACCGCTTCTGAAATAGATTGGAACGTTGTGATATGTGGTTCGAGCCAAATGTCTTGTGCGAAGCAAGCGTCGATTTTTGGATGTGATGAAAATACTAAATCCTCAATAACATCAGAAATATCGCCTATTTCTTCGCAAAGCTCAGATAGAAACTCTGGTTTTGCGATATAAATCGCAGCGATTTTTGTTTGCTTCCACATAAATTAATACCTAATTGTATATGCTCGTCGGATCCAGTATGTTCATTTCCGATGGACATTGTTTAGTTTTGAGGTGCATTTAAACAATGACTCATTGTACCATGGAAATGTCATTTGGTTTTGAGGCAGGAGATCCGTCCCTTGTTCCATTAAGCATTGCCAGTGTAAAATGGAAACTTGGGCAAAAGAGCATGACTGAACAGGGGGCTTTATTTTATGCAGTTAACGATCATTCAAACCATTGCAGTTTGGATTATTCCCGTTTTATTAGCAATAACGTTGCATGAAGCGGCACATGCATGGGTTGCTAGCCGTTGCGGTGACACGACGGCGAGAGGACTTGGTCGTTTGAGCATGAATCCTTTGAGGCATATTGATCCAATAGGGACGGTATTCGTGCCTATTGTCGTTGGAATTTTGAGTGGTTTTCAGTTTGTATTTGGTTGGGCGAAGCCGGTACCTATTAACTGGGATCGTTTACGTAAACCACGGCGTGACATGGCCTTAGTGGCAGTGGCGGGTCCTTTGTCTAATTTATTGATGGCATTTCTTTGGAGTGGATGCGTCAAAATCGGAATGCTACTTGGTCCGAATACGTCGTCGGTTGCTTTATTTTTAGTGTTAACTGGAGAGGCGGGGGTATTAATTAATTTAGTATTGGCTTTTTTAAATTTAATTCCGGTGCCTCCTCTTGATGGCGGTCGATTTATAGCGAGTGTAATCCCTCCAAAATACGCATTTTATTATGAAAAACTAGAGCGGTTCGGATTTTTTATTGTATTACTATTACTATTGACCGGAGCTTTGGGGTGGATAATTGGCCCGCCGATATCTTGGTCGATGCAGTTCATTTATAAGTGTTTCGGCATTTTTTAACCCAGGTTGATCGATAAATTCTCACAAATTAGTATTGTCACATATATTTTTTCAGGCATAAGAAAATCTTAAGCTTTGGTCGATAATATGCATCTGTCTTTGAAGCATGGCGGTAAAGCAACAACTCTGCATTTAATACTCTGTTACAACTTTCGCTCGCTAATCTGGATCTATTTTTTAGCACGACTAGCTTTGGCGCTTGGAACAACATTGATCTGCAATTACAGGCCTTGCTTTTGGCTCAAAGCCGCCCAGCGTCTGTTGTCGTTGTTAATCATAGTACCCCTTCTTTTCCATCGTATCGACCTCCCCATGTAACGGGGGTTCATACTACGATGGTCCATGCCCCGCAACATGCGCATGTGCAACATCGCCCTGCAAGTGGGAATCCATATGGTCATCAGCATGGAAATGTTGGTGGGCCTGCAAGCGGACCGTCAATGGGGTCTCACGGTGGCAACGTCCATGGCCATCGCTAATTGATCTTTTTTAACTGTTTAACTGCAACACTTCCGTCAGTATGTGTTTCAGTTAAACAGAAATGGCATTAATGACACACCCACTTCATCATGCTCATGATCGAATAAATTTCATTATCACCAATGACAAGATGATCCAATAAGCGAACATCGACCAATTCGAGGGCATCGCGTAAGCGTTTTGTCACGGCGATGTCTTGTTGGCTTGCGTCGGATAGTCCTGATGGGTGGTTGTGAGCAAGAATGACGGCGGCAGCATTGATTTTTAAGACACGTTCGACGATAGGACGGGAGTGGATGGTCGCGCTGTTGATGGTTCCACTAAATAATTCATCGTAGGCTAAAATTCGATTTTGGTTGTCAAGAAATAATGCGACAAAGGTTTCATTTTTTTTATCGCGCAGTTTGCGTTTTAAATAAGTATGTGTTTGTTGCGTGCTGGAGAGGATTGTGTTTTTTTGTAATTGAATAAAATCACTACGATGGCATATTTCTCTTGCGGCTTGAAGCTGAACATATCGGACAACGCCAAGGCCTGGGACTTCTTGAAACGATTTAGGACACGCATTTAAAACGGCGCGTAAATCGCCAAAATGCTGGATTAAGTCATGCGCTAATTGTATACACGACCGTTTGGCACTTCCGGAGCTGATCAGTGCCGCGAGCAACTCCGTATCAGATAGACTGTTTGCTCCACAGGTTAATATTTTTTCACGCAAGCGAAGATCGCGCGCGACGGGTTGGATGGTCATGCTTATTCCTTTTTTGCGTGGTTTATGCTTTGATAGCACGCTATTCTTAACTAAAATTAGAGTCCTATGCAAGATTTTTTGAATAAAAAAATTGTGGTTGGTGTTTCTGGTGGCATTGCTGCTTATAAGACGACCTATCTTGTTCGCGAGCTAACCCGCTTAGGCGCGATCGTTCGTGTCGTGATGACCCATTCTGCGCAGCAATTTATAACGCCAATGACAATGCAGGCATTGAGTGGTAATGATGTGCGTTGTGACGTGTTTGATTTAAATGCCGAACGTGCAATGGGGCATATTGAGCTTGCTCGTTGGGCGGATTACCTTGTGATTGCGCCTGCGTCGGCAAATTGCATGGCCAAAATGGCTCAAGGTATAGCCGATGATTTATTGTCGACGTTGTATCTCGTGGCAGAAACGCCCGTTATTTGCTGCCCGGCGATGAATCGAAGTATGTGGGCTCATCCTGCAACAGTTTTAAATTATTCGACGCTTGTTGACCGAGGTGTGATTATGGTTGGTCCTGTAGAAGGTGAGCAGGCGTGTGGCGAATATGGCTTTGGGCGCATGAGCGATGAGCAAGCAATTATCAATGCGTTGAGATTATGCGAGATTAGTCAACTATTGCGTGGTCGTCACCTGATGATAACAGCAGGTCCTACACGAGAAGCAATTGATCCCGTGCGCTATATCAGTAATCGTAGTTCGGGAAAAATGGGGTATGCTCTTGCTGAGGCGGGATTGATGGCGGGAGCTCAAGTGACCTTGGTGAGTGGACCTACGGCATTACAAGCACCGCAGGGAGCCGTTTGTTATTTCGTGAATACGGCAAATGAGATGCGTGATGCGGTAAGCCGTTATTTGCATCCAGGCATGGTGTTTATTGGCGCCGCAGCGGTCTCGGACTATTCCATCGCGGCACCTGCGGATCAAAAAATTAAACGACACGGGAACACCGAGATGACACTTGATTTGGTGGCAAGCCCTGATATTTTATCAATGGTTGTTGCCAGTAAAAAAGCGGCCTATACCGTTGGGTTTGCGGCAGAAACGCATGATGTTTTGAAGCATGCGCAGGCTAAATTACGTGCAAAACACGTGGACATGTTGATTGCAAACCAGGTTGCTGATAGGCGTGGTTTTGATGTGGATGAAAATCAAGTGATGGTTTTAACTCATGATGGTGAAATTGAGTTGCCATTGAATCAAAAAGTACGATTGGCCAGTCAAATAATTGCAATTTTGGCAACAAAGCTGCAGAATTGACGTTTTTATTTTATCAAAATCGAGACATCATGAAACATCCTATACAATTAAAAATACTGGACCCGCGCGTTGGAAAGACTATTCCATTACCCACTTATGCCACTCCAGGCTCAGCGGGAATTGATTTACGAGTGTGCATTGATGAGCCGCTGCAGATAGCGCCTCAACAAACGGTGCTATTACCAACTGGATTATCGATTTACATTGCTTCACCAGCCCTTGCTGCAGTGATTTTGCCACGTTCTGGTTTGGGGCATAAACATGGAATCGTACTTGGAAACCTTGTGGGATTGATTGATTCGGATTATCAAGGTGAATTAAAGGTGTCGTGCTGGAATCGTGGACAAGACCATTTTACTGTTGAACCCGGGGAGCGTATTGCGCAGTTGATGTTTGTGCCGGTTGTTCAGGCAGAATGGACGACTGTGGCTGATTTTGATGAAACCAGCCGTGGAGAAGGTGGATTTGGCAGTTCAGGGAGGCAGTGATGATAAAGAAAGAGCTTCAACCTACTCGCGTTGATCGGTCGGTTTTTCGAGCGTACGACATTCGTGGAATTATTGGTGAGCAACTCGATGATGATGCGTTTTATAGTATTGGTCGGGCGATCAGTTGTCGTTTAATTGAGTTAAAGCGCACGCATATTTTTTTGGCGCGAGATGGGCGCTTAAGCAGCGAACGATTAGCATCTGCTTTGAAACAGGGGTTATTAGATAGCGGTATTCATGTTATTGACTTAGGCGCTGTTGCTACTCCGATGATGTATTTTGCAACGTACGCTCATGGATTTGATAGTGGATTAATGGTTACTGGAAGTCATAATCCAGCCGATTATAATGGTATTAAAATGGTTCTTGCGGGGACGACGCTGGCTCATGGCGATATTGATGCAATTTTTAACTTGGTTGAAGCGGGACTATTTGTTGACGGCCATGGTGAATGTGAACGATTGGATATTACGGATGATTACATTCAACGTATTTTAGGTGATATTCAACTAACACGCTCGTTGAAAGTTGTCGTTGATTGTGGCAATGGTATTGCAGGCCCTGTTATCACACGTGTGATTCAGGCGCTTGGTTGTGACGTTATTCCGCTTTATTGTGATGTTGATGGTCGGTTCCCAAATCATCATCCTGATCCATCAGTTGAGTCTAATTTGGTTGATCTTAAAGCAGCGGTTATTGCCCATCAAGCGGATATTGGGGTGGCTTTTGACGGTGATGCCGATCGATTAGGGGTTGTGACGGAGCGTGCGGAGACTATTTTACCTGATCGATTCATGATGCTGTATGCTCGTGATGTATTGCAACGCAATCCTGGCGCCACCATCGTTTACGATGTGAAGTGTACTGCGAATTTGGCACGAGTGATTGAAAATGCCGGTGGTATTGCCAGAATGTCGCCAACGGGACATTCGTTGGTAAAACGAATTATGAAAGATGAGAAGGCCGCGCTTGCAGGTGAAATGAGTGGACATATCTTCTTTAAAGATCGTTGGTATGGTTTTGATGATGCGCTTTACAGTGCTTGCCGATTATTGGAAATACTGAGCCAATCGTCGAAAAGCGTCGGTGAGCAGTTTGATTTAGTCCCTAACAGTATTAATACGCCAGAGATTAAAATACCCATTTCCGATGATTATAAATTTGATTTTATGAGTCGCTTTTGTAGTGAATCTAATTTTGATGATGCTCAGATTATAACAATTGATGGCTTACGTGTGGAATTTGGATATGGTTGGGGACTGCTCCGCGCCTCGAATACATCGCCGTGTCTTGTTGCACGCTTTGAAGCTCAGGACGAAGCAAGTTTGTTTGATATACAGTCCATATTCAAAGCGCAAATTCAGAAAATTGATCCTGATTTAGTGGTTTCGTTTTGAGAAGTTAAAAGTTGATTGAGTTTTTAATTGAGGTCGTGTACGGTAGAGATTACTCTCTATAAAAATGGAATTTACTTATGACATTATTGAATTTGATTTTATTAATTGTTATTGCGGGCGTGCTGCTATGGGGGGTTAATTCGTTTATCCCGATGGCGCCTATTATTAAGAGTTTGTTGAATTTTCTGGTATTGATTGTTTTAGTGATTTACATCCTGCAGTTTTTTGGCATTCTGAAAATGATATTGCCGTTCCCCAATATTTTTAGATAATCGTCTATGTGAATATACTGGTATTTGGTCGGAAAAAGCGATAGACCAAATCCAGTATTTTCATTTCCGATGGTTCCACCTCGTTTCACCCGTGGGCTACCTGCGGTATCGCTCAATCAAGTATGCGGCTACTGCACGCAACCCCATCGCTTCGCCGCCTTCGGGTTTTCCCGGCTTATTACTGACATTCCAAGCCATTGTATCAAAATGCGCCCAGTCGATTCCTTTTGTGACAAATCGTTTTAAAAATAGGGCGGCTGTAATTGCTCCCGCGTATGATGATGGGCTTGAATTGGTGAGATCGGCTATGGAGGAGTCCAGCATACTTGCATATCCCTCATAAAGAGGCATTCGCCAAATCGGGTCATGCGTTGTTACTCCTGCTTCCACGAGTGATTGTGCAAGTGTATCGGCGTTTGTAAATAGGGCTGAAATCTCGGTGCCAACGGCTACACGTGCCGCACCGGTTAAGGTTGTAAAATCAATAATCAGCTCTGGATTATCCTCGCATGCTTTAACAAGAGCATCCGCAACAACCAAGCGACCTTCAGCATCCGTGTTGTCAATTTCAACGGTGAGGCCATTGCGCATCGTGAGTACATCACCGGGACGATAGGCATTTGATCCAATCGCGTTTTCTACGGCAGGAATCAAAATCTGTAATCGGATAGGGAGCTTCTGTGTCATCAATAGTGCGGCAAGACCGATGACTTGCGCAGCACCACCCATGTCTTTTTTCATTAACCGCATGTTGGGTGAGGATTTTAGATCTAATCCACCAGAGTCAAAACAGACGCCTTTACCGATTAAAGTCACTTTGGGATGAGTTGCTTTTCCCCAAGTGAGCGATAGCAACCGAGGAGGAGTTGCTGAGGCGCGGCCTACTGCGTGAATGGCAGGAAAGTTATGTATTAATAACTCCTCTCCAACCCATTGTTTGAATTCAGCGTGATGGTCTCGTGCGAGTTGAGCCATCACATCGGCCATGTCTTCTGGGCCCATGTCATTGGTTGGCGTATTAATTAAATCACGAACCATAAATACAGCCCGTGCTTCAGCTTGAATAGTGGCTAACATATCAGTCGGGATGGTTAATACTCGAGGACGTGAGGTGTGTTGTTTATATCGGTCAAACTTATATTGGGCGAGTGACCATGCGAGCATTGCTGTGCTGGATAGCGATTGGCTTATGGAGTAGTGCCCTGCGGGTAATCGAGTGACAGCATGCCCTAAAGCGAATGTTTTGTCGCCATTTCCTCCACCGATATAAACGTTATTGAGGATGCCTTTTTGATCACCGATTAAACAAACCTCACCTAATTGACCTTTAAACTGCTGCAGTGCCATCATGTTTAATTCATCAGGGTCGAGCGCTTCGCATTCTCCCGGGGTGAGTATCATAATGGGGACCGTGTGATCCGGTGTTGATTGATAAAATAGATCAGCTTGCATCATTCTTCCTTAAATTGACCTCGAAATTCGCTTGTTTTCACACCGCATAAACGCAATGTGAGTAAATAGATGACCATTGCGGCAAATACATGCGATAAAATCAGCCCGGCGCGGATTGATAGTGATTTGCTCAACCAGAATGTCAGGTCATTTGCCATAAACCATAGATAGACTGACATAACGCTATTGGCGATCGATAATTGGATAAGAAATCGTTTCCAATCAGCGGATGGTTTGAAAATGTTGCGTCGAATCAGTAGAAACAAGAGTAAGCCGCAATTCAAATACCCCGCTATGGAAGACGCTAAGGTTAAACCCGCGTGCGCTAATGGCTGAATGAAACAGGCACAAAGAAGGGTATTCACGACCATCGCCAATGCTCCAACTTTAACGGGAGTCTTAATGTTTTTCTGCGCATAAAAGCCGGATGCTAATACTTTGACCATCATAAATGCTGGCACACCCAGCGATAAGGTGATCAGGCTTTTTTGGGTTTGCAGGACATCGTTTGCCGAGAAGTGGCCGTAAGTAAAACTGGTTGCGATGAGGGGCATGGAAAAAAGTGCGAGGCCTAATGCCGATGGAACACCAATAAGCAGCAGCAAGCGTAATCCCCAATCTAATGATCGTGAAAATTGGTTGCTGTGTTGTTCTGCATGGCGGCGGGACAGATGGGGCAAAATGACGGTCGCAATGGCCACGCCAAAAACGCCCAATGGAAAATCAGTGAGTCGGTCAGTAAAATATAACCATGAGACGCTACCTTCTGTTAAAAATGATGCGAAAATGGAGTCAACCATTAAATTGAGTTGGGCAATGGAAACACCAAACAACGCAGGGAGCATTAATTTTAAAACCTGTTGTACACCGGCGTCGCCAAAAACAACTTGAGGTTTGACTAACAGACCACGGTAGCGTAAGAAAGGTAATTGAAATAGAAACTGTACGATCCCGGCGATCAACACTCCCCATGCTAACGCGACCACAGGGTGACTTAGATGAGGGCTTAGAAAAAGTGCCGCCAGGATCATGCAAATATTCAGAAGTACGGGGGTGAATGCAGGAACTCCGAAGTAGCCATAAGTATTCAACATCGCTCCGCACATGGCGGTTAATGACACGAACATCAAGAATGGAAAGGTTAGACGCAACATGTGAGTCGCCAACAGTGTTCGTTGTGTATCATGACCAAAGCCTGGTGCAAATAGATAGACAATGACTGGGGCTGCGATAATACCGATGATCGTGACCAGCGTGAGTACAAGTCCCATACTTCCGGAGATCCGAGCGATGAACAGCCGAACTTCATCGATTGTTCGCGTTTTTTGATATTCAGCCAATACCGGTACAAACGCTTGTGAAAACGCACCTTCAGCAAACAAGCGACGCATGAAATTTGGAATTCTAAATGCGACAAAAAAAGCATCCATTCCAGGTTGCGTACCAAAAAAATAGGCCAGCACCATGTCACGAGCAAACCCCATCATACGTGAGATCAGTGTCATCATCGTGACGAGTGATGTTGAGCGCAATAAACTTTGCCGTTTAGTTTTTATCATGGGAGTGACTCATTATTTGTGACTCATTATTTGTGGTTCATTTATTATTCGAGATTAATATGATGTGTCTGTAACTCACACCCATTTGCCCGATAATGGCGATAGTGATCGCGACAGATCGCTTTGGCTTCTTCATCTGCAGCGACCAGCTCAATCACACGTGAAAACCGAGTAAAAAAAGGGGGTACTGAATCGGTCAAATTAATAAAAATATCGTTAAACCCTCGCGGTTCTTTATCGTAACCAATTTGTACAGGAGGAGGGGGTTCGGGCCCTTCTCCTTGAAGGTTATGCGGTATAAAACTGTCGTCTTTATAGGTCCAGAGTAATTCATCAAGACGTTCAGCATCGTGTTGATTTTGGCATTGAACAAAAACGCGGTGGCCGCGAGCATACGCTTTTTCGATTAAACGGCATGCCAGAAGCCAAAGGGCCCCCGGCTCGCTTTTATCCAACAAATAGAAATCAACTCGCATTGGATGCATTTCTCAACAGTTGTATGAGTAATGGTACGGGGCGTCCCGTAGCATTCCGATTTTTTCCACTGACCCAAGCGGTTCCTGCGATGTCAAGATGAGCCCATCGAAATTTCTTGGCATAGCGGGATAAAAAGCAAGCGGCCGTAATTGATCCGGCTGCGCGATCGCCTGTGGAGTTGACCATATCAGCAAGTGGGCTGTCGATTGCTTCTTGATAGGCGTCAAATAGAGGCAACCGCCATGCACTATCACCACTTTCCTGAGCGGCAGTAAGAATTGTGTTGGCTAACGCATCATCGGGGGTGAGTAAACCCGTGGTTTCATGGCCTAAGGCAATGATAATTGCGCCGGTTAATGTTGCAATGTCAATAACGAATTCGGGGTTGAATTGTTCAGCATAGGTTAATGCATCCGCTAAAATTAATCGACCCTCGGCGTCTGTATTGACGATTTCAATGGTTTGACCGGACATGCTTGTGACAATGTCACCAGGTCGAGTTGCTGAGCCACTGGGCATGTTCTCGGTGGTGGGAATCAGGCCAATCACGTGGATTGGTAGTTGCATCAGTGCGCATGCTTTTATTGTGCCAAGAACGCTTGCAGCGCCACCCATATCAAATTTCATTTCTTCCATACCGCCGGCGGGTTTGATTGAGATGCCGCCTGAATCAAAAGTAACTCCTTTGCCAACAAGCACAATCGGTGGTTTTTTTGATTTTCCGTGATATTGAATTTCAATAAATTGTGGGGGTTCCATACTACCCTGAGCCACGGCGAGGAACGATCCCATTTGCATTTCTTTTATGGCGTCTCGATCCATTATTTTGGTTTTAATGTCGCTGTGTTGTTGTGCAAGCTTGAGTGCTTGTTGCGCTAAATAGCTGGGTGTACATACATTGGCGGGTAAATTGGCGAGATCACGCGTGAGGCGAATGCCCTCCGTTATTGCGATAGCACATGATATGGTTTTCGATGTTGCATTGGGCATTAGAAACATCAGTGATTCGAGCGCATGTGGCTTTTTATGATCACTTTTAAAATCAAGTAATTGATAAAGACGATTATCAACGTCTAGGATCATCTGTTGAAGTTGGCTATCGGGATCATGACCTGATAATTGAGGCAGGCAAATGGTTGCTCGGTCGGCGTGTTGTTTAATGAGGGAATGGGTCAATTCTGCGATGCGCTTAGTGAGAGATTGTGGCGTAAATGTTGTTTCATCACCGCAATGAATCACACAGATACTGCCGCCACCCTCAATATCAGCTTGCCAGGTCATATCTCCAGCATCGTGTAATTTTTGAGCGAGCCGTGTAACGAGACCGTTTAATTGCTTGTCCAACTGAGCAATATTAGCAGGCAGAGTCTGCTTAGCAAGTATGCCAATAACAAGGTGATCATCATTATTCAGATTGAGCGTTTCAACAAGTCCATAGTCCATGATTTCTTCCTAAGAGGGGTAAAATCTGTTAGTTTATCTGTTTCTGTACGAGAGGTAAAATCACACCGTGCTTATTCTTCGTTATTTAGCAAAAGAAGTCTATATCACGCTTGCTGCATTGATGGTTATTTTATTGCTTATTTTTATGAGCAATGAGTTTGTAGCCTATTTGAATCGTGCGGCAAGCGGAGAACTTCCGCTTGTTTTCATCATGAAATTGATGATGCTCGAGATCCCAAATTTAATGGGGCTTCTATTGCCGCTGGGATTTTATATGTCGCTCATGATTGCTTATGGACGGTTGTATGCGGATAGCGAAATAACCGTGCTAAATGCGTGTGGATATAGTTCTAATCGCTTATTGCGACAGAGTTTGTTGATGGCCTCAGTGATTGCCGCTTTTGTATTGATAATGATGCTGTGGGGCAGTCCTTATATCGAAATGGAGCGAAC
Source organism: Legionellaceae bacterium UBA6148 (assembly GCA_002423125.1). Lineage (GTDB taxonomy): Bacteria > Pseudomonadota > Gammaproteobacteria > Legionellales > Legionellaceae > UBA11403. Next base: position 176,119 of record DIUW01000045.1, on the reverse strand, counting down.
AAAAATATTACGATCTTCCGGCATCCAAACAATTATGCAAGCGATTATCCCTGGTCAATTTCGGTCTGTTTCAGGTGAGCGTCAAATCTTTTATGTAGAATCGATGAGCTCAGACAAAACGGTTGCTCAGCACGTTTTTATTGCGCGGTTGAATGATAAAAGCGGGCAGTCACAGTGGGATATTTTGTGGGCGGATAAAGCTTACTTGAAAAGCGACCCGCAACTATCTGAAGATTATGCTATTTTGCAAAATGGTCGTGCTTATCAAGGACTACCTGGACGGGCAGATTATCAAGTGGCTGAATTTGATCGTTACCAAACTCGCTTGCCACATCCTTCGTTCAAAGTTAAGCATGTTGATCGAACAGCGTATCCTTCTAGTTTATGGCCGATAAATAATCCAGATCGTTCCAAGGCAGCTGAATTGCAGTGGCGACTATCAGTTCCATTGATGGCGCTGACGTTAACGTTGATTGCTGTTCCTTTGAGTCGCGTGAATCCACGAGAAGGGAAATTTTCAAAATTAATTCCGGCTATCTTGATTTTTATTGTTTATGCTAATTTTGTTTTTATGGCTCGAGATTGGTTATCGCGAGGCCAAACACCGTTTTGGCTTGGGATGTGGTGGATTCATCTTTTGTTTGTCAGCTTAGGTGGGTTTTTAATTTGGCGAGATCGGGTGAAATTATCATGAGGTTGCTGTCAAATTATATTGCAAAAATTGTTTTAGCCTCTATTGGTCTAGTCACTTTGATGCTTATTGGGTTGCAGGTTTTTATTTTATTTGTAAAGCAACTGGGGGATCTGGGGAAAGGGAGCTATGATGTTTTGCAGGCGGCGTGGTTTGTATTTTACCATTTGCCATATCGGATATACATCTTTATGCCGATGGCAAGTTTACTTGGATGTTTAATTGGCCTTGGTCTGATGGCGAATCACCGTGAACTTGTTGTGATTCGGGCGGCAGGAGTTTCCATATGGCAAGTGACGCTATCCGTTTTTAAAGCGGCCTTGATAGTGATTGTTGCCGTAACGATTTTAGGCGAAACTCTCGCCCCGCATCTACAGCGATTCGCTAATGACCAAAAAATAATGCTCATGAGTGACGGCCAGACGTTACGCACTTCGAGAGGTATGTGGTTACACATTGGAAATGATTTTATTACCATTGGGACGATTCTGTCTAACACAGAACTTCGAAATGTATATCAATTTCGGTTTGACGCATCACATCATCTTCGTTTAGCACGAAAGTTAGATAAAATAGACTTCAAAGACGGTCTTTGGAGGGCTGCTCGTGTTCATGAAACCCTCATTCATGATACCCATACACAAGCTCGTGATATACCTGCGATGGATTGGGATGTGGTCGTGAAACCAGTTGTTTTTGGTATGGGAAATAGTGAGCCTGACGAGATGACGTTGCGTGAGTTGCGGCAGTATCTTCGTGCGCAGAAAGCGACTAATCAGCAGGCAACCAGCTTCCAATTGGAGTATTGGCAGCGGCTCATTCAGCCATTAACAACACTCGTCATGATGATGATTGCGATCCCGTTTATTTTTGGCCCTTTACGTTCATCAACGATGGGCTCTAAATTATTGGCGGGTGCCACTGTTGGTTTCGGATTTAATATCCTTAATCGTTTTTTTGGTCCGTTAAGTCATGTTTATCAGTGGCCACCGGTTCTCGCTGCAATTCTGCCTACCTGTATATTTGCTTTGTTGGGAGCGTATTTGATGAGTCGTCGTATGGATTGAAGCGCCCAGCATATCTACCCTTATAGAATCCATTCCAGGAAGAATTTGTTGTTGATCGCCATAAATAATTATACTATAATTGTGAATAATTATTCGCTATATGCCAATTGCTAAGGTGATGCATCATGAGTTCTAAATTAAGTTATCCAGTAAAAAAAATAACTCTTCCCATTATTGGCGCATTGGGAGCTGCTGGGGTTGCATTACAAAATTATATGATGGTTGACTTGTTCCTTCGAGGTATTTTGGGTCATTTTACGTCCATTCCTCGATTGTTATCGGGCATGATTCAAGCGGTGGCTATAGGAGCCGGAGGTGTTTGCAGTGGGGTTGTGAATTTTTTTATTAATGTTGAGTTGTTGGAAAGTTTTTTAGATCGAATAACCCGTGATAAATCCGTCCGAGAACTGACTGGGTGGCGAAAATTTAGGTATTACGCGGGTCTATTTGTTTTCTCGGTAACGGGCGTTTTGTTTGGAATGATGGCTTTTGCATTCAGTGCGACAACTCCTTTAGCCCTATTAGCGCTAGCAGCGGGAGTGTTTGTTACCATCATTATGACGATTCAAGAGGTGGAAACTTGGTTACAAAGTTTTGATGAAACAGTACGAATCCTCTTTTCAGAGCCTACGGCGGATGATCAAGATAAAGTAATTTCGTCCAATGAAATTTTGATTGTGTACACCGATGAGACCTATAAATTAGGGTTCTGTAATAAAAATGGAAAATATGAAACAAAAGAAATAGTTGATCAGGACATGCTGACTTGTCTGCAGCAGTATAAGCAAGCAGGAGAAATCGATGCAGCTGATCACCTCAATAAAATCAATCAGATTCTCATATTGCTTGACACTAGCTCCCATAAACGAACCATAAGCGATATTTTCATGGCATGGAAATCGACGCTTACGCTGGGTAAATTGTGTGGTCATATTATTGCCGCGGGGAATGTGATTGCTCTCAGTTTGTTGTTTACTTTATCGCTCGTCGATGTATTGGTTGCGTTTCAAGTCGCTGCGTTTCCGGCGTTGGTGATTGGACTTTCCGTTGCATTCACGTTTGGGGCATTTACAGAGTTTTATTTTTATAATTTCTTTTTGGCTAAATTGTGCAATAAATTTGCCGAAAATTGGGAAAAAATGAAGGCAACGAAATGTGCACCGCTGGGATATGTCTGTATTGGAACGAATGCGTTTGTTAACACCGCACTCACGTATGCCGGAGTTGGACTCTTAACGAGTGCATTAGTTTTGGCCGGTTTTGCAATGCCTCCGATTGGACTTATCATCGGATTGGCGGCTGTTTCGGCCGTGTTTTCTGGTAGCGCATCGTTCCTCTTAGGAATGGATTTTTGGATAAGGAAAATGACCCCAGCAACGGCCGACTCAGTAAAAGAAAAAGTTGTTGTTCTTGATGAGCAACCTCTCCCGGTTGCTTCTGCCGCGAATGATGAACAACAATCGACTACACCGGGTCTTTCTATCTTTTTAAGCGCGAAACAGGCTGAAGGAATGCAGGCTGCAAATCAGGCCTCTTTGTCATTGGCTCAATAGGAACTATTTTCTCTCGACTCGAAGCGGTATACTGGGTTTTTAATTTGGGTACTGACTTGTCATGGAATTGAGCGTTGATAATACACCTTTTAAAGCATTGTTTAAGCCATTGGATTTGGGTTTCACGCAATTAAAAAATCGATTGCTGATGGGATCGATGCATACGGGTCTTGAAGAAGAAAAAGAAGGGCTTCATCGATTAGCTGCATTTTATCGTGAGCGAGCGTTAGGGGGTGTTGGTCTGATCGTGACGGGAGGAATTGCGCCCAATCGTTCGGGTCGTTTAGCGCCATTCGCGGCAAAATTGACGTCTCGCCATGAACAACATCGGCATGAGCTGATTACCAATACAGTGCATGCGGCAGGTGGAAAAATTGCGTTACAAATTCTGCACGCCGGTCGTTATGGATACCATCCTTTTATTGTTGCTCCAAGTGGTCTGAAATCACCGATTAGTCCATTTGCACCCTGGGTGATGAGCGCATCTAGAATTCGCACGACAATCAATCATTATGCCCGTTGTGCCCGATTGGCTAAAGCCGCTGGGTATGATGGCGTCGAAATCATGGGAAGCGAAGGGTATTTAATTAATCAATTTATTGTCAGCCTTACCAATAAACGAACTGATGAATGGGGTGGATCGTTCCTCAATCGGATTCGATTTCCCGTTGAAGTGGTCCGGGCGGTGCGAGAAGCCGTTGGTGATGACTTTATTATTATTTATCGTTTGTCGATGCTTGATCTCATTGCAGAAGGGAGCAGTTGGGAAGAAGTTGTGGTGTTGGCAAAAGCGATCGAAGCGGCCGGTGCAACGATGGTGAATACGGGCATTGGTTGGCATGAAGCTCGAATTCCGACGATTGCGACAATGGTGCCTGCCGGTGCATTTACACAGGTAACAAAGCATTTAAAACCTGAATTATCAATTCCACTGATCACGTCAAATCGCATCAATACCCCTGAGCTTGCGAATGCCTTATTAGAAGAGGGGGTGGCCGATATGATTTCAATGGCTCGTCCATTTTTAGCGGATGCACAGTTTGTTGAAAAAGCGCGGTCAGGCAACAGTCGGAGCATTAATGTATGCATTGCATGTAATCAAGCATGTCTTGATCAAATTTTTGCTAATAAAACAGCATCGTGTTTGGTGAATCCACGGGCTTGTCATGAAACACGCCTCGTCTACCAAGCGACTCATTGTCCACGGCGTATTGCGGTGGTTGGTGGTGGCCCAGCGGGTTTGGCGTTTGCGGCTATTGCTGCAGAACGTGGTCATCGGGTGACATTATTTGAAAAAAATAAAGAGTTGGGTGGGCAGTTTAATTTAGCGAAGCGAATCCCGGGGAAAGAGGAATATCAACACACCATTCATTATTTTACCCATCAACTGAAGAAATATCAGGTCGAGCTACAGTTAGATACCGAAGCCACTGAGGCTGCTCTGTTGAATTATGATACCGTTGTTCTTGCAACCGGCGTTGTTCCGCGTATTCCCGATATCATTGGGATCGATCATGAATGCGTTATGACTTATGTTGAAGCGATTCAAGGCATAAAAACGCCAGGAAAACGTGTTGCCGTTATTGGCGCAGGGGGGATTGGTTTTGATGTGGCTGAGTGGCTCATGCATGATCCGTCACGTCATTTTGAACGTCATTTTTATAATGAATGGGGGATTGATGTGACTGGGCAATACCGCGGAGGGGTTAAACCACCGGACGCAGTAGCCCATCCTCGTGAGGTTTATTTGTTACAGCGAAAAAAAGAGAAATTGGGTAAACGTTTGGGCAAAACAACGGGTTGGATACACCGCTCTAGTCTCAATCATCGCAACGTTCATATGCTCTCAGGCGTGAGCTATCAGCGAATTGATTCAAATGGATTACAGGTGTTGATTGATGGCGAGTCTCGAGTGCTTGAGGTTGATTCTGTGATTATCTGCACAGGTCAACTCGAATTACAGTCGCTATTTGAACCGTTGAAACTCAGAGGAAAATCGGTGCATTTAATCGGCGGGGCTTATAAAGCGCTGGAGTTGGACGCGCGCCATGCGATAAATCAAGCCTGTCGTTTGGCGGCATTGTTATAATTTTTCTACAATTTTTCAGAAAACAGATGCATTTCACTGAAATTTTTGATATCATACTGAACAATTTTTACGTGTATTGATTGTAGCCTGGTGAAACTCCTTATTCTACGGATAGTTTAGGAACGTTTAAGTGGGTGCGGTCATTGATTGTTGTGCACTCAACTAAACTTAACTTCGGGAAACATAATGCAAAATAATATAACTTTTTCAGATTTCAATTTAGCTCCTTTACTTTTGAAAGCGTTAGAAGAGATGAACTTTGAAACGCCTTCACCTATTCAACAACAAGCGATTCCTTTGTTGATGCAAAAGCGTGATTTGATTGGCCAAGCACAAACCGGAACGGGTAAAACGGCTGCATTTGGGCTACCCATTTTATCGGGCTTGAATTTAGCAGAAGCGACTCCTCAAGCATTAATTCTTGCTCCTACTCGTGAATTGGCCATTCAGGTTGCAGACCATCTTGAAACCATGGGTCAATACCTGAAAAACTTACGGGTTTCTGTGTTGTGTGGTGGGCAAGATTATCGGCCTCAATTAAAAAAACTTCGGGATGGTGCTCATATCGTCGTGGGAACGCCTGGTCGTATTTTGGATCATTTGGATCGCGGCACGTTGCTACTGAAAGGCTTAAAGACGTTTGTGCTTGATGAAGCTGATGAAATGTTGCGAATGGGCTTTATTGATGATGTTGAAAAAATTCTATCCCAATTGCCTGTAGAAAGGCAGATTGCTTTGTTTTCAGCAACGATGCCTTCAAGAATTCGACAAATTGCGAACAGCTACTTGGTTGATCCATTGTCAGTTGAAATTAAAGCCGAAACCGCCACAGTGAAATGCATTGAACAGCGATTCTTGTTTGCATCTCAGGGTGAAAAACCAAACGCGTTATTACGAATTCTTGCAGTAGAAGAGTATCAAGGTGTGATTGTGTTTGTACGGACAAAAAGTAGCACTGAAGAAGTCGCTGAAGTATTGCAAAAGCAAGGTTTGCGTGCGATGGCAATTCATGGCGATTTGACTCAATCACTGCGTGAACGCATTATTGTTCAATTTAAACAAGGTGCAATCGATGTACTCGTGGCGACTGATGTTGCTGCTCGTGGATTAGATGTTGATCGTGTGACTCATGTGATTAACTATGATATGGCACATGACTGTGAAACTTATGTGCATCGAATTGGACGTACCGGGCGTGCGGGCCGAAGTGGGTCGACCATTTTATTTGTTTCGCCGCGTGAATCACGTGCATTAAATATGATTGAGCGTCATACTCGTCAGCGCATTGAAAAAATGGATATTCCGAATGATCATGCGATTCAATTGGCTAAACAACGCCAGTTTATGAACAATATTAGTACGCGCTTGCAACATGAGCATCTACATGCATACCGCCATATTATTGAAGAATTTTTGAAAGAGAACAGTGACGCTTCTATTGTTGATGTCGCTGCTGCATTAGCGTTAATCTCCAATAATGACAAGGCTTGGAAAGTCGATCTGCCCAAACTGTCGATTCCACGTCCAGCATCAAAACCAACAACGTACTCGAAAGATTCTGCATCTAGACCTAATCGTCAGTCGACAGGTGCAAGTAGCGGATCGAATGAGCCTCGTAGTAGTAATAAGCGGTTTCGTGATGATCCATCACAAGAGCAATACCGAATTGACGTAGGTCGGATTCATGGTGTTAAGCCCGGCAATATTGTTGGTGCGATAGCGAATGAGTCAGGGTTAGAAGGGCGACAAATTACAGGGCTTAAAATTTATGAAGACCATTCATTTGTTTCCTTACCAAAAGGAATGGCGAAAGAAGTGGTTCTTGGATTAAACAAAGCTTGGGTTTGTGGCCGTCAGTTAAAACTCAAGGCATTGAATATGGCATAGTCGTATTTTATCGGGTATAGTCCTGATTGTGGCAGCTTAATAATAAATAAGGAGCAACTATGCGGGTACTCGTATCGGCGTTCATACTTTGTTTATCGACGTTTGTTTCAGCAACAACGCTCAATAAGGTCGTGGTGTTTGGTGATAGTTTGTCAGACAACGGTAATCTTTATGAGTACATGAAGCATCAGTTGCCCGTATCCCCTCCCTATTACGCGGGTCGATTTACGAACGGCCCCGTGTGGATTGAACTGTTGGTTGAGTCATATTTCCCTCAGACGGCTAAGACTCATTTATTCGACTATGCGTTTGCTGGGGCAGCCGTCGCAGATTCTGATGATGACACGTTGTTCACCTTGCATAGTCAAGTGGATAGTTATTTTCTAACGCATCAAGATAAAGCCGATGACAAAAGTTTATATGTGCTTTGGATTGGTGCAAATGACTATTTGAATATCCCCGAAAATCTGAGTGAATATAGTGTTGAACATGCTGTCCAAGGGGTGAATGCGGGTATTTTGCGTAATTTGCAACGAATCGTGGATAAGGGTGCTAAGCATATTTTAATTTTGAATTTGCCTGACTTAGGCAAAACGCCCATTGCTCTTGATTTTAATGCGGTGCCGGAGTTGACCGCTAGCTCCGATCAGCATAATGCCATGTTGTTTGACAATGTTACTGCATTGAAAAAGGTTTATCCTGATGTTCAATGGTTATTTTTTGATATCAGAACGGCATTGGACGAAATGATTTTGAATCCAGAACAGTATGGTTTTACAAATGTAAAAAATACGTGTTATGAGTCTGCGATTGACGATCATCCTTCTGCTCGATCGGTTTTGTCGATTGTGTCACACATCAAAAAGAAGCATTCTCTTGGCAATGCATGCGATGGATTTCTATTTTTTGATCCCGTCCATCCTTCTGCATTAGCGCATCGAATCTTGTCTGAACGTGTACGAGCGTTATTGGACGAGGCTGATATTCAGTTCGCGGATTAATCGTCATTCCCTTCCTGAAAAATCGGGTACAGCAAGGTCTATCTGCCACAGATAGACCTTGCTGTTTCGACCGTCGATCTACCAGCCTTTCTCTGCACAGATCTGTTCATACGCTTTTCTAATGTTCTGCGTTTTTTCATTGGCACTTTTTATCATGGCTTCAGGCGAACCTTTTGCGATGAGCTTGTCGGGGTGATTTCGGCTTATTAATCGTCGATAAGCGCGTATAACTTCTTGTTTGCTGGTGGCGCGCGTGACGCCTAAAATGCCATAAGCGTGATCGGTTGCAGTGTGTGATGGCTGATACGTTGAGCTAGATGAGGAGTCGTTTTGGTTATTTGTACTCCGGTATGTGTTCTGTGTGGAGAAGTCATCATAAAAACGCTGCTGTTTATGCAATGATGCAAAACCCATGTAATTTAACATCATATTGAGTACGTGTTGTTTTTTTGTTGATAGCCCTCCCACGAGAGCGATTTGGAATTGAAGATCGATAAATAATTTTAATAGTTCGGCATTATCTTGGGTGACATCTCTTAGTAACGATAGGATCGGCCATAAATCAAAGTCGCTTTTTGTTCCAGTACGAAAATAGTTTTTAGCGGTTTGGCGTTGTAGTTTGTCGAGCTGCATGTCGTCCATCAGACGGTTGGCCGTGCTGATTTGCGCTTCCGTTACCCGACCATCTGCTTTTGAAATATACCCCATAATGGAAAAAGTAGCCTCGAAAAAAACCTTTTGTACGGTTTTTCTTTTTTCAGCATGATAACACCAATGGGGTTTTGTAAAGTGCTCGGTGAGGCTTCGGTCAAACAAATTTCCAATCAGTACACCAAGAATGGCTCCAGATGGTCCAAAGAGAATATAACCAACAAGTGCACCAATAAACTTGCCCCACCAGTGGTGTGAAGTAAAAAATTGATGAGGGTTCATGGTTAACCTTGACGAACAGGAGCGCTAATAACCATTATATACCGATTGACTGAAGAGACGCCATTCTCAACTTTCGTGTCCGAGCCCGTGATCGTGCCTCTGCCTGGATTTTGAACTGATCAGGCTCTTTTTCCTAATTTTCCGCACCCATACGGTGAGGGAGAAAATCAAGAAAAAGAGTCTGTGAATCAGTGCAGTAGCAGCTCGCAGTAGATCAGCCTGCTTTTTCTAGGATTATATCGCCGGACCAAAATTAAGATCCGTTATTTGTTTATCATTGTCTGAAGCGGGGCTAAAAAACGTACTTTGTAGTTCGCATATTTTTATAACAATATAAAACTAGTGTGTCAAATTTATAGACAAATTGATGATGCATGAGTATGAAATTTAATTCCAAAAAGGGCGAAAAGGAAAGAAAGATGGTAACTCCCCATAGGACCCATCTAAATGTCGTCACTGCGTTCGCAAAGACGACGGATTTTTTTCATGTGGTAGCCCTGCAGATCACCCACTATTCAGCTTTTTTTCTGGTAACATATTGAACCTGGAAAAAGCAGTTGAAGGCTACTACGATGGCCTATTGCACTGAAATGTAAGGTTTTCTTGGCAGTTTTTAAGTTCACCGTACGGGTGAGTACGCTTTCACTTATAAACTGCCAAGAAAACCTTACATTTCAGCACACTAGACCATCTCGCGACGCCCCCAACTGCTTTTCCATGTTGAATCAGTTCGGGTATTATACCCATCGGAAATAGGCGGACCCACATGCGATACTTATATACGTTTTTTTTATATTTAATGACTCCGCTGATCGTTTTGAGGTTACTCTGGAAAAGTAGATATTTGCCGGCCTATCGACAACGAATGGGAGAGCGTTTTTCGCTTAACGCAATGACTACGGGTCCTGTAGACGTATGGCTTCACGCTGTTTCTTTAGGAGAAGTCGTCGCTGCGACTCCATTAATTCAAGCGATGTTGGATAAAAAGTTGCGTGTTATGGTGACGACCATGACTCCGACGGGGTCTCAGCAGGTATTAAAACGTTTTGGCTCGCACGTTTCTCATCAATACCTTCCATATGACTTGCCGTGCGCACTCCGGCGTTTTTTTAAAAAACTAAAGCCTAGACTCGGTATTATTATGGAAACGGAGTTGTGGCCCAATCTAATTGCCCAAGCCAAAAAAATGAGTGTGCCTTTATTATTGGTCAACGCGCGTTTGTCGGATCGTGCATTTAAGCAATACGATAAAGTTCGTTTTATGTTTAAGCCAACACTTCATCAATTGACACGTATTTTAGCGCAAAGTCAAACAGATGCGACCCGTTTTATTGCGTTGGGAGCGGATCCACAATGCGTATATGTTGCGGGAAATATTAAATTTGATATGCAGCCTGTTGCTGTGGATAGTCAATTACAATCCGGCTTTTCTAAGGCATGGGGTGAGGATAGAGTGGTTGTGATTGCAGCGAGTACTCATCCTATTGAAGAGGAGCAGATCTTAAGTCGTTTGGCGCACTTACAGCGTGAAATACCTCGAGTGTTGTTATTAATTGCCCCTCGGCATCCTGAGCGATTTCAACTCGTGTTTCAATTGTGTCAGCAGCATCAATTCAGAACCGGGTTACGATCGCAGTTTGGCACAATAGATGAACAATCTGAAGTCGTTGTTTTGGACTCTCTTGGTGAGTTAATGGGATTTTATTCGCTGAGTGATTACGCGTTCGTGGGCGGTAGTTTAGTGCCTATTGGCGGGCATAATGTGTTAGAGCCCATCGGCGTTCATGTGCCAGTTTTTTGTGGGCCTTACATGAATAATGCTCAATCGATATGTGATGATTTATGCGCTGCTCATGCGATTGAGAAAGCGTCTGATGCGGATGATTTGATAGAAAAAATCATCGCAGTTTATCAAAACCCAGCCCGTTGTGAAGAACAAGTCAATAATGCGACAGGGGTACTTCATGCGAATCGAGGGACGTTGGCTCGGTGTATGGTGGAGGTTGAGCGTTATTTGAAATAATAAAGCACCTCGGGTACCTCGCTACCCCGCAGCATCAAATAAGCATAATACTGCTTATCCCAGGTTAAATGAGGTTTGTTTTTTTCGTGCAAATAAAAGGGTCGATGCGGCCGAGTGTCTTCTAAATACGTTTCCCAATGATTGTCGTCCCGGAATTTAGCGCGACTTGGCGAGCCTGCGAGCTTAGTCGTGCTTAATGTCCGGGATCCATTTCTCCAGTTGGCAGCGAATGTTTATTTCTAGGCTTAATTCTCTTCGTCATCCCAACTTAATGTTCCGCCGGTTTGATACTCGGTTACGCGCGTTTCGAAGAAATTTTTCTCTTTTTTGAGGTCGAGCATTTCACTCATCCATGGGAATGGGTTTTTAGCGCCGGGGTATTGCTCCGGGAGGCCAATTTGCGCGAGACGACGGTTCGCGATGAAGTGGATGTATTCTTCAAACATCTCCGCATTCATGCCCAAAATACCGTGAGGCATGGTATCTTTTGCGTATTGATATTCCATTTCAACGCCTGTTTTAATCAGCTCGATCATTTCTTGTTTGAACGCAGGAGTCCACAAGGATGGATTTTCAATTTTGATTTGATTAATGACGTCAATGCCGAAATTCATGTGCATGGACTCATCACGCAGAATGTATTGGAATTGTTCTGATGTTCCCACCATCTTATTCCGCCGTCCCATCGACAAAATTTGCGTGAAACCAACATAAAAGAAAATACCCTCAAAAATCACATAAAATGCAATCAAGTCACGTAATAAGCGTTGATCGTCTACGAGAGTTCCTGTTTGGAAGGTAGGGTCACCGAGACTTTGTGTGAAAGGAAGTGCCCATGATGCTTTTGCAGCAACCGATGGGATTTCTCGGTACATGTTAAAGACTTCTGCTTCATTCATGCCCAAGCTTTCAATAATATATTGATAAGCGTGTGTGTGTAATGCTTCCTCAAAGGCCTGACGTAATAAATATTGTCGACACTCTGGATTCGTGATGTGACGATAAACTGCCAATACGAGGTTATTCGCGACCAGTGAGTCAGCCGTCGAGAAAAAGCCCAAATTCCGCAAAATAATTAATCGTTCGTCTTCACTTAAACCGTTTGGAGAGTTCCATAACGCGAGATCGGCGCTCATGTTAATTTCATTAGGCATCCAATGGTTTGCACAAGCCGTTAAATATTTATCCCATGCCCATTTATATTTGAACGGGACTAATTGGTTCAAGTCAGCGCGACAGTTAATAATTTGCTTATCATCGACTTGAATACGGCCCGCACCCAGTTCAGGGACTTCAAGACCGGTTACTCCGCGGTGTTGCGTTGCGGCGTGTTGTTCTGTTGCTATTGACATCGTGTTCTCCTGGGATTTGTTATCCTTCGTTCACAAATGAGAGAAGGATAACAAGGTGTTTATTAATAACCGCTCACCCCGTCATTGCGAGCAGTTACGTTGATTATTGACAAGCTTCACAATCGGGATCGAGGATGGAGCAGGATTTTGGATCACTCAGTTTGACGGCGTTGAGCACTCCATCATCAACGGTTGATCGCTCGGCATTACTGGCACCTAAACTACGTAAATAATAGGTTGTTTTTAATCCTTGAATCCATGCCATGCGATAGATCACATCCAATTTTTTACCGGATGGTTGTGCCATATATACGTTCAGTGATTGAGCCTGATCGAGCCACTTTTGTCGGCGCGAAGCGGCTTTGATGAGCCATTTCGGGTCGACTTCAAATGCAGTACTGAAGCGTGCTTTCAGTTCATCTGGAATTCGGCTGATGGGTTGAACACTGCCGTTATAGTATTTTAAGTCATTGACCATCACTTCATCCCATAAGTTGAGTGCTTTTAGCTCATCCACCAAATAAGGATTGATGACGGTAAACTCGCCCGACAAATTGGATTTTACGTAGAGATTTTGGTACGTCGGCTCGATGGATTGTGCAACGCCGCAGATATTTGAAATCGTTGCGGTCGGTGCGATCGCCATCAAGTTTGAGTTGCGCATCCCTTGGGTACGGACTTTGACGCGTAACGCTTCCCAATCCAGACGCTGTGTTCGGTCTTGTTCGAGGTATTCGCCACGAGCTTGTTGTAACATGCTGATGGAGTCAATCGGGAGGATGCCCTTGCTCCATAGCGATCCTTCATACGATGAGTACATGCCGCGTTCTTTTGCAAGCTCCGTGGAGGCTTCAATGCAGTAATAACTAATGAGCTCCATGGATGCGTCAGCAAATTCAACGGCTTCATCGGATGCGTAATCGTATTTCAGTTTATAAAGCGCATCTTGGAATCCCATGACGCCTAAACCAATAGGACGGTGCTTCAGGTTTGAATTGCGTGCTTGTGGGACAGAGTAATAGTTAATATCAATCACGTTATCCAACATGCGAATAGCCGTATCAACGGTGCGTTTTAATTTCGCGCGGTCAAGTTTACCGTTGACAATGTGCGCCGGTAAGTTGACGCTTCCTAAGTTGCAGACGGCAATTTCATCGGCTGACGTGTTGAGGGTGATTTCGGTACACAAATTGGAGCTGTGAATCACGCCGGCATGTTGTTGTGGTGATCGTAAATTACATGCGTCTTTAAACGTTAACCAAGGATGGCCGGTTTCAAATAACATTGAAAGCATTTTGCGCCATAATTTAAGGGCAGGAACGGTTTTGACGTTTTTAATGAAGCCTTTTTTTGCCTCTTTTTCATATTGGAGATACAGTGCTTCAAAATCAAGGCCATAGCGATCATGTAATTCAGGTACTTCTTCTGGTGAGAATAATGTCCATTCGGCTTCTGCATAGACTCGTTTCATGAATAAATCAGGGATCCACAGGGCGGTATTCATGTCATGCGTACGGCGTCTATCGTCACCTGTATTTTTGCGTAATTCTAAAAACTCTTCCACATCACGATGCCAGCATTCGAGATATGCGCAAACAGCACCTTTGCGTTTGCCTCCTTGGTTGACGGCGACGGCGGTTGCATCGGCAACGTTTAAAAAGGGAACAACACCCTGAGATTTTCCGTTTGTGCCTTTAATGTGCGCACCCATGGCTCGTACAGGCGTCCAATCGTTGCCAAGACCACCCGCAAATTTGGATAGTAAGGCATTATCTTTAATGGCACTGTAGATGCCTTCGAGATTATCAGGCACGGTAGAAAGGTAGCAACTGGATAATTGCGGTCTGATGGTTCCTGAATTAAATAATGTCGGTGTCGAAGACATGTAATCGAATGATGAGAGCAATTGATAGAACTCAATGGCCTTTTCTTCTTTTTTTGCTTCGCGAGTTGCTAGACCCATCGCGACGCGCATGAAAAAGGCTTGAGGCAGTTCATAGCGAGTGCCGTTTTCATGAATAAAATAACGGTCATAGAGTGTTTGTAAGCCTAAGTAAGTAAACTGCATATCACGTTCAGGCAAAAGTGCTTCACCGAGTTGATCTAAATTAAATTCTGCTAGTTTTTGATCAAGAATGCCTTGCTGAATGCCATGCGTTAAATAGGCTTTGAAGTAGGCGGGGTAGCGTTTGGCCATTTCATCAAATGTTGCATTTGAATCAAGATGTAAGTGGCTGAGCGCTTCGTAACGCATACTGTCGAGTAATAGGCGCGCACTGACATAAGAATAATTGGGCTCACGTTCAACCAGAGCACGAGCGGACATAATTAAGGCGTTATGCACATCTTGTAGTTTAGCTTGATTAAAGAGATTGCGTTGTGCGTCGATCAGGACGGGCTCGGCACTTACATTGGCGAGATTTCGACACGCTTCAACCACGATGGTTTTCATGCGGTCAATGTCCAATGGTATTAATTCACCATTCGGCATTGTAATCAGTGGTATTTTGCTTTCTTGCGCATGTTGTTTGAGTTGTTGATCTCGTACTTTGCGATGTTCTTCTCGATACAAGACATATCCACGAGCGACTTTGTATTGTCGGTTTCGCATTAAGACTAATTCAACTTGGTCTTGAATGTCCTCAATGTGAATACTACCTCCGGTTGGTAAGCGACGCTTAAACGCTTGGATAATTTGTTGAGTATATTCGTCAATTTGTTCGTGAATGCGGTTGGACATTGCGGCACTGCCACCTTCAACCGCAATATAGGCTTTGGTAATGGCAACTTTAATTTTCGTTTCATCAAAGGGAGCCACTTTACCGTTACGTTTAATGGTTTTTAACACCCCGGGTTCGTTCGCCGATAATTCAATTTGGCGGGCATCCGAATGATACTGTATAGGGTCGAGAATGTCTGACATGAGTTCCTCCACGTGTTAGTGTTATTATCGCAGAAACACAATATATAGTTATTTTTAAAGGCTTCGATAACAAGATACTGTGTTTTTGATAAAGTAACAAGAGGATAACTAGTAGAATATGTTGTGGATAAGTTGTGAAGAATGTGGGGAAAGACGGTTGGGCTTTAAGCCCAACCTAGTGAGGGATGATCATTAAGGTTGGGTTACTTGCCCTTGCCCTTGCCCTGGTTCAACTTTAGCGGGCCGCAATCCGAAGAAGTTGGTTTGCCAGCTATTATTTAAGGCGGGGGCTGCAGTAACAGGCATTACTCCGTTCGCAAGCAGTCCTCCTCTTTGTGGTATACGGCTAGGGCTGGTGTTATTTGCCTCAGCTGTTGTTTTATTCGAGTTTACAACCGGTGAATCAGTCCCTTGATCATTTTCCGGCGGAGTAGTCCTTTCTTGATGAGGTGGGGTAGGCATTGGATCAGTTGGAGCGTGAGTAGGTTCGTTAGCGGAATCTCTCGTAGATTCTGCTGGTATTGAGTCATGAGTACGGGTTCTTTTTTCTTCTTCAGCTTTAGTCGTTGGTGCACTAGCAAATGTTGCAAGCCCCAATAACAATTTTTTACCGATCCAGTTTAAAAAACCAGTTGAATTAAAGAACGCGGTGTAAACCTCATCAATTTGTTGCGGAGTTGTATTTTCTTTGTCCAAACGTTCTAGAGCGTCTAGTAACGCTGTTGAGACGAATAGTCTTTTAATCCAATTTGATTTTGATAATTCTAATGCGGCATAGTTTTTAAGCGCAATAATATCAGAGTTAGCGAGTGGCTGTGGAGATGGCAACATTGGGTACTCCTGGTAGTTAAATAAAATTTGTAAATAATTTTACCATTGGCCGCGTAAAAAGTCAAAAAAATGTTTGCAAAAAATACAATGAAGTTGTTTTTTAACCCTAAAGAAGATCCCGTGAGTCAGTGCAGTATAACTACTTTTTCTAGGTTAAACGTGCTGAAAAAGTAGGATGGGTCTGGATTTGTTTTGGTAGTAGATGGCGTTAAGGTATAAATAGAGATTACTGATGTATCGGGAAGAAGGTTGGGCTTTGGGGGCCCAACCTCTGAGAGAGGAGTTATTATTTTGGCTGCGGTGATGATCCTTTATCTGCTTCGTTCGTTACTGTCGTTACTCCAGGTATGCTGAAGATGCCAAGAAGACGACTAAAATGGCCTGTACGACCAGTTTTTGCTTGATTGATTGCATTTGCTGCTACTATTTTCGCTGCTTTTAGTTCTGCCTCTACTGCTTCTGCTTCTGCTTCTACTTCCGCTAGTTCTTTTGCTGCTTTTTCTGCTACTTCCGCTGCTTTCTGGTGGCGGGCTTGTACGAGGTCTCTGGCAGCTTGCACAGATTTCATTGCCAGGGAGAGGACGTAACCTTCTTTTCCTATGCCAGACGGCTTTTTAGTATGATCAAGCGGCACTGCAGGAGCATTATGAGGCGGAACTTCAAACTTGTCGTCAGACGAAGTTTCAGAATTATTAGGCTGATTTGCAGGCTGATCTACAGCCCGATCTACAAACTTAGGATTGTGAGCTATCGCCCAATCTGAATTAGCAAATGTCCTAAGTCCAGATAACAATGCTTTACCGATCCGGTTGAGCAAGCCAGTTGAACCAAAGAATGCTTTGAGAACGGCATCTCTTTGTTCTTCAGTTGGGTTTTTCTTATTATAACTCTCTAATGATTTTAATAATGCGTTTGAGACGAACAGTTTTTTAAACCAATTCAATTTTTCTGCATAATCTTTGAGATTATTCAGTTCTGTAATTTCAGGTAAAGACATAATGTACTCCTAATGGTTTATTTTGGCGTTTCTGTGTTCAATTTTAACACTAGTACTATAAAGGAGTCAATAAAAATGTTTACAAATAATGCAAATAGTTATATTTGAGTATTTTTAGGACATCTTTCGTCTTAATTTAAACAGAGTGACTTCTATGCGGCTCTTTTCCGGTGCATGATCACTCAAAAATTGAAGGACGTTATTTGGAAGGTTGCTATCTGACCACAATGGCGTCGCTTATGTTTGAAAAACCGTGGACGTTTAGATGAAATAAATGAATGCGTGCAAACAGTTGACTGGAACTGCCACCGTCGAGGTTGAGAGCGTTTACGCAATTCAATGGGGGCGCTTTCATGAGTCTGGCGAGCTCTGTCGTGGTAATGAGTGCATTTTCAGTCACGAGGATGATCAGTTTGTTATGTTGGGTGATGCCCAACGCCGAACGTTCAGCAACGCCTGGCCTAAGATGAGGGACCGTTCCATCGATAATTAATCGAGGTCCGCTTTGTATGGCAAATTCAATATCTTTGTCGTGCTGGTATTCACGCTCGCTGATAATGGATGGTTGTTGATGTTTGATTAAAAATATCCCCCACCAACTGATTCGCTTAATGGGATTATATTCGTGGTATTGATTAATGCGTAAGCCTAGTGGGCGAAATGTTGTATCAAAAAATCCACCATTAATGGCAATGTGCGCATGCCCTTGGCGAGCCAGGGTTTCAACAGTTGCATTTTGTTGAGAGAGACTTTGAGCCGTCATTAGGCTTAATGGATGGCGTTTTAAGTCGATACGAAACGCGTGAATATGTGCCCATGGCGTTAAAGGCGCTGCGCCTAAATCTTGATAGTCAATGCCCGCCGCTAATGTTTGCCATGGTTTAGCAAATACGGGCGAGATTGGGTATGCAACGAAGGACAGTGCGACGCATAACCAAATTTTTTTTATTTGTCTTAGCATATACCGCTCCATATCGTTATCAAGTATCCTTCTTATTTTATATCTAAGCGAGACATTTATGCAAAAAACACTTCAAAGTAGCCATCGCACGCCACTAAAATCAACCGTTGAGTTGAATGCCCTGATGCATGAGGTGTTAAATCTTGCACGACAACAAGGTGCTACTGATGCGTGTGTTTCCATCAGTCAAGAAAATGGATTTTCAACGGATGTTCGCATGGGAGAAGTTGAGACACTAGCATTTCATGAGGCAAAAGGGATTGGCGTCACGGTTTATTTTGGTCAATCTCAAGGTGGCGCGAGTAGTACTGACACGTCGATGTCTTCATTGAGCGAAATGGTTGCCGCGGCGTGTGACATTGCTAAAGTCAGTGCGGCTGATCCGTGTTTTGGCCTTGCTGATCGCTCGCTTGTTAATAACGATTATCCTAATTTAGACTTGTGCCATCCTTGGTCGATTTCTCCCTCTGAAGCGATTGAGCATGCTCAGGCGTGTGAACAAAAAGCGATGGCTGTTGATCAACGCATTACGAATTCAGATGGAGTGAGTGTTTCAACCTACACGTTTTGTAATGGTTATGCGGATAGCTTCGGACGAGAAGGATTTGTTCATAGCAGTCGTCACTCGATCAGTTGTTCGCTTATCGCGAAGGAAGGGGAGTTGATGCAGCGTGATTATGATTATACAACCGCACGTCATCCTGCGAATTTGATGTCAATTGATCGCGTTGCAAACCGTGCAGCTGAGCGAGCGGTCAGTCGTTTGGGAGCGAAAAAAATCAAGACGCAGACTGCTCCCGTATTGTTTTCATCGCGAGTGTCGAACGGTTTAATTGGATCATTTGTTAACGCGATTAGCGGGTCGAATTTGTATCGAAAAAGTTCTTTTTTATTGGATTCAATTGGGCAACACATTTTTCCAACCGGGATCCGAATTCACGAACAACCTCATTTATTGCAAGGCCTAGGGAGCTCGCCGTTTGATGGGGAAGGTGTACTCACGCGAAATAATGTACTGGTTGAGGATGGTCGTGTTTGTCAATACGTGCTGGGGAGTTATTCGGCACGTCGATTAGGGTTAAAAACCACGGCCAATAGTGGCGGAGTGTTTAATTTAACGGTGGATCCAACTGCTGGAGATTTTCAGGATATCGTGCATCTGATGGGGACTGGATTACTCGTGACGGAATTGATGGGGCAGGGCGTGAACGGTATAACAGGGGACTATTCGCGAGGAGCGGCTGGATTTTGGGTTGAGAATGGAGTGATCCAATATCCAGTTGAAGAAATTACAATCGCAGGGAATTTAAAAGAGATGTTTAAGATGATTGTGGCAATCGGTACGGATATTAATCCTAATAACTCAACACGATGTGGTTCGGTGTTGATTGAGAAAATGATGATCGGTGGGGCGTAAATCCCCTTATCCGTCCTACAGGCACCTTCTCCCCATGTTTGGGGAGAAGGGAAAATTGAATTTGGAAGACATTACCGTTGTGCAATCACCATCCCTTTCAAAATAGTCAGAGCAGAGTACAGCTGGTAATCTTCGTGTAGTAATTTTTCATCGTTCTCGGTTAATTTTTTCTTAGCATCCTCAGGGGGTTTGTTATTCACAAGAATGTGCCCTTGTAAATCCGCTTCGGAGAATCCTATGGGTTTTACTTCGTTTGTTGCTTTCGGAATAATCATCTCTTCGACCACGATGTCGGGTTCAATCCCTTTTGCTTGGATGGATGAACCCGATGGGGTGTAATATAGCGCCGTTGTTAATTTAATACCGCGTTCGTTATCCAGGGGTAATACGGTTTGTACAGACCCCTTGCCAAAGCTCTTGGTTCCAACAATGAGGGCTCGTTTATTGTCTTTGAGCGCGCCGGCTACGATTTCTGCAGCAGATGCGGATCCATTATTGATGAGGACGACGATGGGTGCTTTATGAAGTATATCGCCAGGCGTTGAGAAGGCGGTAAACTTGGATCCAGGCAGGCGTCCTTCGGTATAAACGATGGTTTCCTCTTTGCCTTTGCTATTCACGCCAAGAAAAGCGTCGGAAATTTGAATGGCTGAGTCTAAAAGTCCCCCTGGGTTGTTACGTAAATCAAGGATCAGCCCTTTTAGTTGTCCTCCCGCGTCTTGATCTAATTTATGGACGGCTTGACGCATATCGGCATTGGTTAACGCTTGAAATTGGGTAAGACGCACGTACCCGTATTGGTTATCGAGCAATTTGCTTTGTACACTTTTAATCAGAATTTTTTCTCGTGTCAGTGCGAAATGCAGTGGTTTCGTTTCACCCTTTCGAATCACCGTTAAATCGATATTACTGCCCATTTTCCCGCGCATGATAGTCACTGCGTCTTGAAGGCTGAGTCCTTGGACCGATTTGTCACCCAATTTGATAATATAATCGCCTGGTTTGATCCCTGCTTTGCCTGCTGGAGTATCAGAAAGGGGAGTGATGACGCGAATGACCCCCTCTTCCATGGTCACTTCAAGTCCTAATCCACCGAATTCACCATTTGTGGCAGTTTGCAGTTCGTTAAAATCCTTTTCATCAAGGTAACTTGAATGTGGGTCAAGGCCACTGAGCATGCCACGAATGGCATTATCAAATAATTCTTTATCACTGATAGGCTTTACATAATATTTTTTAATTTGGCTGAGGGCATTAGAAAAGCGCTGTACATCTTCAAGAGGGACTCCATTGGCTTGTTCAGAAGAATCTGTTTCCGGTTCCTGAGCTGCTAATGTTGGTAATGGAAGAAGTAGAATGGTCGTAAATACAACGAGAAAGCGCCGAGACAAGTTTAAATGGTACATAAGATTCTCCTTGAGCATGCGACGCTTGGTCCTCGCCGCGAGCCTTGTAGTTGTTTTTATATCTTCTGTTTTTAAGTATCGGCCGGGGAAACTATTTCTTAACCCGACTTTAGCTTTTTTAAAACTTAAACCTGGAAAAAGTAGTTGGAGGCGTAGTAGCCTTCAACTACTTTTCCCAGGTTTAATGCTGTCTTACGATAACCACTCCGAGGGTGAAATTGTTTTTCCACCGTGTCTTATTTCAAAGTATAGACCGTTTTTTCGAAGTCCACCGGTATGTCCAACGGTTGCAATTTTTTCACCTTGAGCGACGAATTCACCTTTTTGTCGAAACAGGGATTGGTTGTGTGCGTAAAGCGTCATGTAGCCGTTACCATGATCAACAATCAGTAGTAATCCGTAGCCTTTTAGCCAATCACTGAAGATCACTTTTCCAGGATAAACGGCCGATACAGGATCGCCTTCATTGGCATAAAAGATAAGACCTTGGTTGATTTTTTCTACATTCTCAGGCGCAGTATGCACTGGCTTAGGTAAATGTCGGCGGATCTGCGTTAATGGAAAATGTCGGGTTGTGAGTCCTTGTTGTGTTAACGTATTGATCAATTGCGATAGCTGGTTTTTGTCGTGCTGGTAATCGTGCATGGTTTGTTGCTTGGTTTGGACGTCTTTATCCAGCGATAGAATCAATGCCGTGTGATAGCGCTTTGTTTGATTGAGCTGTTCTTGGTGTTGCTTAACCTGGCTTTCCAAAAGCTGCTGCTGTTGAGTTTCTTGATTTAATTTTTCTTGGTTTTGATTTAAGCGCGTTTGTGTTTCCATGATTTGACTAATGGTCGTTTGACGCGCTTTTACAACATATTGATAAAAAGTGAGTAAACGACTGATGGCATAAGGATTTTCTTGATTTAAAAGCCATTTCATGGGTTGATGTTCACCTGTTTTATAGCGAGCACGAATGTGTTTTGCAAGTAATTCGCGTTGAGTGACCATTTGGTGGTTGAGTGTATCGATGAGTTGTTTGAGTACTTGAATTTGTTGTTGCTTATCGTTGATGTTGTGCTGAATAATTGCTAATTGACGCATAGTATTACTGATTTCTTTTTCAGAACGAGCGACTTCCACGTTGAGCGCTTCGCGTTTGCCATGAACTGAATGTATCGTTTGTTCAAGGACGTTCATTTTATTTTCTAATTGTTGGAGCTGAGTCTTAGTATCCATGACGGTCGCCGCGTTGGTTGTTGTCGCGGCGATTGTGCAGCAAAGGATCGCTAAAAAATTATTTTGAACTAAGCGTTTCATCATCATTTACCAATAGTACGTTGCCTGTCATTTCGTCAGGAGGGGTAATTCCAAGGAGCATCAGCACGGTTGGAGCGACATCACTTAAGCTGCCAGTGGCTGTTGTAAAATGGAAGTGGTTGCCAATATATAATAGTGGAACCGGCTCGGTGGTATGTGCCGTATGCGCTTGCTGCTTTTCTGGGTTGAACATGCATTCGGCATTGCCATGATCGGCCGTAATCAACAGGTGCCCTCCAACACGTTCCAAGGCATGCCATGTGTCTCGCATAGACCGATCGAGTTGTTCAATGGCTTGAACACACGCATTAAAATTACCGGTGTGGCCAATCATATCGGCATTCGCATAATTGCATACGATGAGATCATATTGCTGGCTTTTAATGGCCTCAATTAAGCATGTTGTGAGTTCTGGGGCACTCATTTCCGGCTGAAGATCGTAGGTTTGAATCAGTGGCGATTGGATTAGCGTGCGTTTTTCGTTACTGAAAACGTGCTCCACTCCGCCATTTAAGAAAAAAGTAACATGAGCATATTTTTCTGTTTCAGCGATTCGCAATTGCGTCATTCCATGTTTGGCGACCATTTCACCTAAGGTATTATGCGGAACCATGGGAGGGAACGCAATTTCTGTAGGAAGACTGTCGGCATATGCGGTCATGCTGATAAAATGAGAAATCTCAGGTTTACTTGAGCGTTCAAATTCATTGAAGGAGGAGTCGATAAAACATTGGGTTAATTGCCGTGCACGATCGGATCGAAAATTGAAAAAAAAGACGGAGTCTCCATTTTTTATTGGGCAACCGGATCCTATTTGAGTTGGTGGAATAAATTCATCGCTCAGATTGTGTTGATAATAATGATCAAGAGCAGTCTCGGCTGAATCAAAGTGATATTCACTGATGTTTTCAGTGAGAAGACGATACACCGGCTCAACTCGCTGCCAGCGCTTGTCACGGTCCATGGCGTAGAATCGACCCGTGATCGAGGCGATGGTTGCGACAGGGTATTCATTGAGACAGGTGGTTAAATGATTGAGATAGATCGCTGCATTTTTAGGCGATGTATCACGTCCATCGAGAAATAAATGCAGCGCAACATTTGAAAATTGATGCTGGTGACACAGGCGTAAAAAAGCGAATAAATGATGCTCATGTGAATGCACGCCGCCATCGGATAATAGTCCTAAAACATGGAGAGTATTCCCGGTGCGTTTCATGTCGTTGATTGCATTAATTAAAATGGTGTTTTTGAAAAAGGCGCCATCGTCAATGGCCGCATTAATGTGAGTTAAATCTTGTAAAATCCGGCGTCCGGCACCAATGTGCATATGACCTACTTCAGAGTTACCCATTTGTCCGTCAGGTAAGCCAACGGCTTCACCTGATGCCTGCAATAACATGTGTGGGCGAGTGTTCCACCACTCATCCCATTGAGGCTTGTGCGCTTTGGCAATGGCATTGTCTTGTGTATTTTCACGATATCCCCAACCATCAAGAATCATGAGCAGGAGGGGTTTCTTGTTGGGCATTTTAATCTCCGAGTAACGGCAATAATAAAAAACTTAATCTTTTTCGATAAAGAGGATAGACTATAGGGCATTTTTGTCGAAGGAAGAAGTGATTTGAGTCAAAAAATACCCCAACATGTGGCCATTGTGATGGATGGTAACGGGCGCTGGGCCGAAAGTCGTGGATTACCTCGCTTTGAAGGGCACCGCGCGGGAGTTGAAATCGTTAAGGCGATCGTTCGCTCCTGCCTGGAAAAAAAAATTGCGGTGCTGAGTTTGTTTGCATTTAGTTGTGAAAATTGGGCTCGGCCTGTAGAGGAAGTTGAATTTTTGATGCAGCTTTTTATCGTTGCTCTTGAGCGTGAGACCGCGCAATTGAACGAACACGGCATTTGTATTCGATTTATTGGCGACAGAAGCCGGTTGTCTGCAGGATTATGTGAGAAAATGGCCGCGGCCGAAGCATTAACGGGCAAAAATAAAGCGCTTTTTTTAAATATAGCGATTAATTATAGCGGGAAATGGGATATTCTGCAGGCGGCTCAAACGGTTGCTCGTGGTGTGCTTGATGGGTCGATTATCTCATCAGATGTGAATGAAGCCTTATTTAAACGCTGCTTGAGTACCCATGAGTTGCCCGATCCTGATTTATTTATTCGAACGAGTGGCGAGCAACGAGTCAGTGATTTTTTTCTCTGGCAGCTTGCCTTTACTGAATTATATTTTGCCGAAGTGAAGTGGCCAGATTTTACGGTTGAAGAATTTGAGCGAGCCATACAGATTTACAGTGGTCGTGAACGGCGTTACGGTTTAACGTCACAGCAATTAAACGTATGAGGAATAGCCGTCATGTTTAAACAGCGTTTATTAACGGCACTAGTGCTTCTGCCGTTGGTGCTTGGTTCGATTTATTATGCTTCACCGTGGATGTTGGCTGGGATTTTATTGTTATTGGTTGTCGCGTTGGGTTGGGAGTGGAACAAATTAATTCCACTGAATCGACTGGATCATAACGTTGCTTTTATTCTCGGCTTGTTGATTATGGTGGGGTGTAGTCGTCATTGGCCGGGATTTTGGCTGAAGCTCGACTTAGCGGTTTGGGGGTGCGTTTTATTTGCGGTGATGACGTATCCTGCGTCGCAACGGTATTGGGGGTATCCGGTCGTTGTTGGCGGAGTCGGGTTGCTGTTTTTGTCACTTTTTTGCAATGTGTTTGTTGATTTATACCACGTTGAGCATGGTCAGAATTTGATTGTTTATGTGTTGTTCCTGATTTGGGCTACCGATACAGGGGCTTATCTTGTTGGAAAACAGTTTGGTCATTTTAAACTAATTCCCAGCGTTAGCCCAGGCAAGACAATAGAAGGTTCAATCGGAGGAGTGCTTTTAGCGCTGTTGGTTGCAACCATTGGATATTTTATATTTGAGCCCTCGTCTGTTGCGATGTGGTTTTTGGTGGCGCTGTTGACTGTCTTGATCGCTATGTTAGGTGATTTGTTGATTAGTATGTTAAAGCGGCGAAGCCATTTAAAGGATTCAGGGCATATTTTACCTGGGCATGGTGGAATTTTAGATCGATTGGATAGCTCCCTAGCGGCGTTGCCACTCTTCTATTATGCTCTTTCGTTTTTGGAGTTGGGGCGTTGAACGTCATTGCGACACTTTTTTATTTTTTACTGGCCTTGCTGTTATTGGTTACGGTGCATGAATATGGGCATTTTTTGGTTGCTCGACTGTGTGGTGTGAAGGTTCTCAGATTTTCGTTTGGTTTTGGTAAGGTTTTGGCGCGTTGTCATGATAAACGCGGAACGGAATATGCTTGGTCGCTGTTTCCGTTGGGTGGTTATGTCAAAATGCTGGATGAGGAAGAGGGGCCCGTTGCCGAAGTCGATAGACCCATGGCATTTAACAATAAATCAGTATGGGTAAAAATCGCGATTACATTTGCAGGCCCACTGTTTAATTTTATATTTGCATTTTTTGCATTGTGGTTGGTTTTTGTCGTTGGGATCCAATCATTGGCACCAATGATTGATGGAGTTGTCCCAGAAAGTATTGCGGCACGAGCGGGCTTAACGGCGCAGCAAGAAATTATTGCGTTTAATGGTCAGTCCATTTCAAGTTGGCGAGATTTTCAATATGCATTAATGCCATTACTGGGAACGAAAGAGCCTGTTTCTATCACGGTGAAGTCGATGATTAATGGCGAGCAATCCACGCATTCTCTTGAATTGAACCGTTGGCACATTGATAGTCAGCATCCGGACCTGTTAGCGAGTGTCGGCCTTAAATTATTTGTACCCAAAGTTCCTCCGATCGTTGGAGAGGTGCTTGAAGGGTCTCCTGCAAGTACGGCTGGGTTTAACGTAGGGGATACTGTTCTGTCGGTTGATGGGGTTGCCATTGAAGATTGGTTAAATCTTGTTGATTTGGTTAAAAATAATCCTGGAAAATTAATGTCTGTGGTGGTGATGCGGGATGGTAAACGCCAAACATTGCCAGTTAATGTGGGCGTTAGTCGAAGCGACGGAGAGCGGGTTGGTTTGCTGGGTGTTCGCTCAAAAAAAGTTACTTTACCACCGGGTTGGTTGCGAGTGCAAAAGGAAGGCGTTCTCGAGGCGTCGGGCACAGCCTTGCGAGAGACCATTGAGTTGACCAGAACCACATTTTCATTGATTGGTCGATTGATGACGGGTAAAGTGTCGTTGCAAGGAGTGAGTGGTCCGATTGGGATTGCTGAGGGTGCAAGAGAATCTGCGCGGGGTGGGTTTTCATATTATGTGTCATTTTTAGCGCTGCTGAGTATTAGTCTGGGAGTTTTAAATCTTTTGCCTATTCCTTTATTAGATGGTGGGCATTTACTTTATTATTTCATTGAAATAATTCGACGACGGCCTCTTTCTTCTGAATTTAAATCAGCGGGAATTGCTATCGGCTTTATGTTTTTGATGGCCTTGATGGTGCTGGCGTTGACGAATGATTTGGGGCGCTTGGCTCGATAAACTTTAAAAATAGAACGTTTGGATGTATCAAATAATGAAAAAAATCAATAATAAAATGATAGTCGCAATCTGTTGTTCGAGCGCATTGGCTTTTTCATCGCCATCCTGGTCTGACAATGGATTTATTGTTCGAGATATTAAAGTCAACGGCTTGCAACGCGTCAGCATGGGTACGGTATTAAATTATCTTCCTGTTGAAGTGGGCGAAGAGGTCACTTCGGCATCTACCCCACAAATTATTCGATCGCTTTATGACACTGGTTTTTTCCAATCGGTGGTGCTTGAGCGTGTCGGTAATACCTTGATTGTACAAGTCGTAGAGCGGGCAACCATCGGCTCGATAACGATTACGGGGAATAAAGAAATTCCAACCGATAAAATGAAGGAAATTTTAAAAGATCTTGGATTGGTTAAAGGACAGGTGTTTCAGCGTTCGGCCCTTGAGCGGTTAGAAAAAGAGATGAAACAAGTGTATAACGCTCGCGGGAAATACAATGCCCGAATTGAGACCTCTGAGACTGTTTTGACTGAAAATCGTGTCGGCATCAGTATTACTATTTCTGAAGGACGGGTGTCGCGGATTAAAGAAATTAAAATTATCGGGAATCATGATTTTGATACATCGGATCTATTGCCTGAGTTAGCGTTATCTCCGAGCAGTGTTTTTACCTATCTTACGAAAAAAGATCAATATTCGAAAGCAGCAATGGATGCTTCATTAGAGGCATTACGCTCCTATTATCTTGATAGAGGATATCTTAAATTTACGATTGTTTCATCTCAAGTCTTGTTAGCCCCTGACAAAAAAGATGTCTTTATTAACATCCATGTCGAGGAGGGGCCGCAGTATCATTTTTCAGGATTTGCCGTATCGGGTAAAACCGTGCTTCCAAAAGAGCAAGTCGAGTCTCTGGTTCAAGTGAGAGCAGGGGATGTTTTTTCGCGTAAAAAAGTAACTGAAACGATTTCAGTGATTGGTCTTGCATTGGGAGACAGGGGCTTTGGGTTTCCGGCAATTAATGCCGATCCACGAATTAATGAACATGATAAAACAGTATTTATTACGTTTGTGATTAATCCCGGTCGCCATGTTTATGTCCGTCGTATTAATTTCCATGGCAATATTAAAACGGCAGACTATGTATTACGTAATGTGATTCGTCAGGATGAAGGTGCGCTATTGTCGTTGCACAATATCAAAGAATCCGAGCGACAACTTCGCATGTTGAGTTATTTTAAAAATATTAATGTTAAAACAACGCCTGTTCCTGGTGCGAATAATCAGGTAGACCTTGATGTGAGTGTTGAAGAGGCACCTTCTGCTGAAGCGAGTGCGTCCGTTGGCTATGGAACAACAGGGCCTCAATTTAACGCGGCATTTAATCAGTATAACTTTATGGGTACAGGGCGTACTGTTGGTTTGTCATTTAATGCGAGTTATTGGGGACAGCAATATTCCTTTAATTACTACAATCCATTTTATACCGATACAGGTGTTGGTCGTGGGTTTAATGTATATTTTCAAACGGTTGATCCCAAAAAACTTGATGTAAGTCAGTACAACTCTGATCGCATCGGTGTGGATGTGAATTACAACGTCATGGTGGGTGAAAAGAGTAGTGTGCAGTTTGGGTATGGCTACCAAGGGTTGGATATTAAATCTGTCGGCGTCGTGCAACAAATTCAAAATTTTGTGACGGAATATGGCCGGTATTTTAATGAAGCTCGCTTGAATGCAGGCTGGAATCGTAATAGTTACGATCAAATGCCTTACCCAAACAGAGGGACGAACCAGCAGGCCAGTGTGTTAGTTGCTTTGCCGGCGACCTCTGACTCGCTTTCGTATTATAAAACGGCTTATCAAGCGCGCTTATACTATCCATTGTTTAAAGGGTTTATTTTTACGACATTGGGTAATATTGCATACGGTAATATGTTTAACGAGAAAGGGCTGCCTTTCTTTGAAAACTATTTCGCAGGGGGTATTGCTCAGCCTGGACAAGTCCGGGGTTATGATAGTTACTCGTTAGGACCTCTCGATAATCATGGTAATGCTCTCGGAGCTAACTTTCTTGTCAATGCGAGTGCTGGGATTGTTCTTCCATACCCGTTGAGTCGAGAAAGTATTCGCACAACAGTGTTTACGGACGTCGGTAACGTTTTTGCTTCTGGAACCCCGCTTTCACTAAGAGGCTCGGAATCAGGTCCTTTACGGTACTCTGCTGGCTTAGGTGTGGAGTGGCGATCTCCGTTTGGTCCTTTGGCATTCAGTGCTGCGAAGGCTTTGAATGCACAGCCTGGGGATCAACTACAATGGTTCCAATTTTCAGTAACGTCTTCTTTTTAATAATGATGATTGGCGTATGTCGCCACAACGTTTTTTTTATGGTAGCATCAGCATTGGTGTTTTTTGGTGGAGCTACTGGGCACGGTAGTGTTTATTTTATTGGGGAGTTACATAAATGAAGCGTTTAAGTGGCATAATATTGGCTGGAATAATGGCGTTAAGTTGCACCGGTGTATTTGCTGATGGAGCGAAAATTGGTGTCGTTGATTTGCAAAAAATTATGCAGACAGCACCACAGATGAAAGCCATTCAAGATCGACTAGAAAAAGAATTTAAACCACGTCGAGATAAGTTAGTTGCAATGGAAGAAGGTTTAAAAAAAGATATGGAAACCTTCAAGCGTGAAAGTGCTGTGATGAGTCCGTCCAAGAAAAAAGATATGGAAAAAAGAGTCGTGGCGACACAGCAACAGTTTGAGCGTGATGGTCAGCAATATCAGCAAGAATTGAGTACGGCTCACAATGAGGCAATGGAAGAATTTTATGCCAAAATTCGTACGGCAATCGCCAAAATTGCGGAGCGAGAAAAATACGATGTTGTGTTGCAGAAAGATGCTGCTCCGTTTAGCGCAGATAAGCTTGATGTAACGCCACAAGTGATGAAGGAAATTCAGTAATACCGTTAATCCCATATGGATACGGTGTATCCATATGGGCTAAAGAGATAATATATGAATAGTGTGGATATAAATAAAATTCTGACCTTGTTACCGCACAGATATCCTTTTCTTCTGATTGATAGGGTATTGGACTATAAACCTTTTGAATATTTGACGGCTATTAAAAATGTCACTATGAATGAGCCTTTTTTCACAGGTCATTTCCCCGAAAATCCTATTATGCCAGGTGTTTTAATGCTGGAAGCGTTGGCTCAAGCGGGTGGCCTTTTATCAAGTTTGTCTCGAGTCCCCAAAGAGGGGCATGAATTTTTCTATTTTTTTGCGGGCATAGATGATGCGAAATTTAAGCAAGTTGTTGTCCCTGGGGATCAACTACACCTACGGGTTGAGTTAATTGCTCAAAAACGCGAATTTTGGCGTATTCGGGGCGAAGGGTATGTCGGAGAGACACTGGCTTGTTCTGCCATTTTAATGAGCGCATCGAAGGAAGTGAAACGTGATCAGTGAGTATGCAATGATTGACTCCTCAGCAAAGCTTGCTAAAGGGGTGTCTGTCGGACCCGGTACTGTCATTGGGGCTGACGTCGAGATTGGTGAAAACACATGGATTGGACCTCATGCTGTGATTGAAGGGCCCACCAAAATAGGTAAAAATAATAAAATTTTTCAGTTTTCCTCTGTGGGCGATGCTCCTCAAGATGTGACTTACCAATGTGAGCCAACTCGTTTGGAAATTGGGGATAATAATACAATTCGTGAGTACAGTATGATCAGTCGCGGCACCGTGAAAGGTGGCGGGATCACACGAATTGGTGATCATAATTATCTTATGGCTCATGTTCATGTTGGTCATGATTGTATGGTGGGGAATCATAATATCATGGTAAACTTTTCTGCCCTGTCTGGGCATGTGACTATTTGTGATTATGTGAATATTGGTGCTTATGCTGCAATTCATCAATTTTGTCATGTGGGCGATTATGCGTTTATTGCTCGAGCAACGTATGTCACGAAAGATGTTTTGCCTTATGTCATGATTGCAGGGCAGACAACAGCCGCTTGCGGAATCAATACGGTTGGGTTACGTCGACGAGGTTTCTCTTCTACTGCTATTGATACACTGCGTCGTGCTTATAAAATTATTTACCGAAAAGGATTGACTGTACAGCAAGCCTTGGCCGAGCTGGAATTATTACAAGTCGATTGTGCTGAAGTGATCCCTTTGATTGAGGCTCTTAACCAATCAACGCGTGGGATTACGCGGTAAATATACCCATTTCCGATGGGTATATACTGATGCTGGATCGGTGCCAGGTTTAAGCATGGATCCACGCCTTCGCGGGGATGACAACAACCCCGGGAATTCCGATAAAGCCATAAAACATTCAGGTGAACCATGTTAGATCCCTATTTACTTCGCGAAAACCCCCAATTTGTTGCTGATCGATTAGCGACTCGAAGATTTCATTTTGATGCGGAATTATTCGTTGGATTAGAAGCGCAACGAAAAGCATTACACATTGCGACACAAGAATTACAGCAGGAACGCAACGAGCGTTCAACAGAAATTGGTCAAGCGAAATCGCGCGGAGAAGATATCGCGCCTTTGCGAGACGCCGTACATCGTATCGGGGCTGAGCTGGATACTAAAAAAGCGGAGTTGTCAGCAGTGCTTGAACAGATTGAGCGGATTAGTCTGGGTCTCCCTAATTTACCTCATGAGTCGGTGCCTATTGGTTCTGATGAAACGGCCAATACCGAAATTCGTCGCTGGGGCGTTGTGCCCTCGTTTGATTTTGCAGTGAAATCACATGATTTTCTTGGTGAAGCGTTGGGTCAAATGGATTTTGCACTGGGTGCTAAAATTACTGGTAGTCGATTTGTTGTGATGAAATCGCAATTGGCAAGACTTCACCGTGCGTTGATTCAATTTATGCTCGATGTACACACCCAATGTCATGGTTATCAAGAAATTTATGTTCCATATATTGTGAATGCGGACAGTTTGATCGGAACAGGGCAACTGCCTAAATTTGAGGCTGATTTATTCAAATTACATGGCGAGTCTAATTATTATCTAACGTCTACGGCAGAAATACCTGTCACGAATACGGTTCGTGATGTCATTTTAGAACAGGATGCTTTACCCGTTCGATACGCGTGCCATTCCCCCTGTTTTCGCAGTGAAGCTGGATCCTATGGCCGTGATACTAAAGGGATGATTCGCCAGCATCAATTTGAGAAAGTGGAGCTTGTTTGGGTTACAACGCCAGAATTATCATACGATGCATTAGAACAACTAACCGCTCATGCAGAGTCGATTCTACAACGCTTAAACTTACCTTATCGTGTTTTATCGCTTTGCACGGGTGATATGGGGGCGACGGCGACCAAAACCTATGATCTTGAAGTTTGGCTTCCTAGCCAGAATACGTATCGTGAAATCTCGTCTTGCAGTAACACCGAGGCGTTTCAAGCGCGTCGTATGAAAGCACGGTATCGTACTGACGCGCGAGATACTGAGCTTGTTCATACATTGAATGGTTCTGGTTTAGCGGTGGGGCGAACCCTGGTGGCGATTATGGAAAATTATCAAGATAAGCAAGGAAATATCCATATTCCTGAAGTTCTCAAGCCGTACATGGGCGGGTTGGATTTAATCTCGTACAACACTCCGAAGTAATGCTGAAGACGGACTAGCAAATATCGCAGCTTAGCGTTGAGGGTATATTCATTTAAGAGGAATAATTATGAGCAGCATTTCATCGGTTGGTTACTTTTTAATGGCTAATTTATTTAGCTTTGCACTTTTTATTATATGGGCAAGACTTTTTATTCGTTATTTTTCGGTTGGAACGTTTCACCCGTTCAGTCAAAGCATTTATACATTAACGGCTCCAATTATTGTGCCCATTCAGAAAAACATTATTCGGAACAGGGGCGCCCAAAGTCGATATGATTTTGCATGTCTGATTCTGCTTGTCTTTTGTGAATTATTTAAATTTACGATCATGAATGTATTGTTTTTAAGTAGTGCACTTTCGTTTAATGATGTGTTGATGTATTCGATTGCTGATATGGTCGTACAGCCTTGCAATATATTATTTTATGCCATTATCATTCGTTCGTTAATGAGTTGGTTTAATCCTTATTGGCAACATCCTTTTGCGAGATTGTTGTTTCTTGTGACCGAACCTTTACTACGAACCATTCGAAAGGTATTACCAAACGTCGGCATGATTGATCTATCGCCTATTGTGGCAATCCTAATGTTGAAGTCCATAGAAATCGTTGCCTCTGGTTTCTTTCCCGTGTTATTGCGATAGATCCCAAAATAGCGCCGCCCAACAACTTAAGAATGTGGTCTTGCGTAGTATATACATAAATTCGACGTTGATACTGCGCCGATTACGGCACATAAAACAGGTAACATAAAACTGAAATCAACGCGGGTGAATTCAAAAATAAGAACAATCGCCGTCAGTGGCATTTTTTGAGCGACAGCAAGAAATGCTGCGGCACCTACAATTGCAAAGGCACTTAAATCAGTGTCTGATCCTAGCAGTTGCCAGATGCCGCCTAAGACCACAGCAAGTAAAGCGCCATTGGCAACACAGGGGGTTAAAAGGCCGCCATGAGCCCCTGACCGAATACTGGTTAATGTGATGATGATTCTTAATCCTAAGAGGATAGCACTTAACCCAATACCGACTGCATTGCTAAATTCGACTTGAGCCGCACTGATGCCATTGCCTAAAATTGCAGGGTAATAAATAGCGAATAGTCCTATCATGAAAAAATTCAGTAAACAATAAAAGGGGACTTGCCAATTGTGCTGGACGCATCGCCCCATGTAAGAAGCTCCTCGACTGAACCAGTAGGCGGTGACTCCAAAAAGAGGTGCGGTGACAACCGACCATAGCACTAATGACGAGCTTATTGTTAAAGAAGGAATCTGGTATTGACTGACATCCCCAAGCCCAAGACGCGAAACAGCAACGGCAATCGTTGATGAAATCATGGAGAGTAAAACGAGGGAACCATTAAATTTTCGTAATAGTACTTCTAAGGTGAACAAGGTACCTCCTAGTGGGACATTATAGACCGCCGCTAATCCTGCCCCAGCACTACAAGCAACCATCACTTTGGCATCACTCAGGGTGAGTCCCATTTTAGTAGACAACCAACTGGCAAACACGGCCGCTACTTCTCTGGGAGCAACCTCTCGACCTAGCGGTGATCCCATTGCCACGGTAATCATTTGTAACAACGCGTGTAGAATGGTTTTGAAGCGAGGCATGTGAGATGGATCTGTTCTTACTGCTTCGGGAATGCTGATGAGAGGGCAACCAAAACGATAAATTGCCCACCATCCTCCTCCTGCAATTAAACCACACAACGTCAGTATGATGACTCGTCGTTCTGAGGAGGCCGCTGTAACACCTGCTAAAAATCGCTCAGAACTAATGATTGAATGAAGGCTATATCCATAGGCAATATGCTGAGTAAAATGCAGTAAATAAATAAGTAATATCCCGATCACCCCAGCCCCGACGCCAATGATCAATGTCGCAAAAAAAACAGGCATTGTAATAGGGCATTCAGTCTGTTTTAGCTTATTCAGTTTCATTCTAGTGATGCTCCTGGTCTGTTTGGAATAGGAATGCAGTTTATTTTTAAATTGGATTCTGGACAAGAATACATGCAAAAAGACGCATGCATTCTTGTCCAGACTCCAATAAATAAGCATATAACGAAATATAGACTAAAATTAACCCTAACGGGAATTTTGCTGCTTAATCGGTCGGTTTAAATAAATTTTCAGCAAGAACAATCTTAACTGAATACTCATTTCTTAGGATAGGGCAAGATGATAAGACAATCGATGACATTGGTAATGCTTGTTTTTTTAACGCCATTGGTGGCACTTGCAACAAGTCCATACTTTGATGATAATGCTCCGCCTTCGTTTGCGGATCATCTTCATTTGTCACCATCAATGGATCATGTGGATCACGGTTGGCTTCCCGAGCTTACTGGGCTACCTGATAAAGACCAAGTGACGCGTCTCACGCAGCACATGATGAATATCATGAAGGAAGACAAAGATCCCCGATGCACCTCAATCAATGTGCACTTGAGAGAGATGATTTTTCAACATTTTCTTATTTATCAACACATGGTGAATGCCCAAGATGTTTATTTTGATGATCGCACCGCCCATCAATGGGCACATGTGCTTGCCATGATCCTTAAAGAAAGTAGTGGTGACTCAACCAATGTGACTGATATGAGTGGGGATACATTAGCAACCAATCGGTCCAAAACAAATTTAGAGCAATGGAAGCAGATATTAAATCTCTCGAATCAAAGCCGAATTCAACTGAATTATCAAACAAACTTTGGCCTTACTCAAACTTCCGCCGATCGACTCATTGATGCGTTTCATTTAGCGAAAGATCAACGTTATGATACGGTCTTTTTAGAAGGGAAAGACGGTGCTGCGACACCAGGAAAAGCACGATTAAACACAGCCATTGCTATTCGACGATTAATTTGGGTTTACCAAGATTTTTCTCAAGGTCGTGTAATGGAGTCGGAAGGACGTATTCCTTTTCAATATATTAATAAACCACCGTTTCATGAAAAATATAAGACTGGTTTAAAGATGGCTCTCTTGTATTGTGGTACTGGTTTTATGTTTCGTTGTAAGGGGGATGGTTGTAA
The DNA here is from genome assembly GCA_002423125.1 of Legionellaceae bacterium UBA6148. Taxonomy (GTDB): domain Bacteria; phylum Pseudomonadota; class Gammaproteobacteria; order Legionellales; family Legionellaceae; genus UBA11403. The sequence goes on along the minus strand of DIUW01000045.1, from coordinate 140,481 downwards.
AATGTCGAAACTTTTAAAGGCGATGGCTTCTATTGCCTATTGTAAACTGGGAAATCAACAAGCTGGGTATGGTGTGAATGAAGTTGACGAAACATGTTTTGCAGAATGGGTTACTTTGTGCCCAGCATTAAATATAGATATAGCGACGCTTACACCGCTGAGTTATTTTGCAACTCGAGATCAGCTTCCTGTATGCGAAAGTACCTTTAAGCAGCTCATTAATAAAAAATCAGATCAATTGCCGGAATCGATGACGGGAATATTGTTCAAAAAATACAGTGACTTGTTCTACATTGCACTATTGAAAATACTTATTTGGAAGGCGAGGTAGGCCCGGGCTGCTTCGCCGCGGCAGCCGAGCTACCATTTGTTTTTTAGGTTTAACCGCGGTGGTTTCCGTTGCTTTTTTCCTTATGCTTCAGGAGTTGTTTGTTGAGTTTGTCTGCCAGAGAATCAATGGCGCTATACATGTTTTCATCCTCAGAGCTGGCGTGGAATTTATCTTTTGCGATTAATATAGTTCCTTCTGCTATCTGGCGTAATTTTTCGACATTAAGAACCACGTGAATCGATGTAATATTGTCGAAATGTTTTCCAAGTTTGATAAATTTTTCTTTTGTGTGGTTTTTTAGTGCGGGGGTGACCTCTAAATGATGTCCTGTGAAGTCTATGTGCATGATCAATCTCCTTGATAGTGTTGTTAATATTAAAATAATGTTTGTTTTATGGGTTGATGTCCATTAGTCCCGTATTAGTAAGTTTAACTGATATTTGAGTGTTATCCAGTTTGTTTGAATAAACAATTATTCACAAGAGGTGGGTCGGTATGTTGAGAGCCGAGCGCTGATCAGCACATTCGGTATTTTAATATAAGTTTTCCAACCGCCGTTTTAAACTAAAGGGAGGCTTTTTTTTGAGTTCCCGGGCTTCACTTCGTTAGACCCGGGCTAATATACCCGAACTAAATCTAAATGCTATTTTTGGTCTAGCGCTTTTTCCGCCCATTGCCTCTAAAAAGATTTGCAATAGGGCTGGCTATTACGCATCTTTTTAGAGGCAATGGACAAAAAAATCGAATCGTCCAAAACATAGCATTTAGATTCAGTTCGGGTATAGGAATGATTAGAATTACAGTTACTTAACTTTCTTCTCTTTGAATAGTACATGCTTACGAATCACGCGATCGTACATTTTCAATTCCATTTTTTCAGGATGGTTTCGAGGATTTTTGGTTGTTGTTTTATAGTATCCAGTGCCTGCGGTGGATTCCATTTTAACTTTGATGGTAACAGCTGCCACGGTGAATTCCCCTTATTAATTATACTTTTTCGCCATTGGCGCGAATCTGATCTAAAACAACTTTGATTCCGAGCTTATCTATCGTTCGGATTCCTCTCGCGCTAACTTTTAGCGATACGAACCGATTTTCTTCTTCAACCCAAAATCGTTTATGTTGGATGTTCGGCAAAAAACGTCGTCTAGTTTTATTGTTGGCGTGCGACACGTTATTACCAGTGATAGGTCGCTTGCCAGTTACTTGGCATACTCGTGACATGGTTCTACTCCAATGTTCGGTGTTTATAAAAAATCAGTCTGTCTTCATTTTGATAAAGAAAATATCAAATAAATTTAACAGGATGCGTTTTATAGCAGATAATGTAGAATAATGCAATTTAATCTTCACAAGATGCTCGATTTTCCATGAGCAATTCGTGAACCGGAACGTTTGTGTTACCGGCTATTCATCGGCTAGACCAAAAGCCGTTAACGCAAACGTTCCGGCTTTTAGAGGCAATAGGATATCAAATATGTATCGTACTATCAAAAGTTTTGTTTTGCGAGCGGGACGTGTCAGTCCTCGTCAACAATTGGCGCTGGATGAGTGGCTGGTCAATTATGAACTTCCTGCCCCAGGAAATCAGTGGGACTTAATGGCCGCGTTTGGTCGTTCAGCAGATACCGTTTTGGAAATTGGGTTTGGAATGGGAGGATCGTTGGTCGCGATGGCGAAGGCTGCGCCGGAGATGAATTACATTGGTGTTGAAGTTCATCGTGCGGGGATCGGTAGTTTGGTCGCTGATCTTCATGATGAGCACATTCAGAATGTACGTATTTCGACTCATGATGCGGTTGAGGTATTGAAAACGTGTATTGCAGATGCGTCATTGGCGGGAGTACAAATTTTTTTCCCAGATCCTTGGCCCAAGCTTCGTCACCAAAAGCGGCGTTTGATACAATCCGAATTCATTCAACTGTTGGTCCAAAAAATCAAACCAGGAGCGTTTATTCATTGTGCAACTGATTGGGAGGATTATGCTCAACAGATGATGTCAGTGCTCTCTGCATCAACGCAACTGACTAACACTCAGCAGGAAGGATGTTTTATGCCTAGACCATCGTTCCGTCCCTTAACCAAATTTGAGCACCGTGGAAACCAATTGGGGCACGGAGTTTGGGATTTAATGTTTGTACGACTTGCTTAAACGCGTCATACCCCATAAAATCTTTGCTTTTACATCAGGCTTTGGAGTCAATCATGGGTTGGAATGATCCAGATAAAAATAAAGGTTCATGGGGTGGTAAGAATCAGCCTCCTGATCTCGATGAGGCGTTGAAGCGCCTGAATAAAAAGTTGAAAGAGACGTTTGACTCCTTGTTTGGAAAAGCTGGAATTGGAAAATCTAACATTGAGAAACCTAAAAAATCGTATAGTGCGGGTGACTCTAATGGCCATTTTCTGGTTGCAGTCATTGCATTTGTTGTGGTTGCCTTATGGGCTTTATCGGGCATATTTATTGTAGACCCGGCCGAACGGGCAGTGATCTTACGCTTTGGAAAATACATTGAAACCGTTGGCCCTGGCCCTCACTGGATTCCGCGTTTTATCAGTACGAAGGTTGTGATGAATGTGGATCGTGTTTCTGATTATTCATATGCTGCACAGATGCTCACAAAAGATGAAAACCTTGTCTCCGTAGCGCTGGCGGTACAATATCGAATTGGCAATCTTGAAGAATATTTATTCAATGTAGCTGATCCCGAAGAAAGTTTACAACAAGCCACATCAAGTGCCCTACGACAAGTCGTTGGAGCAACGACGTTAGATCAAATTATTACTGAAGGTCGAGAGGCATGGGGTAACAGCGTGCAAGAGGCATTGGTTAAAATTCTTGCTGATTATAAAATAGGGATTGTTATTGGGAATGTATCACCTCAACCGGCTCGAGCCCCGGAGAGTGTGCAAGATGCATTTGATGATGCCATTAAAGCTCAGGAAGATGAAAAGCGCTTTAAAGAACAAGCGCGGGCGTATGAAGCGCGGGTTGTGCCGATTGCCATGGGAAATGCGCGGCGTATTCGAGAAGAAGCCAAGGCTTACTCCGAGCAGGTTGTGCTACAAGCTAAGGGCGAAACAGCCGAATTTTTATCGTTATTGCCAGAGTATTTAAAAGCACCGGCGGTCACGAGTCAGCGTATGTATCTGGATGCAATGCAAACTGTTTTGACGAAGAGCAGCAAAATCATTGTTGAAGCTAAGGCAGGAAACGTACTTTATTTGCCTTTGGATAAACTCGTGTCGAATCAATCCGATTTAGATGCGTCGAAGAGTCCGTCCCATAAAGCAGGGGCTAACGATGATGAAAGCGCACTGAGCAAATCGTTTGACGGCCGAACTATTGCACGACCAACTGAAAATTTGGGGAGTAATTCTCGATGAATGCCACTAAACTGACCCTAGGGGTTGTTCTTTTTATGGTCCTGCTGTTTATGATGACCAGTTTATTTGTCGTCAACCAAGGTAACCATGGCATTTTATTAAGGCTTGGTCGTTTGGTGGTTGATAAACAAACGAAGGAAGTTAAAGTCTTTGCTCCAGGCTTGCATGTGAAGGCTCCTTTCATCGAAACAATACGCATCTTTGATACTCGCTTGCAGACTGTCGATATTAAATCATCGCGAATTGTGACGAAAGAAAAGAAAGACGTTATTGTCGATTACTATGTAAAATGGCGTATTGAAAATTTGGCTCATTATTTTAAAGCGACGGGCGGGAATCAGTTTAAAGCGGAAACATTGCTTGAGCAGCAAATTAATACATCGTTGCGAGCTCAATTTGGGAAGCGCACCATTTCTGATTTGGTTTCGAGTGATCGAGGTGATGTGATGGAAGTATTACGTCAGGGGGCTGAACTTCAAGCGGCGCAATTAGGGATTCACGTGGTTGATGTTCGTATTAAAGGGATTGAGTTGCCCGCGAATACCAGTAACGCGATTTATCAACGGATGCGAGCCGATATGCAGAAAATTGCGAATGGCCATCGTGCGGATGGAAGTGCTGCTGCAGAATCGATACAAGCTGAATCCGATGCGAAAGTGACTATTATTTTAGCGAAGGCTCGTAGTGATGGGCAAATGATGCGAGCTGAAGGGCAAGCAATTGCGGCAGCGACGTATGCTCGAGCATACAGCCAAAATAAAGAATTTTTTGCGTTCTATCGAAGTCTTAAAGCCTATCGGGCCAGTTTTAATAGTAAGCGGGATATTCTCGTACTGGATCAAAGTAGTGCGTTTTTTGATTACTTTAAACATGGAATCGCAATTGGGAATAGCGTTAGTGTTAAAAAGTAATTATACTATTGTGTTGAATCATTTTCAGAGTAAGAACTTATTATGGGCAAGCATGTTGTAGTAGTTGGAACGCAGTGGGGCGATGAAGGCAAAGGTAAAATCGTTGATTTGTTAATGCATGATGCCAAGGTGGTTGTTCGCTATCAGGGCGGACATAATGCGGGTCATACATTAAAAATTAATGGTGAAAAAACGGTGTTACGTTTGATTCCATCGGGTATCTTGCGACCTGCTGTGCAGTGTTATATTGGCAACGGTGTCGTGGTTTCTCCTGATGCGCTTTTGGCGGAAATTAAAGAGCTGGAAGATAAAGGGGTTAGCGTCCGCAATCGATTGCACATCAGTCCGTCGTGTCCTTTGATTTTACCGTACCATGTCGCGCTGGATAAAGCACGTGAGTCGCACAAAGCAGGTGCTGCTATCGGTACAACGGGTCGCGGAATTGGGCCTGCATATGAAGACAAAATTGCCAGACGTGCTCTTAAAATAGATGACTTATTTCATCGCGATCGTTTTGTTGCCAAGCTTACGGACTTATTGGATTATCATAATTTTGTATTAACGCATTATCATAAACAACCTGCAGTTGATGCGCAGCCTATTTTAGACGCATCGTTTGCGTGGGCGGAAGCATTAAAACCAATGGTTACGGATGTAGTGTTCAGATTGCATGAGCATCGTGAACGTGGCGATGCGATTCTTTTTGAAGGTGCGCAGGGTGTATTTTTGGACGTTGATCATGGCACCTATCCTTATGTCACCTCGTCGAATACGTGCGTTGGCAGCGTTGTTAATGGTGCTGGGTTTGGACCACGCTATATCGACTACGTGCTCGGTATTACCAAGGCGTATACCACGCGAGTCGGTGGCGGTCCGTTTCCAACTGAACTAACGGATGACATTGGTAAGCGATTGGCTGAACGAGGTAATGAATTTGGCGCAGTGACTGGCCGTCCGCGTCGTTGTGGTTGGTTTGATGCGGTGCTGCTACGGCGTTCTATTGAATTAAACAGCTTGACTGGCTTATGTATGACGAAGCTCGATGTTTTAGATGGCATTGAGACGTTGCGCATTGCCGTTGCTTATCGTGATGCGAGTGGCGGTGTTTTGACTCGTCCCCCTAATGCGGCAGAAGATTTTGCAGGCATAGAGCCGATTTATGAAGAAATGCCTGGTTGGAGCGAGTCAACGGCCGATGTTGTGTCATTGGAGCAGCTCCCCGCGAACGCGTTGGCGTATGTTCGTCGTATAGAAGAATTATTGGGTATTCCCGTTGATATCTTATCAACCGGACCTGAGCGTGATTCAACGATTATTTTACGTAATCCGTTTTTGGTTGATTGACCTTGCCCGCCCTGAGTTTTCAGGGCGCTTGGATTCAAACGCGCCCAATCAATTTATACGAAAAATAAGCTTATTTTACCGATATCCACCGCTAACACGGTCATGACCTTGTAAATCAGGCCAATGTTGTATGTTCGTATAATTGGCTTGTTTAAGTAGCGTGGTGACTGCATTTTTTTGACAAAACCCATGTTCGATTAATAAAAATCCACCTGGTTTTAAGTAATCCATCCCTTTTTTTATGATTTCAGTGATTGCATCTAGGCCATCTGGGCCACTTGTTAATGCTTGTATTGGTTCGAAACGAACGTCTCCTTGATGAATATGATGATCGTTTTCGGCAATATAAGGCGGATTGGAAATGATTGCATTAAATGATTGTAGCGGCGGTATGGATGTAAACCAATTGGATTGGCCAAAATGAATCTGATTGAGGTTTAACGCAACGGCATTTTTTCGGGCGATCGAGAGTGCTTCTTCACTGACATCAAATGCTTGAATCTCCCATTTCGGGCGCTCCGATGCTAACGCAAGTGCAATAGCGCCACTGCCGGTACCTAAATCAAGAATGCGTGCATCGCTTACTGGGCCAAGTAATGTGAGAGTCAGCTCTACAAGTAGCTCCGTTTCAGGTCTTGGAATCAGTGTATCGGCGGTGACAATTAATGGGAGGGACCAAAATTCTTTTGAGCCTGTCAGGTGAGCAATAGGATGACCTAATGCGCGTTGATGAATTAAATGCTGATAGTCTTGCCATTGAGAGGTCGTTAACGGTTTTTCTGGATGAGTATAAAGTGCGGTACGACTCGTGTTGAGAACCAGAGACAGTAATAATTCCGCGTCGAGTTGTGAGCATGGGCTGGTTTGATTAAGGGATGAGTACCCGTGGGTTAGTGCTGATTTTATATCCATATTTAATCATGATGCCCAAGTTCTGCGAGTAATTCTGCGTGGTGTTCGCGCCGCAGTGCATCAATGACAAACGATAAATGTCCTTCCATTATGTCCTGGAGTTGATACAGAGTGAGATTGATTCGATGATCAGTGAGTCGGCCTTGAGGGAAATTATAGGTGCGGATTCGTTCCGATCGATCTCCTGATCCTACGAGTAATTTTCGTGTTTGCGCTTGCTCTTGCTGTTGTTTGCTTTGTTCGGCATTGAGTAGGCGCGCTCGAAGCAGTGCCATCGCTTTGGCACGATTTTTATGTTGTGATCGTTCATCCTGACATTCAACCACAAGGCCCGTGGGTAGATGCGTTAGGCGAATGGCTGAGTCTGTTTTATTAACGTGCTGGCCGCCGGCGCCTGATGAACGGTAGGTATCAACGCGTAAATCCTCACTTTTGATTTCAATGTCATCAATCGCGTCAACTTCGGGAAGGATGGCAACGGTGCATGCGGACGTATGAACTCTGCCTTGAGACTCTGTAGTTGGAACACGTTGAACACGGTGCGCGCCTGATTCAAATTTCAGTTGGGCATAAACGTTATTGCCACTGATGCGTGCAATGACTTCTTTATAGCCCCCATGCTCTCCATGACTCGCACTGACTAATTCAATGGGCCAGCCTTGTAGTTCAGCATAGCGACTGTACATTCGAAATAAATCACCAGCAAATATTGCGGCTTCATCACCACCTGTGCCAGCACGTACTTCGAGGTAAATGTTGCGTGCATCGTCTGGATCTTTGGGAATAAGATGCCATTGCAGCAATTCTTCGAGCTCATTGACCTTTGCATGGGCGTCATCGATTTCGCCGCTCGCCATTTCTGCAAGTTCTTGTTCAGTACCATCAATGAGCTCTTGTAAGGAGTTGACCTCTTGGACCGCTTGACTGTATTCGCCATAATGAGTGGCGACGGGCTCAAGTTGTGCATATTCTTTTGAAAGCGCTTTAAATTGATTTTGATCAGCGATGATGCTGGCGTCTGATAGCAATTGCCCTATTTCCTGAAAACGTTCTAATAATTGCTGCAGTTTGAGTTCGAGTGATTGTTTCATAGCGTAGAACTCTCCGGAGTTTTATTGAGAAGCGTTTGAACTAAGTTCAGAAGATCGGCGCGTTCATCGAATGCTGCTTGCCGTAATCCGATCGTTGGCAGGTGAGTTAATTTATTAACCAATCGCTCACTAAATTCGGCTAGCACACTGTGTTGGCATTTGCCGGAAGACAATTTCTGTTGCGCGCGAGTCAATTCCTGTTCGGCAAGAAGGCTCATTTGATTTCGGTAATCGGTAATCACCTCATTGGCTTTTTCTGAGCGCTCCCAGTCAATAAATTGCTCCATTTCAAATTCGATAAGTTGTTCTGCATGCAATGCTGCGGCGCGGCGTACTTCCATGCCTTCGCCAACGATGGTATGTAAGTCATCAATGTTATAAAGATTGACGCCATCAAGCTCGCCGACATTGGGCTCAATATCACGAGGAACGGCCAAATCCAATAAAAGCATCGATGTATGGTGTCGTGTGATGAGTGCTCGTTCAATCCATTGCTGGGTAATAAAAGGAAGAGGGCAGGTCGTTGCTGAAATCACGACATCCGCTTGTGGTAAGTAATGGGGAATATCGGTGATGGACAGTGCTTGGCCGTTCAGTCGAGCGGCGAGTGACTGAGCATGTTCTAGGGTTCGATTCGCAATCATAAATCGGTGCACCCCTTTTTGATGAAGGTATTTTGCAACCAAGGAAGCGGTTTCACCGGATCCAATAATGAAAATATGGAGTGAACTAAGGTCTTTGAATTGCTTGATGATGAGCTGTACGGCTGCATAGGCAATTGATATGGGATTATTCCCTACGCCACTTTGTGTTCTAACTCGTTTAGCGGCACTAAAGATCGTTTGAAAAACATGACGTAAGCTTTTTTTCACTGTTCCTGCGTTGCAAGCATCAAGGTAGGCGCGTTTTAGTTGTCCAAGAATTTGTGGCTCACCAAGCATCATCGAATCTAAGCCGATCGCAACGCGTAATAAATGACGAACGGCAGCTTGGTCTTGATGTAAGTAGATATAAGGGGTCAGCTCATCAGCAGAGCACTGAAATACGTCACTTAGTTGCGTAATAAGCAGATTGGGATTATCGGTATCGCAATAAATTTCAGTACGGTTGCACGTTGATAAAATAACAACTTCATTGAGAAAGTGGTTTAAACGGATACTGTCTGCAGTCGCTGACAATGCAAACGTCTCACGTATTTCAATAGGTGCAGATTCATGATTGAGACCACATGCAACAAATGCCATAGGATATTTTCAATAAACAATATAAGAAGCGAATTATAACTCATTACAGAGAAAATTTATACCCATTGGAAGTGAAGATACTGGATTTCCAATGGGAATAGGGTTATACAACTACAGGGCTATGAGGAGAATGAGGTTCTATATCCTTATCCATTGGATTCGACCTTATCTCGATCGATGGTTTTTTAGTGAAAAACATCGAATGGGCGGAGGCTATCGGTGGTCTAACCTCTTGGGGGCGATCGTGAACGTTGCTGTCGTGTTGTTCTTTTGTAATAGCGGTCGACTTTCTGAATTTTTCTTCAAAGGCAGCAATATGAGACTGTAGTGTTTGCCTTTTTAAGCGTAGGTCTGTTTGCAAGGTAGTATTTGATTTGAAAAGACCCATACCCAAAAAGGTATTTAAGAATGTTTTCGCTACATCTGGGATTTTGTTTACATCAAGAAAGGGAGCTATTGCAGATAAAGATTCATCAGGTAAAGACCCAATAAATATCACCAATGCTCGAGCAATTTCAACATCAAGCATCACATCAATGGTCGATTTTGTCGTGTTTTTTAATTGACTCGCCATGCCTTTAAATTTAATTAATTTATACATATCAAGAAAATTAGGATAGTTCCCTTTAGAAAAGAGAGGTAGAATTTTTTCGTGTAATGTCGTCACCGTTTCATGGATATGGTTTAAATAGTCGATGGATTTTCTTTCTTGTTGGTTCGCCCCTACAGCATAATTTGGATTTTTTCTTATCGTTTCAATCGTCGTTAACAGTTGTACAATTGCCGAATGTAACGGGCTCTCACTGTATTGTTTGAATTTTGGCATAAAAAATCTCCCTTTAGATTAATATTTAATCACCCACGAAGAGTAGTAAATATAATCAAGTTAGTCAAATTTCAATCAAGAAAAACATGAAATCTTCATGTTGACGCGGTGTAATTTCTATAAAAACTCAAGATATTTTATGAATGGCCGTTTAATGAGGAAACGGCTTTATGTTTTTTTAAAAAGGAGTCCGCTATGGATATCATTTTTAGTGGTGAACACGATAGCAATGAGGCTGCAGAGCATTTGATGAGTGTTATTCGTCTGTTTAAAGAGCGGTATCATGTTGGGCATTTTAAGGAAATGCATTTATCACTGACATTGGTGGATGATCAGGGTGAGATTGTTGAGCTTGTTGATACGAAAACGGAGCAGGTTTATCGCACATTTGAAGTCTATCGTAGCAGTGATGAGTTGAAGATATACAATCCATCGAATCGATTAAAGTTGGTGATTGATAATACGCGTTAACCGTTTGAACGATCATCGACCGTTCGTGCACAACACCAAATTGAAACGTGTTCAACACCTTGCTGCTTGAGTGTTTTTGCCAGCTCATTTGCTGTATTTCCAGTTGTTAATAAATCATCAATTAATGCAACTCGTTTATAATGTATCGGTTTAGTTTGAAATGCATTACGTAGATTTTTTTGACGCTGGCTAGCATTCAATCCTGCTTGGGGTAGGGTAGGAATAATTTTTTTGCAAATCTGCATGTTGCATGGAATGTTCAAAACATGGCCCATGAATTTGGCCAACTCGGCTGCTTGATTGAAGCCGCGCCGACGTAGTCGATCGGGATGCATTGGGACTGGAATCAAGCATTCTATCTGGGACGTACTTGTAGGTAAATTCACCAAGATTAACTGGGCTAAAAATGAAACGAGATAAAGACTGTGCCGGTATTTAAAATCATGCAATAGTGTTCTAAGCGGCTCCTCAAATGAGTAAGGTGCAATGGTTTGATCAAAATAGGGTTTTGTTTTAATGCATTTGCCACATGTCATGAAGTTGCTCTTCGGTAGTGGGTGAGCGCAGTATGTACAAGCCGATAGAATGGGAGTGAGGAATTCATGGCATTGCAGACAGATGGCAAGACCTCCGTCATGATGATGGTTACACAGGGCGCAAATACGGGGGATTCGTACCTGTTTTAGCCATTGAGTTCTTAGCCATTGTGTTATACTTGACATTTTCAAACCGATGCCTCTTTTGCGTTGGATGTTGGACTTCCTTTCGTGAGCCGAGAATCATGAAGTTAAAAACAGAAATTTGCAATTCATTTGATGCCCATGCTGTTGAATATGAGCAAGTTGCTATCGCACAGAAAGAAATCGGTACGCGTCTATTTGAGCGCTTGGATTATTTAAAAATTCAGCCTCGTTATGTGCTCGATCTGGGGTGTGGAACCGGTTTCTTTTCACAACAATTAAAAAAACGTTATCCCAAAGCTCATATTGTTGGTCTTGATTTAGCGTATACGATGCTTGAGCAAGCGAAGAAACGACAGCCTTGGTTGCAAAAATGGTCGTTAGTTCATACGGATATGATGTCGATGCCATTTCCATCCGGATTATTTGATCTTGTCTTTGCAAATCAGGCCATTCATTGGATGAGTCCAATGGCTCATGTGATGCGTGAAATTAACCGTGTGATGAATAAAGATGCTTGCTTTATGTTTTCAACATTAGGGCCCGATACGTTTTGTGAATTACGTAGCGCATGGGCGCTTGCAGACAGGTACGCACATACCAATGCTTATATTGATATGCATGACTTAGGCGATATCCTACTCGCGGAGCATTTTGCCGATCCGGTTGTCGATATGGAAATGTTAGCGGTTCATTACGCAACACTACCGAAACTGCTGCATGCTTTGAAAGCACAAGGCGTTCGTAATATCAATCCTGCAAGAAATTCAGGCCTCACAGGAAAGCAAGCCTGGCGAACATTTGAAACGGCGATGAAAACGTTTTGTACGGATCAAGGCCAATTTCCGTTAACGTATGAAGTTGTTTATGGTCATGCATGGAAAGGTTCGATGCGCCGAGTAGAGCAAGGAACGGAGACATTTATCCCGGTTTCGCAATTGCGGAACACATATTAAGGAGAGCGCGATGGAATTTGTTAGCCAATATGTTTCTCATCAACCGGATGCGCGAGGGTTTATTGATTACTCGGCTGAAGAACACCGTGTTTGGCATATTTTATATGATCGGCAAAGCAAATTACTGCCTGGTCGTGCGTGTGATGAATTTTTACAGGGTTTACAATGCTTATCACTAACCGCTGATTGCGTTCCACAATTACCGGATGTGAGTTTACGCTTAAAGGCCGCAACCGGTTGGGTTGTTGAGCCTGTACCGGCGTTGATTTCCGCACGTGCTTTTTTTGAATTACTCGCAGATAAACGTTTTCCCGCTGCGACGTTTATTCGTTGCTTCGAAGAGCTTGATTACGTCAAAGAACCTGATATTTTCCACGAATTGTTTGGTCACTGCCCGATGTTAACCAATCCCGTCTATGCTCAATTCGTACATGATTATGCATGTAAAGTACTGACGTTTCCTGAGAAAGAGTGGCCATTATTGCAGCGATTATTTTGGTTTACTGTTGAATTTGGTTTGATTAATACCTCTAATGGATTACGTGCATATGGAGGAGGAATTTTATCGTCCATCAGCGAAACGGCTTATAGTGTAGAAAGTGATATTGCATTACGAGTATTGTTCGATCCTGTGGCTGCGTTTCGTATGCCGTATCGTATTGATCAATTACAGCCAGTGTATTTTGTCATTAAGAGTTATGACCAGTTGTACTCTTTTGTTCAGTCCGATATCAATGGGTTTCTTGAGCGCGCTCATTCGCTAGGTGAGTATCCGCCTTTTTTTGCGGTGGATGAAAATAATCCAAATATTCATATTCTTGCGTGTTGACTTGACATCCTCATGAAGAGCTTCTACTCTCATTTAAGAGGTAATGTCAAATCGATCCAAATTGCATGACGTCGTTTTTTTATTAACTACACTCAATCAAAGGGAGTTCATTATGATCAACAAGAAAGTCGTAGGTTTAACCCTTGCAGCAACTGCTGCATTAGCGTTCACAGTCATTCCTGCAACATCATTTGCAGCTGCATCTGCGAAAGTTCCTTGCTATCACGCGAATGCTTGCAAAGGACAAAACAATTGCAAAGGCAAAGACGCAACGATGATGAAGATGATGTCTGAAAAGCATTGCAAAAAAATCGGCGGCAGCACAACAGCACCAGCAGGAACAGAAGCTCCAGCTGCAGCGGCTCCAGAAGCAGCCCCAGCTCCAGTAGAAGCTCCCGCTTCTTAATTTCAGCTCACCATATCATGAACGGGGTAATTGGGAAGGTTCCAATACCCCGTTTTTTTTTGAAGAAGATATCTTATGAAACAAATGAGTGAAAAGCCATTTCTTGGCTTTGGGCTAGGACTTCGCCCTGAACACTATGAAACCGTTGTAACCGAAAACCCTGCCGTTGATTGGTTTGAAATCATTACTGAAAACTACATTTGATGAGATATGCGAAGGGTTATGTCAATGGCATGATGAAGAAAATACACCCTTGCGTGCTGCATCATTATTGAAAAGATGGATTATTGAAGGACTTATTGCTGATTTAAAAACACATTGAGTTTGTGATATACTGCGCGCAGTATACGAAAAATGAATAAAGGAGGTCATCGAGAAGGGACTATATCAAGTCATTATGGGAGTAAATTGCGGTGTATTATGTGATGGGGCCTTATCTCGTTTTTGAAGAAAAACGTCCTAGTTTTTGGTTAAGTTGGTCTATGGAAAAAAATACCATTCAGACTATTTTTGTTGCCGATTATCATAATGGCTCATGGCAGGAGCGGTTACCTAAAGATACTGCGGAAGCGGAGTTTTTTTATGTTTATGATGTTGCTGCGACTGCTTTTTGTCTTGTCTTTAATCAATCTAAAGTTGACCGAATTCTACCTCTCATCAGCCAACACGAACCTCGAACCACCACTGTCAATCAAGTTCAACGACTGCAATGTAATGACCAACGCTGGTTTTATCATGTTAATCCTTTTGTTAGGGCGGTGGCTGATGACCCAACGGTACATCGTACTCAGTCCCAACCGAGTTACTTCATCAATACTAATTTATTTCCAACGCTTTATTCGAGGGAATTGCTTGATAGTATCAAAGAAAGGCACCACGCTCTGGGATTACCCATAGACTTGACCGAGAAGCAACCAGCAGCTGTTCCGACTCATTCTGAAAAATTTCTTAAAGCACTGGATTTAGATGATTTAGTCCAAGAATTGAATGATCCATTGTGTTTTTTGCTAACGTCCCCGCCGAATGAAATCAATAATAATGAGCTATTCCTTTGGTTAGAAAATAATATTTGCCATTATGTATGGCCTTTAAATGGAGTCTTATTGACGGGCGAGATTCAGGGGGAGCATCATCGATCTCTGATTGATGCACTGTGTGAAATTCCTTCTAATACACCCAAACAAGCGATTCATGAGGTATTAAAAGAGAAAAAATTATTGCAAACGATAACGTCAGAATGCCTTGATCTCTCTTTAAATCAACAAAAATTGATTGTGGCACGGTTAATTTTTGACGGAATTTGGCCAGAAATAGATTCGGTCAGTGATGAAAATCGGCTTAAGGACTTACTTTTTTCTTTTATTGATCGTCATCGTTCATGTCCGTCGTCCACTCCGCATGATGAGCAAACAGGGAAGGTTGATCTTCAAAAAACAAATAAATCACCCGCTTCGTTGGAAGAGATCCGTGATGGTTTTCACCAATTTATGGATCCTAAGTGCTTAATCTCGATTGCTCAACAATCAAAATTTTATGATACGCAAGACATCGACTATCATGCTGGGAGCCGGGCAAGATTAGCGTCGGTTCATCAATTTATTTATCACCTTGTGTGCATGGCGATGCGTAATCTGGACATTGATACATCCTCGGTTTGTATTCCAGAATGCAATGCCTTGAATCCAGAGAGCTTGATTATTGGTGAGAACTTAACGCGATCGCTGCAGGAATCAGCACAAACTCTCTCGGTAGAAGAGAGCCTCGTATATAAAATGCTATATGATTTTGATGTGGAGTATTTATATGAAGAATTAAAAAGTGCCACTGAAGCAATCAAGCTGCTCGAGGAGAAAAATCCCCGTGTTGCGCTTTTATCAAGCTTATTGTCTGCCGAATATGGACTATTACTGATCAGTGAGGGGAGCGATCCAGCGCACGATCTGAGTGAGGCGGTTGAATTCAGAATGCTCTCTGAACTACAGAGATTAGCGAGTAAAATTTCTTTGAGAGAAACATTATTATACGCTCTCGATCATTGGAATGAAGAAGTTCTATTAAAGGCTTGTCAAACGCCGAAAGAATTGATTTATAGCTTCAATAGACAGACGAGCGATGAAAAAATAAAACAATTGATGGTGAACAATAAGACATTAATTAAGAGACGATTGAACTATCAATTTAAATCGTATTGTTATATTTTTACCCATCTCACTGAACCGCGACGTACCATTTTTGTGAGTATTTTTTTTACAAATGTTTTTACTCGGCAGATCAATTCAGCGAAAACCTTCGTTGATTTTTTGAAAAATAGTGTCGACTATTCGCCAGAATTTATCGCAGCGGTAGCGAGTACAGTGATCGCTGATGGGGGTGTCATTCAGAGTTGCTCGGATTATGAAACTGTTTTGCATGAGTTATGGGATCAGCCTGATTTACTGGATGTTATTTTTCCCTATTTGGCGACAGTACATCGGGATATTTTTTCTCGGCCGAATGCGTTAAATTCTTTTTTGTTTCAATTGAATGATAAAGCAACGACGTGGTGGTTCACGTTGAATAATGATATGAAAGTTGACTTGTTGTCTTTCCATAAACCGTTTCTTTTTTTACAGCAATTTAAATTACCCATACAGAAAAAAATTATACTGCTGTTTAACGATGCGTTAATACCGTTGATTATAAGTGGTCAATCCGTCGCTTCTTTCTTGGATAATTGCAGTCTTCTGAGGCAAATGTGCTTTATCAACGATTTTGCTGCGCTAAACATGCGATTTCTCCCAGTGCATTTACAGATTTTTTCGTCAAGCGTCCAAGCTCAGTTATTATATGCGTGTGCTTCAAAACTACAGTTGACGTCATTGAATGATTTGAAGGCGTGGTTGAAGGGGGTTGTGACGACGAATCAACACATTATTTTAAAAATTGCGACAAGTAAAGGGAGCCTCTCACGTTGGATTAATTCCAATGAGCAACTCAATGAGATTTTGACAAGCGTCGATTCAACGAGTCATGATTTATTATTGAATTTTCTTGCCCCCCATCTGGTTCATTCGATTAGAACACTTGATGAGTTAGCGCTAACCCTTGGTTTTTTAAGCCCTACTCATCGAGTGAAGTTGGTACAAATAGTACAAGACGATGGTTTCGAGTATCGTGCATTACCGAGGTTACGTTTATCAACATTGACGAGAATGCAAAAAACGAAATTTTTCCTGCTGTATTTTGAAATGTTTCAGCATGAAAGGAGTTTAGATGCTGACATAAACAATCTGGTCGTCACTCCGCTATTGAATCATCGAGACGGGCATCGAAAAAATAAGATGAACCAATTAAAAACCGGGTTATCGTGGTTGCGACATTATTTAGTGGGTTGTGCATCCCCATTTGAAGAACTTAATTTAATGATTCAAATCAACCTAATGCACGATCGCGTGTTATCCCCTTTTAGAGTTAGAGTGGAAGAGTCACTGGATCGGTTTGTTCATAAAAAGGAGGACGCCCAGTTTGTAGCCGCGTGTTCATCATAAGCACCTCAGGTACTTCGGTACCACGCAACATCAAATAACGATTAGATACTTAAACCTGGAAAAAGCAGTTGAAGGCTACAACGATGGCCTATTGCACTGAAATTTAAGGTTTTCTTGGCAGTTTTTAAGTTCACCGTACGGGTGAGTACGCTTTCACTTAAAAACTGCCAAGAAAACCTTAAACTTCAGCACACTAGACCATCTCGCAACGCCTCCAACTTCTTTTTCCAGGTTAAATGAGTGCATCAGGAGTATTTATAAAGTATCCGGCAGATGTTTTTGGACATTTGATAAACCATCTACTAGACTATCGTATATACTTGGATCCGCAGTTTTGGATGGCATCTGTGATTGTCGTCCCGGAATTTAGTGCGACTTGGCGAGCCTGCGAGCTTTAGTCGCGCTTAATGTCCGGGATCCNNTAAATTCCGGGACGACAGTCAAAAACTACGGAATTGAGTTTAAAATAACGGTTCAAAAAAACTCATATCATTTAGCATTTAGATTGCAATATGTGAAAGAGCGAGCGGAGTAATTGATTATTTTTTAAGGGGGAGTTATGCCAAGACCTGATTTAAGTCATATTTTGCCAGAACAGAAAATGGTTGTGGTCGCGCAATATACAAAATTAGCAAGTGAAGATTCTGCGCATTATAGTCCCCTTCAGTGTGCGGCATATAACGATACAAAGCCAGAGACTTCTCCAGAAAACGCGCGATTGGGGGGGGCTCATTTTGCTAGAATACTATCATGGCAAATCAGCCAATGATTTGCTTGAGAATTTTGAACAGACCGTGACCATCCAGTTTTTGATCGAAAATAATCACGATTATTCGACGCAATTTGAAAGGGTGGAAGCAATACTCCCTCAAATGCGAGAAGCAATTGAGGATAATCTTGCTGGATTGAGACGAGGTTTTAGTCAATAACTCACCTCATGATCTACATATTGAACTGCTGATGGACTTACCGATCCATTGTAAAAATGAATTGCTATTGATAACATTACGCTACCGTTTGTGTTCATTGCTTTCACGGGTTTTGTAAGCACCAGGAGCATCTATTGATAAACGTATTAATTGTTGATGATCACGCCTTAGTGCGAATGGGCATTCGGCGGTTGCTTGAGAACCAGCCTGATATGACTGTGGTCGCGGAAGCTGAGAATGGTGAAACTGCGTTAGCATTGGTGAAAGTGCACAAGCCAGACGTTGTTTTATTAGATATGAAAATGCCGGGGATTGATGGCTGGGAAGTGACACGACGTTTGAATAAAACACATCCTAATACTAAAGTGATTGTGGTCACGACGGCTAATGTTGACCCCACGTTTCCGGGACGTTTGTTACAGCTTGGCGCAATGGGGTATTTAACGAAAGAATCAGATGCTGACGAAATGGCCATGGCCATTCGTCGGGTTTACAAGGGTGACAAATATTTATGTGCTGAAATCGCACAGCAAATGGCGATTAGTAGTCTGCAAGCACCACAGGAGACGCCGTTTGATTTACTGTCAGAACGAGAAATGCAGGTTATGCTCATGATTACGCGAGGCATGAGCGTGCCTGAAATATCTGAAATCTTGTTTTTGAGCCCTAAAACCGTTAACGGGTATCGCTACCGCATGTTTGAAAAATTATTGGTTAAAAATGATGTCGAATTGACCTTCCTTGCCATGAAATACCGCATCATTGAACGTCCTGCTGATATGGTTGCGGATGACTGAGACACCCCTATTTGATAGTGCAAATTTTCTTGCAAAATTGACATCCGATCCAGGTGTTTATCGGATGTTGGACGCACAAGGAGTGGTTCTGTATGTTGGAAAAGCATCGAATTTAAAGAAGCGTGTTGCGAGTTATTTTAATAAACCCAACAGCAGTCCTAAAACGCGATCATTGGTCAGTCAAATTGTAAATATTGATGTGACGGTGACGCGCAGTGAAATGGAGGCGCTGCTGCTCGAAAGCAGTCTTATCAAATCCATACGGCCTAAATATAATGTGCTGATGCGAGATGATAAATCGTATCCCTACCTCTCACTTTCAAACCATCATCTTTATCCTCGATTAATGGCTATTCGGTCGAAAAAGAAACCCGATCGAGGTCTTTTTTTTGGACCCTATCCCAGTATTGTTGCATTGCGTGAAACGCTTAATGTCATTCAAAAAGTCTTCAAAATACGCAATTGCTCCGATAGTTATTTTAATGCCAGGGCACGACCGTGTCTGCAATATCAAATCAAACGCTGTAGTGCACCTTGCACCGCCTATATCTCGCCCGAAGATTATAATGCGTCTGTCGATCAAGCCATTGCCTTTTTGGAAGGACGGTCTCAGCACATTATTGAAGCCTTAGAACAGCGTATGGACGATGCGGCAGGTCGGCTGGCTTTTGAAGAGGCGGCGGTGTGCCGTGATCAAATTAAAAGCTTACGTCTTGTTCAAGAGCAGCAGGGCGTTGTTCGTATGGAAGGCGATGCCGATGTGATTGTCATCGATGCGCGCCCTGGATTTGCATGCGTTCAGTGTGTCATGGTCCGTGATGGACAAGTACTGGAAAGCCAGCGATTTTTCCCATCGGTGCCGAAACTGAATTTTGATGAGCTGGATGATGCGCAGGCCTTATGGCAGCAGGTGTTTGCTGTATTTGTTGCTTACTATTATTTAGATAATCCGTCTTTGATTCCTGCATTGATTGTGACGAATCAACCGTTAGAGGATAAAGAGATTATACAAACGATGCTATCAGAGCGTCGTGGTCAGTCATGCAAAATTCAAACACAGCCGAGGGGCATTAAAGCACGCTGGGTTGATTTTGCGATGAATAATTTGCAACGCTCAGTCGCAGAACATACGGCATCAGAGCAAATGTTGTTAACGCGTTATGATGCATTACGTCATTTGCTGAAATGTCCTCAGCCGATTATGAGCATGGTGTGTTTTGATATTAGTCATACACAAGGTGATGCAACGGTTGCTTCTTGTGTTGCATTCGATGCAAATGGTCCCTGTAAGCGAGATTACCGACGTTATAATATCACTGGAATTACACCAGGTGATGATTATGCCGCGATGGATCAAGCGGTCACACGACATTTTAAGCGCTTATTGGATGAAAAAAAGCGATTGCCCGATGTGTTGGTGATTGATGGAGGGAAAGGGCAAGTGGGCGTTGCACGACGCATCTTGAGTGCGTTAAACATAACCGACGTTGTATTGATTGGCATTGCGAAAGGCCCTGATCGAAAAGCCGGTTTCGAGCGATTAATTTTGGCGGATGAACACAGCGAAAAAACATTACCATCCGATTCTCCAGCGCTCCATTTATTGCAATACATCCGCGATGAATCGCATCGGTTTGCAATTACAGCGCATCGAAAAAAACGTCAGCAATCCAGTCTAGGGTCATCACTTGAAACCATCGATGGCGTCGGAGCCAAACGTCGTCAAGCATTGTTACGCCGTTTTGGTGGAATCCGTGAGCTTGCAAAGGCTCCTATTGAAGAGATCGGCAAAGTTTCAGGGATTAGTATGGAGTTGGCTGGGCGTATTTATCAGCATTTTCATTAAATTGGAGTCTGGACAAGAATACATGCAAAAAGACGCATGCATTCTTGTCCAGACTCCAAATTAAAGCTTTAAAAAAAAAGCTAAACTTTTTTTAAGATCAACCGAGATCAAGTATAGAGCGACTCATTTTAGTGAGGGAGTACGATATGAAACGATTCTTGTTGATCTTGGTTTTAGGATGTCCAATGGTGGGAGCTGCCAGTGTTATTTCCGATGCTCCGGATGTCCCCTTGTTTTTCAATACGGGTCTATGTGCTAATCCCAAATTTGAATGCATCAAAGTGGCGGGTAATCAAAGTTGGGAAAAATTATTTCCTGATGAGCAGCAACGCGATATCGTACAGCGTGTTAATCGCAATTATAACAACCTGTATGCGGGTAAAGTCATCGCCGTCCCTCGGCATTTAAAAGATGCCAATTTACTTGATTTTTCTCCATTTCCCAAAAAAATCAAAGCAGATCACGATAAACAAGTGATCGTGGATCAAAATAAGTTGGCTTGGGCGGCTTATGATCCGGATGGGAATTTGGTGAAATGGGGGCCTATTGCATCTGGGCGCACAAAGTGTCCCGATAGCAACAGAGTTTGCTTGACGATGACTGGCGTATTTCGAATTTTTAGTAAAGAGAACAGCAAATGCAAATCGGATATCTTCCCGGTCGGTAAAGGCGGAGCACCCATGCCCTATTGCATGTACTTTCATAAAGGATTTGCGATGCATGGCTCAAATGATATTCCTGGGTATCGAGCAAGCCATGGATGTGTCCGTATGTTTACACCGGATGCTAAATGGTTGAATGAAAACTTTGTTCAAGCAACGAATGAGGCTAAAAATCAGGTTGGAACTAAGGTTGTTGTGCGTCCCGTAAGACCGATGGAGAAACAATGATGAACCAATATTCTAAATTATGTGTTCAGGCATGGGTGATGTTATTGATATTCGGATCATCCCCAGGGTTTTCAGCAATGGAGCGAGAGGATAAAAATCCTCTGGGGTGCCGCGATCTAGGATATCGATTTACGTTAAAAACACTGGATCTTGTGCCGCCTGAGCCAGAGGGAAGGCCGTCATTGTATTTTATGTTTAATCAGACCTCAAAACCCATTCTCTTATCTCAAATGCGAGCACAAGATGACACCGACGCAATGAGTATTAATCAGGTGATTCCAGCTCAGAGATGGGCCGTGCTTGCGATGGATCATCAGCATGTGAAATATGCCTGTAGTGCCATGGACGGAAAATCAACGTATGGGCAGATTGTTGATTGCGCACAAGCCGTGAAGGTATGTAATTTTGCTCGCGTTAAGTATGGTATGAACAATCGAGGAAATTTTTGGATGGTGGCGGGGAATAGTAAAAACGGTGCGTTAAGAGACGTCACCGTTTATGGTGTTATTGCGCGTTAAACGAGGCGTTGCGAAAAATGTCATTCCCGCACAAGTGGGAATCCATGCTAATGTTGGATCAATGACGTTTTAGAAATAGATTCTCGCCTTTTTGAGAATGGCCGTTTTTCGTAAATCCTGTAAATGATGTAAAAAAAGGAGAATATCGTGAAATCACTCATGCCTTGGTTTTGCCTAGCAGCAGTCACCGCCGCACATGTGAATATCGCCGTCGCTATGAATAGCGTTGATGACTATCGTAAGGGTGATTACATTAAAGCGTTGCAAGAATTTTCAAAGCAAACAAAATTCGATTCGCTGGAGGCCTATTACCTTGGTCAGATGAATCTTTACGGTTACGGTCAGTTAAAAAATAATGCCAAAGCCCTTGAGTATTTTAGCAGGGCGGGGGAGAGTGGTTTTTTACCGGCCCAAAAAATGATGGCGTTGTATCGGTTGTTGGATCGTAATGATCCGACACAAGCGTTTTATTGGTTTAAAAAAGCAGCTGATTTGAACGATGTTCAGGCACAAATGTACACAGCAGCGGCCTATCTGTTTGGTTTTGGAGTGCAAAAAAATGCCGATAAGGCTAGACAGTATTATATTGGCGCTGCAAAGCAAGGTAATAGTATTGCCCAAACGACTCTAGCAGAATATTTTTTAGAGAGTCGCCAAGGAACCAATAAACAAATGGGATTAATCTGGCTCAATAAAGCCGTTGAGCAGCATAATCCGAAGGCTCAATTGTTCTTGGGTAAACTGTATATTACAGGTAACGGTGTGCCTAAATCACTCGATCAAGCTACGCAGCTGATTGATTTATCAGTGGCACAAGGCTTTCCAATGGCAATGATTCAGAAAGGTAACATGGCACGTGAACTAAAGGATTTTAACGGCGCTAAGGATTGGTATACAAAAGCGGTCAATCTAGGCAGTTATCCTGCAGAGTTCTCTCTAGGGCAGTTATACTATGATGAAAAAAATCCAGAGCATGACGACAAATTAGGTTATTTGTGGACGTTGAAGGCGGCTCAACATAATGTCGTTGAGGCGCAACTTGCTCTTGCGGAGATGTATAAAACTGGAAAGGGAGCTTTAGCAAATGCCGTGTTAGCCAAAGAGTGGCAAAAAAAAGCGTCCGAGAGTCGATCGCTACATCCTGATATTCAAGTCGCCCATTGGTTGTCAAATGGCAAGTCCACCGATTTTAAAACGATTGGTTATCGATTGAATGGTATATGGAGCGATTGGAGTAATCCGAAGGCGTTGATACAAAATGTTTATAACCCATCGCCACAAATGATCCCCGTGACACGAGATACCTTGTATAAACCACATTTTGAGTTAACAACACCGAACGATATTGCCATCAGCGATTATTATGATGCGCTCGTTTCCTCTTTAAGTCGAGAGGATCACAATCAATTAACGTTTTCGTCGCCTCCTCTGGATGATAATTTGGTTGCACTAAAAGCAGCGCTTCTGTCAAATGATGCTGGGGCACATGACAAAGTGCAAGCCTTGATTGCTCAGTTACAATTTCAAGCAAGTCTTGGTGATGCGGTTTCTGAGTTTGATTTAGGCGAAGTCTATCAATATGGCATGGGTGTTCAGCCAAATATTCAAGAAGCCATACGGAATTATCAATTAGCGGCGGGTCAGGATAACCTCTCGGCAATGTATGCACTAGGATTGTTATATCTCGAAGGGTATGATTCGAAAGCCTCCCTGATTATTGCACCTCAGTTATCTCAACATCACAATGCAGCTCCATCATCAGCCACGCAACCTCAGGGGGCGACAGAGACTGATTCGCTTGCAGCCAATTATTCAAAAGGCATCGAGTGGCTGCAAAATGCGGCATTTAAAGGCAACTCGAATGCACAGTTTGTCTTAGCTCAAATTTATGAGAATGGGTTTAAAAATCAACAAGGCGCTATAGTGATTAAACCCGATCCTCAGCAGGCAGATGGCATGTATTTTATCGCTGCTGCCGATGGTAATGGCTTAGCACAGTATCGATTGGCTGAAATGTTAGTTCGAAAAAAACAAACGGAAGTTTCGGTTGTGGCCAAGCAGTCGCGTGTCGCTCTGATTAAGTCGCTTTATCAGGGCGCATTGTCTAATGGCGTCATGGAGGCGGCATTGCCGCTGGCATTTTTTAATGCAATGGATTCTGATAAAGAAAAACAGAACGCTGCATTTAAAGTAGCCCAACAAGATGCCGATGCAGGGCAAGCGAATGCTGCGTTGTTGTTGGGATTGATGTATGACCGAGGCATTGGTGTTGAACAATCACGCGATGAAGCATTATCTTGGTATCAAAAAGCAGGCAAGAACTTGGTCAGTGATTTCATTTTAGGATCTTATTATAGTCTGGGTACGGGCGTCACTCAGGATAAGATCAAAGGCCAAGAGCTGCTGCAACAATCGGCAAATGCTGATTTCTCCTATGCTAATTTAAACTTAGCTGTTTTAAAGCAGGAGCAGAAGCTGCCATTTATACCTCAATTGGAAAAAGCACTGGAGTTTGGGAATAGTAAGGCGGGTTTGTTGCTGGCGGATTATTATTTATCGCTTGCCTCGAATGATGCTCAAATGAAACAAGCTCGTGATATTTATCAATTGTTTGCAACAAAAGGCGATAAAGACGCTCAATTGAAATTGGGTTATATGCAGGAAAAAGGTCTAGGTGGTAAAGCGGATGCTCATGATGCATTGGCTTGGTATAACCTGTCTGCTGAACAAGGGCAACCCATGGCGCAATACATGCTGGGTCGGCTGTATCAAATGGGCTATTTAGACGTCAAACCCGATTACGACTTGGCGAAGCAATGGTATGCCCGTGCTCAAGGTAATTATGCCCCTGCAGCAGTGGCACTTGGCTTTGTGTATGAGACGGTCGATGATCGCTATGCGCAAGCTCAAGCGAGTTATACCATCGCGGCTGATCAACACTCCCCTGTTGGAGAATTTAACTTAGGATTAATTTATGAGGAAGGTAAAGGACAGCCGGTCGATCTTGAGAAGGCAAAAGCCCTCTATGAACAAGCCGCTGATTTGGGTCATCCACAGGCAATGACACGATTGGCGGGGTTATATTTCAATGGGATTAATGGCTCAAGCGATCCTCAAAAAGCGTTGCAGTGGTACCAACAAGCCGCTGAAAAAGGAGATAAGGATGCGCTGTATCAGTTAGGTCTGTTATCCGAAACGGGTATTGCTACAAAACTGGATGCCGCAGCGGCTTTGAGTTATTACCAACAGTCGGCAAAATTAGGCAATCAGCAAGGGATGCTCGCTGCAGCACGTATGCTTCAATATGGGGTTGGCGTTGCGAAAGATACAAAACAGGCCGGAGTGTATTATGAAATGTTGGCTGGTTTGGGAAATGCATTTGCTCAGTATCAGTTAGCGACTCTTTTTAATGCGAAAGAGCTACCTGAAACGAAGGTCGGAGAAGGTAAAAAATGGTTCCAAGAGGCTCTTAAGAATGGTAGCCCCCAGGCCACTAAAGCGTGGCAGTGGCTCGCTGCGCAGAAGCAAGATCAATTAAGCTTTGTTGAGCCTGCAATGCTCAGCCTAACCTCAGCTTCTTCAAGCAGACCCGTTGAGTTGATGTACATGGATGCCATTAATCAATGGAATTGCGGGGATGAAGTGAGAGCTAAATTATTGCTGAATCACATCAGAACACAGTTCCCTGATTATATTCCAGCGAAACGTGCATGTGAGCAATTGGGAGTGGGGTTTAATACGGTTGCTTTGTAAATTGGAGTCTGGACAACGCTGCATGCAAAAAGACGCATGCAGCGTTGTCCAAATAAATGAGCTCCTAATTAATTCTTAAGTTATCTTGATAGGATAGAAGGTGGTGTGATGTATTGAAGCGCTAGCGTTATTTAGACAAGAATGCATGCGTCTTTTTGCATGTATTCTTGTCCAGACTCCAATTGTAAAATACGTGAATTTTAAAATAAGGGGATTCGTGAGGTCTTCAGCCCATCTTCTAGCGCATCAGACAATACTTTCCCCTGCGCCGGTTGCCAAAAGCCAGGATATTTTTTATGAGAGGATAAATATCCAAATGCTTTGGGAATTAATGTGATGATTTCCCAAAGCGATTTTATAAATTGCACGAATACGTTATCACGATGCGTTTGAAGCAGTGTTTGACGATCTGATTTATGAAATGCATCGGTGAATTCATTAAGAAGAGCACCCGTGTCGCTTGATGATTTTTGTGTGATGTCATAGAGTGCTTTGACAAATTTATATTTATTAATAAGCTTGCCGCGTTTGCTTTCATCATCATGAGATGTTTCCGGTTCACCTTGAGATCGATCGCATCTTAATGCATCTAAAGCATAATCCAGATATTGTTTGCATAACTCTCCCAGCGTATGTAATTTCTTTTGGGACTGTTCTTGAGCCGATTTTGAAAAAATGCTGCTCATCTCTTGTTGTTGTAAATGCAAATCACTACGTTGTTTTTCCTCAAGTGAGGGTAGGGCGTTGATTGCCTCCGTTTGATGCGGTGTAAGAAAGGTTCTAAATTGTTGCTGATCTTCTGTAGATGGTGCTTCATGGTGTTCTGTTACAATGAAAGGTACGACATTGACTGCTTCAACTTCGGATGATTGAGTAGAGTGATCCGATGGCGCGCTATCTGCTGCCGCGATTGTTTTACGGTTTTGATCTTCAAGCAAAGAAAGATCCTTCATTGCTTTGTCTGTTATTGGAGCAATTAATTGATTCTGATTATCCAATAAGCGTGTAAATGCAGCGTCCTCTTCTTTTTCTATTCTTATTCTGGTCGCTGTTTCACAACGGAGAACAAAAAGGAGTTTAAATGCTTTGTTGGTGGTGGCGATGAATACAACCTTTCTCAGTGCCTTAATATAATTATCGTCATCTCTAAAAAGTATATCAAGGATATGAATGTAAGTTTTCTTATCTTTGTTAAGCTCTTCTTGAACTTGAGGCAAACTTAGTAGCGTCGTTACAAAGTTTGCCCTTATTTTTTCGTCCTTTGCGACAGCGCGTTCTAGTGAAGTGACCAATAAATCGTTTTGTCTATAGGTAGGGAAATAGCGAGTAGCCGTCCCGATGTTATGTGCTTGTATTAATATCTCATGAAACGATCGCGAATCATTATTCAAAATGGCTGTTTTATATTTAGTATGGAGAGTGTCTTTATTGCAATGACTTGGATCATCCGTTATTTTGCGGTTGATAGGAGAGGGAGGGACTATTTTTGTTTTAAATGCGGTGAGGAGCTGTTGCAAGTTGCTGGCCCATTGTCTTTGTATGACATCTCGTTCTTGGGATTCATCAATGCTACATTGATATCTTGCGCTAATGTTTTTTAAGGCGACTGTTGTGGGAGCTTCTAGCGTTATTGGGTGCTGAGCAGGTCTTGGTGTCGATCCGTGACGTATTGATTCAAGTGACGGTGGTGGTGGCGTTACTCGAGAAGAATGTGGCTGATCGGCAGCTTGTTTTGGTTTAGGTTGTCTTTTTTTTATGCGTTCAGGGTCCACTGATGAGTAAGCAGGGGATTTTGCTGTATGTTGAGGTGGCATCTAATCACTCCGTTGTAAACTTTGAGTAATTGTACCACAATAAAGGCTTTGAGTAAAATAATTAAGCACCAATGCATATCGATGCGCAGTAAGCATTGCGAGAAGCTACCTCATAAAAAAAATACGTCGTCTTTGCGAACGAAGTGAAGCAATCTAGATCAGATCTTTGTTAGATACATCGATCTGGATTGCTTCACTTCGTTCGCAAAGACGTGGTTCCTAAAATCGTGACCAAAGATATTGGTTTGTTACTTCGTGATGAAAAACAATTTCGGCTGTTTTAACGAATGTGCCGAGCTCTTTTGCACAACGATTCGCAGACGCAAGCTTACATTCAACATATTTCTCTTTTGTTTCCTCTCCCAAAAACCGGCTCATCAGATCAGAGGCTTTAAAATGTTTAATCGCATCTTGAATATTGCTAGGCAATACTCTCGTACGAGAACGTTTTTGATCGTTGCTATTTTCAAAAGGTCCTTCTAATCCTGTACGTAATAATAAGAAAAAGGTCATATAGGGATTAGCGTCTGGTGCAACGGATCGTACTTCGATTCGTGCTGAACTCTCATTTCCGAGTGGAATACGAACCATCGACGTTCGATCATTAGCGGACGATTTAATTTGGTTCGGTGCTTCATAATGCGGGTCCAAACGTCGATACGCATTAACACTGGGATTAAGAACCAAACTCAAGTCATTGGCACTATAGAGAATGCGCTCAACAAATTCCCAAGCCGTTACGGAAATCCCTTCAACACCTGATGCGTCATAAAACGTATTTTTATCGCTACTGGAAAGAGAAAGATTACAATGCATGCCATTTCCATTTAGACCAGGAATCGGTTTTGGAAGAAAACTAGCGGTCATCCCCGAATTAGCCGCAATTTGGCGTGCAAGCAGTTTATACAATTGCACTTGATCAGCCGCGAGTAATGCATCGGTATATTTATAATTCAGTTCAAACTGCGAAGGTGCTACTTCTGGATGATCTTTTTCATTTTCAAATCCCATCGCCCGTTGCGCTTCTGCAAACGTATCGATAAAAATTTTAAGCCTATCTTTGGGCAATGCATTAAAGTATCCCCCAGTGGATACTAACGAGAAACCTTTATGTGCATCATAATTTTGTTCGGCATTGAGCCCGTCAAGTAAAAACCCTTCGCATTCAACCGCAACATTGGATAGCAGTCCGAAATTTTTATGAAGATTTTCTGTGTATAACTGAAGTTGTGATCGCATATCGGAGATATAAGGTGTTCCATCTTTGTCCTTAACGGAAGCAAACATAATCACTTTTCCAGGACCAAAAATATCGCAGGGTAACCAGCGGAACGAACCCCAATCAGGATCTAGCCGTAAATCAGACGAGTCGACGCGAGTAAAGCCGCGAACGGATGAACCGTCAAACGTAAGATTATCATGGCTTTTCAATAGGAATTTTTTATCATAATCGAGCGTATGAAAACGACCTTCGATATCCGTAAAACAAAGAATGACGGCCTTCAGCCTTTCTTCTTTTATGAGGTAGTCGACATAATATTCTTTGAGTTCTTGCGGCGAGGTGTGTTGTAAAACACGTTCTTTCGCTGCCAGATTGAGTTCTTCCAATTTATCATAGGGGATTTCCAGGAAGTTTCTAATATTCTCAGGGCTCGTTGGGGAACTCATGATGATCTCCTTGTTATAAAAATTAAAAAATAAGCTTTATTCTTACATCAAATAAAGTAAATAACAAAGAAATTAATTAAAATAGTGAAATATTATAACTTTGATCGCTCTATCGCCATAGATTTGTTTTTGCCAATTCAAACACTTCAGCACCACGTCCATCCATAATTGCTTTTGTCGTATATAAGCTAAATCCTTTGAGTTGTTCAGCTGTAATGGTGGGTGGTATGGCTAATTCCATACGATTGGTGACGACATCAATTAAGGCCGGGCCTTTATGCGAAAATGCATCGTTTAAGGTGTCGGCAAGTGTTGTCGGATCGGTCACCCGCTTGCCATAAATGCCCATCGCATTCGCCATTGCGCCAAAATCAGGATTGATTAAATCCGTGCCATAATTCAAAAAACCACCGGCTTTCATTTCTAATTCCACAAACCCCAACGTGCCATTATTAAAAATAATCACTTTTACAGGTAATTTGTGTTGCGCCAGTGTAAGAAAATCGCCCATGAGCATGGTAAAGCCACCGTCACCGCACATTGCAATGACTTGTCGATTAGGAAATGCTGCCTGAGCACCGATTGCTTGTGATAATGCATTGGCCATTGTGCCATGATTAAAAGAGCCTAGTAATCGACGTTTTCCATTCATTTTTAGATAACGAGCGGCCCAGACAGTGACTGTGCCAACATCACAAGAAAAAACCGCATCATCTGACGCCGTTTCGCTAATGCATTTTGCCACATATTGCGGGTGGATTAATTTACTTCCTGGCTTTGCAATCGCTAAGTCATCTAATTGTCGCCGTGCTTTGTGATAATGGTTGATGGCTTTATCAAGAAATGAACTGTCTTCTCGTTTTTTTAATAAAGGAA
This sequence comes from Legionellaceae bacterium UBA6148, assembly GCA_002423125.1. Taxonomy (GTDB): domain Bacteria; phylum Pseudomonadota; class Gammaproteobacteria; order Legionellales; family Legionellaceae; genus UBA11403. Next base: position 110,475 of record DIUW01000045.1, on the reverse strand, counting down.
GTAAAACCCGTAATGTTTCTTTCACATCACCTATCACACCTAATGCAACGGGGCAGCGACGTCCAATCGCAGTTCCAGAAATATCAACTTGAATTATGTTTGCATGAGAAGGATAAAATTGCCGGTAGGGAAAATTGGTACCAAGCATCAATAACGTATCGCAATCTTCCATTGCATAATACCCTGATGAAAATCCGATAAAACCAGTCATACCTACATCATAAGGATTGTCATATTCAACATGTTCTTTTCCGCGAAGTGCGTGCACCATGGGTGATTTTAAGGTGTCACCTAACTGTAATAGTTCAGCATGGGCGCCGGCACAGCCCTGGCCGCATAATAATGTCACGCGCTTACCTGAGTTTAATAATGTGGCCATTTGTTCTAATTCTTCAGGATTTGGTGTAATGACTGGTCGTGCGAGGCGAGACAAAACGGCAGGTTGACGATAAACCGCTGCTTTTAATGCGATATCGCCAGGAATCACTAAAACGGCAACACCTCGATGCGTTAACGCCGCTTGAATTGCCATGGCTAACATTCTTGGCATTTGCTCGGGGATTGATACCAGTTCACAAAAACAGCTGCATTCTTGGAATAAAATTTGAGGATGCGTTTCCTGAAAATAATGCCCTCCGATTTCTTCACTCGGAATATGTGCAGCAATAGCTAATACAGGTGCTTGGCTACGATGGCAGTCAAATAGTCCATTGATTAAATGTAAATTGCCTGGCCCACAGCTACCCGCACATACGGCTAACTCCCTGGTTAATTGAGCTTCAGCTCCTGCTGCTAATGCAGCCGACTCTTCATGCCGGGTGTGGATCCACGCGATTATTTTTTGGCGCTGCAGCGCATCAGTAATACCATTTAATGAATCGCCAACGATACCGTAAATTCGTTTTACTCCGGCAGCTACCAGCGTATCCACTAGAACATCTGCGACGGTTAGTTTTGTCATTAATCTATTTCCAAGGGAGTGGTCAATGTAGTAATGATAGGTATGGAGTTTGAGGAATTCAAGAAAAGATGAATGAATGAAGAAATATGAGGCGAAAAAAAACCGAACCGGTAAACCGGCTCGGGTGTTTTTGTACTAGAGCGATGGAAACGCTGTGTTAAGCTGCCATGGCCTTTACGCGAGCACTTAGACGGCTCTTGATGCGTGCAGCTTTATTTTTGTGTAACAAGCCTTTGCCGGCTGCTTTATCAACGATGGGTTGAGCTTTAGCATATGCGGCCTTTGCGGCTTCGATGTCGCCGGCTTTGACGGCTTTAAGAACGTTTTTAATGTAAGTGCGATACATAGAACGTGCACTGGCATTGTGTTCGCGACGTTTAATGTTTTGGCGTGCGCGCTTAATAGCTGACTTAATATTTGCCACTGACCTTTCTCCAAATAAATCTTAAAACAATATAGGGGGATAATAATGCAGAACTTGAGGGGAAATGTCAATTGAAATTTAATGTTTTGCATTTTATTTTATAATTTTTTTTATTATTCCACATAGGCAGGCTTTAATAAATACTTAATATTGTCTTAATAATGGCGCAGTACAATGGGGCATTCAATCCAGTTGATCGTTTAAAATAAAGTCACTCTAAGGACTATAAAATGCCTACATCGAATAAATTTACTGATAAGATATTATCGGATTTATATGCAGACCTTACAAGGTACTATAAAGAAAATTCGAATGCAAACCCGAGTGCAGACCCGAATCTAGTAATACGCCAAATATATTGTCAATTACATGGTAATTTACAGTTTAAAATAGGCCTAGGTGGTGAGTTCGCTTCTTTTAGTGACAAAGAAAAAGACGATGTTTTCAATGTGCTGAACACGTTTATTACGGCAACACCTCAGTGGCGGGGTGTCATTCAATCTGATCCGCGAGCAATACCTACATATGAGCCTCATCATTATAATCAAAACGTTGTAGTTCATCATTATCATCATCATAATCGCAGTAACTGGTTTAATGATTATCTATTTTACCATTGGTTGTTTTCCGATAATTTTAGTTCACGCAACCACCATAGAAAGAAAGGTTCAGATGATACGGCTAAAAATATTCTCATTATACTCATTGGTATCATTGTCTTAGCTTGTACATATTACGCAATTCGTTATTTATTTGATGCGGCATTAGATGCTATGGCGCGTTTTTACAATAATGAGGGGTTGTTGCAAGCCAGCATGTCCTTCATGAGTATGGCTTTGGGCGCGATAATGGGAGCGGTTACTTGCTCTTTACTTTTTGCTGCCACGCTGAACCCTCTTGGTTTATTAGGGGTCAGCATCCTCGCTGCGAGTATTATTTCTGCTGGGATCGCAGCTTATGCCACAAATAGCCTTCATAATTTGTATATTGAAAAGACTCATCCTGACGCAATGGATCCAAGTGATCCTTTTCGATTTTCATCTGATGACGAGTATATTGAGCTGTTGAATGTAAAGAAGGGACTTGTTTGGGATCAGTCACTTGACCCAATAAAAGTTAAATGTGCTATAGCGGCATTGCGGCAAGACATTGGTGACATGCCTTCACCAACGGCTCGTTTTTTTGCCTCAGCTGGTTCAGCTAGTGATAAAGCGAAAAAGAATATTGAAATGATAAGGCAGTTGCGTAAGGGAGAGATTTTTGAGGTTGAAGTCGGTAATATGACCTTTGATTTAAGAAAAACTCCTGTTGCCGTGGTGAATGATCATTCTCAATCTCAACCTGCAATGGGATATGTTGTCTGATAAACATGAATTTTATGCTCGACAGATATAAATCATGACACTCAACGGCAGTTGATTTTGCAAGCGAGCAATGGTTTTTTCTTGATGAATCAGTTCAAGATGATGTTGAGCACAGAGGGATTGAATATAGCGTTCGTGATGACTGAAGCGAGCGCTACTTTGGAGTTGCCATGGTTCGTCGATACTGATTTCGGTTGTTAATATGAAAAGTCCCTGATTAGCAAGTCTTTTGCGGATTAAACCGAATAATGTTTCTAGTTCACCCAAATAGGGGATAACGTCCGCGGCGATGACCAATGAATAAGTGTGAGTATCTTGTTGCAGGAAATGGATTATTTCCGACTCCATTAATGTGTCGTAAATTGTTTTTTCTCTGGCAATGGCAAGCATTTTTGCGGAGAGGTCAACGCCGGTTAAATGCGAGCTTATTTCTCTCATGACGACGCCCATTAACCCGGTGCCACAACCTAAATCAAGTGCTCGTTCGACTTTATCGACGCCATGGAATTGATGTAACAAACGACCGATATAGTGAGGGAGCGCATAGTGCAGAGCGCCTTGCATATGCTGTTCGTAATACAGAGCATATTGATCAAATAAATTGTGAATGTAGTCGGGGCATGCAGGGAGTTGATTTTTTTCACCGGTCAATGCGTTGAGCATAAATTGGCACGATGAATCGCTCGGATTGACAGTAATGGCGCGGCTCAGCAATTGAATCGCTTCTTTTCGCTGTCCTAGGCGTGAGTGGATGGCAGCTAAGTTGTTGAGTGTGGCAAAGTGGTTCTCTTGATGGTTTAAAATCGTTTCGAAATGGATGCGGGCTTCTTGAAGATGTCCAAGTGCCATTTGTGCAACGCCTGCATTGTATAAATATTCGATATTTTCAGGACTTTTTTTGAGTAAAAAATCATAGTGAATGAGTGCATTTTCATAGCGATCGTGATGAATAAAGAGGGCCGCAAGGTTATTTCTCGCGTCCATGTTGTCTTCATCAAGACTTAGCGCTTTGGTGAAATAATCCACGGCCAATTGTTCTTGGCCGCGCTTGATAGCGATAACACCGATGTTGACTAAAGCATCGACATGTTCGGGATTCAGCGTGAGCGCCTGTTGAAAATCTTGCTCGGCTTGATCAAAGCGATTCGCCCTCAAATGCAATACGCCCGAATAGAAGTGAGCTTCTATATGGTTTGGATTCAGAGTCTGTACGTTTTTAAATTGTACCGTTGCAGCATCTGATTCACCTTGTTTGAGGAGGAGTAACCCTAAATTATAGTGTGCTGCGACGAAGTCGGGTTCGGTATGAACGGCGATTCGATAATGATTTAACGCCTCTCGATAGTTATTTTTCAGTGCAAACACAATTGCAATATTATTATGTGCTGCCGCGTAGTGTGGGTTAATCCGTAAAGCATTTTGATAGTGTTGAATGGTTTTATCAAGGTCACCTAATGCTTTGTACGCATTCGCGATATTGTTGTGTAGACTGTAATTATCGGGATTTTGCTCTAGTGCACGATTAAAATAATCGACCGCTTCCTTCATATGATTCAATTGTGCAGCACACATTCCCAAACCTTGAAGCGCGTCCGCATTCTGCGGTGCGAGAGCAATGATTTGCTCATATCGATCGATCGCCTGAGTGAGTTTTCCCTGTTGGTGGATCTGCCGTGCATCAGCTAATAACGTAGATAGTTCAGTCGACATGAGCGTTTTGTAACCTCACGAGTTGTTTTAAGGCAAGGGCTCGATGACTGATTTTATTTTTTTCAGCAGCCGGTAACTGTGCAAGGGTGCACCCATGGCTGGGAAGATAAAATACGGGATCGTAGCCGAAACCTTGTTCACCTGATCGTTCCTGAGCAATAATACCATGCAGCACTCCCGTGGCGATAATGGGAGTTGGATCATCGGCATGCATGATGAGTGCAATGGCACAATAGAAAAAAGCATGGCGCTCACGTGTGGGGGTCTGACGGAGTTTACTGAGTAAATGGTCAATGTTGTCGGTATCCATCGCAGCAGGTCCAGCAAATCGTGCCGAATAGATGCCGGGTTGGCCATTCAGCGCTTGAACCACCAACCCAGAATCATCGGCCAATGCGGGTTGTCCGCTTTGCAGACTCGCGTGTCGGGCCTTGATAATCGCATTTTCAACGAAACTAAGCCCCGTTTCTTCGGCATCGCTAATGCCTAGGGATTGCTGAGAAATGCATTCTACGGGGGACAGCAGGGCTTGAAGCTCTGCAATCTTTCCAGTATTACTGGTCGCTAAAATAATGGTTTTCATTTTATCGACAGACCATAACGGAAGGATTCCAATGCCCATGTGACCAATATCCCGGTACTTTTTGGCAATCGTTATAGTACTCGCCATTGTAGTAATAATTGTAATAGGCACCGTTTACAAAGTAGAGATAGTAAGCTCCGTTGAAAAAATAGTTGTAGTAAGCGCCATTGACAAAGTAGAGATAGTACGCGCCATTGTGATAGTAATTATAATAAGAATGATTGTGATAATAATTATAATAATGACCGCCATGATAATAATGGCCACGATGCCCATGTTCATTATATCCAGCTTGTCTATTGGGAGTATTCCTGTTTTGGTGTACACCGCCAGTGTGAACATTGTTTCCGTTTGGGTGTCTTGCCATGGGTTCGTTATGCACGGGCCCTCTGTCTTGATGTCTCATCATCTCTCCGGCATGCATAGGACGACTGCCTTGAGATCCCATGCCGCTATGGCCATGTTCATTTCCTGCATGGCTCGACCATGAAAAAGTGGTCAAGGCGAAAAAAATGGCGAGGTGCTTTTTACCGTTATAGTGATTCACAGGCGTTTCCTTAATATTCATGAAAATGAATGTATTTTGCGGTCTTTAAATTTCAAGGTCAAACTAAGAGTATAATAACCGGTTTGCAGGCTGGATGGAAAGTACAATGAACAAATTTGACGCACACTTTCATATTATTGATCCACGCTTTCCGCTATATGACTATAATGGTTATTTACCTTCTACATTTACCACCCAAATGTATCAAGAAGCGGTTAAGCCGTTTAATATTCATGGTGGAGCAATTGTATCGGGATCGTTTCAGGGATTTGATCAGGGATATTTATTACAAGCTCTGAGTACATTAGGGTCAAATTATGTGGGGGTGGTTAATCTGCAGCATAATGCCTCAAATGAAACGATTGTTTCATTATATGAACAATGTGTTCGCGGAGTCCGATTTAATTTGGTTCGTTCGGGTTCAGAGACGGTGACACATTTGGCGGAACTCGCACAGCGTATTTATGACTTATGCGATTCATTTCTATCGGCATAGAAGGAGTATTTAAACATGAGAAGAAATATAGTTGAGTTACCTCCTATAGCAGGACAAGAAACATCCAATATGAATCATTCCTCCGTGTTAAAAAGAGTTGGGGAGCTCAAAGAACGATCGAGGCAGCAATTTCAAGGTTCATGGGAGCAAGATGAGCAAAGCGATTCTCGATCTCAACGCCCCTTTAGCCATCCAAAGCCGCATATTGATCCACATAATAGCGAGCCTTCAAGGGATCTGACCATTGTTCATGAATCGAATCCCCGCGATCTGGAAATGCCTCAAAACGGGTCATTTACTGAAATAGTACTTGATTTGGATGCTCCACATGATTCAAAGCCGGTGTCGATGCCGGTACGTTCTCCAGTCGATGCGAACGGACTGCTTCGATCGCCTCGTCTTCTTCCTCGGTTTAATTTTTTAAACTCTGGAACAGCAGGGGCTGAGTCATTCAGTGAAGCACCCAGAAGGACACCGTCCTAAGAGCCTATCAATATACCATTATGTCTCAATAGTGCATCAACCGTTGCTTTTCTACCTCTGAAGCGCTCGAAGGCTTCATGAGCGTTGCATGAGCTGCCGACTTCAAGAATGTTGTGTAAAAATTCCTGTCCTGTTTTCGGGTTGAATACGCCTTCCTCCTCAAATCGTGAAAATGCATCACTGGATAAAACCTCCGCCCATTTGTAGCTGTAATATCCTGCTGCATAACCGCCTGCAAAAATATGAGAGAAACTGTGTTGCGATCGGTTATAGGGTACTATCGGTACGACAGCGGTCTTGCTTCGTACCCCAGCTAAAATGGTGTCGATCATTTCTGACGGATTTGTGCTGTTGTTTTGATGAATGAGAAAATCAAATAAAGAAAATTCTAATTGACGCATCATCCCCATTGCCGATTGAAAGTTTTTTACCGCAATGAGTTTTTCAAATAGGCTGTGAGGAAGTGGCTCGTGAGTATCGACATGCTCTGCTAATTGCGATAATGCGTCCTCTTCCCAGCACCAATTCTCAAAAAATTGACTTGGCAATTCAACTGCGTCCCATTCAACGCCGTTGATACCTGAAGCACTGAGGTAGTCGACCTGAGTTAATACATGATGCAAGCAGTGGCCAAACTCATGAAATAACGTCAGTAATTCATCATGCGACAACGTGGGCAGTTTATTGGCAACGGGTTTTGCAAAATTACAATTAAGTGACGCAATCGGAATTTGAACCGTGCCATCTGCCAGCTTGCGACGACTTTGGAAGGAGTCCATCCATGCGCCACCGCGTTTGTTTTGTCGTGCAAACAGATCCATATAAATCATACCGCGTGGATTGTGTTGGGCATCGAGGATTCGATAGCATTGAACATCGGGATGCCAAACATCAACATCGTTCACTTCCTCTAAATGCATGCCATATAACCGCTCCACAATAAAAAATAGTCCTTTCATGACGCGGGGGAGTGGAAAGTAAGTGCGCAACTCCTCTTGGGAGATACTGAAGCAGGCTTGTCTTTTTTTCTCAGATAGATAGGCAATATCCCATGGCGCTAGCGTTTTCATTGGGAAATTTTTCTCTGAGAACGTCACGAGGTCATTAAATTCATTTTGGGCTTGTGAGTGACCTTTTTTTACCAAATCATTTAAAAAATCAATGACCTGATCGGTTGATTCAACCATTTTAGTTGCAATCGATAACTCGGCATAATTTTTAAAACCAAGCAAGTTGGCTTTTTCTTGACGAAGGGTCAATAATTCATTCATGACTGGAGTATTGTCAAATTGATTTGCACATGGGCCTTGATCCGATGCGCGCGTCACATAAGCGTTATAAATTTCTTCGCGAAGCGTGCGTTCTTCGGCATAGGTCATCACCGCGAGATAGCTTGGAATATCGAGAGATATCAACCAGCCCGGTTGTTTTTTCTCTTCAGCTAATGTTTTTGCTGCATGGATCGCATGTTCTGGTAGCCCTTTTAAACGAGCCTCATCGGTAATGGGTAAAATGAATGCTTGTGTTGCATCTAAAACATGATTTTCGTATTGATTAGAGAGCTCTGATAGTCGCGCGTCAATGGCTTCAAAACGCTGTTTTTTTTCTGGTGAAAGCGCTACGCCCGATAGTTCAAACGATTGTATTTGATCCTCAATTATTTTTTTTTGAGTGGCGTTCAGTTGCTGCTTATCAATTGATTTTATGGCGTCATACAGGGTCTTGTTATGCCCTATTGCGGTGTCATAAGCGGAGAGTTTCGGCAAACAGGATTGGTAACATTCACGTAGCTTGGGGGAGTTCATCACGGAGTGTAAGTGAGATAGCGGCGACCAAAAACGTTCGATACGATCATCCATGTCTTCCATGGGTTGCATGAGATTATCCCAGGTGAAGGGTTTTTCTTGGCGGAGGAGGACGTCGATTTGTTGTAAATGAGAGTCAAGTTGCTCACCCAGTTGATCGGCATAATGGTCGAGATTGAGAGCATTGAATTCTGGTAAATGAGTTGTCATGAAGAAGGTCTCTAGTTAAGAAAATTGATCAAATCTTATCAGATAACCCGGACTCGAGGTAGTGGGGCACCCGGGTGCAGCAGATCTCTAAGTCAAAAAATAATAAAAAGAGTGTCTCGGAAGAAGACATCTACCCACCCGTGTTGTTGCCCTGATTCATCACAAGACACTCTTCTTGTGGTCCAGATATGTCTTTGGGTTTAGAAAAAAACCCGGTGTTACTGGGTGTCGGCTTAGACGTTGGATCAGGGGTTGATTGGAGTAGAGCAAACAAATTTCCACCCGGTTTTTTTGCTTCAAGTGCGATTTTGTCTTTGTAGCCTTTGATTGAGATCAATACTGCGATGACTCCGCCGAGGACTGCAAACCAAGGAGAAAAAAGGGGTGCTGCTAATGAAATTGCGACAAAGAGTACAAGGGCATTACGAATCAGAAGCCATAGTCGTTTTTCTTCATAGTCGATACGCGCATCAAAGTGTTTGATGTAGCCCGCCATTTTTTTGTGTTCTTCCGATCCTGCGACGGTATTGAGAAGTAGTTTTTCATATTCGGCACGTTGTAACTTCAGATTGTGCTGATCCACTAAGTATAACGCGCACGTTTGCAGAACCTCATAGAGTTGTATTCCAATTAATAATACGATTCCCCAAGGGAGTAATGTTCCTGTGAGGGCTAACCAACCGGCCACATTGGCCGCCATCCAAGGTAGATCATTCGAGAGATCTTGCCAGCGTGAATTAAATTGAATGCGAAAACGCGTTTGCCAGTCTAGGCATTTTTCGTCATCACTCATCCAAGGATGTTGCATGGTGTGTTTAATCATCATGACCAGGTTATTGGCGATTCGTGGAATAAAATAAACGCAAGCAAGACGATTGAAAAATGGACCAGCATAGCGATCAATACGGTTTATTATGTCTCGATAGGATGACGATCTATCGGTAACGGCCGACATTGCGACCAGCAGTCGTCTGAGACGGACAGAAAATAATCGTGGTAAATTGACGAAAACGGTATTCCCTCGAATGAATTCACTGGCATATCTTTTTTGCGATTGAACGTCATTTGGATCGCCTGCTATACCCAGCCATTGCCGAATGAGTCGTTGCTCTTTTCGTAGACGCGCAACTTCACGAGGGACGTCTAAATAATCGCGATAAATAATTTCCAAGAGTTCTGCTGTTTTAAGAGCGTCTTTCATTTGTTCGAGAAGGGAATGTACGGCGGTGGTGGACTGGAATTCAAGTGCTATTTTTGAACAAAGAACGTTGTACTCGAAATTAATTTTGGCATGATGAAGGATTAATTGAGTGCGTGACTCGTTGGATAGTACATTTTTTAGTGAGAGAGCGATTGCTTCTTTAGACTCTTGTGTGTCTACATGGAATTGAAATGATCGCTCTAGTCGCTCTAAAACAGCCCCCATTTGCGCGCCTTTTAACCAAATATGATAATTATTACATAAAGTAAGCATCAAGGCAATTGTTTTTTCATTTGGACAATGCTGCATGCGTCTTTTTGCATGCAGCGTTGTCCAGACTCCCATTGATGTGTAGACTGTATGTCTAGGATCATGTATATGGAGATCATCATGCCTTCCTCCGCTGATAGCGTTGCACTTGCCATACGGGCAGGGGTCATCCCTATGTTGTATAAAAGTAATTCAAGCAATAGTGCCGATCATCTCAGTGAATCTGTGATGGTGCAAACAGCACAAGAGCATCTGGCGATGTATGCCAAAACAGGAGCTGCAACCGAAGCGTCGAATCTCATTTCTTCAAACTCAGCCATCATCGAGGCGGCAGTAAAGGGAATTGTGATCGCATACAAAGTGATTTCAGGGCAACTTGCCACAATGAGAGATCAGCGAAAAAGGTTTGAAGAGGAGTTTCAGGTCGGCATGGCTTCCTTTACGATCCCAGGACATCTTGAATCGAAGGATTTATCGGAGGAAGAGAAAGTCGTTGCAGGTTTTTTTAATAAGCTTGAACAACATCCGCTTTTATTTGCATACAGTGGCGTAAAGCTGGTTCGGAATGAGGATGATCCTCGAACAAAACGTTACTGTGCTTTGCCGCTATATGCGATGAATCAATTAAAGCATCCTATTGCAAGTCCTCGTGCATTAGACGAGGCTCGTATCGCGATTAATCTTTTGTTCCATTCAAAAGCAATTCAAGTCATGCAAAATATGGCGGATGATTTTGAGATGGATAGTGAATTCCTCGATTTTTTCAGATCGAGGTACCAAGGAGACAACTATCTTAATGCGCGCAGAGCGCCTCGGGTAATCCTTACGGTACTGTTTAATATTTTATGGAGTATCCAGCACCCAATTGATTGTGAAACGGGTTTTAGTTTAACGGTGAGTGAAAGCTTTAAAATATGTGAGCAATTCAATACCTTGTTGAATCAATATTTGGACGATAGAGTCGTACCCGGTCCTTTGCAAATTAATTCTGATAAAAATAATTTAATCAGAATGATTAAGCATGTTGAGTTGCGATGTCATTCACTACAAGTTGGTTTTCTCCTCGAGAAACTACGCCAATTTAATCTAAAAGATCTAACCAACAGTGCACATCGTGTCCTTCGAGGACTCGATACGAGTCTCTTTAAATTTTTGTTTAATAAAATTGATGTAAAAACTAAAACGCAATATCCTGACAAATTAGCTGCCGCGGATATTGTTGATACAATCAGTGTATTAAATGCTCTCCTGAACAAAAATCCTGTTTTCCTTTTAAAGTTTGATTTAGAACGCAGAAAAATACCCAATAGTTTTTTAGCTAAAACGTATATTAATCCACAAGTAAAAACAGTGATTGATATTTTCATTGTATTTTGTCATTTGACACGAAGTCAGCGGAAGCAGTTGGTCGTCTCTCTACGTCAATGTCCAGAGGCTGGTGAGGATGGTGATTTCATTGCTTGGGAATTGAAAAAATTCAGTAAACATTATATTGAACCAATAGAACAAATTAACATTGAGCTACTCAACGAGACATCAAATTCTTTATTGCTAAAAAAACTACCTAAGTTAACGGCATCAAGGCTGATTCCATTATTGACTCTAGCCATCGCTGATTTTCGGACTGCGGTTGATTTAAATTGCATGGACAAAATAGCGGAGCCAGAGGATAGTCTTTTTTCTTCTGGAAAAGATCAGGTGCAACAAATTAATGATGCCGCACAGGCAAATTCGTTGCCTCCGCCTCAACTGAAGCTGGGTGATTATGACTACCATTGGAGGTTATCACCGTATTTATCAAAATTGACGCCTACCGCCGCTTTAGCAGTTGATAGTCTTCCAAGCAAACAGTATAAAATGACACAAATAACTGAATTATTAGACTGCATTAGTGAATTGACACAAAATTACCGAAGTTTTTTACAGTTTAAATCGTTTCAGGCATTTCTAATGGAATGTTTGCAGTATGTAGACGATGCGTATCAGCAATTTGCAGAAGAAACGCAATTGATTGAGCAATATTTATCGTTTGATGGCTTGTTGGATCGAACCTCAAAAGACGTTGTTATGGAGATGGTGCATGCTTTGCTTGATAATTTGAGCATCTTTAGGCAATCACTGGATGAGATTACTCATATTGTAGCGGCTCCTGATTTTACTGAATTAAGAAAACATGAGTTGACCAAACAAGTGGATCGCATTGAGAAAAAATTTATTCAATTATTTAATAAAGAGCCAACCAATTTTATTAGAACCTATCAACGCATTTTGTCTCAGGTTGATATGGCTCCGATTCGTGCTGAAAAAATAGAAAAAACTAAAAAACGGTATGAATTTTCTAAACAATATTTTATTAAAATACAACAGACACTGATTGAGCATCGCCCGAACCTACCCATAGATCCACATTTTTTAAGTCAATTGAAAAAAAGTAAGCTTGAAAAATATTTGAAATTAATTGGGCTCTCGATTCAACATATCGATAACTTAGTGTTGGCTGATAATTTTTCATTGGATACGTATGAATTTTTTCGTCAATTGGAGTTGATAAACGGTGAGACCTCGGAGAGAAAAGAAGAGGACGTTAAGCAGTCGAGTTATTGTAAAGTCATTTTAAGAGAGCTGAAAAATCAATTCTCTCAGCACGTTGTAAAACAGCCGGTTGCGGTACCTGTCCATTCCAGAGCAGCGAGAGTGAGTCGTCCATCATTGACAGAGAGCGCGCTACTTCCGCCATTTCATACTGTCGATCCCGCTCCTTCTCCTTCGCCGATAAAAACCCCTTCTTCTCAAGAGGAAACTGAAGAACAAAAAATGGTTAGAATGTTTGACATTCTGAAAAAAGAACTGCAAAAAGTTCTTGAAGATTATATTCAAGAAAAAATACAAGAGCGCCCTAGGCATTGGTTTTATAAAATACTACAGGTGTTTAAAGGAATATTGGGTCAATTATTGACGTGTATGAAAGAGCGACTTCTTGAAACTAAAATTCAAGTTGCTCAAAAGGTAGTGGATACACTGAAGAAATCACCATCAGGAAATGCGAACATTACGCACGTTGACCTTACCCTCACTTCTAGTGAAATGAACACTCTTTCTCGTGGAGCATTAGGCCGTCGAACTTTATTTTTTAGGGATAGAGTGTTTGGAGAAAATCAGCAAATCAAAGCTGAACCAACTCGTGTTTTGGTGGTTTAAACGTTTGGTATACTTGCCCAAAGTATGTTTCTGAGTGACAATAGTCCCCCTGTTAATTTCTTAAGAGTATAAATGAACTCTCTCAGAATGTTAGCCCATGCCATTCGCTTTTTGAGTATTGATGCCGTAGAACTTGCTCAGTCTGGGCATCCGGGCATGCCATTAGGTATGGCGGATATTGCGACAGTGTTGTGGAGCAAATTTTTAAAGCACAATCCCAAAAACCCACTTTGGTTTAATCGGGACCGATTTGTGTTGTCTAATGGTCATGGTTCAATGTTGCTGTATTCTTTATTACATCTTAGCGGTTATGCATTAAGTATTGATGATTTGAAACAATTTCGTCAATTACATTCAAAAACACCAGGACATCCTGAGTCGACACATACGCCAGGCGTTGAAACCACCACCGGTCCCTTGGGGCAAGGGCTTGCTAATGCGGTGGGCATGGCGATTGCTGAAAAAATATTGGCTGCACGATTCAATAAGGCCGAGACCTTGGTTGATCATTTTACGTATGTTTTTCTTGGCGATGGCTGCCTGATGGAAGGAATTTCACATGAAGTGTCTTCTTTGGCAGGTACGTTAGGTCTTGGTAAACTGATTGCTTTTTATGATGACAATGGTATTTCGATTGATGGTCAAGTTGATCCTTGGTTCGCGGATGATACACCCGCTCGATTTAAAGCGTACCACTGGCATGTGATTGAAAATGTTGATGGTCATGATATGGCTGCTATTGAGCGAGCTATTATTGCCGCCCGTCAAGAAACGAATAAGCCGACGCTGATTTGCTGTAAAACCACGATTGGATATGGCTCAGCAATGGCCGGGACTGGACATGTTCATGGTGCCCCACTTGGTGCGACCGATATCGCACAAATTCGCGAAAAATTAGATTGGCCTTACCCTCCTTTTGTTATTCCTGACCCTATTTATGCCGCATGGAACCACACCGAACAAGGTGAGCTGGACGAGAATGAATGGATCCGGTGTTGTCACCAATACAAGGAAGCACATCCTTCGGACTATTATGATTTTTTACGCCAAATTCAAGGTGATTTACCGGATGACTGGATTGAAAAATCAAATCAATTCATTGAAACGACTCGAGCGGGTGGAAAAGCGCTTGCAACTCGTAAAGCATCGCAACACTGTATCGAAGCGTTTGCAGCGATATTGCCGGAATTGTTTGGGGGATCGGCTGATTTGACGTGTTCGAATCTGACCAATTGGTCCGGAACTCAAGCGATTCAGCATGATGACTTCAACGGTAATTATTTATTTTATGGGGTGCGTGAATTTGGGATGTCTGCCATTATGAATGGCATGGCTGTGCACGGTGGATTTATTCCTTATGGCGGAACATTTTTGACGTTTGCGGATTATGCGCGGAATGCAGTGAGAATGGCCGCACTCATGAAGCAGCGTGTTATTTTTGTCTACACGCATGATTCCATTGGTTTAGGTGAAGATGGGCCGACGCATCAACCCATAGAACATGCCGCGATGTTGCGTATGACGCCTAATCTTCAAGTATGGCGTCCGGCTGACTTGATGGAAACCGCCGTAGCTTGGCAACAGGCTATTTTGAATCGCCACGGCCCGTCTTGTATGCTTTTATCGCGACAAAATCTGCCCGCATTAACTCATGCGACGGATGGTGCTGCACTGATATCGCGTGGAGCCTATATTGTGCAGGACTCTGATCAACGTCCCGATGTGATTGTGATTGCCACAGGATCAGAAGTACATCTTGCATTGGCCGCGGCAAATGAAGTCAAGGAGAAGGGCATACATGTTCGTGTTGTATCGATGCCTTGTGCAGAGCGTTTTCTTGCAGAAGATAGCGATTATCAAGAGCACGTTTTACCATCGGATATTCGTAATCGTGTTGCCGTTGAAGCGGCCGCCACGGGATATTGGTATCGTTTTGTTGGTTTGGATGGATCCGTTATAGGCATTGATCAATTTGGAGCGTCGGCACCATTGCAGGCGGTCTATGATTTTTTTGAAATCACAGTTGAAACAATAGTAACAACAATTTTGAAATTCGGAGAGCATGCATGACCATTCGTGTTGCAATTAACGGCTATGGCCGCATTGGCCGGTGTATATTACGGTCTATTTTTGAAAATAATCGTCAAGGTGAGTTTAATGTTGTGGCGATCAATGATTTATCGGGAATTAATACGACGGCACATTTGACGCGTTATGATTCGACTCATGGACGTTTTTCGAGCAAAGTTGATGTGTCTGGAAATCAACTGATCGTTGACGGTCACTCGATCGTGATTACCTCTGAGCGCTCTCCCGCAGAATTACCATGGAAAGCTCTGGATATTGACGTCGTCCTTGAATGCACCGGTCTATTTACCGAAAGAGATAAAGCAATGCAGCATATTGCAGCGGGGGCGAAAAAAGTTTTAATTTCAGCACCAGGAAAAAATGCAGATGCGACCATTGTGTACGGTGTCAATCAGTCCATACTGAACGCGTCTCATCACATTGTTTCGAATGCGTCTTGCACGACTAATTGTTTAGCTCCCGTCGCGAAAGTACTTCATGAAGCCGTTGGCATAGAGTACGGCTTGGTTAATACGGTTCATGCTTACACCAGTGATCAAATGCTACTGGACGGACGACATTCTGATTTGCATCGTGCTCGTTCAGCAACGCAATCCATTATTCCAACGAAAACCGGAGCTGCCAGTGCTTTGGGCTTGGTGCTGCCCGACCTGGCGGGGCGGTTGGACGGATTTGCACTACGAGTTCCAACCATGAATGTTTCAGTGATTGACCTGACCTTTACGTCAAAACGTGTGACTTCAGCGGATGAAATTAATGCCATCATGCATCAGGCAAAAAACGCCGTTTTGCATGTGAATGATGAGCCACTTGTGTCCTGTGATTTTAATCATTACCCTGCATCGGCTGTATTTGATACCACACAAACCAAAGTATTAGGTTCGTTGGTTAAAGTGATCGCGTGGTATGATAATGAGTGGGGTTTTTCAAACCGTATGTTGGATACTGCTCAATACATGATGAATCTTTAAGGAACAACAATGAATTTTGTTAAAATGAGCGATATAGACCTTAGTGGTAAGCGGGTTTTAATTCGTGA
The DNA here is from genome assembly GCA_002423125.1 of Legionellaceae bacterium UBA6148. Classification (GTDB taxonomy): domain Bacteria; phylum Pseudomonadota; class Gammaproteobacteria; order Legionellales; family Legionellaceae; genus UBA11403. The sequence continues at coordinate 94,096 of DIUW01000045.1, read as the reverse complement.
AGATTTAAACGTACCGATTAAAGACGGCATAATTACGAGTGACCAACGGTTGCAAGCTGCATTACCTGCACTGCGAACGGCGTTGCAGTCAAATGCTGCAGTGATCGTGTTGTCACACTTAGGACGTCCTCAAGAGGGCGTGAATGACAGCGCGTTTTCGTTAAAGCCTGTTGCTGATTATTTACGGGCACATCTCGATTTTCCTGTACGATTCGTGGTGGATTATTTAAATGGCGTTGATGTAAAGCCAGGGGAATTGATCGTTTGTGAAAATGTGCGTTTTAACGTCGGCGAAAAAGCGAACGATGATGAGCGTGCGAAACAATTGGCCGCTTTGTGTGATGTCTTTGTGATGGATGCTTTTGGTACCGCGCATCGTGCTCATGCATCGACTTGTGGGGTAGCAAAATATGCGCCTATTGCTGTCGGAGGCCCCTTATTAGTGCGTGAACTTGAGGCGCTTCAACATGTACTTCGAAATCCTGAAAAACCAATTGTTGCGGTAGTCGGTGGAGCTAAAATATCATCTAAATTGTCGCTACTTCAACAGATGGTTGAGCGAGTTGACTATTTAATCCCTGGTGGCGGAATCGCGAATACTTTTTTAAAGGCAAGTGGTCGAGAAATTGGTAACTCATTGTGTGAACATCCTTTATTGGATGAGGCACGATCAATTCTCGCACATGCGAAGGAAACAGGTTGCAAGGTGTTATTACCTACTGACGTTGTCGTTGGAAAAGCGTTTAGCGATAGCTGTCCTGCTTATAATAAATCATTAGCAAGCGTAGCCAATGATGACATGATTATGGATATAGGGCCTGAAACGATTGCTGCCTATATTCATATACTCGATCAGGCGAGAACCATTATCTGGAACGGCCCTGTTGGAGTGTTTGAGTTTCCACAGTTTGCTTACGGTACTCGTGCGTTAGCAATTGCAATAGCCGACAACGATGCATTTTCCATTGCGGGTGGTGGCGATACACTTGCAGCAATTGACTTATATGACTTAACCGATCAAATGTCTTATATCTCAACAGGTGGGGGTGCATTTCTGCAGTATTTAGAAGGCAAAACACTGCCCGCAGTTGCTATACTTGAAGAGCGAGCGCGGTAGGTCGAATGCCAGTCATTCCCGTCCTAGAAAAGCAGTAGATTCAACTATATACCCATCGGAAAACCAGTATCTTCACTTCCAATGGGTATAGGATGGCTCAATTTTGCAGCATATTACTTCGTGATAACCCCAATTTTTCTTTTAGACGCGCGACTGCATCGGGGTCGTAGGCTTTAGTTGCTTTATGCTTGACGATAACAGGGGTTGTTTTGGTCGCAGGTTGTGCCATTGCATATCGCCGGTCATTGTTCATGTCATTGGGATAAGGAATTGGGTCAAGAGTGAATTGAGCGGTTGATTGGGGTGTTGATTTTACGGTAGTTGTTTCAAGAGACACTGAATTTAATCGGGATAATTTTGTGTTCTTTTCGATCTGTTTTTTTATTTTAGCGGCCGCTTGTTCAGCCTCTTCTTCGCTCACTCGTACGGTTGGATTTCCATTCAAATCAATCCGCATTTCGCGTGCCTTAAGGCAGGTGAGATAGTCAATTCGTCGCGTAAATAAAATCACTGCTTCACGTAGTTTTGTTTTTGATATTCCAATGGCTTTATTTGTTTCTTCATGTGTCAGGATGTCGTGCATAATACCCAATTTTAATGGGTGTATTGATACGGTATCGTCAAAGGCATGGGGGAATGTTTTTGCTAGCCAGTGTAGTGCGATACTGCGGGATTGCTTTGCAATTGCTTTTTGCTTTTTATTAATTTTTTCAGTTAATGGATGAAGATTTTGTTTGCTCATGAAGTAACCTGTGATGTTAAGTTGGACAAATTTAACTTGGAAAAAGCAGTTTGAGGCGTAGCGAGATGGTCTAGTGTGCTGAAATTTAAGGTTTTCTTGGCAGTTTTTAAGTGAAAGCGTACTCATCCGTACGGTGAACTTAAAAACTGCCAAGAAAACCTTAAATTTCAGTGCAATAGGCCATCGTAGTAGCCTTCAACAGCTTTTTCCAGGTTAAAGCATGCAAAATACCAATTTTAAGGTGATATTGCAATGGATATAGTATTCGCAAACGCTAATTATTGATGTTATATATAAAGGTTGCGATGAACGATAACGTTGAGGTATTTACATGAAAAATTTTTTTCAATCGATGCTGGCCATTTTTGTCCCCTGGGTCGTTATATTGATGGATGATAATCCGGGAGGGGCGTTCTTAGCTTTGATTCTTCAAGTCACGATTATTGGTTGGATCCCTGCTGCCACATGGGCTTTGCGTGTTGTCCGTGAGAAAGCAGACAAAAATAAAAAAAAGAAAGCGAGATGATCATGACAACGCGAGTGATTGTGAATGGTGCTCGAGGTAAAATGGGGACTCTGGCGTGTGAAGCGATTCAGGCGCGTCCTGAGTTTCAGTTAGTTGCCGCACTTGGGAGAGATGACTCGTTAACACAAGCGATTGCAGATACGAACGCTAAAATTGTTGTTGAGTTAACGCGCGCAGATTGTGTCTATGAGAACAGTCTTGCGATTATCAATAGTGGTGCCCATCCTGTTATTGGCGGTACGGGATTGCTTGATGACAATATTAAACATTTAACTCGCCTGTGTGATGAAAAACGTCTAGGCGGCATTATCGCGCCTAATTTTTCAATTGCAGCGTGCTTGATGATGCGTTTTGCTGCAGAGGCGGCCGCTTTTTTTCCTGAAGTTGAAATCATTGAAGCACACCACCAGCAAAAATTAGATGCACCATCCGGGACTGCATTAAAGACTGCAGAAATGATCGCTGGTGCGCGACAGGCTAAAAAAAATGAATTGCCGATCAAAGAGTTAATTCCTGGTTCGCGTGGAGCGTCATATCATCAGGTCAATATTCATTCGCTACGGTTGCCCGGAGTGATGGCGCGTCAGCAGGTCGTGTTTGGTAATACGGGTGAGACACTCACCATTACTCACGATAGCATTGATCGCGCATCGTTTATGCCCGGTGTGATTTTGGCGTGTCAACGTGTTCTGGAGATGAAGGCGCTATGTTATGGCTTGGATCAGTTGCTGTTTCTGTAGTATACGAACCCAACATGAAAAAGGAGTTTCATCATGATTTATACAGTCCCTCATTACATCGGTGGCCGCGCAGTGCAAGAGACAGGCGGATCTGAACGACCTATTTATAATCCTGCGTTGGGTGAGCGTATTGGCAGCATCAACATTGCAAGCCAGGCATCATGTGAACAAGCCATTCAGGCAGCAAAAGAAGCCTGGGTGTCTTGGTCAGCAACACCTCCGAGTAAGCGCGCGCAGGTTTTATTTAAATTTCGTGAATTATTAGCAAAGCATCACGTTGATTTGGCGCGAATGGTGACTCGTGAACATGGTAAAACGATTGATGATGCAAAAGGCTCTGTCGCGCGTGCAATTGAGCTGGTGGAGCTACATTGCGGGCTTGTGACGCAATTGCAGGGAACCGTCTCAATGGATGTCACCAATCAAGTGGATTGTTACACCATCCGTCAGCCACTGGGCGTGTGTTTTGGTGTATCGCCATTTAATTTTCCCATTATGGTGCCCGTATGGATGATGATTCCTGCCATTGCAGCTGGGAATACGTTTATTTTAAAACCATCTGAACAAGCCCCCTCCGCGCCTGTTCGTGTGATGGAATTATTAACTGAAGCGGGTCTTCCTGCAGGTGTTGTGAATTGCATTCAGGGTGATAAATCTACGGTTGACTATTTCTTGACGCACCCCGATATCATGACGTGTACGGCGGTTGCTTCAACCCCTGTGGCAGAGCATATTTATAAAACGGCGACGGCGCATGGAAAACGATCGCATACGTTTGGGGGTGCTAAAAATCACTGCGTACTGATGCCCGATGCTGATATGGATTATGCATCACAAGCGATTGTGGGGGCGGGATATGGGGCTGCAGGCGAGCGCTGTATGGCCATCTCTGTCGTTGTTGCCGTTGGCGCGGGAACGGCCGATCAATTGATAGAAAAACTCATTCCGTTGGTGAGCAATATTAAAATTAATGCAGGTGATGTCAATGGCACGGATATGGGCCCTCTCGTTAGTCAAGTGCATCGATCTCGTGTGCTACAAGCGGTTGACAAAGGAGTGACTGAGGGGGCTCGATTGGTTATTGATGGACGTGATTACAGCCACCCAAACTATCCGAATGGTTATTTTGTAGGGCCGTGCTTATTTGATAACGTAACGGATGACATGTCCATTTATCAACAAGAAGTATTTGGCCCGGTACTGGTTGTTGTGCGAGTGCCAACTTTTGATGAAGCAATCGAATTTGTGAATCGTCATCAATATGGTAATGGCACGGCCATTTTTACTCGAGATGGATTTGCTGCGCGTGAATATGCACAACGAGTGCAAGTCGGTATGGTCGGTATTAATATTCCAATCCCTGTGCCCATCGCAAGCCATCCTTTTGGCGGTTGGAAGCGTTCAGCATTTGGTGATATTGGCATGCATGGTATCGATAGTATTCGGTTTTATACAAAATCCAAAACCATAACCAGTAAGTGGCCCGTGACGGAATTTGGTGAGTCTGGATTTTCAATGCCAACACATTCATCCTGAGGAACACACTTAAGAAAAAGGACATGAGGAGGATATCAATATGGCTCGTATCGGATTTATTGGCTTAGGCCACATGGGATTGCCCATGGCTGCGAATTTAATCAAGGCGGGGCACTGTGTCACGGGGTATGATTTACAATCAGCACCTTTAGCGCAATTCGTTAGTCTAGGGGGTGTTGCCGCTCAGACTATTCTAGATGCTGCACGTAACCAAGACATTGTCATTACCATGTTACAAACCGGTCAACAAGTTCAGCAAGTTGCTTTGGGTGAATCAGGGTTGTTGTCGGTCATGCAGAAAGGTTCTTTATGGATGGATTGCTCGACGATTGATGTTGCTAGTGCACGCACATTACACCTTGAGGCCGAAGCGCATGGCTTATTGGCGGTTGATGCCCCGGTTTCCGGCGGCGTTGCTGGCGCAGCTGCAGCAACACTTACGTTTATGGTCGGAGGGGCGGAGGACGCCATTCATGTTGCGAGTCCTATTTTATCGGTCATGGGGAAAAAAATAATTCACGCCGGTGCCGCAGGTGCTGGGCAGGCGGCGAAAATTTGTAATAATATGATTTTGGGTATTTCAATGATTGCCGTTTCGGAAGCATTTGTATTAGCCGAAACCTTAGGCTTAACACCACAGAAATTACATGAGGTGCTGACAAATGCCTCCGGACACTGCTGGGTAACGGATCATTACGTCCCCGTTCCTGGTGTTCTTGAGAATGTGCCAGCAAATCGCAATTACGAACCCGGGTTTACGGTAGCAATGATGCTGAAAGATCTCTGTTTAAGTCAGCACGTCGCCGAAGAATCAGGAAAAGCATTACCGATGGCAAATCACGCAAAGGATCTATACCAACAGTTTTATGATGCAGGCAACGCCAACCGAGATTTCTCAGCCATTATCCAGCTTTTCAATTCATACTAGGTTGAAGACAGACAGCCGTTAGGGGAGCTAGTTGATTATTAATAGCCTCCATTTTTAGATAGTTGTATCATATGCTCTAAGTTCGATAAGGTCCTCTGCTCGCCTTCGAGCCCGTAATCAGGAAATGGCGTTAAAATTACTTCCTGTAATCCTGTTTTCTGATCCGCATCAGACCAAGCTGTTTGGCCATGGTTATTTTTTTCGCTAATGACTAGCAGGCGTTTTTCATTATCAGAGAGAGACTCTAAAATTATTTTTAGTGATTCAGGATGCCTTATTGCAGCATACATGTCCTGGGTCCTAAGTATGCTAGAGCACCGAACTCCGCCTTCATTTCTTTAGGAAGACGGTCAATCGCCATCAGAATTAGTTGTGAACGGCCTGGTTTGACCAGCATTAAGTTGATTAGCATGTCTTTTTTTTCGGTAAGTTCTATTTTCTTGATGTTAAAAAACGCCATCATAAAAATAACTCGATTTTCCTCAGAAAATACTTCTAAAAGTGTTTCCATTAACGTACGGCTCAATGGTGTGAGGGGTTACTTGTTGTTTAGTATGGTGAGGGCTGCTGATAGGCGTTTCTCCTCGTTAGAAATCGACTCTAAAATCAATTGTAGTGACTTTGGGTGCCTTATTGCATCAATTAAAACTGCTGTCGCTGAGTTATCTTTTTTCACAATGGCGCCAAAACGTGCGCTATCATCAAGTCGCTTTAGTGATATTTCAAGTAATGCAGGATTTTGAAGCAGGAGCATTTTTTCTTCTGTTTAGTGCGACTTGGCGAGCCTGCGAGCTTTAGTCGCGCTTAATGTCCGGGACGACAGTCGAAAATTACGGAATTGAGTTTATAGGAAGTATCAACGCCTTATTCCCTTTCGTACCATTGGACTTCAAACCCCTACACGTAATGTATTGAACCTGGATATTGAGCAACGATGGGATCACTACTTTCCATGCGGTCAAAGTCATCTGGCACGAAAGTTGAAAATGGCGTTAATGCTATCGCTCAAACCAGCCATTAAGTACCTGAATGAGTTCATCGACACCTTGTTTTTTCAATGAAGAAAAGGGTTGGATGGATATTAAATCTTTCTGCAATTCGTAGTGTTTTCGAACTAGAAGAACGGTGCTTTGTGCTTCCCCTCGACTGACTTTGTCGGACTTCGTTAACAGAATATGCACGGGCAAATCCCTATCAGTTGACCAATCGATCATCATTTGGTCGAGATCCTTTAAGGGGTGGCGGATATCCATCAAGAGAATCAACCCTTTTAAACTTTGCCGGACATCGAGGTAATGGGCTAAATTTTTCTGCCAATCCTGTTTAATATGCAGGGCAACTTTAGCATATCCGTAGCCAGGGAGGTCAACGAGGCGATGATGTTCATCTTCTAGGGTGAATAAATTAATCAGTTGTGTACGCCCTGGTGTTTTACTGGCTCGAGCAAGTTGTCGGATGCCCGTCAAGCAATTTAACGCGCTTGATTTCCCCGCATTTGAACGTCCGGCAAACGCGATTTCAATGCCGGTATCCTCGGGTAGCTGGCTTACTTTTGCGGCACTTTTTAAAAATGTCGCTTGTTGATATGGATTTGCTTTCATGTAACGCCTTTTAAATTTTGAAAATATGAGAGACCGGAAGATTATTTAAATAATTTCAATACCATTCCTTTTAATCTTGCTAACTCAGCAGGATTAAAGGCTTTATATATCTCGCTTCCTGGGTTTAAGGACACGGTGACGTTATCGCCGATGCCTTTTAATAAATCAACACCAGAAAGTTTTAAGAGCTGAATGTTCTCGCGAATATCATGTGCCCATGAGTCAAAATACTCCATGCTGCTAAATACAGGGAGATAGGTTTCTTCGTTTTCATGTAAATAAAGAACCACTGGCTCGTTGTCTTTTAAGTCATTTTCAATGGGGATAATAAAATTAGCTTTCATAAATTCTAAGTAAGCTTTGTTGCTTTCGTTCTTGGCGCCATGTGCATCAATGGCATTTTTTACAGCAGTTTCGAGTGCGTTCATAGTCATTATACTTAATAAAGATTAAAAAAATATAAGCAATATCTTGCAGTCAAACAAAAAAACAGTCAATCTATACTGTTCAATAGTAATTATTTCGTTGAGGAATTTAAATATAATGGCTGTATCTCAAACAGAAAAAGTCGCGAAGAAATCTCGTATGGGTTATGCCTGGCTTATATGGGGTTTGTCAGCATCATTTTATTTTTCGGATTACCTGGCTCGAGTTGCCCCAGGTGTAATGCACCGTTCGTTGCAACATGATTTTGGTATTAGTGAAGCCGGTTTTGGTATTTTGACGGCATCGTTTTATATTCCATACATTGTCATGCAAATGCCTGTAGGTTTGGCCGTTGATAGAGTGAGCATTCGGAAATTGCTTACGATTATGGCGTTGATTACTGCTTTTGGATGCTGCGTATTTGGATTAGCAGGTAATCTGATGACCGCATCAGTGGGTCGTATGCTCATTGGTTTTAGTGCGGCGTTTGCATTTATTAGCACATTGCGACTTGCAACGGCATGGTTTCCGCCTGCGATGCTTGGTTTGTTAGCGGGTCTTACTCAAGCATTAGGAATGTTAGGTGCATCTGCTGGTGAAGCACCGGTATCGTTTTTAGTCGCTGCTGTTGAATGGCGTCATACCATGCTGATTGTTGCTGGTCTGTTTGTAGCGCTTGCGGTTTTGTTGTATCGATTTATAAGAGATGATCCAAAGGGATCAGCAGCGTATGATCTTAAACATGAGCGAAAACTAGGACTTATTGAAAGTTTGAGAATCACGCTGTCGTGTCGACAAACATGGATGAACGCTCTGTATGCTGGATTTTTGTTTGCCCCAACGGCGGTCATTGGTGAATCGTTTGGACCGGCTTATTTACAGTATGGTCGAGGCCTCTCAGCTCATTCGGCAGCTTTTGCAACAGGATTAATTTTTATCGGCTGGGGCATTGGTGGGCCATTAACCGGCTGGTTGTCTGATAAAATGGGGCGTCGAAAACCGCTGATGATTGCTTCTGCTGGGATCGGTATTATACTGACCAGCTTTATTGTATTTTACCCTGAAATCGATCAATCCATGGCTTACGGTCTGTTATTTGCTTTTGGTTTTACTAATACAGGCGTCGCTATTGCCTATGCTGTCTCAACAGAGATTCAGGCGCGCAATGTTATTGGTACGTCCATCGCATTTACCAACATGGCTTCTATTTTTGTCGGTGCTTCATTGCAACCCATTGTAGGGTTTTTGGTGGGGATGGTCGCCGGTGTCCGTAGTTATAACGTTGAAGAATTGCTTTTGCCCGATTTTCAAGCGGGATTATGCGTTTTGCCATTGTGTTCTTTGATTGCACTGGTCTTGGCTTATACCGTTAAAGAAACGTATTGTAAGCCTTCCAAATAACGTCCTTCAATTTCCCCTTCTCCCCAGACATGGGGAGAAGGTACCCGTAGGGCGGATGAGGGGATTTTGAATAAGTTATTTCATGTTGCGGGGTACCGAGGTACCTGAGGTGCTATTGTAAAAGAAGAATAGGGTACTCGGAGTTGGATTATTTCAAGAAGTAGTGCTAATGTCTTTGCAAGACCTGCATGGCTCGTGTTTTAATGGCCACCTCTGTTTTTCTTGGTAGGCGAGTGAGAACTGAAAAATTATTATTGACTAAACATGGAGACGCATATGAAGAAAATTGCAGGATTAGTGATTATACTAGTCGTACTAATCCTAGGTAGTTATTACGGGATGGGGGTTGTCACTGAAAAGACACTCAAGCGAAATATTGAAGTTGTTAATCAATCGACTGCCCTAACAGTTAAGATTGCACAATATACTCGCCATTGGTTTCACTCTTCTGCGGTTATCGATGTTTTGATTCATGTTCCTGAGCAAGTTGAGACGAATAAAGAAGGGAAGTCTGATACGACTCCTGCTCAAGATTATACGATGAATGTTCCCGTTACGATCTATCACGGTCCGGTTATTTACACGGGATCGCATGTTTCGTTTGGGCTAGGATACGCTGAAAGTGACCTCAATCTGCCTAAAGAACTTGTTGAAAAATTATCACCGTATCTTTCTGCAGAATCAACATCCCCTAAACTTAAATTAAGTGTGTTTGTTGATTACACCAATAAGAGCCGGTTTCAGGTTGAAGTCCCTGCTTTCAAATTGCTGGCGAAAGAAAGTAAGGATGAACTGGAGTGGTTAGGGATGGTGGGTGATATCAATGTTTCCTCTGATTTGAAAAAGATTTCAGGTGACATTACTCTTGATGGCATCAACATCATAAAAGATAAAATCAAAGGTGTTTTAGGGAAAGTGACGAGCGACTACTCACTTCATAAAACAGAAGATAACTTGTATCTTGGCCAAGCTGGCGTGTCTATCCCCTCGTTAGTGGTTACTCAAGAAGATCATCCGTTATTTGCCGTGACGCAATTGAAAGCGCGTACCGAAAATGGCGTAGAGAATGGTTTGTTTGAATCAACTTCTAAAATGTCATTGGATAAAGTTGTTGCAAATGATAAGACATACGGGCCAGGACTGCTTGAGATATCCATTAAAAATATCGATGCTAAAGTACTTGCTCGATTAAATACGCAAGTGAATAAGATGCAACGTACGTCAGGTGCTGAGCGTCAGCAAACCATGTTTGCGATGTTGCCAGAGATTCCTAAACTACTTGCTCAGGGGCCCAGGTTTGAAATTTCAACACTGAAACTGACTGTTCCAGATGGTGACATTGATGGACATTTTACGATTGCACTGCCAAAAACAGACGCCGTAAATCCATTTCAAATTATGCAAAAAATTGAAGGCGATGGTAAGTTTCAAGTTCCAGCTGCAATTGTTAAGAGAGCGTTTATTGAATCTCTAAAGCAAAAAGCGACTGCACAGGCGTCCTTGCAAAGTGCGGTGATGGCTCAAATGAACGATGACAAATCTATGCCCGAAGTCAAAGCTACTGCGACGGCAGCAGTGGCAACTCCAGCAGCCCCAGATGCTGTCAATCAGGATGCTGTAGTACAACAGGCCACAGCTGAGGCAGATAAAAAATTGACAGCCTTAGTTGAAGCCAAGGTGTTGGTTCAGGACGGTCAAAACATCTTACTTGAGTTTCATCTAGCCCAAGGAAAGTTGACATTAAACGGTCACCCCTTTGATCCAGCGACCTTTAAATTTTAAAAAATAACTGTTCACCCCTCTGTCGTCCGATCTTCTGAGGGGTCTCCAAAATGCAGTATAGCTTCAGGAGAACCCTCGCGAGATAAGGATGACTGGTGGGCAGTTACAGTTACAGGTGAAGTTAAATACTATTTTTTGTAATCACTTCCGATGGGTATAGCCACGAGTCTGTGAGTATATCCTTGTCGGAGTGATTACGTTTTTTTGTGAGTTCAAATTGATATGATGTCATCAAGTTCAGGTCTGACCGCGCGAAGTCTATCTGCGCTTTCTTGCCTAGCCTGCATCAGGTTTGATCCCACTTTTTCTAAGAAGGAAGGAGTATACAATGTCAGATATCAGTAACGAAACTAAAGAAAAATTCAATTCACTTACCGTAAGTGTTACCCAGTCCGTTCAAAAATATTTTGCTGAGCTTAAAGATGCGGATCCAGTTGATCTATATACATTTGTTCTTGAAGAAATTGAAACACCGTTGTTTCGTGCTGTTATGGAGCATTGTAAATACAACCAGTCTCGCGCTGCAGCCATACTCGGAGTGAGTCGTGGTACATTGCGCACCAAATTACGTCGCTATTTTGATGATAAGTATGTTGGGAGTCGTGAAAACTAATTTATTTTTAATAATCTCTTGATTCTTATGAGAGAGCCTCGTATAATGCAATTCAGTCGACGCGGGGTGGAGCAGTCTGGTAGCTCGTCGGGCTCATAACCCGAAGGTCGTAGGTTCAAATCCTGCCCCCGCAACCACTTTTTTAGAACCCCATTTATGGGGTTTTTTATTATGTGTCGGACTCAAGCATAACAAAAGATAGGTCATCCATGTTAGAGAATAAACTTGAACAGTTGTTAGGCCCCCTCATACAAGGTATGGGTTATGAGCTCTGGGGTTGCGAATATTTAGCTCAAGGGAAGCACTCTGTATTAAGAATATATATCGATAAAATTGATGGTATTGGCATTGAAGACTGTCAACACGTTAGTGGCGAAGTGAATGCATTGCTCGATGTTGAAGATCCAATCCCAGGCCATTATTCTTTAGAGATCTCATCTCCTGGAATCCCTCGCCCAATATTCCATATTTGGCAATACCAGCGTTATATAGGGCAAGCAGTACAGGTTAAGTTATATCGGCCAGTTGAAAATAAGCGAAAATATGAAGGTACTATCGTATCCGTTAGCGAGACAGAGTTGGTTCTGAATATCGGCGACGTAGAGCAACATTTTCCTATATCCAATATAGTGAAAGCAAATTTGACAGTTGAGTGAGGACAGGCCCATGAGCAAAGAATTGTTATTAGTTGCTGAAGCGTTATCGAATGAAAAAGGTGTAAGCAAGCAAGTGGTTCTAGAGGCTATCCAGGCTGCATTGGAATCAGCAACACGTAAGCTAACCGGAGTCGAATTCGGCATTCGCGTAGCACTTGATCCGCGGACAGGAGAGTATGAGACCTATCGTTATTGGGATGTGGTAGAAGACGAATTACTCGAGTTCCCTGAGCATGAATTAACGTTGGCTGAAGCCCAAACGCGTTTGCCAAATGTGGCCATTGGCGGTCGAATTGAAGAGCTCATACCATCGGTTGAGTTTGGACGTATTTCAGCACAGAGTGCGCGTCAAGTTATTATGCAAAAAGTACGTGAAGCTGAGCGTGATTTGGTTGTTGAACAATACAAACAAAAATTAGGTCAGCTCATTTATGGAACGGTCAAAAAAGTGACCCGCGACAATATTATTATTGATCTGGGTGGAAAAGCAGAGGCATTTATGCCACGCACTGAAATGCTTCCACAAGAAATGTTTCGCACCAATGATCGTGTACGAGCTTATTTATATGAAATCGTCAGTCAATCCAGAGGACCACAATTATTAGTCAGTCGGTCGCGTAATGAAATGCTGATTGAATTATTCCGAATTGAAGTGCCTGAAATCGGAGAAAATATTATTCAAATTAAAGCGGCGGCTCGTGAACCTGGAAACCGCGCTAAAATTGCAGTAAAAACGAATGATGGTCGAATTGATCCTGTTGGGGCGTGTGTTGGAATGCGCGGTGCTCGTGTGCAGGCCGTGTCAAGTGAATTAGGGGGCGAGCGAGTTGACATCGTTCTATGGGATGATAATCCTGCACAGTTGGTTATCAATGCGATGGCTCCCGCTGATATTACGTCTATCGTCGTTGATGAAGATTCACGAACGATGGATTTAGCCGTTAGTAAAGAACAACTTTCCCAAGCAATTGGTCGTAATGGACAAAACGTTCGACTTGCCAGCCAATTAACGGGCTGGACTTTGAATGTGATGACTGTTGAAGAATTTGAAAACAAGAGTAAAGAAGAGTCGTCAAAAACCACCGGACTTTTTGTATCGGCTTTGGGAGTTGATGAAGAAATTGCTCAAATGCTCGTTGCAAGTGGATTTTCGTCAATCGAGGAAGTTGCGTATGTTCCAAAATCAGAACTTTTGGAGATTGATGCATTTGACGAAGCGATTGTTGATGAATTACGAAATCGTGCAAATGATACCTTGCTGACACAGGCTTTATCGTCAGGTGGTAACGCTGATGAAAGTTTAATCGGTATGGAAGGAATGACTGATGATTTGGCCAATCAGCTGGTTTCTATTGGTGTTACGACGATGGAAGAGTTAGCTGAAAGTTCAGTTGATGAGTTACTTGAACTCACAGGAATGACCAAAGAAAAAGCAGGCGCCTTGATTATGAAAGCGCGCGAACCTTGGTTCGCAACAGATGGTGAATAATGTCTTTGGCCAATATCGCGATATCTCAATTTCGGTATCGATGACAGTAGAGCCGGCTAAAATACGGTTGAAAGAGGAATAAATTATGGTGGATGTGACGGTTAAACAGTTGGCTCACGTCGTTGGTATCCCTGTTGAGCGCCTATTGACTCAGTTGCAAGATGCTGGTTTATCAATTTCAGATGAAACGCAAACGGTTAATGAAGATCAAAAGCGACTTTTGTTGAATTATCTGAAAACAGGTGGTAATAAGGAAGCACAGCAAGCGCCAGGAAGGATTACACTTCAGCGCAAAAGTGTCTCTCAAGTTACCCTTGGGCATGATTCTCACAGTGGTAAAACAGTCAATATTGAAGTGCGCAAAAAAAGAGTTTTTGTTAAACAAACGCTCCCTCAGGAACAAGAAGTATTACCTGATGAGGTTAACAGTGCTGCTGAGGACTTCAACGAAGTTGAATCCGTGGTTGCGCCAGAGTTAATGACGTCACCCGGCGATACGGTGGTTGATGATCATCAGCCTGAATCCGGCGAGGTCACTGTTGAGCTTGATGCTGTTGCAGAGAGCACCCCTCCACTACCTGTGGATAATCAACCTGAATTGGTTGATACTTCTATTGCATCTGGCGTTGCTTCACCCTCACCGCGACCCGTTGAAAAAAGTGATACTGATAAATATGGTAAGAAAAAAAGTGTAGTAAAACAAAATGATCCTGAAGGCGAAGGGAAGTCTGATTTAAAGAAAGGCAAAAAACGCGTTAAGAATCAGCCAGTTTACACCCCTAGTGGTGATGATGAGCATGACCATAAGCGACGTGGAAAAAAACGTAAGTCATCTGAGAAATCGGACAAATATCGTGAAGCTGAAGAGTCACTCACTCATGGATTTGCTCGGCCTACAGCGCCGGTTATTCGAGAAGTGCTCATTCCTGAAACGGTTACTGTGGCAGGACTTGCTGATTGTATGTCGGTCAAAGTTGCTGAAGTAATTAAAGTCATGATGGGGCTTGGTGCAATGGCAACGATAAATCAGGTCATTGATCAAGAAACTGCCATTATTGTCGTTGAAGAGATGGGACATATTGCTCGTCCGGTAAAAGACGATGCCATTGAGCAAACGCTTGGACAATCCATAACTGAAGGTAGCAATATTCAATCTCGTGCCCCAGTCGTTACGATCATGGGTCATGTGGACCATGGTAAAACATCACTTCTTGATTACATTCGACGCACGAAGGTCGCTTCTGGAGAGGCGGGTGGTATTACCCAGCATATTGGCGCATACCATGTCACGACTCCTAAAGGCCAAATTACATTTTTGGATACGCCTGGGCATGCCGCGTTTACCGCTATGCGTGCTCGTGGTGCTCAAGCGACTGATATTGTTATATTGATCGTTGCTGCTGATGATGGGGTAATGCCTCAAACGATTGAGGCGATTCAGCATGCGAAAGCGGCTAAAGTGCCTATGATTGTTGCTGTGAATAAAATGGATAAACCAGGGGCCGATCCTGATCGAGTCATGAACGAGTTAACTGTTCATGAAGTGATCCCAGAGCCCTGGGGTGGAGACACCATGTTTGTCAATATTTCGGCCAAAACAGGTGATGGAATCGATACTTTGCTCGATGCTATTCTGTTACAAGCAGAAGTTTTAGAATTGACTGCCCATACTGATGGAGCTGGAAAAGGGGTTGTCATTGAGTCACGGCTTGATAAAGGTCGTGGACCCGTTGCGACTATTCTAGTTCAATCAGGTACTTTGAGAAAAGGTGATATATTACTTGCCGGATTACAATATGGGCGAATTCGTGCACTGGTCGGTGACAATGGCAGTTTCGTTGATTCAGCCGGACCATCGATGCCGGTTGAGGTGATTGGATTATCCGCTCCACCTCATGCAGGTGATGACGCGCTTGTCGTGCCGGATGAGAAAAAAGCACGTGAAGTTGCTTTATTCCGACAAGGTAAATTTAGAGATGTTAAATTGGCACGCCGACAAAAATCCTCGATTGAGGGTATTGTTGAAAATATGACCGTTGCCAACTTAAAAACATTGAATCTTGTTATTAAAGCGGACATGCAAGGATCGGTCGAAGCCATTTCTGATGCAATGGTCAAATTATCCAACGATGAAATCAATGTGAAAGTGATTGCAAGTGGTGTCGGTGGGATTACCGAGTCCGATGTGCATTTGGCTATTGCGTCAAATGCCTTGTTGATTGGGTTTAACGTACGTGCTGATTCGGGTGCTAAGCGTCTTACAGAACAAGAGTCTGTTTCATTGCATTACTATAGTGTGATTTACGATATTGTTGATCAAGTGAAAAGTGCTCTATCGGGAATGTTGGCACCTCAATTTAAAGAGGAAATTGTCGGTATTGCGGAAGTGCGAGACGTATTCAAATCACCGAAATTAGGTGCTATTGCGGGCTGTATGGTTATTGAAGGATCTGTGAAACGAAACAATCCCATACGTGTGTTACGTAATAACGTGGTGATTTATGAGGGAACGCTTGAATCCTTACGCCGTTTTAAAGACGATGTGATTGAAGTTCGTCAAGGTATCGAGTGTGGTGTTGGTGTTAAAAATTACAACGACATTAAGCCCGGTGACTTGATCGAAGTTTTTGAAACCATTGAAATTAAGCGAGAGTTATGAGTAGCGCTTATTCACGAACAGATCGCATTGCTGAGATGATGCAACGCAAGCTGGCTCAGATTATACGACTTGAAATAAAAGATCCGCGTCTTCCCAATTTTTTGACGATATCGGCCGTTCAAGTCACCAAAGATTTGGGTCATGCTAAGGTTTATTTTACGGTGTTAAATGGCGATCCTGTTCAAACAACCGCTATTTTAAATGCTGCCTCGAGTTATTTACGGACTGCTTTGGCGCGGACGATTAGTACACGTACTGTTCCTCAACTTCACTTTATTTATGATCAGTCGATTGAATATGGTGAGCGCTTGAGCAGGTTAATTGATGATGTGAATCCTCCCGAACTCAATGAAGATTCTGATGGCAAATCAAATGATGACGTCGCCTGATAGGCCCAATCCAAAGGATAACATTGACGGTATTTTGTTGGTGAATAAGGCTGGCGGTCTTTCTTCTAATAAAGTGCTGCAATGCGTGAAGCATCTGCTGGGGGCTAAAAAAGCAGGGCACACCGGTAGTCTTGACCCTATGGCGACCGGCATGCTGCCGATTTGCTTTGGCGAGGCAACTAAAGTATCTCAATATTTACTCGACTCTGATAAATCATATACAACAACGGGCCTGTTAGGCATCAAGACCGATACGGCTGATGCGATGGGTAACGTTATTTCCCGCGTCGAAAATATGGACGTATCTGAGTTCCAACTGCGCACAGTTCTGTCCGAATTTACTGGATCAATCCAACAAATTCCTTCTATGTTTTCAGCGTTGAAGCATCAAGGCACGCCGTTGTATAAATACGCACGAAAAGGCATTGAAATTGAGCGAAATGCGCGTAATATTATGATTTATGATCTGCAGTTAGATGCGTTTAACGGTAAAGAATTTCAGTTGACGGTTCGATGCAGCAAAGGCACATATATTCGTAACCTAGTTGAAGATATTGGTGATCGTTTAGGGGTTGGCGCTCATGTCATTCAACTGCATCGCCTCTTTACTGCAGGATTTAGTTCCGACGCCATGGTGACGGTTGAGGATTTAACGGGGCTTACGCTTGATGAACGCCGTGCTTTACTGTTGCCTATGGATAGGGCAATAGACCATTTACCTTGTTTTTCGCTAACGCGCGAACAGTCGCAACAAATTCGTCAAGGACAAATCATTACGACTGATCCTGCGGTATCCTTAGCCGGGGTTATTCGGATCTATAATCAAGATAACTGTTTTATTGGTTTGGGTGAATGGCAATCGCCGAGTGAGCTTAAAGCAAAGCGATTGTTGGCGAGTGTTTGAACCTGGAAAAAGTTTAAGGGATCTAAAATGACATTATTACATCAATCAAAACATCACTATTTTCATGGAAAGCAATCGTTAGAGGGCTATGTTGCTTACGACGAGAGTCATCAACAACGCCGACCGGCTGTCCTAGTGATTCATGACTGGACTGGTCGAAATGAATTTGCCTGCAAAAAAGCGGACTTACTGGCGAGTTTAGGGTATGTTGGTTTTGCAGTGGATATGTATGGCGATGCCCGCGTCGGCGAAACGGCTGATGAAAAAACAGCTCTCATGCAATCAGTGGCGTATGATCGACAATTTTTGCGTGAACGTCTTCGTATCGCTTTGGAGACACTTGTAGCATTCGATCAGGTTGATGCAAAACGAGTGGCCGTCATTGGGTTTTGTTTTGGTGGTTTATGTGCATTAGATTTGGCACGTAGTGGTGCAGATATTTGTGGCGTCGTTAGTTTTCATGGTTTGTTAGACAAGCCGGCCGATTTAGCCAATCAACCGATAAAAGCGAAAATATTAGCCCTACACGGCTATGATGATCCAATGGTCACACCGGATCATGTGAATGCGTTCTGTAAAGAAATGACGGAAGCTGGCGTCGATTGGCAGATGCATATGTATGGACATACGAAACATGCTTTCACTAATCCTCTGGAAAATGGCGCCGCAATGGGGACGATCTATAATCCATTAGCTGAACATCGTGCACTTCGATCAATGAAAAATTTTTTGAATGAAATCTTTTAAGATCATGCCGTCGGATCGCAGTGAACTCACTTTAGCACGGGAGTTGGGTGAGTGTTTGCTTGCTCGACAGTGGCATTGTGCGGTGGCTGAATCATGTACTGGTGGACGGTTATCGGCTGCAATGACCGATGTTGCCGGCAGTTCTCGGTGGTTTGAACGAGGATTTATTACGTATACCAATCAGTCTAAAATAGACATGCTGGGCGTTTCGGATGAGATGTTAACATTGCATGGCGCTGTGAGTGAGTCAACCGTTCGATCGATGGCAGAGGGTGCATTAGCGCGAAGTTCTGCTGATATTACATGTGCGATAAGCGGTGTGGCTGGCCCAGGTGGCGGGAGTGTTGAAAAACCAGTGGGGTTGGTTTGGTTCGCATGGTCATTACGTGGTGGTCTCACGGAGGCTATATCCTATTGTTTTAAAGGTGATCGTTTTGCAGTTCGTACACAAGCGGTATATGCTGCTTTAAACGGTTTGATAACACGTTGTACGTAAGGGAGGTTGAAATAATGCCAGATAAATTTAACCAAATAACCAAAGGCATTCAGGGACAAGTCGCAAAAATGACTAAAGAAATTCCGGATGTCATGAAGGGATTCATCGCTCTTTCTCAAGCCGCAACGAAAGAGGGTGTTTTGGATAAAAAGACCAAAGAATTGATTGCAATGGCACTTGCAGTAGCGAATCATTGCCCCGGTTGCATTGGTTTCCATTCCCAAGCACTGGTCAAATTACAGGCTAGCCGTGAAGAGCTTATGGAAGTTTTAGGCATGGCTATTTACATGGGCGGTGGACCATCATTGATGTATGCCGCTGAAGCCGTTGAAGCTTATGAAGAGTTTTCAGGGCAATCTTCTAAATAACGTCCTTCAATTTTACCTTCTCCCCAGACATGGGGAGAAGGTGCCCGTAGGGCGGATGAGGGGATTTTGAATAAGTTATTTGACGTTGCGGGGTACCAAGGCACCTGAGGTGCTTAATGATTGCCCCAATTGGCTGTTTGGGCTGCGGTTTGTGGTGCTGCCGGTGTTGATGCTGCGGCCGCAGAGCATGGATACTGTTTTTGCATCCCGATCAAGGCTATTTGTGAAACCGTCATTTTGTCTTTTTCTGTTTGCGAGGTTCCAAGACTTCGATAGGTTTGCTGAATCATGTCGTTTAACATCTCTGGACTGACTGACGATCCTGATGCGAGACAAAATAAAGGTTGCCCCTGCTGTTTTGCATTTTCATTTGCAAGAATCAATGAATCAACAATGCCGTCGCAGGCTAATGTCAGCACCGTGCGTGCCGATCGAGCCCACGCTTGAGACTGTTCATCGGCCTTCATTTCCATTTGTGGAATGTTATTGGCAATATTCATGTAGTGATCAATCGTATCCGCTGTGGCGCAGTTTGATCCAAGTAATAAGAGGCCGTAGCATAATGCTGTTTTAAAGTCCATGAGGTGTAATCCAGTTCAAACGAAACGCTAAAAAAAGAAAGAAAAACAAGGCTAATGACAATCCAATACGCCAACTTAATGCTTTTGCAGGACGTTTGGTTTTTCCTTCATCACGCACCAGAAAAAATAAACCACTAATAAGTGCTGTTACAATGAGTATCATCACCATGATGATGATCGCTTTTGCAAACATTTTGGTATACTCCTTACCTATTTACTTTTCGTCAGTCTGGCTTTAGGGGCCCAAAGAAATGATAAGTTTAACTCGTTTTCAATCTAATGTCAGTGCTAATTGGCGATTTGGGATATTGGCGTTGCTTTTTTGCATGTTTTTTAGCTGGCTAGGGATTTGGCAGTTAGCGCGAGCCGATGAAAAAAAACAAATGTTGGCAACGCAACATCAGCGTACCACCGAAATTCCGATTGATTGGCACTCAGGCAAGGCGCTTCCGTTGCAATATCAACCCATCCATGTGAGAGGGCATTTTTCACCGATAACGCTTTTATTAGATAATCAACATTATCAACATCAATTTGGTTATAATGTGCTGTCGCCGCTGATACTGGATAAAGGCGATGTGATTTTGGTTGATAGAGGATGGGTGCGGGGGAGCGCTAATCGAGACGACGTTCCGAGCATTACTATCCCTTCGGCTGTCGTTGAAATAGAGGGGAGCGTGTATTACCCGCCGCAAAACCACTGGTCATTAGGCAATATTTTTGATAAAAAGAAAACGAATTTGGCGGTGGTTGAATTAATCGATGCGCAAATCCTCAGTCAATTTTTGCATAAATCAGTCTATCCGTTTATCATTCGCATGCATCCAGAAACACCGGATGGTTTTGTACGTGAGTGGCCTGTGGTTGCGATGTCCCCTGATCGTCATGTGGCCTATGCGGTGCAGTGGTTTGCAATGGCGCTGGTGGTTGTGTTGTTATATCTTTTTTTGAGTATTAAGAAAAAAAATGAATCTTATGTCGCGTAATTCGTTTGTCCTGCTTTTATTAGCGCTTGTATTTTTTGCCCCTGGATTGGCGGCATTGTATTTTTATAAACATCCGCAGTGGCTCAGTGGGCATGCAACAAATCGAGGTCAATTTGTTGATCCACCACGATCTATTCCTTCACTCATTAAATCCACCCATAAGTGGCATTTATTGTTATGGAGTCCCGATGATTGTGGCGATGCATGTATACAGAAGGTGGATAAATTAGCTCGGGTTCGTCTAGCCTTGGGGCGACGTTATTATGACGTTGATCAAACACTGCTGTTAGGGAGATCGGCTCATCCTCTTGAGCATCAACTTCAGGAAACCCTAGATAGCCATCATGTGAATGTCGTGTTTTTATCCGATATTGAAGAGACCGATCGGCTTGCATCTTCGCACGAGATGAGAATTTTTATTGCTAATCCGGAAGGATTTTTAGTGCTGTCCTACCCTGCGGCAGTCAAATCGGATGATGTCTATTCCGATCTTAAACAGTTGCTGACCACAACACAAACTAAGAGTAAATAGGATGCTATCTTTAAAATTATTACGCCGCTTGGTTACGCTCGCGGTTGTTATATCGCTTTTTGTAGTGATGCTTGGTGCGTACACGCGTTTAACCAACGCCGGCTTAGGTTGTCCTGACTGGCCAGGGTGTTATGGCCGAATGGTCGTTTCTTCATTGCACGGTGAGTGGTCTGATGCCCAAGCTCGATTTCCGGATGTTCCTATTGAGTCGAGAAAAGCCTGGACTGAAATGGCTCATCGCTATGCAGCGGGCACATTAGTCTTGTTGATCGCATGGATCAATGTGTGCGTGTATCGACTTCGACGAACGAATCAGGGCGTTTCATGGCGCGTGCCGGTGATGGTCGTGTTTTTAATCGTTTTTCAAGCACTGCTGGGTATGTGGACGGTCACATTGAAGTTATTGCCCGTTGTTGTAATGGGGCATTTATTGGGAGGGATTTTCATTTTTTCAAGTCTCTGTTATTTCCGACTGCAATTAAGCTCCGTCACCCCAAAACCAGTATCTTCACCATCTTGGCGTTTCTGGATTACGTTAGGTCTCATGCTGGTATTGTGTCAGATTGCATTGGGCGGTTGGGTGAGCTCAAACTATGCCGGTATCGCTTGTGTTGGTTTTCCACAATGCAATGGTCAATGGCTTCCATTGCTTGATTTTTCAGAAGGATTTCATTTGTTTTCACCAGTGGGGGCGAATTATCAAGGGGGGGTATTAGACTCTACTGCTCGTGTGACGATTCAAATGGTTCATCGTCTTGGCGCTGTGGTTGTGGCGGTATATATTTTTATCCTGTCGGGGTACTTATGGTCTCGTTCTCAATTCACACCATTAAAAATCGCCTGTTTTTTTGCGGTATTGTTACTTGTAACTCAATTTACATTGGGTGTAATGAACGTAGTTTACTTATTACCGCTTTGGGTTTCAGTTGCTCATAATGGCGTTGCCGCATTGCTGTTGGCTACTTTCTTTGCTATGCGTTATTTGGAAGGAGGTGCGAGATGATCGCTCTTTCTGAGAAAAAAATTATGGCGACGTCATGGCGTGATTATCTTGAACTATGCAAACCACGCGTTGTGTTGCTGATGTTGTTGACGGTGTTAGTGGGGATGTTTTTAGCAACCCCGGGTTGGGTTCCGTGCGTTACTTTAATTGCGAGTTTGGTTGGGATAGGCTGTTGTGCGGGGAGTGCGGCAGCGATTAACCACTTAGTGGATAAGCGCATTGATGCCATAATGGCGCGTACTCAAAAAAGACCGATTGCACGTGGTCAAATTTCTGTTATTCGTGCGGCATGGTTTGCCGTTATTTTGGGGAGTGTTGGATTAATTGTCTTAACCTTATGGGTTAATCCACTCACTGCCGGTTTAACGTTTCTGACGTTAATTGGATATGCTGGGGTGTATACCGGTTATCTAAAGCGGGCAACGTCACAAAATATTGTGATCGGTGGCTTGGCTGGCGCTGCACCGCCTTTGTTAGGCTGGACCGCAGTTACGAATCATTTGGATCCGCAAGGATTATTGCTGGTACTGATTATTTTTATTTGGACGCCGCCCCATTTCTGGGCATTAGCAATCTATCGATTTGAAGATTATCGGAAAGCTGAAATTCCCATGTTGCCGGTGATTTATGGGATTCCTTACACCAAATTGAATGTGTTGCTGTATACTATTTTGTTATTGATTGTGAGTGTGTTGCCGTTTTTGGTGGGAATGAGCGGATGGTTTTATTTGATGGGCGCCCTGATTCTTGGTGGACGCTTTATGTATTGGGCTATTAAGCTGTACCGTCATGAGGACGCAGGGATTGCCATGCGCACGTTTCGTTTTTCGATCGTGTATTTAATGATGTTATTTGTGGTCTTATTGATTGACCACTATTGGTGAGAATAAAGCATGCAACATAAGAAAAATCATATTAAGACAACCGTCGTTGTTCTATTGGCCTTTGTTGGAGTCAGTTTAGGGGTTTTTACGTCGCAATACATGCATCGATCCCCCAGAATGGATCGCGCCCAATTTCATGGCGCATGGCTTGATAAGCCTCGTTCTGTGAGTGAGTTTGATTTAACCGGAATCAACCGCGCGCCGTTTAATAATGCGAGTCTCTTACATCATTGGACGATGGTATTTTTTGGCTTCACTTCGTGCCCATCGATTTGTCCGACGACAATGGCCGAGTTGAGTAAAATGGAGCGATTGCTTGAAGAGCAGGGCGTGACGCCATTACCACAAGTCGTGCTCATATCATTGGATCCAGAGCATGATTCGCTGGAGCGATTGAAGCAATATGTTACTGCGTTTAACCCTCATTTTATTGCTGCTCGTGGCACTAATGAAGATGCCTTAAAGACGTTGACTCAAGAGATAGGGATTGCCGTGACCAAAGTTCCGTCTCCCACCAACCAACAGGAATACACCATCGATCATACGGGTACGATCATGCTTTTTAATCCAGAAGGTCAGCTCTGTGCATTCTTTACGATGCCGCACGAGTCGAAACAGCTGGCAGAAGATTATCGGTTGGTGATTTCTTCACAAACCTCCTAAGGAGTATCTTTCCCGAATAACCAATTGCGATCGACTTCTAATTCTAGGGCGATTCGATTCATCAAGTCATTATCCGTCGGGATTTTTCCGTTGAGAATCGTTTCAGCTTGGAATCGTGGAATTTTGACAAGCTTCGCAAAGGCTTCCACCCGTTCGTCGTAATGTTGTGGTACGTCCATTTTATCGAGCTCTTGACCTAGCCGATCTGAAAACTGTTTGTTGATCATGTGATCTCTCCGAGAGATGTTGTTGTCCTTCTTTTTTTATAGCACAAAAATTAAACCTATGTAATGTTTTTCGGAGAGGTTAATGGCGATGGAGTACATGCCTCATTTCGGAGGACATCTAGCAACGTCATTCCAAAACGATGTCGAAATTCTGGGGTTAAGTTTGCGGAAATAACAACGAAGGCTTTGTTTTTAGCGCCATATCTAAGAAAATTAACATCAAACACATGCTGGATGAGCGATAAATTATAGGGATGCATTGGGATATTTTTGCACGGCTTTCCAAAAAAACGCGGTTTAGCGTTATCAACGATAAAATGATTCAAAATATTGACATTGATTAAAAAATCTTTCCGGCGATCAGTTGAAGACAAGGTCTTGCATGCATTTAATTGAGCGGCACTGATATTGATCCAGTGAGAGACTTTAGATAAAAGACGAATCGCAATCGAAATGGCAGTACGTTTAATACATCCATGACGACGAGGTAAATGTCCAATGGATGCAAGTTTTATCAGACTCGCTGCGCGTTGATGTCCTGCTGTTTCAATGGATGACCGTTGGGCTTGTTGGCTTAAGCTAACCAATGTATTGTTTTTATTTAGGTCAAGTTTGATGAGATGATTGCTGAGAAAACAGCCAATGACATCATCATAAGATGGATCATCACGGGTTGATTTTACATTGTTGATGACGAGTTGATGGGGTTGTGTTATCTCATCATTACAGCACCTTTTTAACGATAAACCGACTGCGGCACACAAAACATCTCCGGTGGTGACTGCGTTTTCTATAAAGAAATCATGTAATCCGCTTAATAGCTCTTCTGGAATTTCGATGTAAGTAGAAAATTGAAACGATTGGTTCGTCGTATCTCTGATGACATATTGTTCGGGAAAAATAAAAAGCCCCGCATCGTGTAAATAGTGTTTCCAGAAGTCGGCATCAATGGACTCATATTGATCGAGATTGTCTTTTTGATGCATTGCATAAGAGATGGGGGATTGAGTCGGTTGTTTCGTATTTAATGCCGATTGATGTGCATAATAAAGATAAGCGTTCGAAAGATCTTGAAAAAAAAGATCCATGGATGTGTTATCCGAAATAAAATGCGACATGGAAATCTGTAATTCAACCTGATTTTTCTTTAAGTCGATCCGTTTCGCAATAATCATTGGAGTGGTCCAACATTTTTTTGGAGGATTAGCTAGCTCATCAAAGCTTGCATTAAGAAGAGATTCCGCCGTTTCGTTATCGCAGTCCAGCAGTGATGTTTCAATCCATTTTACAGATGATTGTGCGATCTTTCTTTGGGCAGGGTAAATGCGTTTGATGGCATATGAAAAAGCGGCATGTTTTTGCAGGACGAATTGCAGCGCGGAATCTAAAGCCTGCTTATTTATAGGTCCCTGGATGCGCTTGCGATCAGCGACTCGGAGTGACTTAAGCGAAGGCTCAAAAATATTCGATATCCAAAACATCAGTTGAAAATCATTAAGAGGAAACCATCGTTTGGTTTTTAACAACACGTGATTGATTTGTTTCTGACTCTCACGGGGTGCGTGTTCAATGACTTGAACCAGCTGCATAATCGTGGGTGCGCGATAAAAATGATAGAGTGAAATTCGTTTTTCAGTTTGCTGTTCTAATTGAAGTAAGATTCGTTCGGCTAATAAAGAATGCCCACCTAATTCAAAAAAATTATCATTCAGATTAATGATTGGTAGCTTAAATTCCTCTTCCCAAATACGAGTGACTAATGCTTGCATGGGGGTTAGATCAATATTATCCGTGGTTGCAGTTGTTTTTAATACGGTTCGATTGGCTAATGCTTTGCGATTTACTTTGCCACTGGGTGTTAACGGCAATGTTTCTAAAAAAATAATACGATTGGGCAACATATACCCCGGTAAATAAGGAGATAAGTGCCTTATCAACTCATGGTCTGAAAGCGACGTTGTGCCAGTTAGGCATACATAAGCGACTAATTGCTCCTGATTAGCGATGACAGCACATTCACGAACAGCGGGTACGGTTTGTATTTTTGCTTCAATTTCTTCTAGTTCGATACGGTAACCGTGCATTTTAATTTGGTTGTCAGTACGCCCAAATAAAATGAACTCGCCGTTGGGTGTGGTGCAAGCGATGTCTCCTGCGCGGTATAAGCGTCCACCAAGCACATTAGGGTAGGGTATAAATTGTGATTGAGTGAGCTTATCATTATTGACATAGCCTTCTGCCAACCCAAGCCCGCCAATGAACAATTCCCCTTTAACATATGGCGGCAGTTTCTGGAGCGATGCGTCCAAAACCACCATTTCCATGTTATCAATAGGATGGCCTATTGTGACGGGCTCGTCTGGTCGAATTTGTTTTATGGCGCACCAGATAGTTGTTTCTGTAGGGCCATACATATTCCATAATTCGTTCACTTCGGCTAACAAGCGTTGCGCTAATTGATACGGTAGTGCCTCACCACCGCACAGTGCGATTAATTCAGATTTCCCTGCCCACTTCAGGCCTTCTAGTATACTCCATACAGCAGGTGTAGCTTGTAATAGCGTAATAGGATAATCGTTTAATAATTTGGAAATAGAGGCGATATCGGTATGTTGTTCATCATTGGTGAGAAAGATGGGTTTTTGTTGCCATAATGGTAAATATAACTCGAGTGCAGCAATATCGAATCCAATGGTTGTGGTCGCGAGTAATAATTCGTGCTGTTTTTTTAAAAAGTGATGACTCATACTTTCTAAGAAGTTATTCAATGCCTGTCGTGAAATAGCGACACCTTTAGGCGTTCCTGTTGAGCCAGAAGTGTAAATAATATAAGCGACTGTATGGGGTTTAGGTAAATGAAAATCATGTGCGGTGGTGCTGTCAGCAATGATGGGTTGCTCAGTGTGGGTTAAATCCATTTTAAGGCAGGGTAGATCGCTATCGCTTAGATAAGGCGAGGCTTTGTCATATAAGATTGCTTTTGCTTGGCTATCTTCGATAATCGTTCGAAGTCGTTCGATGGGCGCCGTTAACGCTACGGGAATGTACGTGATTTCAAGCCATTGCAATGCGAGTAAGACGGACAATAAACGGGGGGTTCTCTCAAGACAAACAACAACTCTGTCGTTTAAATGCTGACTAAATAGAGCCTTCCAGTAAACCACCTCGGCAAATAATTGTTGATAAGTGACAGAGGTATCCGTCATCATGACCGCTAGACTATCGGGCGATGATGCGACATGCTTTAAGAAAATAGCGATTAGATCATTCTTCTTCACCAAGACTCCATTCCTTGTCGTCTATTATATATACCCATTGGAAGTGAAGATACTGGTTTTTGGGCGACTCGATTTTTTTGTCCATTGCCTCAAAAAAGATGCGTAATAGCCAGCCCTATTGCAAATCTTTTTTGAAGCAATGGGCGGAAAAAGCGATAGACCAAATCCAGTATCTTCATTTCCGATGGGTATAAGTAGTCTCTCGATTTACACTCAATCGAATCGTGTAAATTTAATGCTATATCGAAAATCCTGATTTGACAACAGAAGTGGCCGCGTGCTCTAGGGCTCCCATCTAAATGTCGTCTTTTGCGAACGCAGTGAAGCAATCTAGGGTTCCGTGCTTTAAACCCTAGATTGCTTCACTGCGTTCGCAAAGACGACGGATTTTTTTCATGAGGTAGCCCTACAGAGCACCCACTATAAACGTACACAAAAATTCGTCATTGCGAACGTAGTGAAGCAACCCAGGGTTCTGTGCTTTGAACCCTGGATTGCTTCGCTATCGCTCGCAACGACTGATTTTTACGTAAATTTTAACATAAGGAGATTTATGGTGGCTGCGCGCGGTATAACCTTTCGTTTTGATGTAACACGTCCACTTTTTTATAGGCCAAAAAATAAAAATTATGGTGCAATTGAGGTCAAATAGGTCGCGTTTACATAAAACCAATGAGAGGATGATATGCCAAATGAAAGCAATTTTTTTCCAGGCTTAGATCGCACTATTGATCAGGATTATGATCAACCTGCTTTTATATTATCTGAAAAAAACAATATCATAGTCGCAATTAAAGAAAAAGCTAAAGCAGAGTTTGATATTTCTTGTTTTATAGCACCTCAGGTACCTCGGCACCCCACAACATCAATCCCCCCTCATCCGCGCCCTACGGGCACCTTCTCCCCATGTCAGGGGAAATGAAATTGAAGAAATTTATTTGGCAGGGTACAAAAAGTATTTAATAGAAACTTATACACAAGCAAACGATAAGACTATTCTTGCTTCAAATGAACACACCAGTGATACCGATCTCTTAAGAAAAATCTATCACCTAAATCGTTTAACAGAAAAAAGCATGCACAAGCTGACTTCTTGAGTGCGCCAGAGCACTCTGGTGATTCTATTCAATATGGTAGAACCACTGTATATCAAGACATCGCTGTGAAAATGCAAAAAAAGGGCTTGGAAGTTTGTCTGCTCACTCAACATGGTGATGACGATCTATTACCTAATCGATTATATATTAGCACTATCGATGTTCATCCGGTTCTACGGGCTGCTATTCCAAACGTGAGCAGAATAAAATACAGCTATCTATCTATCTATCTGCCGACGGCAAGCGAGAAGAGCACGATTTTCATATTGAGAAATTTTTATTGCCAACCCCGTTAACGCAGGCTGACTTTATTAAAAATTTAGATAGAATTAAAGAAGAGGTATTACAGCAAGCAACTAGTAACCATCATCTTTCCCATTTTCAAATAGAAGATGAATCAATCGAGCTGTTGTTTAATGAGTACAGAATGCAGCATATTTTAAGAAAAGATCTTTCCATAGAGAGCGCTATACCTGTCCCCGTTGGTGTTGGATATGACTCAACATCAAGACGCCATTTTTTTGCTTATCGTCCTCCAGAAGGATATTACACCTATCTTTCTGATATTCGGGATAGAGACATATTTATTAATATCCGGCTACGTGTTTCAAAATTTGATTTCTGTATTTCACACAAAGACTAGGCCCTATACTCTTTTGCCAAATACTGCATCTGTAGAAGCCGTTGACTATGGCGGGCTACCTGGAAAAATAGAGCGTATTATTGGTCAAAATCTTTATGAAAATATCGGGCAAAGTGGGCTTCGAGATTTAGGTGACCTGGAGTTCATTGACGATTTTCGATTTCATGCGGCTGATTCAACGGAAAAAAATGCCCCTGTTTCGTTGAAAATGGCACATTTTATTTCTCTTTATCTTCTGGTATTTACGATCCTTATCGGAAGGCGATCACGAAACTTAGAAATGAATAATACAGGCGCAGATCATTTGACCACCGCGTGGAAATATGGACTGAGGGCAGCACAATTAGGTGTTAGAAAGATGCACCCATTATCAAAAACGGAAAGAGTAGCGACTGCTGCAGGTACTTCCCTATTCTTTTGTCATGACGCCAGCGCGGTTGTCAATGATACAAAATTAAAACCACGTTGCTGGTAAAGATCAATAATATCAGGCAATACATAAGCATTGAGTAGATTGGCATGGATGAGTAAAATTTGAGCTTTATTATTTTTTTTATTGAGTCGGTTACTTTTTTCTGCTCTTAATGTTTGTTGCCAAATAAAATCGAGATAGCACGGTTTTAATACCGTGAGGAATTGACGTCGCGACGCTTCTGGCACAGCGAGTAAAAGCTGGTTAAACATAAAATCCTGGCTGTCGATGGTAATGGGGGCGATATGATATTTTTTAGAGGATAAATAGCTCATGATGTCTGTTTTTTTGGTGCCTGCTCCCATCGCCAAATAGGGATAGCGAAAGTATTTAGGTTTCGTCAGCAATGGCAATAGGATGTGGTTAGCCTCTTTGATTTGGTTAATATACGCTTGAGTCGATATTGTCTGAGCATTGACGTGAGAGAGTGTGTGATTACCTATGCCAAAGCCAGCCTCTTTAAATTTTTGTAATACGGGCCAGTTATCCGGTCGTATATTCCCAGCGATGACAAAACCTGTAACGGGAATGTCATGGGCGGTGATGGCATCAATAATCATATTTAAATGGAAGTTTTTTTGTTCTCCAACAAAGGGTAAATCGTCAATGGTGATTGCGATATCGCGAGCTTGAGTGATGCAGGAAAATCCTAAAAAACAGAAAAGTAACAATACGCGGATAGTGTGTGCCAAAAGAGATCTCGAAGATGGTGTGTGAGGCCGCGGATTTTAGCATAAATTATCTTGATCGCGCAAAGAAATAGCGCTCTTTTCGGCTGGAAATGACTACCGAGTTATATGCGCTATCGATTATTCGAGACAGGTAATGTTTATTAAGTTTGTTGGCACACATCAAGAATATGATTGTGTGAATGCTGTGGAGGTTCAATAAAATGATTAAACCTATTCATAATGATGATGATTATCAAATGGCATTGGATCGAGTAGATATCCTATGGGGATCTAAGCAAGATACCCCTGAAGGCGATGAGCTTGATGTTTTACTTGTATTGATCGAGGGCTATGAAAATAAACATCATTCGATGCCTCCATCTGCTTCACCTCAAATAGGTTGAGATAGAGCATCTTGAATATTCCGAGACGTTACAATTGCGAGGAACGAAGCAACCCAGTGTTCGGAGCACTGTTCTCTGGGTTGCTTCGTTCCTCGCAATGACAATCAGCAAAGTCATCTTGCTCATGACTATTATCATGATGAAATCAGCTTACATTTCTATTTCTTTTATGCGTACTTTTTCATGAGGTAGTCCTGCGCTCTATGCTTCTTCTGCGACTTCACATAACGCGGCAACATGGGTTGCATGATGACCACGCTCACCAGAACCTAGCTCGTAACTAACGGATTGACCCGCGAGAAGTGTTTTGTATCCAGTGCCGTCAATTGAAGAATAATGAACGAAAATGTCTGTTCCACCACTCTCAGGAACAATAAATCCCCAACCTTTTGCATTGTTAAACCATTTTACTTCACCTGTAGCCATAAGTTCCTCCTTGTGCGTTGCCAAATAAGCGTCAATGCTTTGGGCTTATGCAAAACCCAGTAATACGTACACCTTTACCATAACCTAATTTTAAGTGATGTAACAATACTTTTTTTATAAAAATAAGCCAATTCATCAGGCAATTTATTCGTTATGATATATAATTAATCTAGGTGGCCAAAAAAATTAAGGATAAATCATGTCAGTTGCTGCATCGTTAGCGAATCATTTTTTGATTGCCATGCCGACAATTAATGATTCGAGTTTCTCAAAATCGTTGATTTATATCTGTGAACATCACGTGCAAGGCACTGTTGGTTTAATTGTGAATCGGCCCATGAAATTTTCGTTGGGGCTTGTTTTTGATCAACTACAGATTGATCCGATTAATGTTTCGGTCAATAATTTGCCATTACTTTTTGGAGGCCCTATTCAGCCGGAACGGGGATTTGTGATTCATCGTCCGTTTGGAACCTGGAAATCAAGCATAGCGCTCCAAGATGGAGTGACGGTAACCACGTCAAATGATATCATTCGAGCCATTGCACAAGGAAGTGGTCCCGTGGGTGCGTTAGTGGCGCTAGGGTATGTTGCTTGGACGGAACATCAGCTTGAGCAGGAGGTGGTTGGCAATAGCTGGTTGGTTTGTCCGTATACAGAGGAATTATTGTATGATGTTCCTTTTGAGAGTCGTTGGGAATACGCCGGTTTAAGTATTGGTGTAAAGATGAATCAACTATCAACTGATATCGGACATGCCTAAAGAAATATACATTGGTTTTGATTTTGGATTTAAGCGTATCGGGATGGCCGTTGGACAGCGGCTTACCTGTACGGCGTCTCCTTTGGCAACGATTAATGCAGTCCACGGCGTTCCTGATTGGAATCTACTTGAGCAACACATTTTAAAATGGAGTCCTGAGGGCTTTGTCGTGGGGCTTCCTACTTGTCTTGATGATAAAGAACTGTATACAACCTCGGCATCACGTCGCTTTGCGAAAGCACTCGAAAAACGATTTTTACGCCCCGTCTATCTTGTGGATGAGCGATTATCAACGGTTGAAGCTCGAGCGTATTTATTTGAAGAGGGTGGGTATCGTAATATAAAAAAAACCGAAGTGGATAGTATTGCGGCTTGTATTATCTTAGAGCGTTGGTTACAACAAGGGGGTCATTAATGCAGCATTTGTTAGATATTCATCAACTGAAGCAAAATGAGGTTCATCAGCTGATTGAATGTGCCATGCGCTTTAAACAGCGTTTGCAATATCCTCAGTATCCCATGCGCTCATTGGCGACTTTATTTTACGAAAGCAGTACTCGTACTCGCGTAAGCTTTGAGCTGGCGGCAAAACACTTGGGTTTGTCGGTTGTGAATGTGGATGTAAAGACATCTTCTGAGTCGAAGGGCGAGATCATTGACGATACCTTTCAAACGTTAGTTGCGATGGGGATCCATTATTTTGTGATTCGTCATCAAAATAATGGGCTGCCGGCAAGGTTGGCAGAGCAGTATGGTGATGAAGTGCATGTTGTGAATGCGGGTGATGGACAGCATGCTCATCCGAGTCAGGCGCTCCTTGATTGCATGACGATTATGGAAAGAAAACCCGATCTTGATCGATTAAAAATTGCCATTATTGGTGATTTACGCCATTCGCGTGTGGCGAATTCCTTTCAAGTGCTGTGTGCATTGATGGGGGTAAGAGAGTTAGTGATGGTTGCCCCCACGCTTTGGCAGCCTTCAAGTGTGCATTATGGGCGAGTGACCACGTCGCTTGAAGAGGGGCTTGAGCATGCGGATGTTGTGATGTGCTTACGTGTTCAGCGTGAGCGATTACAAGAGGCGGATCAATTGGACATGATGCAATACCGAAGTCAATATGCATTAACGTCTCAATCGCTTGCTTATGCGAAACCCGATGCCATGGTTATGCACCCTGGGCCGTTGAATCGTGAGGTAGAAATTGACAGCGATATTGCTGACGGACCGCAATCCGTTATTCTGCAGCAAGTGCAAAATGGCGTGTTTATGCGGATGGCCATTTTAGATGCGTTGACCCAGGCGGGGTGAACCGTTGGCTTACTACTTCGGTGCTTGTAGTGTCTGCTTGAACGATAAAGCATGTTGTAACGCCTGCACATTGACATATTCATCTTGACGCATATCCGCGATGGTGCGGGCGACTTTGAGTAGTCGGTGGTATCCGCGGGCGGAGAGTTTGAGTCGACTCATGACTTGGCTTAAAAAGGCTTGTTCTTTCTCACCAAGGTTGCAGACACGCTCACATTCTTTAGCACTCAGATGCGCATTAATACAGTCCTGGCGTTTAAATTGTAGCTCACGAGACGCTTCAACGAGTTGCCTGATTTTGAGACTTTCACCACCGTTGGACTGGTTGGGTTTGACTAGCTCTTCTTCACTCAGAGCCTGCACGGTAATCTGGATATCAATTCTATCGAGTAGCGGTGCGGATAGTTTTGATAAATAGCGATTAATCCGATCCGGTGTGCATAAACAATTGGCCTTGGAATTGCCCCATTGCCCACACGGACAAGGGTTCATCGCGGCTAATAATTGAAATTGAGCAGGGAACTCCATTTGTGAGGCCGCACGTGAAATACAGATGTGGCCGGATTCTAATGGCTCTCGCAGCGTTTCAAGCACGTTGCGATTAAACTCGGGGAGTTCATCGAGAAATAAAACACCATGATGCGCGAGTGAAATTTCACCAGGTTTGGGTGGATTCCCGCCCCCCACTAATGAGACGGGTGATGCTGTATGATGCGGTGAGCGAAAGGGAGGCTGTCGCCAGTGGTTAAAATTAGGCATTCGTCCCAGAATAGAGTTAATGGCGGCACATTCAAGAGCTTGGATTTCGCTCAGTTCAGGAAGTAAGGTACTATAGCGTTTCGCCAGCATGGTTTTCCCCGCTCCCGGAGGACCACTGAGTAACACACTGTGCCCACCATATGCGGCGATCTCCATGGCATTTTTAGCATGGTGTTGGCCTTTGACATCAGACCAATCCAGATCAAGATCATCTCGATTGATTACGGGTCGATCAGGCAAAGGATCAAGCGATGTTCCTTGGGAAAGATAGCTGCAAACGGCACGTAAATTTTCGGCGATATATACCCCTTCATGTCCGGCTAGAGAGGCTTCTAGTGCATTGCCACGGGCAATAATTAATACTTGTTTGTCGCGGTGCGCGCCTAAGACGACAGGGATGATTGCGGGCACGCCTCGTAGATTACCGTCAAGTGCGAGCTCGCCAATGAATTCATGAGCCGATAATTTTGTGGAGGGAATTTGACCCGAAGCCGCAAGGATGCCAATGGCTATCGGTAAATCAAATCCACTCCCTGTTTTAGGTACATCGGCAGGAGCTAGATTGACGGTAATTCGACGGCAAGGAAATTCAAATTGGCTATTGATAATGGCGCTACGGACTCGATCTTTGCTTTCTTTAACGGCGGTTTCTGGAAGTCCTACAATGGCAAAACTGGGTAAGCCGTTAGATAAATGAACTTCGACTGATACGGGTTTGGCATGGATGCCAATAGCACTCCTTGTTTTGCTGATAGCAAGACTCATGGTAGAACTCTTTCCTTTGATGTTGGACTGAGGAGATTCTACCCGAAAGAATTCTGATCGTCGATGTTATTTAGTTTTATGACACAACTCATCCAATTGCGCTTGCAAGGCATCTACTTTTGTACGCGTACGCGCGAGGACTTTAGTCTGTACGTCAAATTCTTCGCGCGTTACCAAATCCATCCGTGCAAAAGTGGCTTGCAAAATGTCTTTGAACTGTTGTTTAATTTCTTGCTCAACCTGTTGCAGGTTGCCAGGTAACGCGGCGTAGAGATTTTTTGCTAATGCTTCAAGTTGGCTCGGATCAAACATAGATTAATTACCCTGATTTTGCCGCTCTTTGATTTCAGCTAACGTCTTGCAATCAATGCACAGTGTTGCTGTTGGACGTGCTTCTAGGCGACGTAAGCCAATTTCGATACCACAGGCCTCGCAGTAACCAAAATCATCTTCATGTAGACGTTCTAATCCATCTTCAATTTTTTTAATTAATTTTCGTTCACGATCACGTGTTCGAAGTTCAATGCTGAACTCTTCTTCTTGGCTCGCACGATCAGAAGGGTCGGGAAAATTTGCCGCCTCATCTTTCATATGGTTCACTGTCCGATCGACTTCTTCCATCAATGATTGTCGCCACGCAAGCAATATTTTCTCAATATGCTCGAGTTGGTTCTCGTTCATATAAGCTTCACCGGGCTTCTCCTCGTAGGGAGCAATAGTTGGGTTGTTCATTCCTTCAATATTCACGGTATACTCACTTGTTCTCGAGTGTCAAACGGCTAGATATAATACTCTCCACTAATGAGTTTTCGGATTTTATGCTATCGCCTAAAAAACTGAAAACTCATTAGTGGAGAGTATATATCAAATAATTCATTTCTCGGCAAGAACTAAAAAAATTGTTCTATCAATGATAGTATAGACTATCTTTCAATTTATTTAATCGCAAGGACTCGTAATGAAAAAATTATTGTCAGGCGCAATTCTTTCCATCATTGCGGCCACGTCGCTTGCTCGAGGTGCAATTGATGGTGACGTGTTATCGAGCATCAGTGAGCTGGATACACACAAATCCTCGGCATTGTTTGCTCCTCAATTTCTTTCGATTCTTATTTTTCTCAATTCAGCTAAAGATTCTACTGAAGTGTTGCAATTTTTAAATGATATTGGTGGAGTTGAAGCAAACTTGCTTGGATTTATGCCAGTGATTGCTGCAGTTGTTCCCAAAGATAAAGCGATTTTAACACGCATCGCAGATCATGTTGCTGTTGCACAAATTTCGTCAAATCGCGCGGGGGCGGAAGAGTTAGAGATGAGTGCTCAATCGATATTACTGACCTCCTCACCAACGCATCCCACTGTGAGTAATTGGTGGGATCATGGTTATACCGGCCAGCGTGGTGTGATTGGTTTGATCGACTCTGGAGTTGCTGTAAAGCATCAGGGCTTATTGAATAAAAAAATTATTGTACGAAAAGAACCTGACTCAGGATTTTTTAATTATCCTGAGGGAATTCGTTCAGCTCATGGAACCGGGGTTGCATGTATCTATGCCGGGCTTGGCACTCATTATTTTCCACGGGATGTTGGGATTGCCTATGGTGCGCGAACGATTGTCACTGGGCTTGCTGGTGAAGGCGTAGGAGAGGCCAGTGATCTCTTTCAGACGCTCAGTACACTGGATTGGATGTTAACAAGAGCCAAAGTCAAACCGACCGTGATTAACTATAGTTTCGGAAATGGTTTGTTGTCTTGTCCCTCCTGCCCCGACTGGAGTGGACTCGCCAAAACAGTGGATTATGTTATTAATCATGAAAAAATCCTATGGATTAAATCGGCCGGTAATTTTGGATTTATTGAGCCTAAAAGCGAGGCTCCTTTTGCCTCAACGATGACGGTTCCAGCGGATAATTACAATGGCATTACTGTAGCGAATATGAATCCGACGGTGACTCAGGATGGTGTGAGTGTTCAAACTTCAGATCGTCATCTTCATGTCATTTCATCGGGTAGTAGCCGCGGTCCCACACTCAATGGTCGTAAAAAACCAGATTTGACTGCACCGGGTACTGATACATGGACCTGTGCACCCGATCCCGAGTTGTATCCTTTTAATTATAGTGATGCCATGCATTATCAAGGTGGTTATCGCTTAATGGGGGGAACGAGTTCGGCAGCGCCACATGTAGGAGCCGCAATTTTATTAATGCAGGATGCGGGGATTGATAGTCCGTTGATGGAAAAAGCATTGATACTGAACAGCGCTGACGCTTGGACCGATAATGGTGAGCCAGGACCACAAGATATCGTTGAAGGTTATAAAAATGGCCATTATGCCGTGATGGGATCAACTTGGAACAGAACATATGGTTGGGGCTATATTAACCTCCAGAAAGCGTTTGATGAACGAAATAACGTTGTTGAAGATCAATTGTCTCCTCAGCGCCCGGTTATTGAATATCATGCTGTTTTACCTGTTGGTGCTAAGGTGACTCTTATTCATGAGCGACGAGTGGGGTACTTAAAGGACAATACGGAATGGAAATTAAGTCATTTGTTGTTAGAAATTTATGATGCTAAAACAAATCAATTGATCGCACGCGATGATAGTTCGATTGATACGGTTCATCAGGTGGCAAATTGTGATCGAGCAGTGGGTGATCGTGTTTGTTCAGATACCACAAAAGAAATTCAGGCGATTATTCGCGTTACATTATTAAGTTCAAGTATTGACGGCAGTTCTGATGAACCATTTGCCTTGGCGGCCTCAGTTCCGTTGCAGCTGAAGCCTGCTGAATAGGTCGAGCAACGAACACTCACCATTGCGCGGGTGTGAGTGTGCTGAATCGAACCAGTCAGGCGTTTTTCCCTGAAGGGAAGTCATCCATCTCATCCCATTCATCACGATCAATGATTACAAAATCAGTTGATGATGAGGCGTTCGATAGATGCGGTTGCTGTTGCTGTTGAGGTGCTGCAAATACACTATTTCGGTGAGTTGTTGCGCACGAGCGAGCAGCTAACAATTCACTGCATATCTCATTGATTTGTAATGCGTTAAGTAGAGCGATAAGAAAATAGCTACTGTGGAGTTGTGCGCGGCAAATTTCGTTGATAATTCGACGTAAAATGAGAGTGTGTTCACTAGGCAAATTTAATCGTGCAATGATTGGGTGTATGTTATGCAACGTAAATAAAAACGGCATTGCTCGTAGAGTGTATTCATCTTCGCTGAGTTCTGTTGATGTAAGCTCCCTCAAACTCACTGAGATTCTATTTAGTTCCTCAGTGGTTTCTTTACTTAATGCTTCGGCATAGTAAAGATAAATCACACCACAAGCCATGTGTAACGTTTCTGGGGTTAATTTATAGTCGAGATTCAAAACACGGATAATCTGTTCCAAATCGAGTTGCAAGCTCAGGAATTGTCTAACGTTGGATTGATTTGTAGCTGCTCGTGATAGTACCTCAGATATTGACGGCATATAAAACCCCCAGTTGAGATTCTGCAGGTCGGGCAAGAAAGCCTGAACAACAGCTTGCCCGACGAAAGACGTTACATTTTTTGAAATAACAGTGCGCCGTTTGTGCCGCCGAAACCAAACGAGTTAGACAAGGCTGCATTAATTTTCATTGGGCGCGCCACATGAGGTACAAAATCGAGTGTGCAGTTATCACTG
Source organism: Legionellaceae bacterium UBA6148 (assembly GCA_002423125.1). Lineage (GTDB taxonomy): Bacteria > Pseudomonadota > Gammaproteobacteria > Legionellales > Legionellaceae > UBA11403. The sequence continues at coordinate 55,831 of DIUW01000045.1, read as the reverse complement.
GGATTATCCAGATTAATGGTTGGTGGGGCAATTTGATCGCGGATTGCGAGTATACTGAAAATCGCTTCAATACCTCCTGCGGCGCCGAGTAAATGGCCTGTCATTGACTTTGTTGAGCTGACGGCAAGCTTGTGAGCATGCTCACCAAACGTATCGACAATGGCTTGCGCCTCACACTCATCGCCTGCCATTGTCGATGTGGCATGAGCATTAATATAATCAACGTGATGGGGTTCAATCCCTGCAGAAATCAAGGCATTCGTCATCGCTCTTCTAGCACCATCTCCATTGGGTGCCGGAGATGTCATATGGTACGCGTCAGCACTTGTGCCATAGCCAATCAGTTCAGCGTAGATTTTAGCACCACGCTGCGTGGCATGTTCATATGATTCAAGCACAACAACGCCAGCACCATCGCCCAATAAAAATCCATCACGCTCTTTGTCCCAAGGACGACTTGCGCGTGTTGGATCCTCATTACGTGAAGACAATGCGCGGCAAGCAGCAAATCCACCTAGACCTAATGGAGAGGTGGCCATCTCGCAACCACCGGCAACCATTACATCTGCATCGCCGCGAGCAATAATGTGTGCGGCTTCGCCGATATTATGTGTCCCTGTTGTGCACGCTGAAACGATCGCAACATTAGGCCCTTGAAAGCCATAACGAATGGATAGCGATCCTGCTGCCATATTAATAATACTGCCGGGTATAAAAAAAGGGGAAATTTTGCGCGGACCACCTTCGAGGAGAGCGGTGTGGCTTTTTTCAATGGTGATTAAGCCTCCTATGCCTGAACCCAGCGCAACACCGATACGTTCAAGATTTTCTTGACTCAGATCTAAACCTGAATCAGCCAAGGCTTCCATAGCAGCGACTAATCCATATTGAATAAATAAATCCATCTTACGGGCATCTTTTGTCGAAATATCATAATCTTCGGGATTAAAATTTTTCACCGAAGCTGAAAATTTACACGAAAAATTAGAAGTATCGAATGTATCAATAAAGCTAGCACCGCTTTTGCCCGCCAAAATACCTTTCCAGGTTGACTCAACGGTTAAACCTAGGGCAGTAACCATGCCTAATCCAGTTACCACAATACGTTGATTAATCATTCAAATCTCCAAAAAATTTGTAACCTTAGGTCTCACTTGTGTATCAGTATAATGGGTTATTGAGTAATTATAAAGCGAAAGGGGGGAATTATAGGGTTGTCCCATCTAAATGTCGTCTTTGCGAACGCAATGGAGTATCATAAACCCAATTCAATTAAGGACGCGCTGGCATGATTGTTTTAAATGAAACCCTTCTTGTAGCGAAGGGGCAACGCTGTTTAGTTTATTGTCATCCCAAAGATAATCATTTATTAATCAAAGTATTGAATCCTCAATTCAGTAAAAGAAATTCCTTTAAAACACGCTTACTGAAGCGGGTTCCTATGATACATCGATTCCGGCTTTCTAAATGTTATATCAGGGAATTAATAGAGTCTGTCCGGTTGAGATTCAATGATGACTACAGTCCTCCTAGCTGTCTTCAACAAATAACCGGGATCGTTGATACGAACTTCGGGCCCGGGATGGTTGTTTGGGCCGAAAGAGGACGAGATGGGCGCTATGCGCAAACATTAAAACATCTCATCCAAACGCATCAATTTAATGACCACATACAGAAAAAACTCGATGAATTTTACCAACAATTAGCTCATTGTGACGTAGCTGTCAGTGATACGGTTCCGCGTAATCTAGTATATGCTTACGACGAGACGATTGGTGATCATTTTGTTTTAATCGATGGGATTGGGGAAAAAACACTGATACCATGCTTAAGACTATCGGCTTTTTTAAGAAAAACAGTCAGATTACGGCAAATAAAACAATTAAAAAAACGAGTAGAGGCCTCCTTACAAAAAATTCGTTAGTGGAAGTATAAACGATGCAATCAAGTAAAATGGCTGTTCTCATGCTGCATGATACACATCTTGTGACGGATCGGGGCGGACGTTGTTTGGTCTATCGACATCCGCATGATGCTCATTTATTAATTAAAGTAGTTAAACCAAAATATCGAGTACGTAATACGAGAAAAGTTCGTTTGGTTCGAAAAGTACGATCTATAAATCGATATCGATTATCTAAATGTTATATAAGAGAAGTCATTGAATCCATGCAATTAAAATTTAAGGATAATTGCTCTGCGCCAACATTTCTTCAACAGGTCGTCGGGCTTGTTGATACGAACTTAGGATTTGGTCTTGTTGTTAAGGCCGAAATGAGTCGCGATGGCGGGTATGCAAAGACCTTAACAACGTTAATTCAAACGAATCATTTTAGTGCATCAGTCAAAAAAAAATTAGATGAGTTTTATGATGCATTAGCCGCTTGTGACGTAATCGTAACTGATTGCGCACCACAGAATCTTGTATATGCCTATGACGATGTAGTCGGTGATCATTTTGTTTTGATTGACGGAGTCGGTGAAAAAACGCTTATTCCAATATTAAGAATCATGCCGACTTTTTTAAGAAAAAAGAACAGGCTAAATCAAATAGAAAGACTTAAAAAAAGAGTATCTGATTCTTTGAAAAGCACCTCAGGTACCTCGGTACCCCACAACATCAAATAACTTATTCAAAATCCCCTCATCCCCTCATCCGCCCTACGGGCACCTTCTCCCCATGTCTGGGGAGAAGGGAAAATTGAAAGAAGTTATTTAGAAGGGCGCAGAGTAAATTTTAGAAACAATAACTTGAATGTATCTCAATTGAGACATATAATGTAAGTATGGATAGTAATCGGAGAAATCATCATGGCTCATACTTCAATGCTGCACGTTCGCGTAGACGACGAGCTGAAGGCTGATGCAGCGAAAAATCTTGCAAATTTCGGTTTGACTGTATCTGATGCCGTCCGTATTTTGCTGACTCGCATAACCAAAGAAGGCGGCTTGCCAGTTGGATTAACGGCTGATCCGGAAGCACATGATGCTTGGTTCCGGGACAAGGTGAAAAAAGCTCTCGCTGACACGCGACCCACTGTATCTCATCAACAGGTAATGGACGAGGCACAAACATTAATTGATCGGAAGCGTCGCCGTGCCTAAATTGGAATGGTTAGCATTAGCTCGTGCCGATCTTTTAGAGATGTAGACTATATCTCAGATGACAACCCAGATGCAGCTCAGCGCGTAAAGGATGATATTGAGGCGAAAGCCGAAAAACTGCCCGATTTTCCTAAAATTGGCCGTCCTGGTCGAATAAAAGGAACCAGGGAATTGGCCGTCTGGGCGAATTATATCATCGTATATCAAGAAGATGCTTTTGCCATTCAAATACTTCGCGTGTTGCATGCGGCACAACAGTGGCTACCATCCCATTGAATTTCATTTGGACAGAGAGAGCTCGGCAAGAGAGCAAGGTAGAGGCCTTGATCCCTTGCTTGATTGACGAGACTGATGTGCAAACCGAACAGAAGAATTTGGACAACGCGCGAAGCAGTATCGACAGCGAGTTAGGCGATGCTACTGTTGAGTGTACGCATTAATCAACGTCTCGTTGAGGTTTTCCAGTATAGAGCTGGCGTGGACGGCCGATTCGGGCTTTATCGGCCGTCATTTCCATCCAATGTGACATCCAGCCGACTGTTCGTGCTAGTGCAAAAATGACTGTGAACATGTTGCTTGGGATGCCGATAGCGCTCAGTGTGATACCAGAATAAAAGTCGACATTGGGGTAAAGTTTTTTCTCGATAAAATATTCATCTTCCAGTGCAATGCGCTCGAGTTCCATGGCTAACTTAAATAATGGTTCGTTTTGGGCATTGAGTTCGTTTAATACACTATGACAAGTGTCACGCATGACTTTGGCGCGAGGATCATAGCTTTTATAAACGCGATGTCCAAAGCCCATCAAGCGGAATGGGTCGTTCTTATCTTTTGCGCGCTTGATAAAGTCGTCAATTCGGCTGACATCACCAATTTCTCTCAACATGTTTAAACACGCCTCATTGGCACCGCCGTGAGCAGGGCCCCATAACGCGCCTATTCCCGCTGAAATACAGGCAAATGGATTGGCGCCGGTTGATCCTGCGAGTCGAACGGTTGAGGTCGATGCATTTTGTTCGTGGTCGGCATGGAGTGTGAAAATGGTATCCATGGCTTTGACGATCACTGGATTTGGCTTGTGATCTTCGGAGGGCACTCCGAACATCATGTGTAAGAAATTCTCAGTATAAGACATGTTATTGCGAGGGTACATGTACGGTTGACCAATGGAATATTTATAACTCATTGCGGCCAACGTCGGCATTTTTGCAATTAAACGGATTGCCGATATGTAACGGTCACCTTCATTATTTAAGTCCATGGAATCATGGTAAAACGCGGATAGTGCACCAACAACACCCACCATAATCGCCATGGGATGTGCATCGCGACGAAAACCATTTAAAAAATTATACATCTGCTGGTGTACCATTGTATGGTTGTTCACAGAGTTTATAAACGTTTGTTTTTCATGGGCGTTTGGCAATTCGCTATTGAGGAGTAAGTAACAGACATCCAGAAAATCTTTTTTCTCGGCGAGTTGTTCAATGGGATAGCCGCGATAAAGCAGGATGCCTTTATCACCATCGATGTAGGTAATTTTCGACTCACATGAAGCCGTTGAGACAAATCCCTGATCGAGGGTGAAGTAACCGTGCGAACCTAATTGATTAATATCAATCACGTCGCTGCCGAGTGTCGGTGAATAAATCGGAAAGTCGATAGGGTCGTGACCGTCTATTGTTAATCTTGCGAATTTTTTAGTCATGTCGCGACTCCTTTGTTTATTATGTGTGGTATTTTTTATTGGACAGCAAACTATATTAAAATGAAGGGTTGCAGTCAACCTTGCTGTTACTCATGAAATGGCAACCCGGGGTTTACTGCGTTTCACCCGGGCTTAATCAGGTTAAACTACTGTGCCATTGCAGCTTGAATGTGTTGCGCTTTTTCTAGGTGCATTGCAACATGGGTACGCGTTTCTTTTAATAATTTTGTTAACATTGGATTCGTTGAATCCAGTATTCCGCGATCAATCAATCGTAACGCTTCTTGGTGGTCTTTAATCATTGCATGGATATAGTTTTTATCGAAATGAACGGGACTTGATGCTTCCAACGCAGCCATTTCTTGTTGACTATGTTTTTTCAAGTTGTCTGCAGTCATGCTTGCTTCTGGCTTGATTTTTATTTTATGACTGAGTTTCATTGTTTGATGTAAATTCGTTGTATGTTGAGTATAGAGGTAGGTGGCAAAGCGTTTTACTTGCGGATTAGTTGCTCTTTTTTTAGCTATTTTAGCCGCACCGATTTCGCCTTGGTCTAATACCATGACATCTTCAATGATTTGTGCATTTGTTTGCGCAGGTCCAATAACCGGGGCTGTTTGACATCCAGATAGCAACGCATAAGCGCCGAGCATACAACTTAAAGGTAGTTTATACTTCATGTAGTTTTCTCCTTGGGTGATTAATTTTCTGATCGACAGCCATTTAACTATAGTCAGTTCTATTGAAAAAATACAGGGGTTTGGGCAATTTGGTTTGATTGCGCAAGTATGCTATGCTGCTAGCCATAAAATAATTAAACATCGCCACATAAGGACGTATTTTTACCATGGTCAATTCTGCCAAAGCAGTCACCCCGGTCAATATTGAAGATGAATTAAAACAATCTTACCTTGATTACGCTATGAGCGTTATCGTTGGTCGAGCGTTGCCAGATGTTCGTGATGGATTAAAACCCGTTCATCGCCGGGTCCTATTTGCAATGAGCGAATTAGGTAACGATTGGAATAAGGCCTATAAAAAATCTGCACGTGTGGTGGGGGATGTCATTGGTAAATACCATCCTCATGGTGATACGGCAGTTTACGATACGATTGTTCGGATGGCGCAAGATTTTTCGATGCGTTACATGCTTGTCGATGGCCAAGGTAACTTTGGATCGGTGGATGGTGATGCGCCAGCTGCTATGCGTTATACCGAAGTGCGGATGGCGAAATTTGCACATTCGTTGTTAGCGGATTTGGAAAAAGAAACGGTTGATTTTAGCCCGAACTATGATGAAACTGAATTTGCACCCGTGGTTCTTCCTTCTCGGATACCTAATCTACTCGTGAATGGATCCTCGGGTATTGCTGTTGGGATGGCTACCAATATTCCTCCGCATAACCTCAATGAAATCATTGATGCCTGTCTTGCTATTATGGCCAATGCTGAAGTGACTATTGATGAATTAATGGAAATTGTTCCTGGACCTGATTTTCCAACAGCGGCGATTATCAACGGCCGTGCCGGCATTATTCAAGGCTATCGCACGGGTCGAGGCCGTGTCGTGATGCGTGCTCGAACGGAAATAGAGGTCGATGAGAATACGGGGCGGCAGGCCATTATCGTTCATGAGTTACCCTATCAAGTCAACAAAGCACGTTTGGTTGAACGCATTGCTGAATTAGTGCGCGAGAAAAAAATAGAAGGCATCTCTGGATTACGCGATGAGTCCGATAGGCAAGGGATGCGCGTTGTTATTGAGCTCAAGCGCGGCGAAGTGGCTGAAGTGATGCTCAATAATCTTTACACTCATACACAAATGCAAAATGTCTTCGGTATCAATATGGTCGCTCTCGTGAATGGCCAACCGATGACGCTGAATTTAAAGCAAATTTTAGAATATTTTATTCAACATCGACGTGAAGTCGTGACGCGCCGTACGATATTTGAATTGAAAAAAGCACGTAATCGAGCGCATTTATTGGAAGGGTTAGGCATTGCCTTGGCCAACATTGATGAAATGATTGAGGTGATTAAACAATCACCAACGCCACAGGATGCAAAAGATAAGTTACTGTCGCGCGCATGGCCGCCGGGGATGGTGGCTTCAATGCTTGCATCGGCGGGTCGTGAAGCTGCTCGACCGGATGATTTATCCGTTGAGTATGGTTTTAAAGACGAAGGTTATTACTTATCACCACAGCAGGCTCAAACTATTTTAGAATTACGACTGCATCGTTTGACGGCGCTGGAGCAAGATAAAATTCTGAATGAATTTGAACAACTGCTAGGCGTGATTCGTGAACTATTGGTGATTCTCGCTTCGCCAGAACGCTTGATGGAAGTGATTCGTGATGAATTGGTCGAAATAAAAGCTCAATTTGGCGATGCGCGACGCACCGAAATTATGGCGTCTCAAGAAGATTTAACCATTGCCGATCTGATTACTGAAGAAGACGTGGTTGTGACGTTGTCTCATCAAGGTTATGTCAAATATCAGCCGATATCTGCCTATCAAGCTCAACGTCGCGGTGGAAAAGGAAAGTCGGCGATGAATGTCAAAGAAGAGGATTTCATTGATCGCCTCGTCATTGCCAGTACGCATGATACCTTACTGTGCTTCTCAAATCATGGAAAACTCTACTGGTTAAAAGCGTATCAACTGCCATTAGCCAGTCGTATATCGCGCGGTAAGCCCATTATTAATATTCTACCGCTTGCTGAAAACGAAGCCATTAATGCCATGTTGCCTGTTCGTGAATATACCGAAGGCTTGTTTGTATTTATGTCGACGAAGCATGGTATTGTCAAAAAAGTACCGTTGGAAGCATTTAGCCGACCACGATCAAACGGAATTATTGCGATTGACCTAGATGATGATGACCGATTAGTGGGTGTGGATATCACCGATGGATCGAAAGACATTATGTTGTTCTCTGATGCGGGTAAGGTGATTCGTTTTGATGAAAACTTGGTTCGTGCGACGGGTCGAACCGCCCGTGGTGTGATTGGAATACGTCTTGCTGAAGGCCAAACGGTGATTTCACTTGTTGTCGCAAAGCCTGAAGGTACGATTATGACGGCAACCGAATTTGGTTATGGCAAACGGACTGAAATTGAGGAATACCGCGTGACAGGGCGTGGTGGCCAAGGAGTTATTTCGATTCAGGTGACCGAGCGTAATGGCAACGTGGTGCGCGCACTGCAAGTTACAGATACTGACGAAGTCATGTTAATCACCGATCAAGGCACGTTAGTGCGGTTTAAAGTGAGCGAACTATCGATTATTGGGCGTAATACACAAGGTGTTCGGTTGATTAATGTGACTTCTGGTGAACGGGTGGTTGGCTTGCAACGCATTGAAGATATTCAAGACATTCAAGACGCCAATACTGATGACGACATGCCAAATGAAGACATCCAAAATGCAGAAGACGAGAGCGTATAATTTTAGTGCAGGGCCAGCAACGTTACCAGAGTCCATCTTGCTTGAGGCTCGAGCCGAGTTATTAAATTGGCACGGGCTTGGGTTGTCAGTGATGGAAATCAGTCATCGCAGTGCGCCATTTCAAGCAATTATGGAGGAGGCCGAGGCGTTGCTTCGAACGCTGTTGGCCATTCCAGACCATTACCATGTTTTATTTTTGGGTGGCGCCGCGCGCACTCAATTTGCAATGATTCCTATGAATTTGCTTTCTTCAGCCTCACAAGCGGCTTACTTAATTTCCGGCTGTTGGTCGTCCATGGCTTATAAAGAAGCGTGTCGATTGAAAAAAGCCTATTGCGTGGGAACATCGGAGCCTTCTCATTTTACAACCCTCCCTGATGCTCATGTTGATGCATTACTTCCTGACACAAAATATCTATATTATACGCCAAATGAGACGATTAACGGCGTTCGATTCCCCAATGTCCCTGTTTGCGGTACGGTGCCTTTGGTTGCCGATATGACATCGTGTTTACTGAGTGAGCCTATCAACGTGGCGGATTATGGTTTGATTTTTGCGGGAGCGCAAAAAAACATTGCTCCCGCAGGATTAACCGTTGTTATTGTGCGTTCAGATTTATTGGAAAACGCGGCTGATCCAGTGATTCCCACCATGCTGGACTACCGAACTCACACGGCAAATCATTCTTCCTATGCGACACCTCCGACGTTTAATTGCTACATGGCGGGGAAGATGTTTCATTGGATTAAAGCCCAAGGCGGCGTTCATGCTTTGTATCAGCACAATTGCGAAAAAGCGGCAAAATTGTATCAATTTATTGATGCATCGTCGTTTTATCATTGTTCAGTGGCGACCGATGCACGATCGATTGTCAATGTGTGTTTTACGCTTAGCCAACCCGATCGTACGGATGAATTCGTAAAACAAGCACTACGTCGAGGATTATACGGTTTAAAAGGGCATGCATTAGTGGGTGGTCTTCGTGCAAGTCTTTATAACGCAATGCCAATGGCTGGTGTAAATGCTTTGATAGCATTTATGGGAGAATTTTCTGATGACTATAGCGATTAATTTTGTAAGCCATCCTGTCGGATCCATCTGTGGTGACATCACTGTTCCAGGTGATAAATCCATTTCACATCGTTCCATATTGCTCGGTGCTATTGCAACAGGCGTAACAAGTGTTACGGGCTTTTTGGACGGTGATGATTGTCTTGCGACGATTGCTGCATGCCGTGCTATGGGGGTTCGCATTGAGGGGCCGGATCAACAACGCGTTGTCATTCACGGTGTTGGTAAACACGGCTTAAAAAAGCCTGAAAAGACACTTGATTGTGGTAATTCGGGTACTTCAATTCGGTTGTTGTCGGGGCTTCTGGCGGCTCAGTCGTTTGACAGTATATTAACGGGCGATGCGAGCCTATTAAAGCGCCCTATGAATCGAGTCGCTCGTCCGCTGATGCAAATGGGCGCAGCGCTTCAAACCCATGACGGTTGTCCTCCATTGATGATTCATGGTGGGCAAGCGCTTCATGGCATAACGTATGAAATGCCACAAGCGAGTGCGCAGGTAAAATCATGTCTTTTAATCGCTGGCATGTATGCAAAAGGTGAAACAACGGTCATTGAACCGGAAATGACGCGCGATCACACGGAGCGGATGTTGGCAACATTGTCTTATCCTGTGCGCCGAATTGGGAGCTCGATTACCATTGACTCAACTCATGAGGCTGTCGGTGCTGACATTCAAGTTCCTGGTGATATTTCATCCGCCGCATTTTTCATCGTCGCCGCAACGATCACGCCTGGGTCACATCTTTGTATTCGAAATGTTGGTATTAATCCAACGCGCACGGGGGTGATTGATGTTTTAAATCAAATGGGCGCGAACATTCGAATTGATAATAAACGCAATTTCGGAGAAGAATTGGTCGCCGATTTAATCATCCAGTATGCTCCATTAAAAGGTATTGAGATCCCTATGGAGCTCGTTCCTCTCGCCATTGATGAATTCCCCATATTGTTTATTGCCGCGGCTTGTGCGAAAGGGGTCACTACGTTGCGTGGGGCACAGGAATTACGTTGCAAAGAAAGTGATCGTATTGGTGCAATGGCTGAAGGATTACAACGATTAGGAATTGATGCCATACCACATGACGATGGGATTACGATTCATGGCGGTGTGATCAATGGAGGCATCATTGAAAGTCATGATGATCACCGAATCGCGATGGCATTCTCCATTGCCGGCGCGGTTGCAACATCGCCCATCACGATTTTGCATTGCAACAACGTTTCGACGTCTTTTCCGGGGTTTGTGGAAACGGCAAAGAGCGTTCAGTTATACTGCTTTTTTTCATGAGGTAGCTCTGCAGAGCACTCACTATAAATGTACACAAAAATTCGTCATTGCGAACGCAGTGAAGCAACCCAGGGTTTAAAGCACGGAACAGTTTAAGTTTATCAGCGTGGTTCTGGATTTTCTGGATCGTTTTGCTGTCCAGTCTCTTCCTTACGCATGATTTGATATTGTTTTTTGAAGTGAACAAAACTCTTATTGACGGTTCCGTTGGTCTCGTTATCTACTTGATTCAGGTGTTGAGTGATACTAAGCTTGAGTTTATCAAATATCTCACTCGCCTTTTGTGCGTGAATGCCATTTGTATCTTCAGTGTTAGTCTCTACTGTAAAGTGAACAGCTTGCACGTCTATCTTATTTGTTAAAAATTGAATATATTCGTTGGCAATTGCTGCAATGAAGGGATCTTCTGTTTTTATCTCCACATGATCACTGTATGCCAATACATTATCAATCATGCTGATGATGGTGACTGCGATGCGTTGCTTATATTTCGCCTCATTCTCATTCTCATCCGCTTTGGCGTCTTCCTGCGTCATGATGGCCTTAGCTTCACCATTCTTGATCATGGATAGATTAAATTGTTGCCCCGATGGTGAATGGACGTATAAGCCTTCTGATTTAAATTGTTTGATTTGCTCGGGTTCCAATTCGGTATATGTGTAGTTAATCGTGATGACAGGATCATCGGGTTGGACAAAGAGTGATGTTTTTTCTATCTCTTGAAGAGAGGCAAAAATAGCCAGCGGTGTTGTTGTTTTTTGCTTCTTTAATGGAGGCGTCGGAGGATCGATTGGGGTTGTTGTCACGACTTGATCGGGCGTTATTTTAGCGGGATAGCGCGCATTGGCATCCTTCAATTTGTTCTTCAATTGAGCGACTACAGCTCGATATCTTGATTTCGTTCGATCAAATTTTGCCGTCAGGCGAGTCATGTTTCTACGATACGTTCTATTTAAAATGGTTATTGTTTCCTTTAATTCATTTGATTGTTGCTGAGTCATTTGTATCGACTCTCGTATTCTTGCTTGCTTGGTAGTGAGCTGCTGAATTTCAGTCGTTTTTTCTTCTAATTGTTCTTCGACTTGATCAAATTGTTGTTGTAATTCTTCCTGAGTTGTCTTTAATTCAGTGTTCTCTATGGTTCTTTCTGCCAATGATTGCGTTAATGCCCCATGTTCAGTTGACATCGCTTGTTGCGATACTTGTAAATCCTGTATGGTTTTCTGAGCTGTTTTTATTGTAGTCAACTGTTTTAGCAATTCTTTTTTTAAACGATTTTTAACTTTTTTATCAGTCTTAGACGGTCCTAACTTCTTTCTTAGATGCGTATTTTCAGCTATAGCAGTCTTTAGTTCTAAGGTCAATTGTTTGATTTTGTCTTTTATTCCTTGGATGCGTTGAGTTGTGGCGTCTTGTTTTTTTTGCGAGGTCGCTAAGGTTTGTTTTGTTTCTGCCAATTCAGTACGGATTGCGTGAGTTTCCTTGGCTTTTTCATCCAATTGAGCAGATAATAACGTTATGTGTGAGGTTAAACGTTCAACTTGGCTGCTTACCGACGTGAGCATATACAAGGACTGTGTATTATTCTGTGTCAGGGACTCCACGGAGGTTTGTAATTCAACATTTTGAGTCTCACATGTTTCGAGATTGTCATACAGAGAGTTTATTTTTTGCTGTAATTCTTTAGATTTTGCTGCTAATGTGTTAGCTAATGTCTGGTCTTCCTCAGAAAATGATTCTTTATTTTTAATCAATCGCTCAGAACCCTCTATAATGTCTGAAAGTGCTTGATGTGAAAAACGCATGATTAATTGCAGCGATGTAATTTGTTGCTGTTGCTTTTGCACTTTTTGACTTATTTCCGTGGTTTTTTTGGTCAATTCTTCCAGTTCTCTTGTCAATGCAGCTTTATCTTCTTCATACTGACATCGCCCCCTTTCAAGCTGGGCGTTAAGTTGACTTTGTTCGCTATTCCCAATTTCAGTTGACGACCGTTGTTGCGTTACCGAATTGTAAGTTTGATTTAATTGCTGAATTCTTAGTTGGAGATGGTTCGAATCCTCTAAAGCACTAGCTAAGTCTTTTTTCGACTGATCTAATAAATATCGCTCATTTTCAGCAGTCGTTGTGTCCTTTTCAAATTGATTAAATACAGCACCAAATCGATACTGTAATCCTTTAGTATCCTGTTTGAGTGTTTCTTTGAAGCGATCAGTTGTCATTTGTTGATTTAAATATTTCATGCTCAGTTCGCTTACTTTTGTTTGTAAGCTGCTCGTAAGCTCATCAGTCAGTTGCGTAATTGAGTTTTTAAGCGTTAGAGCTTTAGTAATTAATGTATTGCTATCACGCTTCATTTTTTTATGGTCTATTGTTCTTGCTTCTGTTAAATAACGAGTTATAGATGAAAATTTATCAGTTAGTGCATTTTTCTCTTCAGCTTGAAGTAGATTCTGGATGTTTTCTAATAAGTTGTAAGAATGGATTAAATTGTCGCCATTTATCAGCAGCTGATCGATTGTTTTCGCATTGTGAGTTAACGCAATGTATCTGTGATGATTATTTATCTCCAATGAGTTTATTTGCAAAGTTAATTTTTTTAACTGAGTTACATATTGTGTATTTATCTTGTGATATTCGGTATTTTCATTTTTCAAGCTCACTAGCAGAGAAGTGACATCCCTGTCTTCTATATTTTCCGTTAAAATTTGTTCTTCAAGCTCACTCACCTTGGATTGATGTTGCTCTTGACTCTGGGATGCGGCATGGTGGATCTGATCTACTGTTAATTTTGCTTGCTCCAATTTTACATTATCTTCATTTAATTCAGATTTTAACTGAGCGTTTATTGTAGTTTGCTCTATTATATTGGCGCTAAATCGTTCATGTTGAACTATCCATAGCGCCACTTGAACTTTTACGCTGCTTTCTTCCTCCGTCAACATACCTTTTTCTTTGTTGGCATTGATTTGCCTTTGCAAGGCATCAATATTACGATAGAGCGGTGTCAGCTCTTCTTGGCGTTGTGCTAGTTGAGCCTCATTACCGCGAATCTCTCCGCGTAGATTTTCTACTAATACCTCTCTTCTGGCTTGTTCTGAATTTAAGGCCGATTGTAACTCGCCCACTTGCTTGGATAACGCTTGGTTATCGGTATCATATTGTTTTAGTTGACGGCTTGAAGCTAATTCTTTTTGAGCATGCTGCTCTGTTAATTCCGCCAGTTGAGCATCAAGATTAGAAATGGTATTACTGTTACTTTCCTCAGCTTCTTTTAGAGCATTTTCTAAGCGACGATATTCATCTTCATATTGTTGCTTTTCAGTACGCATTTTCTCCTGCACGGCAGCAGTTTCTTTTTCCTGGAGAGTTAATTGCGCTGATAGTATTTCAACCTGATTATTTGTTGTTTGCACCAGCTCTTCTGTAGTGGTTAATTGTGTTTGAAGGAGTGAAATATGGGTATTTAAATTTACAACCGTTGATTGAAGACTCGTATTGCCCTCTGTCAATGTGTGAACCTGTTGATCCAATAGAGCATTAGCGCCGTGTAATTCCGCAACATTTATTTCAAGTCGCTTCTCATTTTCTTCTAATATAAGAAGACGGGCTGCAAACGTTGCTATCGCTTGCTTAGTTTCAGCAGTATTGCTCTGAACTAATGTGGATAGTTCAGCCTTGCTCTTCCTTAATTTTTCTAAATTAGATATCACCCCCCCCATACTCTTGTTGAGTAGTGATACGCGTTCTTTAGATTGTTTCAGGGATTGATCAGATTCTGTTTTTTTCTGTTCATGTTGAGTCGTCAGAGTTTTGATTTCATCTTCATGAGCAAGGGTTATTTGATGAATCGCATCTTTGTTGTCTTTGTCCGCGCTGGATAAAGCCAGTTTAAATTTCTCCTCTAAAAAAATCTTTTCTTGAGCGAATAGGATTTCTTGTCCGGCGATATCGATTGCCAAACGTGCCGATTCCTCTTGAGCTACTGCTACCAAGCGTGTTTGTTCAAGCCATTTATTTTCTACTGCAGCCAGCTTTATTGTTAATTGTGCTACATGCTGTTTGAATGCAAGTATTAATTTTTGTTCTCTTTCAGCCAACAGTCGCAAAAATTCATTATGATCGTTTCGTTGCAATGCCACTTCTTTTAAAACACTCGGAATTTTTGACTCGAGTAGGGTTGTTTGGCGCTGAATTTCATCATGCTCTCCCAGCATAACCTCACTAAAGTAATGATTGAATAGTTCGCGTGCTTCTGAATTATCAGGGCTACGTGTGAGGAGTATTTTAAATAGAATTTGTTGGTTAGGAATGCTTAATGCGGTATCGCGAAGCAATTGTCTTAAATGATCGTTATTTTTAGAATCTTGGGCTTGCTTGATCAGCCAATCATAATGAACTAATAACACCATCAAGCGTGCTTTTTGTTGTTCTTCAGGGGGGAATTCTCTCCCTTCCTGTTTGATACAAACGGCATCAAGCAACTGCTTTAGCCCTGCAAATTTTATGCTTGGATCGTCTGAAGCGTCTAAAAATTTTCTTAAAGGATTGGTTGGGTGAGGGTGAGTGATCAAGTCACGCATAATCTCTGTGTGATTTTGTGGACATAGTGTGCGAATATCTTTAATAAATTCTGAAACATGACCGATTTGGTGCTGTTCCAGCAGATAGTTGAGAATATTCTTTCCATAGGCGTCGGTTTGTGTTAATAACGTTTTTTTATCATCATCCGTTAAATCGATTTGGCCAGCCATCTGTAACAACGCCTTTATACCTTGGTAATGACCATGTGCCGCAGCAATTAAGCAGGGATAGGCTGGTGGTGTTAATAGAAACGCTTGTCCGAGTAATTTACTGCTGCCATCGTCTGTTGTAAATCCGTTTAAAGGAATCTTGTCGATTGTTGCTGCTTGTCGTAAAAAAAGATGATAAGGAGACATATTATCTGGAGGGTACTTCATCTCGAGAATGTCGCGTTGATTGAATGGGTGAGTCGAGTTTTTTTTGTTATAGGTATCTAATATTATATCGAATAATTCGGGGCGATACTTTAAGGCGGCAAGATGGAGTGCTTTTTTTATCTCAGAGTCGTTGGCGTGGCCCTTAGGAAGGTATTTTAATATGAGCCTTAACTGTTCATAATGGTTATTTCGAATCGCAATATGAAATGCATTGGTTGACCAAAGTAGGTCAGGAGGCGCTGGGAGTTGATTTTCATGAGGGCCATATTCTTGCATCATAAGCGTGAATAGATCTTCATCATTCATGCCGGAATCTGTTAGTGCGCCCAAAATATTTTTGGCCATGTCAACTTGATTCAATCTAAATTGCTGTTGCAGGGCATGGTGTAGCAGCCCTTGTTCCCTTACTAATGCTTGGAGTTCTGGTTTTTTTATCTTCTTTAATAAGAGTGCGAGAATGGTGGATTGTCCGCCTGAAATACAGTGTTTTAATAAATTCCGACTTGGTGCAGTCGTATTGCTGAGAACATCATCGCATAACCACACAGGTGTTATCTGCTCAAGGATTGGGAGCGCGAGTGCCTCCTCCTCTTTACTCTTTGGGTAAGTGCATAATATTTCTAAATCACTGATGAGGTTTGGCTTGGTTATGGTTGATAACTCGCTTACATCCCGGTTCTTGCTTCTCTCGACGGCTTCTTGAAACGTTTCGGCATTTTTGCTGGATATTGGCTGATGAGTATCGGCCATTTTTTGCATTGTGTTGACGCAATCGCGGGCCTCTTTACAGAGTGCTTTAAGCTTCGATTTAGGCAGACCTATCCCACTTTCCATGGATAGGTGAACGCGATCTAAAATCGCTTGAATGGTTTCACTTATTTGTTTTTTGTCGGCATCTTCAGGTGTTTCATCGCAATTTGCTTGTATTCCCTTTAACAATCGATAGAGATGAAGGGGTTCACCGTTACGTTTACTGGATGGGATATACATTACTGCAGATGGGTCGTCTGCTGATGTGTTGCTCATCTTGTCCTTCTCTTCGCAAGCAAAAAATTTATTAAATTGTTCATTATCATCAATTATTAAATGATCGGAAGCATCTTTGCTGAGTACACCAGATACCGTGTAGTCATTTACAATCCGTCCTTTTAAGGTGGTAAAATAAGCTTTACGGTTACATATGCCAAATGCCAGGCCGGTTAAGGCCAAATCATCCATGACGGGGTCGTTCCCTTTTATGATTGTATCGTCATTGTTACCTTCTGGACTTTCCCATGGTTGGCCGTCTTTCCAAACAGCCGCGGTTGAAATATAAGCAGGAGTACAGTTGAATCCAGGACCATGAAGGATTTGTAATCGTGGGTTAACACCCAAAGATCCTTGCGTTGCCCAATCAATAAAGCTCACTTTATAATGTCCATCGGACATTTTTTTAACCATCACATTTTCTGGTTTAATGTCGTTGTGTGAAAATTGACGTGCAAATTGTTCGGCCTCACTCACAATATCTTCGGCCATGGTTAAGTTGGCTATCAGATTATCCAGTAAATGAGTTTCAGCGTCAGGGCGTTTAAGCGGATTATGATAAGCTTCTTCCCCTTTTGAGTATTGACTGAGTTGCTCCTGTGCCAAGTCGGCAAGGGTCGATCCAGGTGCTACTCGGGTTATTAATGTGTACTCGTTAATGGTTTCTGTTTTAAACAACTCCCCGACAACCCTCGGTTTATCGCGTGCTTCAGAATATAGAATATCAAAACCACCATCCAGTGAGTTCTCATCAATTTGAGTTTTTTTAAGCCTCATTTGGGCGTCATACTCTGCTTTGGCTAAAGGATCTTCGAGTCTGGTTCTGCCGCGCAATTTTGGATTTTGTCGTGCTGTTTCCTTAAATGCATCGATCGTCGTGCCTTTTTTTATCGCGTAATTGACACCAGACAATAACCCTCGTGCTAATTTAACCGATCCGTATTGGCCTTCGCCGAGCTCTCGACTAGCCGTAAAAAAGCGATTTTTCTTTCCATAAATGGTTTCCAACCTTGCCAAAGGTGCAACATTTTCACGACTCCCCCCGAAGCTAAATATGCATTCGTTGTCTCCCAATGGTTTAATGAGTGAGTAGGGTAGAGTGGTGCTCAGTCTTATGGTAAGAGCATGCGTTTCCCCATTTTTATCTTTGACTTCGATGGTTTGTTGACCTGTTGATGTATGTTTAATTTTAAATGCAATATTCTTGAATTGTATCGGTGGATTGAGTTGGCTTAGCGCTGTTTTAATATCGGATATTGCCTTAAAATAGGCTGTTTGTTCGCCTGGGGTTAATAGTGGCTCCCCAGATGCAACACGATCCGTTAAACGCACAAGATCTTTGGCCATCATCTCCGCGTGATGTTTTAAATTGTCAAGTTCTAGCTCTGTTAAACCAAGGACATCGTTCATCTCGGTGTATTCTGTGGCGTAAAGCTCTGTTAATTGCTTAATTTTTTCTTCAGATCTCAGCTCACTCGTCCAGATCGCTTTATAAGCGTTTGATTTGGTTTCTCGCTCGGTATTGGATTGAGTCATCGTTTTTGCTTTTTCAACAAATTTGCGGAGCGTCGGAGGTACGAGCGCAAGTTCCTTTTTTGCTATTTCTGCATAGTCCTTATCCACTAAGGCGCTTGGATCGGTTGGAATCATTGTGGCGCTGTGTTCATCCCAGACTAGAGGTTTTGCTTTAACGGCGTCGCTATATTTTCCTTCTGCAATGAGATCAAAAATAGGTTTCAAGTTTTCGGGTCGAGATATCGTCGGTTGTTTATGATAATAATTGTGGAGTTCAATGATTTTGCGCAGGACCAATTCATCATTTGCGGGAAGTTTTAAGTCGGCTATAGATTTGTACTGTACCTCTTGTTCTTTTTTTTCCAATACTTTTATGTAATTTTTATAAGCTTCGAGTTGTAGAGCAGATTTTTGTCTTGCAGCTTCTTGTTTTTTTGCCGCGTTTTCTTGTTCCGTTTGTTTTGCTTTCTTTGCAATAGCAGCAGCCGTTCGTGGAGTTGTTGTTTTCTTGTATTGTTTAGGAGCATTTTGGGCTCCACCGGAATTCTCGTGGTTGTCATCCCCGTGAAGGCGGAGAACAGCACCAGTACCGATTTCCTCCTTCGAGTGAGTGCCCAAAAATTGTTCGTGCGTGTCAATAAGGGCTTGAATTTTAGCTTTAATCTCTGATAGAGAGGTGCCAGAAAATTGATTGGATATACAGTTGTTTTCACTTAATTTATTCCGATTTACTAATGCCATCACGAGTGTATCAGCATTATTCCCAAAACCCTTTTGAACTTTTATAGCATCTCTGCAACCTTTAGCTAATACAGAGGTGTAAAAAAACCCAATGTTAATGTTGCCGTCACCATCCGCCTTAATTTCAAAATTACTGTTACATAGATTAAGAGCCTGTTGAATTTGGGCGATTTGCTTTATTTTTACGTCACGTACCTCCATGTTGCCGAATAAAACTCCAGGAGTGACTTTGGGATCATGGTTGTTTTTATTCGAAACAATCGTTAGAGAAATTTTTTTGTTATCACAAATAGGTTTCAAATCACTTAGATTTATTGAAACACCCCTAGGCAACTCAACACTTATAGCATTTAAAGTGCCACTACCACCATATACTCCATTTATTTTTAGTTCGACTAATTGATTAATAAATTGATTAAGCAATTCCTGAATCGAGGCATCGTTACTTTTACTGCGATCGTTGCGTATGCTTAACTGATCATCTAATTGTTTGCATAATGAATCAAATAGGCCTTCATAGTTTTCACGCTTAAATTTTTCAGTGAAAATATGGAGCGCGTCAGAAAATTTTTTTAGAATTGCCATAAATGATTTTGGGATTTTTTTATTATCCAGTTTTAGTTCTGACACTGGTTTAATTTCGGTGCTTTTCATGAGGCGGAATAATTCTAAATCTGCAAACATCTGTTTTGTTTCTTCAGTG
Organism: Legionellaceae bacterium UBA6148; assembly: GCA_002423125.1. Classification (GTDB taxonomy): domain Bacteria; phylum Pseudomonadota; class Gammaproteobacteria; order Legionellales; family Legionellaceae; genus UBA11403. The sequence continues at coordinate 36,258 of DIUW01000045.1, read as the reverse complement.
CTAAACATCTCTAAATCACGGATGTTTCTCGCCCAAAACAAGTCTCTGCCGGTGTTTTTTTGATACCGTTGAACATGGTCACGTAAATCGGAACGACCAAATCGAAGTTTTTCACGTAGTTGATGCTCTTTCAAATAATGTTCTTCAATTTTCTCTTCTCCCTCGACATGGGGAGAAGGGGCCCGTATTGTGGTGTTCCGAGGTACTTGTCGAATGCTGGCGGTGTTGGTATCAATCGATAATGGTTTATCCACACGATAGAGTAGATTTCCAACGGATTGGTGAGCGGCATTTCGATAGTCATCAAACGTATCAAGAATATCGGATGCTCCAACGTCCGGGATTTGTGCCATCAACTCAGTCAAAAAAGCGATCCGCTTTTTATCGTTAGGAACGGGATCATCGTCCGCAGAAATAGCCGCTGTTCGTTGTTGAATCATTTCAAACAGTATCATGTGCACAAGCTGTTTACTTTCAAGCTTTAATTTGAGGTCGGTTGTTGCATTGTAGGTTGAAATTGATTCGTCAAGGATTATTTTGACGCTATCAGGAGAGTCCGATACCAATTTTCTTAACTCTTCTTCCTGTTGCTTCTTGTCAAGATTGACGAACACTGTTTGATACAGTTGAGGTAAGAATTTTCTGACTGACGGAGGTGCATCGGCGAGAGTGATGGTCATATCTTGAATGTTGGTAAATTTTTTTGCGAAATCACGGATGCATTTTTCGTTGAATGTGACGGGTTTGCTTAAATCAACCGCTGGTATTTTACTGCGCAAATCCGCTTGTGCTGCCATAAATTCAGCCGTTCTTTGCGCTTCTTCTGCAATTCTATTGTTTAGAATGAGTTTAATTTTATCAACGTCATCGAATGGTTGATCGCCAATATCGCTCGGTAATTGAGTATTTATGTCGATTTCAGTATCCAGTGCTACTTTTAGCATCTTTTGAGTTTTTTCAGATAACTCAATAGAGAGTTCGAGCTGTTTATAAGCGGCATGATACAGCTGTTCCAGCATGGCTTTCTCTGCCGCATCCTCAAACAGCATTTCAGATAAATTATGAAGAAATTGATTTCCCATACAAATACCATCCACGGTGTGTTTTCATGTTTCCTGTAGTATCAATTATAGACCAATAATAACGGAACGTTATTTGGCCTTTATTTCGAATGTTTTGAGTCCCGGGTTACTGCGTTGTTGCCACCGGGCTAGGAGAGTGTTCAAATGATCCGCCACCAAATACTTGATACAAATTCACAATACTTCGCATCTGTTGCATTTTTGCCTGATTTAAACCGGCTTGCATATAATCCAAATTCAATTTGGCGGAGAGTGTATCGGAGTAGCTAATGGCGCCTTGCTGATATTGCTTTTCAGCAATGTGATATTGTTCTTTTGCTTTTTGAACAGCAATGTCTTGTTGATCGTAAGACTGATCGATCGTTGCATGTTGAGAGAGCGCGTTGTCCACTTCGGCAAACGCGTTGCGAACGGTTTTGATGTAATGGTAATAAGCAGTGTATTTTTTTCCTTTTGCTTGAGCAATATTTGCAAAAATGCCCATGCTGATCAGTGGCATTTCGGCCACAACAAGTCCCGCACCAAGCCCTGTGCCCCAATTTAGTACGGATCTTAAATCAAGTGATGATGCACCACCGAGTCCGGTTAAACTGAATGATGGGAATAATTCCGATGTTGCGACTCCTATCATGGCATGACTGATCTCGAGTTGATATTCAGCAATAGCCACATCAGGTCGAGCTTTTAAGGTTTCAGAAGGCAAGTTGATCGGAATGACACCTTGAGTGCGTATACGATCAAAATGATTGCGCGTGATGATTGCACCAGGATTTTTATTCGTTAATGCATTGATTGCGTTTTCTACTTTTGTGATGTCGTGCTGGATAATGGGTTTTTTCTTGCGAAGCGTTGCGATCAATTGTTCAATTGCTGCTACATTAATGGTTGAGACGGATCCTTGCTGATATTGCAAGCGTGTTAGGTTCCTTAATGCCGTTGCATCGTGAATCATTTGCTTTTGTAATGCCAATTGTTTTTTTAATCCAAGCAATGAAAAATAGCTTCCCGATAATTGGCTGATGACCCCCAGGCGAACCGCATTTTGTTCAGCGGTTTGCATGGCTAAATTTAAATGTGCAACGTTGCTTTGTTTAATATTTTTGAGCACATTCAGGGAGTATTCGGGAACAAATCCAGCAAAATATCCATCAATCCGTGGCGAATGATTGAACGGGAGTTGGGAAAAAGGGAGCTGTGGGCCGGTAAACGTTCTGTTGGGAAATTTTCCAGCAAAACCAGAGCCTCCTAATCCGATTGATGGTAGCCAATTGAATTGAATTTTTCTCAACGCCGCTTGTGCGGCTAATATATTTCCGCTAGCCATACTCAAGTCGTTATTATTCGACAATGCTTCGGTCATCAGTTGGTTTAATTGTGGATCATGGAATTTTTTCCACCAGGCCAATGCATTGACTTGTACAGGTTGGACGGTTGTGTGTTTATCACGGCTATGCCATCGGGACGGCACGTCAATCACCGGTTTTTGAGGGTGTGATGATAATGATTCGCAACTCGATATCACGATGGAAATAGTGATTAATAGGAGTGCGCGGCATCGGTCCGTATTCATTTGCCACCTAATGTATTAATTTTTACTTCTGCGCTAGCGCCAACTCGGAGCGGGTATTGAGGGTTATTTTTCAGCTGAACTCGAACCGTAAAATATTGCGCGACTTTAACCCAGTTTCCGGATGCATTTTCAGCGGGTAATAGTGAAAACGTGTTCCCGCTGGCATAACTGATGCTTTGAGTTTTGCCAATATAGGTATGGCGGTACATGTCAAGCTGAACGGTTGCTTTTTGACCGGGTTTTATTCGGGCCAGTTGGGTTTCTTTAAGATTGACATTGACCCACCAATGGGCATCATCCACTAATCCAAATAATTTCTGACCCGCCATGATCAATTGGCCGGATTGTAAATTCAGATGAGTGACATAACCATCGACAGGGGCATAAAGACGTGTATACGATTGGTTGACCTTTGCGTTGTGAATGGTAATTTTTGCCGCGTTTATTTTTGTTTGCGAAATACTGTATTGAGTTGCTGCTTGCGCAAGGGATGTAATCGCTGCTTGTAGGGCTTGTTTTGCTTGGGCAGCTTGATTGGCATATTTTTGCATATTTTGCAGTGAGCCAGCTTTTAAATGATAGAGGTTGGCATGACGATTCGCCATTTGGAGGCTAAAATCGTAATCTGATTGTGCCTTTTCTTTATTTGCGGTCGCGCTATTAATGTGCTGTTTCGCAAAATCGGCTTCTTTTTGAGCAGAATAAAGGCTTTGTTGAGCCTGTTTGAGCTGAAGCGATAGGTCGATCGGATCAATGGTCAAGAGCAGATCGCCTTTGTTGACACGCTGATTATCCGTTACTTCAATATGATCGATATAGCCGCCTACCTTTGCTTCGACATCAATCAGGTTCGCACTGACATAGGCGTTGTCAGTACTTGGAAAGTATTTTTGATACAGATAATAACTATAAATTGTAATGGCTGCGGCGAGTGTTATGACCAGCCCAATTAAGAAGTTTTTATCAATTTTGTGAGCATTCATATGACGCAATCGTGATTGAACTGCTTTTTTTAGGTTAATGAAGGGCATGTTGGGGTCCATCCAGTTTCGGTTGTTTAAGTAATAATGGGATCCATATAATGAGCAGCAATAACACGCCAAATAGATAATACGAATCAAGGTAACTGAGCAATAAACCTTGCGCCATCATCTGACCTTGAGCAATGGCAACTTGAACCTGCTCTGATACATTGGCTAAATTTTGCCGCCACCAAGAAAAACCAATGGCATAAGGTGAAATGTGGGCTCCCATTCCATGGTAGGTGACTTGTAGTTGATGCGAAACAAGGGTTGCGCAAATCGAATTACCCACCGAACAAGCAAAATTTCTAAAGAAATTAAAAAGCCCTGATACGTCGGCGCTTTGTGTTTCACTAAACCCGACAAAACAAATTTGCATGATAGGCACAAAAAATCCCATCATTGAAAACCCTTGAAGTAGCATCGTAAACAGAATGTAATGCTGGCTAACTTCAGGGCCGAAGCTTGTCAGTACAAAGCAAGACATTGCAAACATGAATATACCAAAAACCATGGTTATTTTCATGCCAATTCGCTTTGAAATTCTTGGAATCAAGGGGGTTGCAATAATGGCGGCTATTCCACGCGGTGCAGTAATATAGCCAGCAGTATCAACTGGATAGTGATAGACCTGCTGTAACATCGTTGGGAAGTAGGCAAGGGAACCCGTAACCAGCATCATAAATAAGAACATTAGACCGCAACTGATGACAAAATTGCGGTTTCTAAACAAGCTTAAATTGGCGACTGATTTACCTAGTAGACCTCGCCAAATAAAAAAGGCAAGTGAGAGAAGGGCGACACATAAAACAACCATCATCTGGATGGATTCTAACCAATTGTGACGGTTGCCCTGATCAATAAAATACTCTAAACAGCCAAGCCCAAGCATCATCAATACAAAACTCACGTGATCGATTTTGATGTGTTCGGTCTTATCTTTTTCCATATAGAAAAATGCTAAAAGAAATCCAGCCGTACAAATGGGAACATTCACGTAAAATATCCATCGCCAACTCATATTTTCACAAAGAGCCCCGCCGAGCAGAGGTCCGAGCACCGGCCCCATGACGACAATCAACCCAAAGAGTGACATCATTTTCTGTCGCGCTTCACCAGTATACGTTTGGGCAATATAGGACTGGGCAACCGAGGGCAGAAATGCGCCCCCCATGCCTTGTAATATTCGGAAAATAATCATTTCAATTAAGGATGTCGCCATGCCGCAAAGAATCGAGGCCAGGGTGAAAATAAAAGCAGAGATTAAAGCGACGCGCCTTATACCATATTTTCGAATGACAATTCCTGAGAGAGGGATAAAACCGGTCGCTGCGACAATGTAGCTTGTGGTGACTAGGGCGATACTGTCTAGATCAGCGCCCAATGCGCCCATAATTTGTGGAATTGCAACGCCAACAATGGTCAAATCAACGATCTCAGCAAGCGCTAATAAACTGACCGCATAGACGACAATTGCTTGTGAACTAAACCATATGTTTTTTATTGGCATTGCATTGATTGTCCGACAGTAATGAACATTAGAAATATTATTTATTTCCTATAGGCATGTTACACTGCGCGCAATTAAAAACAATGGAATTTTTTTTATGAAAACCACCAATCAATCTCATGTCCCCGTGATTACCATTGATGGCCCAAGTGGAACTGGAAAAGGGACGATTAGCCATCGGCTTGCTCGTCATTTGGGATGGCATTACCTCGATAGTGGTGCTCTATATCGAGTATTGGCTTGGGTTGCTGTTGAGAATCAAACGGATTTTAGTGATGTCCATGCATTAGTGACCATGGCGCTTCATTTAAACTTGTCGTTCGAAATTGACGAGCATTGCACTAGTCGAACTTATTTAGATGATCAGGATATCAGTGAATTTATTCGTACCGAAGTGTGTGGTCAGAATGCCTCTAAAATTGCGGTGATTCCTGACGTTCGCACCGCCTTACTTGATCGGCAACGTGCATTTGCCGTGTCCCCAGGGTTAGTCACCGATGGGCGAGATATGGGCACCATTGTGTTTCCCGCGGCAGATTTAAAATTATTTTTATACGCATCAGTAGAGGAAAGGGCTAACCGTCGTTTTCTACAGTTGAAAAATAAGCAAAATGATGATAATCTCGCCCAGGTCACTATTCAGTTGGCAGAGCGTGATGCGCGAGATAGTAAACGCACGCACTCGCCGTTAAAGCCAGCTGAAAATGCTATACAAGTGGATACAACGCATTTGTCTATCGATCAAGTGTCTGAACAAGTGTTCGATCTCGTGATGAAATCTATACTGCGCGCGGGCACAAAATGAAGTTTTTTGGCGCCGTTATTTTTTGTGTGGTGCGCTTTTTAAAACGAAGGACATAGTTATTCTACGTTCGAGTTTTAAAAAGTGCACCACGCGAAAAAGAGCAAGACAAAAACTTCATTTTGTGCGCGCGCAGTATAATATCCGATCGTACGCGGTGGGGGGAAAGTGAATCATTCACTTTTCAAATATTGACTAACCAGAGTTTATAACATGTCTGAAAGTTTCAAAGAACTATTCGAAGCAAGCATAGCCGGCACCCAATTTTATCCGGGCGCAATTATATTCGCCAAAGTTATTGGCATCGATGATGATTACGTCACTCTGAATGCAGGGCTAAAGTCAGAAGGCATTGTAGCTGTCGAAGAATTTCATGACAAAAATGGCGAATTAGAAATTAATGTAGGCGATATGGTTGAAGTGGCCTTGGATTCTGTTGAAGATGGCCATGGTGAAACATTATTGTCTAGAGAAAAAGCGAAGCGTCAAGAAGCATGGCGCAGCCTGTCTCGATCACATGAAAACAACGAGACCGTCGTCGGATTAATTTCTGGCAAAGTGAAAGGCGGGTTTACTGTTGAAATTGGTACGATTCGAGCATTCTTACCAGGTTCATTAGTCGACGTACGGCCTGTTCGCGATCCTTCTTACTTGGAAGGCAAAGAGCTTGAATTTAAAGTGATTAAAATGGACCTCAAGCGCAATAATATTGTCGTTTCACGTCGCGCTGTGGTTGAAGAAGAAAGTAGTGCAGACAGACAAGCATTGTTGGATTCATTGCATGATGGTCAAGAACTACAAGGTATCGTGAAAAATCTGACTGATTATGGTGCGTTTATCGACCTAGGCGGTATTGATGGATTGCTTCACATCACCGATATTTCTTGGAAACGTGTCAAGCATCCAAGCGAATTGTTGTCTGTTGGTCAAGAAATCAAAGTTAAAGTATTAAGTTTCGATAGCGAGCGTAATCGCGTATCACTGGGTATGAAGCAACTCGGTAACGATCCTTGGGTTGATTTGGTTCAACGTTATCCTGTTGGTAAACGATTAAGTGGTCATGTGACGAACATTACTGACTATGGCTGTTTTGTTGAAATTGAAGAGGGTGTTGAAGGCCTTGTTCATATGTCAGAAATGGATTGGACGAATAAAAATGTTCATCCTAGCAAAATCGTTTCAATGGGCGAAGCAGTTGATGTGATGGTTCTTGAAATAGATGCGGATCGTCGCCGTATTTCACTCGGCATGAAACAATGCGTTGGTAATCCATGGCATAATTTCGCAGCAAAACATAATAAGGGCGAAAAAGTAACCGGTAAGATTCGATCGATCACCGACTTTGGTGTGTTCATTGGTCTTGATGGTGACATCGATGGCTTGGTTCACTTGTCTGATATTTCCTGGAATGTTCCTGGCGAAGAAGCGGTAAAACAATTCAAGAAAGGCCAAGAATTAGAAGCGGTTATTCTTGCGATTGACGCTGAACGTGAACGCATTTCATTGAGCTTGAAACAACTTGAAGGGGATGAATTCACAACGTATGTGGATGCAAATCCTAAAGGGACTATCGTCAAGGCGACGGTTACAGCGGTTGAAGCTAAATTAGTCACTGTACAGCTTGCTCAAGATGTTCCTGGTGTTATTCGTGTGGCTGATTTGTCGACTGATAAAGTGGATGATGCGACAACGATCGTTAAAGAAGGTGATGTTCTAGAAGCGAAGATCATGAACGTTGATAGAAAAAATCGATCGGTATCTCTTTCAGTAAAAGCAAAAGATGCACATGAAGAAGCTGAGGCTATTAAAAAATATTCAAGAGCGGGAGAGTCAACAATGACAAATACGCTAGGGGATCTTTTGAAAGAAAAAATGGCCAACAAAGATAATGATCAGTAAGGAAAGCATCATATCTTCATTAAAAGCGTAGTTTATTGACTACGCTTTTTTTTTATAAGGATTTAGTACATGCGAATTGTCATGACACTTTTTTATTTAGTACTCATTTTGGCCGGAGTCAGTTTTGCAGCACTGAACGCGTCGTCTGTTACGGTTCATTTTTATTTTGCAACGCTTTCTATGCCGGTGTCTATTTTAATGATGTTAACCTTTGGCGTAGGAATGATTGCTGGATTTTTTATCTTTATTTTTAGATACTGTCGGTTGAAATCAGAGCATCGGCGATTAAAAAATCAATTGAAGCTGACTCAGAGAGAAATTAAAAATTTGCGCACAATGCCGGTTACAGATAATTACGCTGGGTTCGGAGACAATTGATGATCAATTTTTGGCCATTGCTATTACCTGCTGCTGCTTGGTCCGGATGGTGGGTTGCTCGTCGAAATAATTCGAAACAAGACGACCAGGTTGGCCATTCTTTTTCCAGAGAATATATGGTTGGCTTAAATTACTTATTAAATGAGCAACCCGATAAAGCGGTTGATGTCTTTATTAAGCTATTAGAAGTAGACACCGATACTGCAGAAACTCATCTTGCCCTGGGGAGTTTATTTCGCCGGCGCGGTGAAGTCGATAGAGCCATTAGAATCCATCAAAATTTAATTGCTAGACCCCAACTGAGTTTATTACAACGAAAAGAAGCCCTGATGGCATTAGCGCAGGATTACATGAGTGCCGGCGTATTTGACCGTGCTGAGCGTATTTTCCTTGAGGTGGTGGATATTGGTGGGCCTACTGAGGTTGCTAGCTTGCGTGGATTGTTGGCCATTTATCAACAAGAAAAGGCATGGGAAAGTGCCCTTGATGTATTGAAAAAAATTGAACACTCAACCGGCACCAGCATGAACTCACAAGCGGCACATTATTATTGTGAGATAGCAAATGAGTTTTTAAAGCATAATACTTATGATAAAGCGCATCAGGCAATCAAGCAGGCGCAGGCCATTGATCGAAGCTCTGTTCGCGCGAGTCTTATGTCCGCTAATTTTGAAATGAGAAATGGTCGATACAAACAAGCGATTCGAGAATTAAAACGAGTCCCTGAGCAAGATGCTGAGTTTTTAACCGAAATTGTTGAACCGTTGGTGGCCTGTCATCATGAGTTGGACATCATGGAAGAGTGTATTGATTATTTAGATCAAACCTTGCTCGAACATCCTCGAGCCTCGGTCATTTTTGTGATCGGTGATTATTTACGGCAAGAAAAAAATATCGATGTTGCAATTGATTTTGTTTCCGCTCAATTAAGCCAACACCCTTCAATACGCGGTCTGAATAGTTTGATTTATTGGCATTTGGAATCAGCTCAAGGTAAGGTGCGCGCTAAATTGCAAATGCTCTATGATATTACGAGTAAATTTTTGAATAATAAACCCGTCTATCGTTGTGGCCATTGTGGTTATAGTGGCAAATTATTACATTGGTTTTGCCCAAGCTGTAAACATTGGGGGAAAATGAAGCCGATTCATGGTCTAGAGGGAGATTGATAATGCAACCTAAATTGATTGTGGCATTGGATTATGACAACCGTGAAGCGGCACTGTCATTGGTTTCACAATTGGATCCTAATCATTGTGCTCTTAAGGTTGGTAGCGAGCTGTTTACTTTATTAGGTGCCGATTTTGTTCGTGAACTCGTTCGTCGACAATTTAAAGTTTTCCTCGATTTAAAATTTCATGACATCCCTAACACGGTGGCTCGTGCCTGTCATGTGGCCGCATCACTGGGTGTATGGATGATGAATGTTCATGCGTCAGGTGGATTGGAGATGATGAAGGCCGCAAAAAAGGCACTGGATGATTGTGCAACTCGGCCACTGTTAATCGCGGTTACTGTTTTAACCAGCATGGATGTCACAGAGCTAGCGTCCGTTGGTGTACATGCTTCTCTGGATACGCATGTACTGCATTTGGCTCAAATGGCTCAAGAGGCAGATCTTGATGGGGTGGTCTGTTCAGCCCATGAGGCGTCTATGATCAAACACCATTGTGGTGCTCGTTTTTTAGCGGTGACGCCAGGGATTCGCTTAGCAACTCATGCCGCTGATGATCAATCACGTATTATTACTCCTGAATTGGCGATAAAAGCCGGTAGTGATTTCCTGGTTGTCGGACGACCTATAACGCGCGCAGATCATCCAAAGCAAGTCGTTACCCGTTTATTAAGTTCATTATGATCTCATCTTCCCATTCTTATTACTTACAAACAATGGGGGTTGACCTCTGGGTCTCTCGTGACTTACCCAAATCGCATCCATTACTCAATGTTATTGCTCCACGGCATACTCCCATTTCGATGATGATTGTGCTTGAAGACGTTGAGCCTGATGTCGCCAAACAATGGCTCTCCGGGAAAGTAGGGCGCCTATTAACCCAAATGCTCTACAGCATTGGTCTATCTGCAGAAAATACGGCTATTCTGTATGGTGTTGCCGCTAAAACAGAGGAAGAATTTCAGACTCGTGATGCATTGCTCATGGAACAAATTTCTTGTTTAAAGCCCAAACTAATGTTGCTGCTGGGATCTTTTATAACGCAATGCAGCCATAGTATTCCCATTATTTCAGGGGATCACCCGACGGATTTATTAAACAACCCAATTAAAAAGAAAAAAGCGTTTGCTGATTGGATGAAGGTTCAAAAAATAGTGGGTTAATGAACATGAAGTATCACAACGAGCAAGGCATCTCGTTCATTGAACTACTCACCGCGTTGATTATTTTTGGAATTTTATGCGGATACAGTCTGTCATTTATGCCGGGATTATATAAAAAAAATCAACTTCAGGTGATTGCAGATGAAATCAAAGAAGCCATTCATTATGCGAAAATTGAAGCACTACTCAACGCTCACACGGTAACGCTCACACCTCTTTCAGAACACGACGATTGGTCCGCTGGTATGTTACTGTTTGTTGATAATAAGACCCATTCCTATACTCCAAAAACGACGCTTATTCGTGAATGGCACTGGCATTCCGGTGGATTACATGTCACTTGGCATGGCTTCGAATCGACACACTACCTCCGTTTTTCAGCGGATCTGATGTCTCGCGGATCGAATGGGCATTTTATTGTTGAAGATTCTGCAATGAATCAAATTAAATTAGTGGTTAATCGTTTAGGTGGAACTCATGTTGATTAGTTAAAGCCCCTTAGAGATTATTAGTGGATAGTCTGCTCAAAATATGTTACAGCCCAGTGATGTTGTGTGGCTAAAATATAATTTTACAGTCAGTTGCAATAAGTTCGTTCTTTTTCCAGGTTTAACCAGATTGCAGTGGGATATTTTAATGAAACTTAATTCAAATTTAGAATGCGTAACGTTTTCGTCTGAAAAAAAACGACAAGCACATGTATCGGTAAAATGCCTACCTTATTCTGTTTGGAGCTCATGGGATCTGTTCTTCAAAGAAATACCTCGAGCGGTTATTCAAATCATGCAAGCATCTGATTTTGAAGAGGCGATTCAGTTCGTTCAACATTTACCTGAGAGTCATACGAATACGCAAAGAAGCCGATGGATCATATGGTTGGCCATTGCATTGAGTCATCCTACATTGCCCGTCGAATCCATGCTTTCGGACCTTGCACAAATCCTGCAGTTACAAGAGAGTGATTTATTAAAATTAACCATCATTTGTGGCAATCATGACTACCTTGATTACTTAATCTCACGTAATCAACTGGATGACTGCTGGTATCGTTTCTTTGATCAAAATAAAAATGATCTCATTGGACTCGCTGCAAAACATGGCCATATCCGTTTATTAGATAGACTCTGTTTATTTTTAGACGATGAACATGCCGTTGAAAATGCATTGGTTGCGCAAAACTACCAAATTGTCATGGATGCTGCTCAGTATGGTCATGTGCATGTCTTACAATATTTCATGGCAAATGTATCTCCTCAGCATTGCATGAATGCAATGGCAGTACACCACTATATGCCGTATCGGCTGGCCGCTAAAGAGGGGCAAGTACCGGTATTAGCATATTTTAATGAGTTGTTGCCTCAGCGAACCGCATTAATGTGTTCAATGTTTTATTTTGAAGCATTTCTTTGGGCGGCATGTAATGGTCATATCGCCGTTTTACGCTATTGGGTTAACACCACGATGTTCGCAGATCAGTTAAAAAGACTGTTGACGGTCAATGCTTCATCCATTTTTTTGAGCAATCTGCGTCGCCATGATCTCAATATGATCAAATTTCTTTTTGATAGTATTGATGAACAGGATCTAATCTTTTGCCTGAAGAGCCTTTATCCAGGAATACTAACCGCTCCTTTTGTTAGTCTTGAGCCTGAATATAGAGAAATGCTGCCCTATCTGCGGCAATTATTGAATCGACACGGTTGTGATGCGTCTTCCATTTCAGATCGAGCGATATATTTAGCATCCATATCACAAAAAGCGTACGATGTTGTTCGTTATTACACAACAATTTTGTCTCCAAGAGATTTAGAGCAAGGGTTACGTGAAGCACCTGAAAAATTAGAGGATTTCTTGAATGGAGCAGCATCGAACCATGTGATTGTGTTCTTATTATCATTTCCGGAGTTTTGGACGGAGGTTGTGTGCCAGCATAAAAATAACAGTATCGTCATATCGGCTATTTTGAGCCGAACGAAGGAGCTTCGTCACATGGTCGATGAGTTAGGCGAGTTACCGTTGATGAGTGAGAGAGAAAATAAAGCAAATTATTTTTTGACTTGCTATTGTCTTGGAAGTTCCAATCCCAGTTTGAGCCGTGAAGTTGATTTTTTATTAACCATTCCTGCGGTGGAAAAAGAAGTGATGCATTCACCTGATCCGGAGGGGGAATTTTTTCAAACACCTTCTTTGTTGCATGATTTAAAAAGCAGATTACTCGCGAAGAGTGATAGAAAATTAAGCACTCAAACGATGTTCGAAAAAATGCAACCAGGAAACGGAGTATTGACTCCCACGCCCCCACAACATCTAAACACAAGCATATGTCCGCGAAGTTTTGTTATGTCGATCAATTCAATATGCCCTCTGAGTTCAATGCCAAGCACACATTTGCTTGAGTCGGTGCGTACGCCAGTACAACCGACATTGTTACGCCCTAAAGCAGTGTATTCACGTCAAAATGCATATACTACGGTAGATATTGTTGATGAGGCGAGTGAAGAAACACGGACGGAATTAGCAATGTAGCAAAGCCTGCCTTTGTCAGCAGTTCTCAATATGGAGCTTAAAAATTACACAAGGATAGCCTCTAACCCAGTACTGTCATCCCAGCGCAGGCTGGGATCCATTTCTGAATAAGCACAGTGCCATTTTGATACATGGATCCCAGCCTGCGCTGGGATGACAATGATGTTGTTCAAATCATGATCTCCATATTGAGAACGGCTGTGCTTTTGTATCCATTCAGACTTTTTCTAATACCAATTCATCTTTTGAAATGTCTACGGCAGATGCGCTACTCAGTTGCTCATTATCATGAGCTCTCATGGGTTGGGCAGGGATCCCTTGCCAGTTTGTATTTTTAGGTAAGGTTTCACCTTTCATCAACAATGAAAAATTACCCAGCGTTGAATTTTTTTCCATCATTGTATTATACAGAGCAATTGAGGCAACGCCGACGTTACACCCATCACTAATACGAACGGTCGACATTTTTAAAATTCGGTCCTCATAAAGATGAGTTTGTACAATCATGTCAGCATTCAGGCAAACCTCGTCTCCAATAGACATTAAATCAAACTCGGTAAAATAAGCCGTATGGATAAAAGTTCGTTTACCTATTGTTGCCCCAAAACATCGAAGTAGGAGTGCCGCAAACGGAGTTCCTAAAACGATAGTCATCATGTGTGAGGCCACAAAATAATTATATAAATAGGCAATAACGTCATTTTTCCATACAAATATATTCCACATTGGTTTGGTTGTTGGTTTCAATTGACCTAAGACAATCCATTTTAATAAAATAATGGATCCAACTAATCCGGTTGTTATCAACGCTGCAGCTATCGGTAATACGAGTATTGTTGTGGTTAATGAGTAGCCTGATAGCAGTATATTTAATACATATAACAGGTTAAAAATAGTGATCAAATTAAATAGGGTTGGCATCATAATGCGGACAAATTCAATCACTAATCGTATTTTGACCAAGTGTTTTGGAGGGGTGAATTTCTCACTATCCGAAAAATCGGTCAATTTTTCTCGTTTAGGAAGAAAAACGGCCGGCGATCCGAGCCAAGCAGTATGGTGCCCTGCGGCTTGATTGTTGGGGGGTGTTATTGTCATGCAACCTAAGAGCCCACCATCGCCAATCGTTGCGCCAGAGGGAAGCAAGCTACCATTTCCAACAAAGCCACGATGCCCTATTTCAACCGGTGCAAATTTAATTTTTCCTTGGAAAACACTGGGCCAAGCAAGTGCTACCGCCGTTGCGGTAAATCCTTCATCTTGAATGGTGATGAGGTCCGGAATAATATGAGGAGTTTCGCCCATTTCAACCCGTTTTCCTAATTTCGCACCTAAAAATCTCAAAATATAGGGAAAGTATAATGTGTCTGCGAGGATGTACATTTCATCAACGTCAATCATTTTAACAATAACCCATTGACGTAAATAATATAAACTTTTAAGTGAATAAATTCCTGGATTTATTTTATTCATCAGTAGTTTTTTACATGCGCCGAGCGTTAGATAATACAAACTTAAAAAGATAATCGCCCCTAATGGAGCCGCTAAACAGATGGTCAAAAGATAGTGAGTTTGTTCATGAAAATACGTAATTAATAGAAGGGCGGGTAAATAACAAACGTAATACAAGAGCATGACAAATACGAGACAAATATAGTGTAAAACACCAAAGCAGAAATTTTTCGCAGCGGATGTTGTGTCAACCACTGATGCTTGGTTGATGATATGATCGGGTGCTGCAGTTGATTGACGAGCAGGCGATCCTGAAAAGAACTGGCGGTCAGGAATGTGGCGGTGAATGGGAAGCATGGACATGTCATCTAGGCTACTGTTATCTCCCATGACCGTGTCAATGCTCATTACACTGCGCGCACCGACAAAGCAATGATCGCCAATGGTGATGGTTCCTATTTTTAACCATCCGTCTTCAACAACATATCCTAATAAACGCGCATCAAATCCAATAGAGCAATTGTCTCCAATGGTTAACATATCATGCGCCGCCACATTAGACGTTCCAATATAACAATTGCGGCCAATTTTGGCGCCGAGTAATCGGTAGTAAACGCTAATGATAGGCGAGCCGATCCAATGATGCGGAGCGAAAATATTACGTTGTAAGCGCTCGACCAACCACCAGCGAAAATAAAACCATCCCCATACTTTATGAACGCCGGGTTTTACTTTTCCTATGAGTAGCCATTTTGCAGCAATTGTGATGATCATTGATGAAATAGGAACACACAATAACAGTGCGGAAAAAATCAGGATGGTATCGCTCGAGAAAAGAGTCGCGTTTGTGTTGAGCCATATGTAACAAAGAACCGTGACTAAAAACTGCCACGATGCAATTGCATATTGTAATAAGCAACCAAAAAATTGTCCTATCCCACAGAGATAGTAGGTCGCATTGGTGACTCGACTTTTTTTCGATTTTTTTTCTTCCGTTTTTGCATGGCAGTTTGAATGTGCAAATTTATCGGCTAATTGTCTGATGGTTGGATTCTGATATAAATCGAGAATAGAGATATTTTCTGTTTGGGGGATTTTACGTAAATTTGAAATAATGTTCGCGGCCGATAAGGAGTGTCCACCCAAGTCGTAAAAAAAATCATCATCAATGGAAATAGGGTGTTGGTGTAATGACGTTTCCCAAATGGTGGTGATTTCACGCTCCAACGCGGTTTGAGGCGGAGCATAATCCGATTTTTGTGTACTTCCGCATGAGGTTGGGAGTGCTTTACGGTCGACCTTGCCACTGGACAATAATGGAAATGACTCAACGGTCTCAAACAGGCTTGGTATCATGTAGTGAGGTAGTCGTTGTTGCAAAAAATCTTTTAGTTGTCGTACATCAAGATTATATTTTTTATTCAGCAGTATATAAGCGACGAGTATGGGTTGATTTGTTTCGTGAAGTGAGACTACGGCTTGAGTGATACCCTGATGATCCATCAGTACGGTTTCTATTTCATCTAATTCGATTCTAAAGCCTCGAAGTTTAACTTGCGAGTCAATACGTCCAAAAAATTCGATGTCACCGTTTGAGTTGATCATGGCCAAATCGCCCGTACGGTAAATTCGTTGGTTTACATTATTGGGATTTTGAATGAATTTTTGTGCTGTTATCTCGGGTTGATTCACATAACCACGAGCAAGACCATGTCCAGCAATACAGAGCTCACCTTTGTGTCCTTCTGCGAGCACTTGTAATTGTTCATCAAGAATGAATATTTCATACCCTGGCAGTGGTTTTCCGATAGTGATGGGTGTATCACAATGACATTCAGCAGCTGTTGCAATAACGGTTGCCTCTGTGGGGCCATACGTATTTAATATTCTTAAACCCGAGCGGGTCCATTGTTTGATTAATGGAGCCGAACACGATTCGCCACCCAAAATTAATAATCTTAAATGGGGTAAATTCGTTTCAAGCATGGATAACACTGTGGGAACCGTTGAAAACACAGTTGCTTGATGTTGATTTAAAAAATCAATCAAGCCAAGACCCGATCGTACCTCTTTTGAGGTGCATGCAAGGAGAGTTGCCCCATTTGCAAAGGCCATCCATACCTCTTCCAAAGAGGCATCAAATCCCAGTGAAAAACCTTGATAGACGCGGTCGTTAGGAGTCATTTGATAAAGTTCGCTTGCAACGGTCACATAGTGACAGATACTACGATGGCTAATTTCAACCCCTTTCGGTTTTCCGGAGGATCCCGACGTGTAAATAACATAGCATAATTGCTCCGCGTCGCTTGCGGTGCATTGAGGACGGCTAATCGCTTGTTGAGAAAGAGCGGTTTGGATCTCGTCAAGCACAATGGCTTGCGGAAATTGGATCGTGGACTGGCGTGCAAATTGAGAGGACGAGGTTATAACGGCGTGAAAAGGCATGTCTGCCAAGATATAATTCACCCGCTCATCAGGGTATTCAACTTCAATGGGTACATAAGCCGCGCCTGTTTTCAGCACCGCTAGAATTGCGATATAACTTTCCGGAGATCGATTTAGAAAAATACCAACACAGTGCTCTTGAGTCACTCCTTGCGCCATTAGATAATGAGCTAATTGGTTTGCACGTTCCTCTAATGCTTGATAGGAGAGTGAAAGGCCATCGCAAATCAGGGCTTTATTGTCCGGATATTTGTCAACTGAGCACTCAAATAATTGTCTAAGTTGAGGAATTTTTATTGAATTTAATGTGTCCATATTGAGTGACTCCCAACATTTTTATTGTTTTATACTTCGCTTGGTTGATCCCAGCAGTTCTCAATATGGAGCTTATGAATGACACAAGGCTCGCCTCTAACCCAGCACTGTCATCCCAGCGCAGGCGGGGATCCATTTCTGAATGAGCACAGTGTCATTTTGATACATGGATCCCCGCCTGCACGGGGATGACAATGATGTTGTTCAAATCGTGATCTCCATATTGAGAACTACTGGGTTGATCCGCATGAAAACATTAAGGCATGATTTTAGTGTAGTATATCTATGTTGATATAGCGAATAGGCTCGCCCGAGCAGTGTTTATCAAGAAAACACTAACTCACCATGATCACATTTTACTTTAATGTGGTCTCCTGATTTAAATTTCCCTGTTAATAGGGCTTGCGCCAGTGGATTTTCCAATTTCTGTTGGATACTGCGCTTCAAGGGACGGGCGCCATAGACTGGATCGAAGCCTATTTCCGCAAGGTAATGGAGTGCGTCGGGGGTGAGGGTTAATGTGATGTCTTGTTGTGTCAATCGTTGTTGCAAATAGCTAATTTGGATGCTTGCGATACGGGCAATTTGTTCTTCTGTCAGTGAGTGGAAGACGACACTGTCATCGATACGATTGATGAATTCTGGACGGAAATGCTGGCCCACGAGTTCCATAACGGCTTTTTTCACGTCGTCATAAGGTGCCTTGCCCATCTCTTGAATCAGATGACTGCCTAAATTTGATGTCATGACGATGACGGTGTTGCGGAAATCAACGGTTCGACCCTGGCCGTCGGTGAGCCGGCCATCATCTAGAACTTGTAGTAAAATGTTAAATACATCGGGGTGTGCTTTTTCAATTTCATCCAACAAAATAACGGAATAAGGACGTCGACGTACGGCCTCTGTGATATAGCCCCCTTCTTCATAGCCGACATATCCGGGAGGAGCTCCAATGAGACGAGCGACGGAGTGCTTTTCCATGAATTCTGACATGTCAATGCGGATCATTGCTTCCGGTGTATCAAATAAAAATGTGGCTAATGCTTTACAGAGCTCGGTTTTTCCAACACCCGTTGGGCCTAAAAAGAGAAATGAACCGATGGGGCGGTTAGGGTCAGAAAGGCCAGCACGAGCGCGTCTAATCGCATTAGACACAACATTAATGGCTTCATCTTGACCAATCAATCGCTGGTGTAATGCATTTTCCATGTTGAGTAATTTTTCTTTCTCGCCCTCGATCATTTTAGATACCGGAATGCCAGTCCATTTAGATACGACTTCGGCAATTTCTTCCTCAGTGACTTTATTGCGCACTAATTGCGTTTCAACGTGATCCGTATCAGCAACGTTCAATAGTTGTTTTTCAAGAGAAGGAATACGTCCATATTGTAATTCAGACATTTTGCCTAAGTCTCCCGCGCGTCGCGCAGTTTCCATTTCAATTTTAGCTTTTTCAAGTGCTTCTTTGATGTGGGTTGTTCCCTGTAAAATGGATTTTTCGGATTTCCACACGTCATCCAAATCAGCGTATTTCTTTTCAAGATCATCAATACTGAGTTGTAAATCGCTTAAACGCTTTTTAGAGGCTTCATCGCTTTCCTTTTTTAATGCCTCACGCTCAATTTTAAGTTGAATCAATCGACGATCTAATTTGTCCATGACTTCTGGTTTTGAGTCAATTTCCATGCGAATTTGACTACCCGCTTCATCGATCAAGTCGATCGCCTTGTCTGGCAGCTGCCTATCGGTGATGTAACGATGGGATAAGGTTGCTGCGGCAATGATGGCTGGGTCGGTAATTTCAACGCCATGATGAACCTCGTAGCGCTCTTTAAGACCCCGTAAGATGGCAATTGTATCTTCAACGCTGGGTTCTTGGACTAAAATCTTTTGAAAGCGACGCTCAAGAGCCGCATCTTTTTCAATATATTGTCTGTATTCATTCAATGTTGTTGCGCCAACGCAATGTAGCTCGCCTCGAGCAAGTGCTGGCTTTAGCATATTACCTGCATCCATCGCACCTTCAGCTTTTCCTGCGCCCACCATGATGTGCAACTCATCGATAAAGAGAATAATTTGTCCTTCTTGTTTGGCAAGGTCATTTAATACGGCTTTTAAGCGCTCCTCAAATTCCCCTCGAAATTTTGCGCCAGCAATTAACGCCCCCATGTCTAATGAGAGCACGCGTTTGCCTTTTAATCCCTCAGGGACTTCACCGTTCACAATGCGTTGAGCAAGTCCTTCGACGATGGCCGTTTTACCGACGCCAGGTTCACCGATAAGCACCGGGTTATTTTTAGTGCGGCGCTGTAATACTTGAATGGTTCGGCGGATTTCATCATCTCGCCCAATAACGGGATCTAACTTGCCTTGTTCGGCACGTGCGGTTAAATCAATAGTATATTTTTCAAGGGCTTGGCGTTGTTCCTCGGCATTGGGATCATTGACGCTTTCACCACCACGCATCTCTTGAATCGCACGATCAATCGTCTTGAGATCGCCACCGGCTTGTTTGATTAATTTTGCTAATGCTCCGTTTTCATTCATGACGGCAAGAATAAAAAGTTCACTGGAGATATAACTATCGTTTTTTTCTTGGGCAAGCTTATCGGTCACATTGAGTAGCCGATTGAGCCCATTGGATAGGTGAATATCACCTTGAGTCCCCGTTACTTTAGGAAGCTTGTTGAGTGCGTCGTCCAGTGATGTTCGTAATTGAGTTAAATTGACCATGGCTTTGGACAACAGCGGTCGACAACTTCCTCCTTGTTGGTCTAATAAGGCTTTGAGGAGGTGTTCGGGTTCTATAAAGCCATTGTCGCGGCCAAGTGCAAGTGATTGTGCATCCGCTAAGGCCATTTGAAATTTAGATGTCAATTTATCCATTCGCATGATGATTTCTCTCGTATAGGTTATTTAAATCAAGACTCTTATATCGTAATATGGTCGCTCATTTCGTAAATTCAAGGCGTTCTTTTAATGATAGATAAGAAATCTTCAATATCAAATGATGATGCTCATGTGTTACTGAGCCAGCTTGCAATAGAGTTTCTGCGTGAAAAAAAGCGTAGTCGACATCGTCGGTGGATGAAGGGTATTTTAGTGATTGCGCTGATTGTTTGGGGATCCTATTTGTTCCTTACGGCACGCAATGAATTGAGCGGAGGAAAAAGTAGTCCTCATATTGGTTTGATTGATGTGAAAGGCGCGATATTTGAGAATGACTCAGGCAGCGCAGAGAATTTTAATAAATCAATGGATAAAGCTTATGCAAGCACGGGGCTTAAGGCATTGATTTTGCGCATTGATAGCCCCGGGGGTAGTCCGGTGCAGGCCGACTATATCTTTAATACCATAAAATATTATCGAAAGAGTCACGACGATGTGAAAATTTATGCAGTTTGTGTTGATACCTGTGCTTCAGCAGCGTATTACATTGCGGCTGCAGCGGATGAAATTTATGCATCCCCTTCCAGTATCGTTGGTTCGATTGGTGTTATTTATAATGGGTTTGGATTCGTCGATACGTTGCAAAAGCTTGGGGTGACGCGCAGGCTGCATACTGCTGGGCGCAATAAAGGATTTATGGATGCTTTCTCTCCTTCAAACCCTGAGCAAGAAAAACTCCTGCAAAACATGCTCGATCTCATTCATCAAGAATTTATTAGTAAAGTAAAAGAAGGCCGTGGAAATAGGTTACTGGTCGATGACGATACATTTTCTGGATTGTTTTGGACGGGGGTGCAAGCGAAACAACGAGGCCTAATCGATGGTTTTGCAAGTGCCGGTCAATTGGCGCGCGAGGTTATAAAAATTAAAACCATCGTTGATTATTCGCATAAAGAAAGCCCGTTTGAGAAAATGGCAAAACGCATTGGTGTTGCTATGGTGAACCAGCTGCCTGAGGCTCTGGGGTTTAAAGAGGGCTTTCGGTAAGGAGTGGCAGCAGAAAATAAGGAACCATCGCTCAACTTGTTGGGCGATGGCTGCTCTCATCCGTAGCTGCCTGAACGGCTTCGCTATGCAACTCTGAACCCTCAAATTTTTTAAGAAGATTTAATATGACGGTGGCTTTAGCATCTCGCGTCACTCCAACCAATTTTCAATTTTAAGACCGTCAATGCGTTGAAACTCCCTTATATTGTCAGTCACCAATATTGCATTTATTGATAATGCATGAGCTGCGATTAATAAATCATTTGCCCCTATCATCTTTCCTTGTTGCTCTAAACTGACTCGTATTTTTCCATAAAATCGATCAGCATCAATATCAAATGGAAGAACATGGATGGTTTGTAATAAGATATTGACTCGATCAGTCAATATATGAGAGTTTTTTTTCTCTATCCCGTATCGCATTTCAGATGCGACGATAATACTAGTATTAAGCATCTCTTTATTGAGAGCTGCCATACGGTTTGCAGCAATCCCTCTTGGATTTTTTATGACATCAGATAAGATATTTGTATCCAACAAATAGCGTAACATCATAATAAATCAACCGGATCGGGTTCTAAATCGGAAATATCGGGGAAGTCATCATCCAATGGTTTCCATCCTGCAAACAACTCTGTTAATGATTTTGACGGAATGGCCTCTATAATTAAGCAATTTCCTTCGCGGCGCATAACAGCCTCCTCTCCCGGCAGTCTAAAATCATTAGGGATCCGTACCGCTTGGTTCTGACCATTTTTAAACAATTTTACGCGACGCATGTCAATCGATCGATGAGGTTTCATATTTACTCCCTTTTACCATCTGTAGCATATACTTATAGCATATGCTACAGATGGTAAAATTGCAAATCGTTATGGCTGGACGTTGGCGAATTTTCACAACGATTAAATTTATAAATTATTCCTTTCCGGTTGTACGAATAACGATTTGATGACGTTGCTTTAACATTTTTTGTAAGTCTAAACGCTCTTGCTCTACTAGGCCTTGTTGTCGAGATTTAGTCATTAATTGTTCGATTTTACTTTCTTGTTCTTGTTTGATTAAAAAAATTAAAGTATCAATAAATTCACGAGCGAGCGCTTTCTCCGGAACGTTATGATCCCAGGTCGCTAGTTTGGTTAGACTATCAAATTCAGGAGTGTCACGAAAAACTTCCATCAGTATACCCGTATTGATCGTGGGATTCTGGGCGATGTGTTGTAATAATTTTTTCAATGTATCGTGTTGTAAACTGTTGATTAAGTCGCTTGTAAGTATCTGACTATGTTCTTGGTAAATCGTTGGATTTTGCAGTAGCAGAGCGACAGCGACACGGACGGGGGTGCGTTGGATAGTGTAGCTGGGTTTTTTTTGTGGTTTTTCTTCATCGATCTGATCCCCCTTTATGATCTGGCTAAGTCGATGTGGTTCAATCCGTGTTAATCGTGTTAATTCATTCAAAATAAGCTGTTGATAGGGTCCTTCACTCATCTTGATGAGATAAGGTTTAATGGCATTAATTAACTGGCTTTTTCCTGAAAAGCTTGTTGTATCAATTGATTGCATGAGTGTTGTAAAAAAAAATTGATTGAATGGCACAGCATTCTTCACGCGCTCTAAAAATCGAGAGGAACCTTCTTCTCGAACCAAACTATCCGGATCGTGTCCCTCAGGTAGAAAAACAAAGCTTGCATCGAGGCCTGTGTTCAAATAGGGCAGGCTATTTTCAAGTGCTCGCCAGGCGGCTTTTTTCCCGGCAGCATCACCATCAAAACAAAAAATAAGTTGTTGTGTGTGTTTATTCAATAGTTGAATGTGATACGTGCTGGTTGCGGTACCAAGGGTTGCAACAGCGTTGGTGATCCCGTGCTGAGCTAAAGCAATCACGTCCATATAACCCTCTACAATGAGGATGTTGGTAATGGGGCCGTGATCGGTCAGGAGCTGGTGCAGGCCATACAGCTCGCGGCCTTTTTGAAAAATAGTCGTTTCAGGAGAGTTCAAATATTTTGGTTTTTGATCGGGGTCAATCGATCGACCCCCAAAACCAACAATACGCCCATGTCGGTCATGGATGGGGTAAGTAATTCGTTGTCTATAACGATCATATATTTTTCCATCATCACGCTGAATAAGCATGCCTGACGTAATGAGGTCAGGAATATGGGATTTAAAGCTGGTTTCTAACGTGTGCCATCCTGATGGAGCATATCCCAATTGAAAACGTGCCATCGTCTTGTCATCGATTCCACGTTGCTGTATGTAGGCACTCGCGTCAGGAGCGTGGTTTTTTAATTGCTCTTGGTAGAAGGACGATACCTGTTCTAAGAGCGGGTATAAACTCTTGTGTTGTTGATGTTTTTGCTGATTGCCCTCTCGTGGAACTTGCATGCCAACACGCGCGGCGAGAGTTTCAATGATTTCAGGAAAACTTTGGTGCAAATAAGCCATTCCAAAACTGATGGCATTGCCACTGACACCACAGCCAAAACAGTGATAGAACTGCTTTTTGGCGATGACATTGAATGAGGGTGTTTTTTCACTATGGAATGGGCAGCAGGCAACAAAACTAGTCCCCTGTTTTTTTAGTGGAATATGGCTATCAATAAATTCAACAATGTCGATACAATTGAGTAGCTCATCGATGAATGGTCGTGGAATAATACCGCTCATAGAATTTTCAAATGATATTAGGAAGTGAGTTTTGTTTTAAGAATTGAACTCACTTTAGCCATATCAGCTCGCCCTTGAAAGATGGGTTTCAAATGAGCCATGACTTTTCCCATATCACTCATTTTTTTTGCATCAACCGCAAGCAGTGCTTCTTCGATGTGTTGTGCTATTTCATCATCCGTCAATGGTTCAGGTAAATAGTGAGTAATTAACGCTAATTCAAATTGTTCTTGATCGACAAGATCAGTACGACCCGCTGCGGTGAATTGTTGAATTGACTCGTTTCTTTGTTTTGCCATTTTATCTAGAATAACAAGTAAGCGTGCATCATCAACAACAATTCGCTCATCAACTTCAATTTGTTTTATTGCGGATGTTAT
This sequence comes from Legionellaceae bacterium UBA6148, assembly GCA_002423125.1. Taxonomy (GTDB): domain Bacteria; phylum Pseudomonadota; class Gammaproteobacteria; order Legionellales; family Legionellaceae; genus UBA11403. Next base: position 11,931 of record DIUW01000045.1, on the reverse strand, counting down.
AAGACGCAGCGTATCCAGTTTTTTTTGATCCCTGGCACGCATCGCATCTTTTAATTCGGCAATAATTTGATCCTTTAACGTCATCATAATAAGTTACGACTATGATTTACGACGATGTTTCAAAGGACGCTTAGCAGAAGTATCTCGTGATAATTTCTTAAGGTGACGTTTTACCGCAGCGGCTTGCTTGCGCTTGCGCTCTGCAGTGGGTTTTTCATAAAATTCACGACGACGAAGTTCTGTTAAAATTCCTGCTTTTTCACATGAACGTTTGAATCGGCGTAATGCATATTCTGGATTTTCGCCTTCTTTTACGCGAACGGTGGGCATTCAATATTCCTCTGATTAAATTTGTCACAATAGACGGGCAATTCTAATAGGACGCGCTGTAATCGTCAAGCGTTAATATTAAATTTCATATATAATCTCTCTTTCTCTAAGATAAATGCTGAGCAGCTTAATGATAGTTCTAGGTATTGAAACATCCTGTGATGAAACCGGATTTGCAATTTATGATTCAGAAGCGGGTCTTTTGGCCCATGTGTTACACACGCAAATTGCGCTCCATGCTCAATATGGTGGCGTTGTTCCTGAGTTGGCGTCTCGTGATCATGTGAAATATTTAGTGACGTTGTTGGACGATGTGCTGGCTCAAGCCGGTTTAGATAAAAAACAATTGAATGCCGTTGCGTATACTGCTGGACCTGGTCTGATTGGTGCACTGTTATCGGGGGCGTGCTTTGCTAAAAGTTTAGCATTTTCCCTCTCTATTCCTGCACTTGCTGTGCATCATCTTGAAGCCCACTTACTGGCTGCAAAACTAGATGATCCGAGTTTAGAGTTTCCATTTGTTGTGTTATTGGTCTCCGGAGGGCACACGCAATTGGTCGAAGCGCGGGCACTTGGTGAGTATCATCTATTGGGAGATACTCAGGATGATGCTGTGGGTGAGGCGTTTGATAAAACGGCCAAGTTAATGGGGTTGGCTTACCCTGGGGGAGCATTGCTTGCTTCACTTGCCGATCAACCAACGGATACGGATCACGTTCCTCTTCCTAATTTCCCGCGCCCAATGCTGAACAAGCCTGGATTGGATTTTAGTTTCAGTGGTCTAAAAACGCACGCACTAACGTCTTGGAATAAGAGTGATAAGACCGATGCTGTTCGAGTGGCAATCGCCCGATCTTTTCAGGAGGCGGTTGTTGAAACATTGGTTGTCAAGTCACGTCGGGCGATGGAGCAGACTGGATGTGCACGTTTAGTTGTCGCAGGAGGGGTTGGTGCTAATCGTGCATTGCGACATGCGCTTGAGTGTTTAATGCAGACGTTGCATGGCCGCGTGTATTTTCCTCGCATGGCGTTTTGCACGGACAATGGCGCAATGGTCGCCTATGCTGGATGCCTTCATCTTATGGAAGGGAGTCAAGATAGCGATTTGGCTATTTCAGTAAAAGCCAGATGGCCGCTTGACGCCGGGCAATAATTTTTCCAGGTTTAAGCTTTTTTTCCTAAATCAATTTTAGGCTCGTCACCGTTCATGAGGCGAGAGATATTATCGCGATGTTGGTAGAGTACAAAAATGGTGATACAAATCAAGGGCAAAAATGCGCTTAAGTTTCCAACCACTAACAAAGAGTAAAAAGGGGCAAATGTAATCGCGACGATCGATGCGAGTGAAGCATAACGACTAAAATTTGCAATCAGTAACCACGTTGCAATAATCACAACACCCATCATAAAATGAAATCCAAGAAAAGCGCCGAGTGCTGTTGCAACGCCTTTTCCTCCTTTAAAATCGAAAAATACCGGATACATATGTCCAAATACCGCAGCAAGGCAAGTGAAGCCAAGGAGGGTTGGGCTTGATCCGAGTAAATGTGCGAGCAGAAGGGGTAATAGGCCTTTTAACATATCCCCAATTAAAACAATGGCAGCATATTTTTTCCCAGCCAGACGCAGTACATTGGTTGTGCCAGGATTTTTTGATCCATTGGCGCGGGGGTCTGGTAAATTAAATAGACGACTGACAATGATTGCAGCGGAAAGAGATCCAACCAAATAAGCAACGATGACATCGATGATAAATACTAGAGCAGTAAGCATAGTCTTTCCTTGTCTATAAATAATGGTACCAGTGATTATCAACGAAATCATGGGCTTTGTGAAGCCTTGATTATTTTTTTTGCGAATTGGCACTAGTTATTTATTCCATGATGATTTATTATGCATTTTTTGTTATGATGTCACAATTCGCGCAGTATGGGTAGTCATCACCTTACCTCTGCGTCCCTTTAGAATTTTTTGGAGTAATAGGCATGGTTCAAGTGCTTCGATGTTGTTTTTCATGGGGTTTCTTTTTAACAGCAGTTGGTTTTACCTCACTGTATGCCGCAGAGCCCGTTTCTTTACAGCGCACCCCTTTTTCTACAGTGAAACGTTTATTTGGCCCCAAAGTGCCTGGGCTGCTGAAAGCGGGCAGTGTTCGGAATGATGAATTACACTTGATTCGACAGCGCGAAGATAAAAAACATGTGACACATGCGCGAATGCAACAATATTACTCGGGATTTCCTGTGTTCGGGGGATATGCCATTTTGCATGGCACACAATCGATAAATCAACTATGGACATCCAATCAAAAGCTCGTTTCGATGAATGGGGTAGTGTATCAAGGGTTATCTGAAGACTTAGGCCAACCCGCATCTGATTTTGTAGCGCATGGCAACGATGCGCTAGATCATTTCAAGTCTCAATTTGCCGGCCAACAGCTTAGTGATGAAAAAGTGAGCCCAATGATTTATATTGACGCGGATAGCCGCGCTCACTGGGCGTATGAAGTCAGCGTACTGATATCGTTCGATGCAAAAATTCCTGAACGACCAACGGCGATTATCGATGCTCAAACCTATCAGCCTTTTGTTCAGTGGAACGATGTCAAAAAGCTTACCAAGTCGAAAGTGACGGGCAAAGGGTTTGGAGGGAATGTTCACGCGGGCCTACATCAATTTGGTGGTGACTATCCCTTGCTACAGTTAACACGAAACGATCAAACAGGGATGTGCTATATGGAAAATGCACACGTAAAAGTCGTTGATATGATGCATCGTTACACCGGGCGAAATCAAGCGATGCATTTTATGTGTGGTGATAATGCACGACAACCGGATGGTTCTTTTTTGACGGGTTATATGGGGGATGGTTACGATAAAATTAATGGTGCCTACTCGCCGTCAAATGATGCGCTATATGCCGGGGATATTATTTATGACATGTATAAAAATTGGTATGGGGTGAGTCCACTAGAGGAAAATGGCAAAGAGAAATCGTTAATTATGCGCGTTCATTTTGGTGTTCAATACGATAACGCTTTTTGGGATGGGCAGCAAATGACTTTTGGCGATGGCGGACGGGCATTTTACCCGATGGTGTCTTTGGGTGTTTCGGCTCATGAAATTAGCCATGGTTTCACAGAAAGGCATTCTGATTTGGCCTATTTTGGTCAATCAGGTGGAATGAATGAGTCCTTTTCTGATATGGCATCACAGGCTGCTGAGTTTTATGCAAGCGGTACGAGTAGCTGGACCATTGGGTCGGAAATTGTGAAAGAGGCGAGTGGGATGAAAGTGTTTCGCTACATGGATAGGCCAAGCCGTGATGGCATGTCTATTGATAGCGCGGACCAATATCTCCCTGAGATGGATGTGCATCATACCAGTGGCGTTTACAATCGATTATTTTATTTACTATCGAATCAACCGGGTTGGAATGTACGCCAGGCGTTTGAGGTCATGGCTACTGCAAATATGGATTATTGGACACCTTCATCAACATTTGAGGAAGGGGCATGCGGCATCATTGATGCAGCGAAAAGTTTTAATTATTCCGTTGACGACATAAAACAAGTGCTTGATCAAGTGAGTGTGAGTTATGCCGATTGTTATACAGAACCTGATAATTCATTGAAGAATTGATTGGATAAACGTGTAGCAACGTATTGAACGTAACCCGGGTTGAGAGCCCCCGGGTTGCGAATTTTATTTACTCCATACTGCTTTCATAATCACCAAAACATGCCAAGCTATTCAGTTGGGCTCGTTTAAGTAATACCTCCTGAGCATTCTTGACATTTTCAGATCGTCCGGCCCACGCTTTTAAGCAATCTTCTTGTAATGCGCGTCCGTAGGAAAAACTTAATAGCCATGGTTGGTCACCAACCCTATTGATAGCATTTAAGTTTACAGTTGCATCTTTTGAGGACTGGCCACCTGATAGGAAGTTAATTGAAGGTACGGCGGCAGGTACGTGATTGCGGAATAGACTGACGGTGAAGTCGGCAATATCCTCCGGGGTACTAAATGGTTTTGCATCTTTTCCGCAGGTCACCATGCTTGGCTTCAAAATAATATGCTCCAATGATACTTGATGAACAAATAGAGCATGAAATAATTCATGAAGGATAAGTTCAGCTGCTACGGCACAGTCTTCAATTGTGTGGGCGCCATCCATTAGTATTTCAGGCTCAACAATTGGAACGATGCCATTAATTTGGCAACATGCGGCATATCGTGCAAGTGTTTCAGCGCCTGCTTTAATCGCAGTTAAACTAGGTGAAAAAGCTGAGATAGTATAAACATTTCGCCATTTTGCGAATTTTGCGCCTAGTTTTTTGAAATGCAATAGTCGATCGTTTAAACCATCAAGCCCTTCGGTCACTTTTTCTTCATCGCTGTTTGCAAGAGGAACGAGTCCTTTGTCAACTTTGATTCCAGGTAGGATCCCTTGTTTGGCAAACAACTCGGCAATAGGAGTACCATTGTCGTCATGTTGTTGATACGTTTCTTCAAATAAAATCACGCCGTTGATATATTCTTGCAGTCCGGGGGTTGTCGCGAGTAATAACCGATAGTCTCGACGATTTTGTTCATTGTTTTCTACGCCAATAGCGGCAAATCGCTTGCCAATGGTGCCGTTACTTTCGTCTGCAGCTAAAAAGCCTTTCCCGTCGTGTAGTAAGGTGTCCATTGTTGCTGATAATTCGTCGAAGTACATAAATTCTCCTTAGGATAGATGAGTTAACGCGAAATGTATTTTTCGCGAATAATGTGTTGTATTTCAAAACCTTGTTCTTTCAATTGTAAAAATGCATCGTCGATCATCGAGGGGTTTCCACAAAGATAAACAATATCGTTTTTGGGGTTTAAATTTAACTCTGGGAATAACTGCTGAACGTAACCTGCATACTCGTTCGATAACAAAGCACTTTTATCTTCACGACTCAAACAAGCATGAAACTTGACTTGGGGATATTGTTCAGCGAGCGCAGTCCATTCATCGCGGTAAAGTATATCATGATGTCGCTGAACGCCTTGTAATATAACAACCTGCAATTCTGGATTTTTTTCTATTTGTTTAATTAATTCGGTCATCATGGCACGATAAGGCGTTATCCCAGTGCTGGTTGCAACCAGGATGTAACGCTTGGGCGTGTTTTCTTTCAATGTTAATCGGCCGTATGGTCCGCTCGCCTGGAGTGTATCACCCGGTTTAAGACTAAATAATAGTTGAGTGCCTGCCCCACCTTCAACGTAACCCGCAGCTATTTCAATACGGTTGTTTTGTGAGGGAACATTCGCGATACTGTAACTGCGGCGAAGTGGTTTGTCGTCATTGTTGAAATGTAGCGTAATGAACTGACCTGGTAGATAATCAAATGCAGGTGTTGTTGCACAGTGAAATATAAAATGCTTTGTTGTGGGTGATAGCATGAACGCATCGTCCAGCGTAATTGAGAATAGTTCGATTGCCATGAATTATTTTCTTGAATGAATTGGAAAGTCCTTAATATAAGGGATAAATGGTGTATTGCAAGCTCCAAGCCCAAGAAAACATTATATTTATACCCAGTACTTTCATTTCCGATGGGTATAGAACAAAAGCGAGACAATAAAAGATGAATGATACCGATTTAGTTACAGTGCTCGGTAATTTGAGCCAGTCCCTTGAATCTGTCACGTACCTTATCGGCGGCGTTAGCTATCTTGCCGGCATTATTTTATTTTTTTCAGGCTTGATGAAGCTTAAACAAGCTTATGGGTCTGTGGGGCAATCTCACGAGAGTCCTTTTAAAGCAGTGGCATTCATCATGACAGCGGCTGCGCTTTTTTTCCTACCAACGACGATACATATGGTCTCCAGTACTATATTTGGAGCAACGAGTGTTTTGCAGTACGCTCAAGTGAATAAAGGTGATGTTTTTCAATCAGTCGTGATTATAATACAAACCGCTGGATTAATATGGTTCATAAGAGGCTGTATTATGGTGCTACATGCAAATAAATCATCTGGCGAAGAGGAAGGAACTCGAGGATTTTTCTTTTTGTGTGCAGGAGTCATGGCAATTAATTTTTCACTAACAATGGGAGCAGTTTCTTATATCGTTAATCAATTACTAAGCTTAACATTTTTTGCTTGGAAGACTTAAACCAGGTTAAATTAAGGAGCAGGACATGAAACGAAATTTTGGAATTATTGCGGCGGGTGTATTGTCGGTGTCTCTGATGTTTACAGCATTTGCTGGTAGCGCGAAAAACCTCAGTATTCAACCTGAATTAGTGCTTGATAAGATTAAACTGGTTAAAGCTCAGGAGCACGATGGTGATGAGTTATATTTTACCTTAAGCGCCCGTGCTGGCAACAAGCCTACGCAGTATATTCGTATTCCGCTTCAGCCAGAGCATTGGTTGTCAGGAAAAATTAGTGCAATTAAACAAGTTCATTTATGGTCTGAACCGCTGGTAGATGGACAGTCCGCAGTGATAGTTATCGAGCTCAATGAACAAGACTCGAGCGGAGCATTGGATCCAGATGATTTATTGGGTGTAATGCAAGTCACGTTAAAAAATGAACAGGGTGTTTTGCACATACGTTGGGATACTCCTTATCAGGCTGGAGAGAATGCTCCTCAGAACATTGCAGGTGAAGTAGTAGCGACTCATGTTGCAGAATCACACCATACTCACAAATTTGATTTGCAAAATGACAAGGCTCATTATGAGGTGTATATGAAGATCAAAAACAAGTGATTTCAGCAGCTTCTAATCTTCTTCACCGCATATTTTAAGGTGGTTTGCTTTGGCAAAATCTAAAATAGATTGGTAGATTTGAGGACTGGACTCTTTTAGTTTTGGATCGAGCAAAATGCACTTATAACCCTCATGATTCACACTGGGCTGCAACATCGGAGAGTAATGAATCCGGCGATTCTTAAAACTCGCCATGCTTTCACTCATACGCTCAGCCCAGTCACTCGGGCGAAAAGCCTTTCCCTGAGAAGTAACGCCTTCTATTATAATTTTTTTATCTTTATCGGTACTGGTCATTATAAATACACATAAAGTAGTTATAAGGTTGAGTATAGCACTTTCTGCACTACGCTTCATAACCTCATTTTTTTTCGCAATGCGTGATTTCAAAAGTAGCCAATTGATTTTCCAATTCCCATTGCAGTGCTGCCTTTTGATTATGAGAAATAAACGTTCTACACGTTGTTGAATTCAGGTCGGCGCATTCATTTACCAGCAAACCCTGCGACGCATTTTTCCAAAGATTCTTGCCCGGTAAAAAACTATACGTTAAGGCATTGCGATTAATTTTTTTAATAGCCGAGTAATCTAGTCCATATTGGGTGACTGCTTCTACATATTCGTGAGTTAAATTGGTTCTTAGAATGCCTTCATCATCGGTTGATAATACAATTGGAACATTGTGTTCTACATAAAATTTAATTTGGTGTTTCTTACCAGAAATATTTAATATTTTTTGGTTGCTGGTGAAACTAATTTCTATAGGGATCCCTGCTTTTGACATGTAGTCTAACAAGGTTTTGTAGTTGTCTTCATGCCGAATATCAACACCATGACCAATTCGTTCGGCGTGTCCAGTAAAGACGGCATCATGGATGTGATAGCGTAGTTCTTTAGGAGCAACAATGTTCAACCCTACTTTCTGTTGAGCCAGCTCTCCAGCATGCAGTGCGATATGAACCGTTGGGTAAGCCTGATGTAGGAAATTGATGACGGCCATTTGGCGACGATAATCATGAAGTGAAATAGGACCATCTTCAGCCTGTACCAGATTAATGCCAACCAGTTCATCTGATTTAGAGGCGGCTGCGAATGCATTAAGCGCTTGAGCAAATAAATCATCTAATGGTTGTTCACGTAGGATGTTGTATTGAAATTTTATCGTTAATGCACATGCGGGGACTTTAGATGATGTGCCACAACCTAATTTTTGACGTGCTTTTTCTAAAAGTCCTGTGCTTTCTATGATAGTGTGTTGAATGTTTTTACGAAACGTTACGTTCGTCAATAGTATTTTTTGTTTGTTGGCTAGGCCTTTTGTATTTTCAATTAATTGACCAAAGTGAGACGATTGCGCATTATCTGGTAATATCATTATTTCTAAGTAAAGCTCATGATGTTGTGCAGCACGCTTCATTATTTCGGCCAGTAAATTCGGACCATAATCCGAAATAATGGGGAAGAATTTAAAGAAAATTGCAAAAAAATGATCGTGGCCAGACTCATTATCAGGAGAAAAGTCCTTCATAGACCATGCTCGTAGTGTTTGTTTATAAAGCGGAGAATTTTTTTTAAGTGAGTTGAGTGAAACCCCGCGACATTTTGATTGAGTCTGGCTGATGGTGTATGTCGTCGTATCCATGCAGTAATCGCCCTGAGGGGCAAGGGAAAGCATTGTTTCAGGAAGGGCGCCACCGGCAAGGTGATAATGTAGCTCTCCTCCTTTAGGCATATCTTTAAAAAATGGGTATAAACGAGCTGGATCAGATTTAATTGTTGAAAAATAGTGACAAACGTCGGCCATAGTTGGCTTGGCTAATAAGCTGATCAAAATTGAAATGGATAGTGTTATTAGTCGCATTGTTCGTTGAGCCTGGAATTTGGAACGGCATTATTACATATCCTTGGCAAAATGGTTAGAAAATCAGTAAAATATTCAACCACACTTGTTTTATGTTGAGAAATAACATAAATTGCGAGATTAATTATCAAACGTTAAATGGGAATAAGGATTCAGGCATGCGCAAGCAAATCATCTGTTTTTTGGTATTGTTGCCGATGTTGGCCGTGGCAGCACCATCTGAAGTGCTGGATAAAGTGGTTGCTGTTGTTAATGACAATGTGATCACCGCGAGTGAGCTGGATACTCAGGTTGCAGCGCTTCGCAATCAACTCGCAGCAACTAAGGCAGAAATTCCATCGGAAGAAGTATTGCGCAAGCAAGTTCTTCGTCACTTGATTGATGTGGATATACAATTACAGTTAGCTAAAAGAAATGATTTCACTATAGATCCTGCTGAATTAGATCGTTCGATTGATAAAATTGCAAAGTCCAACAACATGACACTTACCCAAATGCGTGAGACACTTCAACAGCAAGGCATGGACTGGGAGTCATACAGAGAAAATCTGCGCAAAGAAATGTTGATCAGTCGAATGCAGCAACAAGCCGTGGGCAAAGACGTGATTATTTCGTCACAGCAAGTTGAGGATTATCTTAAAACAAACCATTTTAGAGATAAAGAGCAGCAAGTCTATCATCTTCAAAATATTGTTATTCCATTGCCCGAAGAGCCCACTGCGGAACAAGTGAAACGTGCTCAAAGCAAAGCAAATAGTCTATTAGCGAAGATAAAACAAGGAGAGGACTTTGCTACTTTGGCCATCGCTGAATCCAGTAGTGAGTACACTCTTGAGGGAGGCGATCTTGGTGAGCGTCATCTCGCTGAGTTACCGGAAATTTTTGCCGAACATGTTGTGGATATGAACGTAGGGGGTGTTGTTGGACCGCTTAGGGCAGGGAATGGTTTTCAGTTAATTAAACTCGTTGCAGTACAAGGAAATCAAGATCATCACGAAGTGACTAAAACGCATGTGCGCCATATTCTGATCAAATCGGATGCGAACACGACCATTGACGATGCGAATAAACAAATTAATAACCTATATCAGCAGATCAGGTCAGGAAAAAGTTTTGAGTTAATGGCTAAACAGCATTCGCTTGATGCCGCAAGTGCCACCAAAGGCGGTGATTTAGGCTGGGTTACAGCAGATGAATTGGTCCCCGCATTTGCCGAAGCAATGGATAAGTTACCGTTGCATACCGTAAGCGAGCCAGTCAAATCTCCTTTCGGATGGCATTTAATTGAAGTGCTCGAACGCAAAAAAATAGATGATTCTATGGCGTTTAAACGACAACAGATTCGACAATTTCTGCAACAACGTAAATTTGCAGAAGCAGTACAGAATTGGCAGCAACATTTGCGTTCGGATTCATATGTCAATATATTGGATAAGGCCTTGGCATGAAGCCATTGCTTGTCACAAGTGGCGAGCCAGCTGGAATCGGTCCCGATTTGTGTCTTGATTTGGCCGATTCTAATTTTCCTATAGTAGTCATCATTGACAAAAACATACTAGTTCAGAGAGCGGCACAATTAGGTCGCAATATTGTTTTACATGACTATGTGTACGGTGAGCCCCTCATTCTCCGTGAGAATCACTTAACAGTCATGCATCTTCCATGCACGTCTGATGTTATCCCTGGTGTATTGAATCCTGATAATGTTCCTTATGTTATAAATATGTTAACAATAGCAACAGATCTTTGTTTGCAGGAACAATTTTCTGCTTTGGTTACTGCTCCTGTGCATAAAGGCATCATTAATGAAGCAGGGATGGCCTTTACGGGTCATACTGAATTTTTTGCTGAGCGATGTGGTGTTGATACTGTAGTGATGATGCTTGTTTGTGATGTCATGAGAGTTGCATTAGTCACCACACATTTACCTCTTCGATGTGTCGCTGATTCGGTGACCCAGTCATTGATTGTTGATGTCATTACGTGCCTGAATACCTCGCTACAACATTATTTTGCCATCAAAAGCCCTAAAATAGGGGTGGCTGGATTAAACCCTCACGCCGGAGAGGGTGGTCATCTTGGGACAGAAGAAATTGAGGTCATTGCGCCAGCATTGAGTTTGCTCAAGTCACAAGGCATTGATGTGCAAGGTCCTTTTCCAGCAGATACATTATTTACCACCAGTCATTTAAAATCGAGCGATGTATTCGTTGCGATGTATCATGATCAAGGTCTGGCTGTTTTGAAATATGCTGGATTTGGTAACGCTGTTAATATTACGCTTGGATTACCTATTATTAGAACATCGGTTGATCATGGTACGGCATTGGCATTGGCAGGGAGTGGATCTGCGCAGTCAGCCAGTTTACTTTTAGCAGTTTCCACCGCCGCGAAGATGGTTATCGCACGAGACTCCTTAGATGATTAGTTTAATTGCCGCCGTTGATGAACGGTTTGGCATGGGAAAAAATAATGCTTTGCTTTGTCACCTCCCAGCAGATTTAAAGCATTTTAAGTCACTAACCTTAGGGAAGCCCATTATTATGGGCCGTAAGACATTTGAATCTATTGGTAAGGCACTACCCGGACGAAAAAATATCGTTTTAAGCCGGAGCATGATAACGAGCGAAAATGTGATCGTTGTAGACTCTTTGGAAACGGCTCTGCAATTGACACTTGATCAGCCTGAAATAATGATTATTGGAGGCGCTCAGATATACAACCAGGCAATCAACCATGCGAAAAAATTGTATTTGACGGTCATTCATCATCAATTCGATGCCGACGTATTTTTTCCACATATAGATAAAACAGAGTGGGCATGTGTTGCTGAAATGAAAAAATTGAGAGATGAAAAAAACAAATATGATATGACCTTTTATACATATCAACGTATCACAAAGCACTTTGATTCAGCACCAAGCAGCTGAAACGCGCAACTTCAATAAATTTTGAAAATAATCAAAAAAACGTTTGACAAGGATTTCA
>DIUW01000014.1 GCA_002423125.1 Legionellaceae bacterium UBA6148 | reverse complement strand
TACAATAAAATCGCTTTTTATATTACACTTCCACGCATCAATGCATTCCTTGTCCATTAAATTTCCTGCATTCTAACCTAAATAATTAATTGTCGACAGCTCCTAGCAACGACTTGTCTATTAATCGATTTAAAAAACATTTTTCGGCCATATGATTAGCTATATCAACCCAGCAATTCCATGCCGATCTACAATATTCAGCAATTTAAGAATCGCACCATGAGCATGGCGCTGCCCTTGCTCCAAACTTCGGATCATAGCAGCACTTACATTAAGATATTTCGCAAATACCGCTTGGCTTAACTTTTGGCGCTTACGCAATTGCTGAATTTCTTCACCTGTATACTCTACCAGTACAGGCAAATCTTCATTAGTTAATTCACGCAATGTTTTTTTATTGATAATCTCAGCCTTATAGAGGCCTTGGGCAATATCATTGATAGTATCGTTCAGATTAGTCATTTTCATATACCTCACAAAGTTCTCCCAATTCTATTAATTTGGCAATATCATTATCAGACAATTCCAGCAAAATATCGGACAACCTCTTTAATTTTTTAAGTTCATTTGTAGCTACATTGTTTTTGTCATTCTTGGAAAACAAATGCAACCAAATAACTCTATTATCTTGTTTGATAGCCAATATACTCCGAGAGCCACCGCTTTTCCCCCTCCCCTCTTTCGTCGCCAATCTCAATTTATAGAGACCCGCTCCTAAAGAATATTTCTGCTGCCCCTCTTTTCCTAAACTTAAAAAATCATTCACTGTTTCTAAAAGCATACCATCCAAGACATTGTCTTTTTTTGCCTCACCGGAAAATTTTTTAACTTTATAATGTTTCAACGATATCAACCATTCATCATAACACACAGTATTATAGTACCACGTATCATAGATGTCAATTTAGTAGCCCGTAGTTAATAAAGACACCCTGCTTTGTTGCTTAACCCATTAATTGAGCATATCCGGGCTCCCTTAACAATCGGATGATATCATGGTAGCCATTAAACTCTTAGTCTAGTGATTTGATCATGCCAAATAAATACGCAGAGAAAAAAGGTTGGAAGATTCCGAAACAAAAATACAAATTAGATAATTGGTCCGATTACAATGCATCTTTGCGCCGCCGTGGAAGTATCGACGTGTGGTTGTCGGAAGAAGCCATGTCACTGTGGTATGAAAAAGACCGAGTCTATATTGGTGCTGGTGCACCTAAGCGTTTTAGTGCTTTTGCCATTCGAACCTGTCATGAAATACGGTAGGTATACCCATACGTCTGTTAGTTAAAACTTGAGACAGCCGTAGATGCGTATTCAGTTGTAGAATGATTGTCAGAAGTTAGCTCGATCTCCTTGAGCGCGTTGGTTAGTTCCAATAGCCTTTTATTGACTTTTATGAATCAAAATAAGGAATAGTCAAGACTTTTCGGAAATCAGTTCGGGGATAGTCATTATTTTTCGATGATGTTCTTCAGTTCTGACTCGATCTGGTTCACTGCACTTTCTGCTTTCGTTTCCGGTGATTGAAAAAATGAAGGTCGTGCTCCTTTCCCTTTGGTTGCAATTAGCGTTATAAGAGAGAGGAGAGGCTATGTTAAATCTACTGCGTGCGGTCATAATTTTAAGTTTTTTTTACTTTTTTTGTCTCTTTTTTTGTTTTATTAAATAAAAAACATTCATTTTTTAATCAATTATGATATAGTATAGACATCAATGGCACTACATTAAGATCGAAAGCCCATTGATGCATACATAATCGATTAAATAGAAAAGTGAGTCTCACGATGTCTTTAAACGATGAAAGTTATAAAATGAAATTACCGAATCTTGTCTTGGGCTTATTTGTTCAAAAGAAAAAATTACCCATCGTTATTGGTGGAAAAAATAACCTACTGCCCTCACAAATAGCTAAACAACAATACATTGAAGGTTTAAAAGATGAGACGTTAAAATACGCAGAATTCACACTAAAGTACTTTGTTCCTCCAGGTCATTTCATAATAGATAGAGTGCATATTGGAACGATGAACAATAATAGGTTCTGTGATACGTATAATGATATAAAAAATATATTGCAGCCTTATTTAAATGCATCAGGAGCAAGACCTAAAGATTTAAATCTAAGCAATGAAGAAAAAAGAGAGCTCAATACTGCTTTAAAAAATCATGTAAAAATTAAATTATGTATGGACGAACATTTTGATCAAATTTTCATGGACGCATGCGCCTTAGGAGATGGTTTTGATCAGCGCGCAGCAGCAAATGAGATTGCTCATCTACAATCGACTATGTCAAAAGATGAGATACTCGGCTACGTATTCACTAATAGTCATCGATCCTACGATAGCCATACCGAAGTCCTTCTCATCGAAAAAGATCGGATCATTAAACCGGTTACTTGGGATATTTTGCTAGGTAACCCCTATCGAACACTACAACCACAATTGTTTAATCAACCTTTTTTTAATACTGACGTTGCCCTTTTTTTAGAAAATCAAGCACTCCAAGAAAAATCTATCGTTATTTGCCAAGCACAAGCTGATACCGAAACTTGTACGACATTAGGGCTTGTTTTTCTCAAAAAAATATTAAAAAATAACGCAGAGGCACTGAGAGAACGCAGTTTAACACTTACATTGTATTCTCAAGAGAACCAAAAAAACGGTTTCTTTTTTCCACCACCAGATATCATCCATTATTCACAAACATCATTTTTCCACGAATTGCTCGCTTCTCTTTTGCGCGAAGATAATTTGTTTGAATTAGAAAGTAGATCCTATGAACTAGAAAATAAGCAGTGTCAATTCGAAACTATACTGCGCGCGGCCACAAA
>DIUW01000041.1 GCA_002423125.1 Legionellaceae bacterium UBA6148 | reverse complement strand
AACTGGTTGATGGCCGGAAGCCCTCTTAAATCACGCAACCCGTAGTTCTCCGAACGGATACTATCCATTCGCAGTATCCGATATTATATTTGTTGAAGAATTAGAGGAACGACACGCTCATTTAACCCCTTTATGGACGTTTTTTTTACACCTGCTTCATTTTCAAAAAATGAAGCGACGTAGTTGTTTTGTTGTCGATGAGTATGGAGATTTACAAGGTCTAGTCACGATTCGCTACGCCTCCAACTGCTTTTTCCAGGAAAATTTATTTCGAAGGAGCCGGTTGCGATTTGATAGGAAGATTTCATGATATCATTTGTAAACGGTTATTCAGTAGCACTGGCCGCCCGGATTGGTTGGATAATGAATAAGGAAGTAGCAATGAAAAAATACGTTGGTAGTTCTCTATTTTCTGATGTGCGGCAACGTGCCAAAAAAGCGGGGCAAGCACCCGGAACGCTAATGTATACCGGCCAACAACAAGATAAAGCACCGATTGTAACGGTTAGTACGTTTGATGCGAATCATTGTGAAGTAACAACGATACAGGATATTAAAGAATCGTTTCCCGAACAAAATCTTAAAAAAATGTGCTGGATTAATGTTGAAGGCATGCACGAAGTGACTCTCATTAATGAAATAGCACAGCATTTTTCAATCCATCCGTTAACCGTTGAAGATATTTTGAATGTTGAGCAACGCCCCAAAATTGAAGAGTTTGATGGTTATACTTTTTTAACGTTGAAAATGTTGCATTGGGTGAAAGAACAGTCGGAGCTTTGCGTCCAGCAAGTGAGTATTATTTTTGGTAAAAATTTTATTTTATCGTTTCAAGAGTCTAATTCTTCTATTTTTGACTTAATTCGTATGAAATTACAAAGTGCTTCGAGTCAGCGGCTACGCCAACAAAGCAGTGATTATTTCGCTTATCGGTTGTTAGATGCCATCGTTGATGAATATTTTGTTGCGCTTGAATGTTTAGGAGAAGAAATTGAGCTGGTCGAAGAAAAAATCATTTCAGCCCCTACGCCGCAAAATTCAAAAATTATTTATCGATTAAAACGACAAATGTTAATGTTACGTAAGTCGATTTGGCCATTACGTGAAGTCGTTAGTCATTTACTATATGAGGAAGAAGTGCTTATTACAAAGTTCACGCGGTTATACTTGCGAGATCTTTATGATCATACCATGCAGGCAATTGATACGGTAGAAACCTTTCGCGACATGCTCTCCAGCATGTTGGATATGTATTTATCGGGATTGACCATTCGGATGAATGAAATTATGAAAACGTTGACGATTATCACAACGATATTTATTCCCATTACAGCACTCTCAAGTATTTATGGCATGAATTTACCCAACATCCCATTCATGAAATCAGGCTGGGGGTTCAGCATCATCGCTTCTATAATGGCCGCGAGTGTGACCGGCATGGTCATTTATTTTCGACGAAAAAAATGGATATAAGCTCTTTTCTTTGGCTTCAGAAACGAGTTTTTAAGCTTTGAACAACTCTGAACCATATACGGTGCACAGCTTGAAGTGCGATAATTTCAGGATGAGTAGCCGATTCTTGGCGAACCGCATCAAAGTAGGGTTGATTCTGACTTGATGCGGGAGCAATATTCGCAAAATCCGTGCAAATAAAACCTTTATGGGTGAAAAAGCCATCATCCTATCGATATAGGTCTTGATGGGCGCATAAAATATGCGCAACAATATAATGTGCCGTCAAATTTAGGTTGGCTTGTCACAATAGGTTTTACAAGCGATACCGTGTTAAACCTGGAAAAAGCAGTTGAAGGCTAAGTGGTATAAAAAAGGCCTCCATGCCAATTTAAAAATTTCAAAATGGAGGGGCATCTAAATCGATGCTTGTAAGCTCAGCATCGAGCAGAATTACTGGAGGATTGGACATTATGCGAACAAAATCAGTCGCCAAAGAAAATATCGCCCCTGGAATAATTTGTACGGCACCTTGGCGCCTAACAAAAGTAAAACCATTACCGAATTATGAACTTGAAGTTGAGTTTAATGATGGCACGCATGGTTTTGTTGAAATGATTACATTAATCATGAGTGATCGAGCAGGGGTTTTCGCAGCATTGAAAGATCTAAAATTATTTAATCAAGCCCATCTTGAATATGGTGTACTAACTTGGCCTGGAGAAATTGATCTGGCACCCGATGCGATGCATGATGCCGTTAAAAAAAATGGACGCTGGGTTTTGCAATAGAGGATTTGTTATGCTAGTCGGTTATGCACGCGTTTCAACAATGGATCAAAATTTAGATTTACAACTTTCTGCCTTGGAAGAAGTCGGTTGTGAAAAGCTATATCAAGATCAAATATCGGGAACTAAGGCAAATCGACCAGGACTTACTACGGCTCTTGAAGTCTTAAGGAAAAATGATACCTTAGTTGTTTGGAAGCTAGACCGTTTAGGGCGCACTGTAAAAGGCTTGATTGACTTGGTAAATCTTTTACATCAAAAGGGAATCCATTTTATAAGTATTACCGATAATGTTGATACATCCACACCAGCAGGCCGTTTCTTTTTTCACGTTATGGCAAGTCTCGCGCAAATGGAGCGTGAATTATTAGCTGAGCGAACTAAGGCAGGTTTAGCGGCAGCTAAGGCAAAGGGGCGAGTTGGTGGCCGAAAACGAAAAATGACACAGAGTAAAATTGAATCTGCTAAACAGCTACTCGCATCTGGCACACTTCCAAAAGATGTTGCACAAAATCTTGGTATATCTGTTCCTACTTTGTACCGATGGATCCCTGCCTCAAACAATTTAGCCTAACTGAGTCAATAACTATGAATTTTGAGATAATTCCCATAACCGAAGAACATGTCGAAGGCTTTTGGGCTGCTGTTGATAGTGTCGCGCGTGAACGAAAGTATTTGGCATTTTTAGAAGGCCCACCAATAAACACGACGATAGATTTTATTTTAAAAAATATCCGTGGTAATTGGCCCCTCATTTCGTTGCAATAAAGGACGGAAAAATGTTCAATTAATGGGTTAAGCAACAAAGCCTGGCATCAGTGGCAAGAAATTGTTTCACAGGCGAAGTGTTCCTAAAATTTCAAGTGTAGCCATTTTTAACCCAAACACGTCTTCTTCTCAAACAACTTGACGGTGCCGTTTTTATACTGCCACCGGAAATTCGGACGGTTTTCGCCTAGACCCTCAAGATCGAGTAATAGAACTTTTTAGTCAAATTTAAAAGGGCAAAAGGCAAGCCCAGACCCCATTTGTGCTAATGGCGTTACCGTTTTAAAAAAACCAACCCGCCCTGAAGCCTGTATAGGCGTATGCTCAAGAACGTTCTCAAGCGGCACATCACACCAAAGCTTGATTTGAAACGTATCCCGTGAATGTCTTTCAAACTGAATAGAAAAAGGAATCCTCACCTCGCCAGGCTTGGATTGCTTACGAGATGCATCCAGAAAACCCAGCGTTCCTTTCAATGTTTTATCAAGGTTACAGTTCGCTTCCCCGGCATGAATAGAATACTTAAAACGTCCTTCTTCTTCCTGCTGACTTGGCGCTGCATCACAAATAATAATGCTGGGACTACGTTCAAATTCTGCTTCATCACAAACTTGAATCACCAACCCGCCTTCTTCTTGTGATTGAACATAATCAAGACCAAGAAATGATAGCATATCAAGCAAAGATTGAAGAATCTTAGCTCTACTCTCATCAAATACCTCATGTGCGCTCATCACTTGATTAAAGCGCTCAGGCGCAGCAAGCCCAAAGTATCCTAGCGCTTCTTTAATCATTCGGCTATGCTCAGCACGCATGAGGCAATTATCTTTTTCTGGCAAGTAGTTTATTGCCAACAGTAAAAGAAAAGCTTGATACTCAAACCCCATCCCTTTTTGATGAAGTCGATGAAAAAGTCTAAAGCACTGAGCAAGCTCCCAAGGCCGCGCTTGATGCCGTTTCTCTGTATATTGAGGCCATGAATGAACTAATGCTTGAAGAATCTGCTTAATTTCATCTTTTGAATAGCTCTCCTCTTCAGACAAAATCATCAGTGTATTCAGGAGAATAAGCATTTCATGTATAGGTAGTCTTGCCTTATGAAGGCAATCACAATAAGTCAAAGCAAGCGCAGTAATGCAGCTTTGAAAAGATTTCGAAATAGACCTCATTACCCCCTGCTGAACCATCAATCCAAAGGCATCAAGACTATTGGCAATTTCCTGCGTAGGCTTATCGCTCGTCGCAATACGCGCGTTGAGCTCCATCAACAAATTGGAAAGCGCGCCAAGCACATCATCAGGCAACACTTGAATCACACCGCCTTGAGCCATCAATCCAAAGGCATAAAGACTATTGGCAATATGCTGCGTAGGCTTATCGCTCGTCGCAATATGCGCACTGAGCCCCATCAAAAAATTGGAAAGTGCGCCAATCACATTCTCAGGCAACACTTGAATCACCCCACCTTGAACCATCAATCCAAAGGCATAAAGACTATTGGCAATTTCCTGCGTAGGCTTATCGCTCGTCGCAATACGCGCATTGAGCTCCATCAACAAATTGGAAAGTGCGCCAATCACATTCTCAGGCAACACTTGAATCACATCACCCTGAACCATCAATCCAAAGGCATAAAGACTATTGGCAATTTCCTGCGTAGGCTTATCACTCGTCGCAATACGCGCACTGAGCCCCATCAACAAATTGGAAAGTGCGCCAAGCACATCATCAGGCAACACTTGAATCACCCCACCTTGAACCATCAATCCAAAGGCATAAAGACTATTGGCAATTTCCTGCGTAGGCTTATGGCTCGTCGCAATACGCGCATTGAGCCCCATCAACAAATTGGAAAGTGCGCCAATCACATTCTCAGGCAACACTTGAATCACACCACCCTGAACCATCAATCCAAAGGCATAAAGACTATTGGCAATCGCGTGTGTAGGCTTATCACTCGTCGCAATACGCGCATTGAGCTCCATCAACAAATTGGAAAGTGCGTCAATCACATTCTCAGGCAACACTTGAATCACACCGCCCTGAACCATCAATCCAAAGGCATAAAGACTATTGGTAATCGCTTGTGTAGGCTTATCGTCCGTCGCAATACGCGCATTGAGCCCCATCAACAAATTGGAAAGTGCGCCAAGCTCATCATCAGGCAACACTTGAATCACACCGCCATGAACCATCAATCCAAAGGCATAAAGACTATTGGCAATTTCCTGTGTAGGCTTATCGCTCGTCGCAATACGCGCATTGAGCTCCATCAACAAATTGGAAAGTGCGCCAATCACATTCTCAGGCAACACTTGAATCACACCACCCTGAACCATCAATCCAACAGCATAAAGCGTATTAGAAATTTCTTGTGCAGGCTTACTCGATCCCTGAATATAATCAACAAGCTTTGCTGCAAACTCAAAAAAACATACATAATCATCTTGACTAAGCTGAATAAAATGATGCTCTCTCAATTTCGCAAGCGCATAAACAAGGTTACTGATACCCTGCGATGGTCTTTGCCTAAAACACCAATCTCGCATGCCACTCTGAAGATTACGGCTCATCACATATAACATAGTTTGCGCAACACCCTCAGCCTTGATACACAACGCATGCCGTTGCCAGTCATTAAAACCCATGCGCTGATGGTCACTCATGATACCCTTAAAGTCAGCATATAACTCCTGAACTGATAATAGGTCACCACCTAACGGGGCCTCATCAGGCCCTCGTTTACGACGAAGTTGAGTATCTAACGCAGGTACTGGCAAAATCCCGGCTTGCGGCGGATAATGAGCCCTCATCACAGCTTGCGGACCTTGAACTGAGCCATACACGGGGGGAGGTAAAATACCGCGAGAAGGTGCCACAAAATTAGGCGTAAAATCAAAACCTCCATACAATATTTGTCCTGGATAACCTGGATAACCTGGATACATAGGGGGAGGGATATAGGCCATAGGCGGGGGCGGAAACAAAGATGGGGCAGTTGTATTAGGATTTCCCCCTGTTCTATCCGCTGACCTAGCAGCTTGATAGGGATTATGGCTATAAAATGATGGATTACTTTTATGCATGATGAATCGCCTTATGATGAGCCTTCTTTAAAACATGGCACATTATGTCACATAAACAGCCATGTAGTCCATATAAGGTCAGGGCAAACGCACGGGAATCGGGCCAAAATATAAACACTAGCTTCACCTAATTAAAAAACATGGCAAAATATGCGCGTTATTAAACGAGCAAAGAGGAATTGCCATGGAACTAAGCACAGGCTTATTGAACCGGCACCGTCAATATGACTCTTGTTGACCTAAATTTACCTTCCACTCAAACAACTTGACGGTGTCTGATTTTTTGCCTCATCAATAAGAGTACTGATATCTTTGATGAGTGATTCAGGGGCATTATAAATGACCGCATCTATATTTTCCCCACGCGGTTTTTTATTGTCACTCATTTTTACTTCCTCGAATAGTTCCCATAATGCGTAAAGTAGGAACTAATGTTGTCTGAAAATGGGGTCTACGTACACACCAGGCCTTCATCGATAAATTTATCACCTTGGCGTCCGCCGAGGCGCGTCTCCGGGCCCGGAGTCTTCATCCTGCGGTCTTAGCGCAGTCACTGTCTGCCGGTAACTGGCGGCATGGTTTATCGCTTGATGTTGTTCGTTTTGTTCAAATTCTTCAAGAAGCTGCCCCGAAGGGTCGTCAGGCAAGCTTTCAAATGCAACGGAGGGTGAGGTGATGGGTCCATCGTCTGAAGGCGAGGGAGCTGCGCTATCACTATCACTATCGCTTGATGGACTTGGCGATTGCAGAGCCTTGTACTCATCGGAAATTCTGCTCATGAAGTCTGTTCGGCTAGCCGCTGGCAGCGCGCTTAGCCAGTCGCTTAATCGGCCATCGTTGCCATAGTTTGTGAGCACTTCAATCACCGCTTTTTTCACTTCTTCGTCGGGAGCAAGAAGCTTTAAGAATTCATCACTCGTGACCCGCATACCGACCCCACCTAAAACCCCTAGATGAATGGCATGAAGGAGGCGTGACAATCCCGTGACGTCATCTTCTTCGCTTAAAAATTGAAATCGCTCTGAGGACGGGAGGGCTTCAAGCCGGCTAATTAAGTCGTCTTGGCGTTGCTGCAGGCGCTCTTGGCAAAGAGGGAGTAGCTGACAGCTTTCCACGGACGCCAAGAATTGCCCAAGATGCCGGCTCTGTGCAAAAAAAGTCTTTTTCGCTTCAGCGATACTGGCCTCAACTTCTTCAGAACCAAATACTACATCGTATTGCTGATGAAGCGCTTGACACCAACCCTCAATCGCTTCTTCTGGAATATCAAACTGACAGGAGAGCACCAAAGACATTTCATCCATTATCTCTCCTTGCGTTATTCGCGCATAGTCAACCAATAGCGCCTCCAGGAATTCAGTCGATGCACTGCTGATGCTGTCTTTCATCGTATCGCGTATTTTGTCGCGAAATACTGACGCAATGACCGGGCGAATATCTTGTCTGTAGAGCGGATGCCCCATGAGTGATTGAAAAAGTCGTCGACGAACCCCGCTCGAGCAAGACGGGCGGTCGCCTTCTAGGTCGTCAAACTGCTCCATGTAGGGTTTTCCGTGAGAGTCCAGTCGCGGTGTTCCATCCGCATTGTGCGCAGGACGCCGAGGCTTATCCCAGTTATGCGCACGACCAATCCCGCGGCCAATTTGCAAAATCATTTCTTCAAGACGTGTTTCAGATGTAAATCCATCCGTCCCCCTCTCAGAAGCATCGGATGCAGCGGTCCAAAGAAGGGTTATTAGTCCTTTATACCGGCCAAAATCCGATGAGCCCGCTCCTGTGATGTTATCAATCTCAACATAGCTTGCCCCTGGATGCATCCAAGGGTTACCCTTGGTTAAATAACGATAAAGTGTATGCGTTGGATGTTGGTAATAGCCTTTGTTTGCGCGCTCCTTTTCAGCTTCAGAAAAATGTCTTTCGTTTGCAAGCCGCTCAAACTCATCCTTGGTTAGCAGTAATTGAAGCGACTCACCATTGTCTTTGGTGAACACTATCGGATTTTTACGGTAGCGCTCAATAATCGATTGATAGACTTCATTAAATGCTTCCGTTACTCCTTTCTTATCTATAGCGGGCTTGTATTTTGCCTCAAGACGCTTCAGCATCTTCTCTTCAAGTCCTGATAACGCCATCATCGAACTTTCTGCATTATCAGAAAGTTCTTGCAAATTAAGGTTGCCGTGTGTTTCAGCGGGGTAAAGATTATTACGTCGCGCTAGCTCATTGACCGCTGGAACGGCTAATAATCGCTCAACAAGGACCCGGTTGTTTAAGCGCAAGGCATTGCGAAGCAGTTCGTTTTCCATCCCTTGGTTTATCGCGCGATGAAGCAGGCTTTTCACCGCAGGAATGGCCATGAGAAAATCAATCTTCTCTAAAGAGTCAGCTGAGCTGGGTGTTTCCCGCATGAGGTGGCGCAGCATGAAAAAGCAGGAGGTTGCTTCTTGCTGAGTTATCACAAGCGAGGGGTGTCCTGCTGCATGACGACGACGGAAATGCTCAAGTTTCTTCTCAATAAAGGGTCTAACGTATTGCCCATATTCATCTTGATGCATTTCGGCATGAGCGAGAGCACTGGGGAAGGTAAGGAGTTTATTTATGAGCGAAGTGTGCTCATTGAGCACAACTGACCTCAAGGCCTCAAAGTACCCGGATGCAATCATCTCCTGCACGCGCGTTGGCGCAAGACGCGCGAGCTCGCTCACGACCTCAAGATGACCGTTCATCGCAGCCCCTTCAAAAGCGCAAAAGGACCGGGCTGCAATCATCTCCTGTACGCGCGTTGGCGCAAGATGCGCGAGCTCGCTCACGACCCCAAGATGACCGTTCATCGCAGCCGCTCGAAAAGCCCCAAAGGACTCGGCTGCAATCATGTCCTGCACGCACGTTGGCGCAAGACGCATAAGCTCGTTCATGACCCCAAGATGACCGTTTTCCGCAGCCTCTCGAAAAGCCCCAAAGGACTCGGCTGTAATCATCCTCTGCACGCACGTTGGCGCAAGACGCATCAGCTCCTTCATGACCTCAAGATGACCGTTCCTCGCCGCCTTTCGAAAAGCCCAAAAGGACCAGGCTTCAATCATCTCCCGCACGCGCCGCGTTGGCGCAAGACGCGCGAGCTCCTGAATGACTCCAAGATGACCGCTGCTCGCCGCCTCTCGAAAAGCCCCAAAGGACTCGGCTTCAATCATGTCCTGCACGCGCGTTGGCGCAAGACGCGCGAGCTCCTGAATGACCTTAAGATGCCCATTGCTAGCGGCAAATAAAAAAGCTCTAGGATAGAACTCCTCGCCCACATCGGCTGACGCCAAAACATCAGTAAAAAAATCAATATGCCCTGTTGAGGCAGCAAGAATGAATTGTTGAGGACGTGGTAATTCAATGGCGTGACACATCTCGCGTAAAAAGCCCTCGTGAATCACCGGTACTCTATATGCGCAGAAGAAGAGCTCTTTTAATTTTTCTTGATTTGATAAATTATTTTTTAATCTGATTAGCCGCACCAGTAACTCACCTTGCGGGATACTCATCAACTCCACCTGTGCGTCAGAAATTGTATTTTTGCATATCTCAGACCATACATATTGAGGAATAAGTTTAGCCTGCGGGTGCCGCATCCTTTCATTTTCCGAATAAATCTGCATTTTCATCCCCGTTTATCGATTTAAGTTAATTATAGTCAAAATTAAATGACTTGAAGGCTCGTGTCGGCTGGCGCCCGCTTTCCTTCTGAAAAGTGGCGCGCCAATTCATCGATAAATTTATCACCTTGGCGTCCGCCGAGGCGCGTCTCCGGGCCCGGAGTCTTCATCCTGCGGTCTTAGCATGGAACTTCAAGCCGCCCTTGACTTTGTTCGGGAAGGAGATGTGCTTGTCATTACAAAAATAGATCGTTTAGCCAGATCCGTTACAGATTTACTGAGCATTATCCAACAGCTCAAAACAAAAAAAGTTGAAGTACGCATACTTAATTTGGGCATGGACACACAAACACCAACTGGGAAGCTTATGCTGACCGTACTAGCCGGTGTTGCTCAATTTGAACGAGAAATAATGTTAGAGCGTCAACGAGAAGGGGGGGCAAAAGCAAAGGAGCAAGGTAAATATAAAGGCCGAAAACCAATATCAATCGATAAGCAAAATGAAGTCATAGCTATGATTGCAGAAGGAACATCAAAGGTGGGGGTTGCAAGAAAATTAAAAATAGGTGAGGCTACCGTATACAGAATACTTAAAAATACTACTAAACAAGCTGTGGAAGCGTGAAAAACTCCTTAACCCGGTTTTCCGTTCCATTACTCCCCTACCCCCTATTAGAAGAAGATAAATCGGTTAGTGAGATAGCAAAGACATTTAATGTTCACAAAGCAACCATTTATCGCTTATAGCGATTTATAGCCAACACTGGTTGAATAAAATAATATCCACGGCGTTTTATAAAAAAAGTAAAAATACTTGACTATAGCCTTGAAGATATATAGCATTTGAGCTATATTTAAAAAGAGAGGTCATGTGGACAATAGAAACGACTAGCACCTTTGACGAATGGTTTGATATTTTGGATGATATCGACAGAACCAATATATTGGCCTCAATGATAGTGCTTCAGGAAAGGGGGTCTATGTTATCAAGACCATATGCAGACACCGTCAAAGGTTCATGTCACAGTAATATGAAGGAACTGCGTGTTCAAAGCAAAGGGGACCCAATTAGGGCTTTTTTTGCATTCGATCCTAAACGTAAAGGGGTTTTGTTATGTGCCGGTAATAAAACCGGAAACGACAAACGATTTTATGATGAGATGATCCCGATTGCTGACCGTGAGTTTACGGCGCATCTGGAAAAGATGAATCAGGAGTAAAGATTATGTCAAGAACGCTTAAACAAATTTTAGCAGTAGAAAAACCTGAGGTTGTTACTAAAGCACGGGAGAAGGCAGAAGAAATGCTTCTTAATATTCATTTGTCTGAACTGCGCGAACTTGTAAAAAAAACTCAGGTAGACGTTGCCCAGCTCCTTGATATTAAGCAACCAACAGTAGCGGGAATGGAAAAGCCTGGTCGTGATTTGAAGTTATCTTCTCTCAAGCGCTATATAGAGGCGATAGGGGGAAGGCTTCGTCTTGATATTGAACTTCCTGATGGAACGCACTATGGATTTTCTGTATGAGAATAACTGTTAGCGAGTTCTAACAGATATGGACATATTAATATGCTTGGACGATATTCCTTTGCCGTGCCAGATGAGATAAAACGTGGTGAGCTGAGGCCATTAAGAACAACAGAAACACCTTAAGTGGGTTGGCTGTTCCATTGCTCCCCAAGGTCGTATATACACATACCTGCGTCATTACTTTGTTAGTGATGGGTATATCACACAAGGTCTTTAAATAATGGTTTTTAAACGAGTAGGATTTGCATGTAAATATATGGATTTAAATCAAAATCAAAGTCCTAAAATTTTAAAAGAAATACAACAACATTATTCTGAAAAAACAACAACGATTAAGTGGCTTGAGTCGAAAAGTAAGGGTGAAGCGGAAAAAAAGCTATGGGAAATTATCACCCATAATACCCGCTCTGTTTACAATCTTATTGACTATGTAGGGCATTTAGTTCCTGAGCAACGAATGGTCCGAATTGGTAGTGATCAACTTCCAGGTTTTACACATCCAGAGCTACAGTATTTCTGGCAACAAACTGATGTTTTAAGGTTTCTCGAAGAAAAATTTCGTATTGCGGGTGACCTGGCTCGTCAATTAGATGTTCGTTTGAGTATGCACCCTGGGCAGTTTGTGGTTCTTGCCAGTGCTACCCCTGATATTGTTGAACGCAGCATTGCTGAATTTGAATACCATGCCAATTTAATCAGGTGGATGGGATACGGTAAAACATTTCAGGATTTTAAATGCAACGTGCACATTTCTGGTAAGCAAGGGCCCGAGGGAATTAAATTAATTTTAGGGCGATTATCACCAGAAGCAAGAAACTCCATTACTATTGAAAATGATGAAATGTCATGGGGTATTGATGCAAGCTTGGAGCTTGAAAAAAACTTAGCACTGGTTTTAGATATTCACCATCACTGGATAAAAACAGGAGAATACATCCAAGTTACTGATGATCGGGTTTCTCGTATTATTGATAGTTGGCGTGGTGTTCGACCAGTCATTCATTACTCTGTGTCACCAGAGCGGCTATTAGATCATCATGAGACGGATGTTTTGCCTGATTTAAATCAGTTACTGTCTCAAGGATATAATAAAAGCCAGCTGAGACAGCATAGTGATTTGATGTGGAATAGCGCGTGCAATGCCTGGGCAGGGTCGTTTAGAAACCATTTTGACATTATGGTTGAAGCCAAAAACAAAAATTTAGCGAGTATTCCGTTTGAAATAGCAACGCAGCATTTAATAGGCTGATTTTAATCTTCAACTTAGAGTGTCAACGACCGTTTCAAAGCGCTCTTGAGTCGCTTTCACATTAAGTTCCGATGTTGTTTTGGGTTCCTGGAAAAACCATAGAAAACGGTCTTGAGTGGTCTTGGAATGAAGCAGATGACCTACTTGAACAATGATACCGATTCCAGTGCATATCAGCAAAATATTTTTGATAATTGACATCCAGTTAGTTCTATATTCAGACATAATTTCATTTTTGCTGTTTAATTTTTTTATAAATTGGGATTTAAATCCATTTCTGCTTTCTTCGCTGCCGCTTTTGGATAAATCTGTAAAGAAAATGGCTGCCATCTCCTTTAACTCATCTGCCAGCTCAGTCACTATAACTCCCTTAGCGGCATTATTTTGAGTTAATTGCATGCCATAATCACGCATTTTTTCAATCCCATCGAGCAATGATTTATTAGAGATTGGAAAGGATTTGAGATGGTTTTTATGAGTAGTTTTCTTCAATTGCTCATCAATAGTACGCAAGAATTTAGTTGATATTTCAGCGTTCATATTTAGTATCCCCATTTCCATTCTGAGGATGTGGGGTGTGGGAGCAGAGTCATATAAGTAATATGCCAATTCGACATACAGTTCATTATTTTGAGGCTGAATTCGCTCATGACGCCCATGCCGTTCTTGGCCTTCCATCACGTAGATTGTTAGATCGGAAGGTGCTTTATCATCGGAGATAACGGTATATTTTTTCGTATCCTTTAAAGCTTCCATCACCTTAGCTAAGCTTGTGTCACTAAGTCCTCTATAAGCCTGCACATTAAGGGTGTATTGTTTTTGCGAAGCATTTAAAAAAAACATATTGATTTCTCTTATTAAGATAAATGGGGTAATACGGAATTTGTTCTAGATTATATCATAATGATTTTTATTTTCAACTTTTCTGCGTCATTACTTTTTTTGAATTATCAGTTAGGCAGCGATTCCCGCCATTAATTGCAGCTACCGCTGGTGGTTCTAAAAATATTGAGGCTGTTAATGAGCGTGCAGGAAAAATGCTTTCTCTTGGGATTAGCAAAAAGCGGATTGTTTCTTTAGCTTGCTGTACGGGGGGCTCAAAAAAACTGATGGAAGCTTATAACAAAATTAAGCCAGGTGAACCGGCTTAACAGAAAAAGCAGTTGATTCGACTGCTTTTTCTAGGTTAAATCTGAAATGCTATGTCATTAACTTCCGGTGACGGTTGAATTGGCTTAATATTTTCATAAAACATTGCTAACGGGGAATCATAGAATGATGGTGCTTCCGGTTTTGATTTATTTTTCTCGACCAACTGACTTTCGCTGTCACTCTCGCTGGAATCGCGTTCAGGCGTTCGAGATAAACCCTGATCGTCGGACGACCCTGCTTCACTAGGCTCGCTTGGTGGTGGCGAATCTTCACGTCGCATTGGATCTGAAAAAATATCAATTGAGGCACAATCACTACCGCAATTGTTGAACGATCCGTTTGGTGCTTCCGTTTTTTTCGTTGGTGAGTTAACACTGACAAAGAGAGACGCGTCGGCAAACGATCCCTGAGATAACCTTTGGGCATTAGTAGGGGTTAAACCTCCGGTACTGTTACTGTTTTTTTCGTGCGTTTTTTTATATTTTTGATATTTTTTCATCAATTCGAACAGAAGCAATAGAGCCATTTGTACATAGGAATAGCAGAAAGCAGTGAGTTCAACTGCTCCAATAGCGGTGACTACCCTTTCATCATTGTTCCTGATCTGGGAGTTGAGCAAATTCAATGCCGAGAGGGCAACTTGAAACAGAATATTCACCGCCACAAACGACAGCTCAATCTTCGATTTATGCGGATAGAACTTAAGGAGATAGCCCGAATAAGTAATCGAAACGGCTAACATCGATGAGGAAATCGTACCGCAGTATTGGGAGCCCGGTTTAGCCCCTGATAGCATGGCCAACGTGTTGGCGACCCCGATATCAGCAAACACCAAAAGTCGAATCGGTTGACGATCAAAATCGCGTGCTGATTCATAAAACGGTAATAAAGACAGTGGAGATGCATCATCTTGAGATACTCTTTGATACACCTGATATCCCATCCAAAAGAAGGCACTTTGCCAAACCATCATCGCGATAATGGCTAATGCTTGAGAGCCCTCAGAAAAATGTCCGATTGACGAGGTGATAATCTCAATAATATTCGGTCCATAATAGGCAAGTATCGCAGCAACCCCTCTGACCAACCATTTATTCGGAAGACTCGGCCTGGTTTGATTCGAACGATAAGCGGTCAATAAAAACGGGATAAAAGCCGCCGCCATCAAAGCCGTAGTCACCATAATCGCGCCATTCATTGCCGCCGCATCGGGTTCAGATGAACCTAATGTCACTGCCCCATAGGGAGGAACAATCGGAAAACGCGGGGCTTCTAGCGCTTTACACGCTCCTGCTGTACGAAGGACGCCCGTGATGGTGTTTGCATAAGATGGAAGGATAAAACTGGAAATGATGCCAGAGCCGAGGCCAACATTGGTGAGCGTCACCGCAAGCTCGGCAGGTATTAAGCGATCGAGAGGATTGGATAACGGAATCTGCGGAACACCTAACATAATTTGCGTGCGTGTTATTTCGCTCATCGCATCAAACAATCGAGTGCGTGAAGGCTCGTCTAATGTTGCACTGACTGAACCACCTGTATTGCTTTTACTGAAGACCCAATTCAGTACTGCTGAAACGGAGTAACGATTCGAACGTGAGCGCAACAATGTTTCCGAAGGTGAAACGGCAAGGGCATCAGAGAGTGACGTTAAATGAGACGGTGATTGAGAGTGAATGGCTTCGGATAAAGAAACAGGAAGCGGCTCGGAATGTGATTTGGCAACAGATCCAGAAAAAGAAGCGGGATGGAGTTCAGGCTGTGATTGAGAAAAAGTTGGAGAGTATGAAGCTGAATTCGGATCAGAATAGGATTGAGACAATAGTCTAGAGGGCGTTCCGGTTTGGATTGGCGGTGGAGGAACAGGCGTTGGAGGAACAGGTGTTGGAGGAACAGGTGTTGGGGGAACAGGTGTTGGGGGAACGGGTGTTGGGGGAACAGGCGTTGGGCCGCATCTTACCCCGAAGCATGCATCAGCTTTTTGTATATTCTTTATACTTTCAACTACAAATAAGCCCTTTACAAATAACAGCAGTTTGTTTGGAACAGTCGATAGCGAGAATGTTTTGATTCTATTTTTTGGAGATAGGCTTAACGAAACGGCAATGAGGTGGGCCGTTGGTATTATCCCTTCCTTGATAATCCGCGTTGCGCGAGGAAATAGCGTTGCTAAAACATTCGCCCTGGACTGATTGTTGCTTTTACTACTAGGAGACTGCATATCCATACCTTTTCAAGTGAGCTCATGGTTGGGCAAAATTAAATTCACAAATTTTGATCTATTATAGCCAAATATGAGGAGTATATCAACACTTACTGCACATTTATTGCAACAGCTTATCGAAGCGCGTTCTTCATCGTTTGTAAACGATTGTTTATTGTACGTGGTGTGATAGCATCATTCGATGAACATCGATTATCAATTTATTTAAGAGGAACTACGCATGAAGAAATGTATTTTAGGTATTACGACAATTATTTTTGTCAATACTTCGTTTTCTGGAACAATGGGAATCGATATTGATGCTAACCCATGGAATGGGTTTTATCTCGGTATAAATGGAGGTGGAGGGATCGCTGCTGATGCGGTGAGTCAACGCGCAACTTATGGTACCACTGCTTTTCCTGTCAGTACATTATTAAGCACACGTAGTCGATATTCACTTAGCGGCGGTGAATTCGGTGGGCAGGTTGGTTATAACGTACAACACGGTTCTTGGTTGATCGGCGCCGAAGGTGATATCGACTGGGCTTCGCTGAGTTCATCGTCAAATGATTATTGTACTCCGTCAGCATCTTCTTTTCAATTTTCTTCTAATGGAGGAAACGTTTTCGGCTATTGTTTAAGGAATAAACCGAAAATCAATAACCTTGGCACCATTCGTGGACGCGTAGGCTATATTGTGAGTAACGTGCTATTGTATGCAACCGGTGGTGGTGCATGGTCAAGTGTGAAAAGTACGTTTACATCACCTGTTGAAGCGACTGCACCAGGAGTATTTTCTGATGCACGGCAGCAAGGACTCTTTCTAGCGAATTTCGGCTCTTTTTCATCGACGCACTCAGCTTGGACCGTTGGTGGAGGCATTGAAACTCCATTATGGGGGCATTTATCTGCAAAAGCAGAATACTTATATGTCAATTACGGACGGATACATAATGTCTTGCCACTGACGGTAAATCCTGCATACGGTACAGATTATACGGCCGGAAGTGTCGCATCAGTCGATACACTTTCATCGATGAGCAGTAATATTATTCGTGTCGGCATTAACTATAAAGTCTAATGCTCATCCAATGTAATGGCAGGCCGGCGTCGAGCGGCATGGATACGTAAGCACGTTTTAAAAAGACAACGTTATCCGGCGATTGTGACAGAATACACTTCAAGCCAGTTTTTAAGCCGATAGAGACATGAGAGCAGATGCAAGTGCGATTACTTGTCTCTGCTTTACTCAATGTTCAAGTTTTTAATGGCTGACTTTTTAGAAACAATCGACGACCCGCGGCTTTTTAATTTATCAAATTTAAAAACTTGAGCATCGATTTTTACGAAAAAGTTCAATAAACTACTGGATTAAATATGAACGATGCAAAGGCGTTTGATGTTCAATTTTTGTTGAACTATTTAACCCCCCGTCCACAAGAATGTCATAAAGGTGATTTTGGGCGAGTATTAATCATCGGGGGAAACCTAGGCTATTCTGGCGCTGTTCGACTGGCAGGAGAAGCCGCTTTACGTGTTGGAGCCGGATCTGTCCGTATTGCAACCCATCCAAAACACGCGATGACTTTGAATGTCTCCTGCCCTGAACTCATGTGCCATGCTATTACCCGTTCTGCTGATCTCGATCCGTTATTAGAATGGGCGACTTTTATTGTCGTTGGGCCTGGCCTAGGGATCAATAAATGGGGGTTATCCTTATTCAAAGCAGCCCTCATAAGAAACGATAAACCTACCCTTTTAGACGCCGATGCTTTAAATCTTTTGACGCTCGCCTCGATAAAAATAAATCGCGATAACTGTATTTTTACGCCTCATCCTGGTGAGGCCGCTCAATTGTTAAAGATGACTCCGCAAAAAATACAGCACAATCGATTGGACGCAATTGATCAATTATATGAATTATTAGGCGGCATTATTGTACTAAAAGGTGCTCATACGCTGGTGTTATCAACCAATATGGATGCCCCTGAAATGTGTTGTGCTGGAAATCCAGGAATGGCTACAGCTGGCATGGGCGATGTACTCAGTGGTGTTATTGCAGGTCTTTCTAATCCAAGTATTCCCTTAATTGACGCTGCAAAATTAGGCGTTTTGGTTCATGCGATGGCCGGAGATTTATCAGCAAAGCTGCAAGGAGAGAGAGGAATGATAGCATCGGATGTCATTCTTCATTTGAGAAAAATAGCCAATGGAATATTCTGACTTCGCACAGTATATACCCACCGGAATAGTGAATTTCAGCTTTGTAATCATCCATATCTGAAACCAGAAAAACACCGATTGCTTCATCGTTATCTTTTTCTGATAGACCTTGCAGCACAACTGCTGTACCTGGTCGAT
Organism: Legionellaceae bacterium UBA6148; assembly: GCA_002423125.1. Taxonomy (GTDB): domain Bacteria; phylum Pseudomonadota; class Gammaproteobacteria; order Legionellales; family Legionellaceae; genus UBA11403. The sequence continues at coordinate 330 of DIUW01000041.1, read as the reverse complement.
TAAAAAAGCGAGCATCATAAGCATCGTCATGACAGAACATAAATTTTTATAGCCATGACCATAGTTGTGCTCAAAATTGTAACCTTGATTTTTTAATGTATTAAATGTTTCGTTCTCGATTTTCCATCGAGAGCGCCCAGCCCGCATCACTTGATAAACATTTTCTGGCGTTAATACGAGTCTCGTGACCCAGCTAAAATACTGTTTACGCCCATCTTTTTTAGTTTCCCAATACTCCAACACATTCACACGATAATCATAATTGGCATCATTTAACGGAACATCAGTATAGGCGTGAAATTCATCAGGGTAAGATCACCAAAACCTTCC
>DIUW01000051.1:10575-22865 GCA_002423125.1 Legionellaceae bacterium UBA6148 | reverse complement strand
GCGGTTTTGTTCCACCGATAACACATGGTCTTTGGCATCTCGATTTTCATCATGGGTCACGCAAAATACTGGATAAAAAAGGCCAATGGCGTAAACCATTGCTATTGGCCATTCTGGATGATCATTCGCGACTGATTTGTCACGCGCAGTAGTATTTTGACGAAGAAACGGACTCGTTGGTTCATGGGTTTACACAGGCCCTACAAAAACGAGGATTACCCCGTGCCGTCATGAGTGATAACGGTAGCGCCATGACTTCTGCTGAATTTACAGAAGGACTAGAGCGCTTAGGTATTTTACATCAACCTACATTACCTTACTCTCCGTATCTAAATGCGAAACAAGAGGTGCTCTGGGTGCAAGTTGAAGGCCGTTTAATGGCCATGCTTGAAGGCGAGCCTAATTTAACATTAACCATGCTGAATACGGCGACTCTTGCTTGGGTGGAACAGGAATATCACCGAACGACTCATTCGGAAATTGACGATACCCCGCTAAACCGTTATGTAAAATCACCGGATGTCGGCAGGAAATGCCCGGATGCCACAACACTAAGACACGCCTTTTGTATGCGAGTCAATCGTACATTACGAAAATCAGACGGCACGCTTAGCATAGCAGGTCGCCGCTTTGAGGTGTCGTACCACTATCGTCATTTAGAAAAATTAACGGTTCGTTATGCCAGGTGGGACTTAAGTTTTGCTTTGTTGATTGACCCGCATACGAACTGTTGTTTAGAGCGCCTTTACCCGCAAGACAAAGCAGCCAACTCATCCGGCTTAAAACGTACGTTAGCGCCGGAAAATGAATCGTGCATGGCCGCATCGGAAGCAGACGGTATCGCGCCTTTATTGAAAAAACTGATGACTGACTTTGCGGCAACTGGCTTGCCTCCCGCGTATTTACCCCAACAGGTTTCGTGAAAAAATTGCCATCAAATTATGTAAGCACGCTCAGTACCCGCGTGATAAAGTCTTAGCTTTGTAGTGTGAAAAATACTGGGGTTCTTTCGAGAAAGAACAAAACTCTTCATCGGTCACCGACGATACGAACTACGCCTTACAATTAGTTTGGAATGATAGTTCATCAGTTCGATCACGAACAGCAGTCCGATCAATAGGATCAGGATGGACTTGACCTCGAGAAGCATCAACGGCATGAGGCTCATCAGTTTGAGGGGCAATGGATGTTCCCTTTATTTCAGTAGCAGGGGTATCAGATGTCATTCTCGTTACAAAATTAATGGCTGTATTTGTCAATTTAGCAAAGAAACCCACTATTCCCACATATGCTAATGTATTAACCGCTGCATTGATAAGCGAATAGCTAATAAATGTTGGTAAGCAAATGGATGCTAAATCAGTAACTGCCGTAATTGAAAATGCAAGAAATGCGGGTGTAAAAAGCCAATACAATGTGGCAGCACTTAAGCCCACCAAAAGTAAAGCAGCCGTTTTTTTCGGGTGATCTTGAATATAATTAACCATTTTTTGAATGGGTGATGCCATGCTATTTCTCCTAAGTTAAACGTTAGCAGCAGTGTACCACATGATTAATTTAGGATCTAGTTGATGTCAATGAAAATATAATGACGTTAATTTTAGCATCAATAATGGAGCTTGGATTAGATCCCCGTTAGACTTTTATCCCTAACTTCAAAAGAAAACGTTAAAATGTCCTCTGGAATTCTGGCAACATAAGAGGGCTGATATGCCAATATTGCTTTTTCAGAATTATAGCCCCATGTCACCGCAATGGAGCCGATATTATTTTTTTTAGCGGCATCAATATCGCGAGTTTCATCACCAATATATATCGCGTGTGATTGAGCAATTTTATATTGCTTGAGTGTTTTTTTGATTAAATATTTTTTGGAAAAGTAATTCGATTCAGAATGAATGAAAGAAAACAAATGACGCATCTTGTTTATATTCAACCACTTTTCTACATTTTCAACTGAATTAGATGTCAATATTCCCAGTGTGAATTGTGCATTATTGAGATCCTCTAGGATCCGTTGAATACCCGTAACCGGCATTAAAGTAGACATTTCTTGGTGTAAATGTTTTTTCATTTGAGAAATAAGCGTTGGAATTTTATACATGGAGATGTTAAAAAATTTAATTATTTCAGTCGACGACATATCTCGAAGCCCGTCTACTTCATGAGGATAAATTTTACGAAACGAAAACTCATCGGCTAACAGCATGGCTTTTTTCATTACACAGTCAAAACTGTCCACCAACGTTCCATCAAAATCAAATAATAAATACATGTGAATTCTCCACCTCGAAAAATGAACTGTCGACACGTCTTAAACCTGGAAAAAGCAGTTGAAGGCGTAGCGAGATGGTCTAGTGTGCTGAAATTTAAGGTTTTCTTGGCAGTTTATAAGTGAAAGCGTACTCACCCGTACGGTGAACTTAAAAACTGCCAAGAAAACCTTAAATTTCAGTGCAATAGGCCATCGTAGTAGCCTTCAACTGCTTTTTCCAGGTTAAAATTCACCCAAACCCGGTACCATTTTTTCTGGTCGCGTTAAATTCGGATTTTCTACACTCGCAATAGGGTAGGCACAATAATCCGCAGCAAAATAAGCACTAGGACGATGATTCCCACTTTTACCGATCCCGCCAAAGGGGAGGGCGCTTGATGCGCCAGTGGTAGGGCTATTCCAGTTAATGAGGCCTGCATGGATGGTGTCATAAAATTTCTGATAATGCTTATGATTGTTACTGAATAGCCCGGCTGCAAGTCCATAGCGAGTTTGATTTGCGAGGATGATTGCCTGCTCAAAGTCATGATATCGATAAACTTGAACTAGAGGTGCAAAAATTTCTTCATCCGCTGGTTTGGGGACGTTCGTCATGTCAACAATTCCAGGTGATAAAAAGCCTGTATTCGACTGAAGTGATCGCATTGCCAAAAGCGACTGCCCCCCTGCATCAAGAAGCGCTTGTTGTTTTTCTAAATGTGATAACGCGTGTTCATAGCGAATCACCGGCCCCATAAAAGGCTCTGGAATTTGCGTACAAGGGCCTATGCGTAACTGTTGACATGTTTTGATGAATTGATTGAGAAATTCATCACCTTGTGGAGTATCCGCGATCATTAATCGTCGCGCACAAGTGCAGCGTTGTCCTGCGGTTAACATGGTTGATAACACGGCATGATAAACGGTGGCTTGAATGTCACTCACATCATCAATTACCAGAGGATTATTCCCGCCCATTTCCAGTGCTAAAATCACTTCGGGCCTCATGCTAAACTGCTGATTAATCTGCACTCCGGTTTGATAACTTCCTGTAAAAAAGACACCCTGTATTGTTTGGTTGAGCAAACATTTAGCAACGCCAACGCCCCCCTGGATACACTGAAGAACGCCAGAAGGTAGTCCAATGTCATGCCAGCATTGCATGATGAACTCAGCAACGGCAGGGGTTAACTCGCTTGGTTTATATACAACCGTATTGCCCGCTAACAAGGCGGGTACAATGTGGCCATTACTTAAATGCGCAGGGAAATTAAATGGCCCAAGAACAGCAACGACACCTTGTGGTTTATAGCGAAGAACATGACTTCCTGTTGCAATGTCTGGGCAACGTTCTTCAAACGCGCTAATGGATAATTTAATTTTCCCAATCACAGAATTCGCCTCAGTTAGAGCTTCCCATAACGGCTTCCCTGTTTCTAAAGCGATTATTTCAGTTAACGCTTGTTTTTTATCGTCAATTTGTTGAGCAAATGTTGTGAGATAATGCGCTCGCGCCGAATAGTGTAATTTTCTCCATGCGTTGAGAGAACGATGAGCCCCTTCAAAAGCCATAGAGACTTCTTCAGCAGTTGCTTCAGTACCTTCCCAAATGAGGGTTCCATCAGCTGGATTGATGGAGTGTATCAATGCGCCATTTCCAGCTATCCATTGACCGTCTATGTAGTGGCCTTTCATACGAGATCCTTGTTGGTTTTTAAAGCCGAAAAACGGACTGCATCACCCCTGTTGACTTGCAGTAAATCAGCGGTCTCTTGATTGATAGTCACTCCATTTTGCTCAATGGCGATAGCGCCCACGGTTGCGCGAAAATTTAATTGAGTATTCGATATCATATAAAGTACTTGATTCGTGTTATCAACAATATCCACTATGGTTGCAAGCTGACACGTTTTAATCGTGCGGATGTCGGCGCATGTTGCTTCAAGGATTGGACCGGCATCAAAAATATCAACGTAGTTGGAGTAATAAAATCCTTCTTTGAGCAACATATGCATAGCAGGCTCAGTCGTGCGATGTGGTTTTCCAATAACGGTTTGTGCGTCAGGGTGCAATAATCGGATATCGATTGGATGCTCAGAAATTAAATCAGAAATAAACTGCTTGTTCGTGGAGAGGGTGAGTTCGTCGGCACGTTGAAAGGTCATTTTAAAAAAATGTTGCCCAACATTGTCCCAAAATGGAGAATTTCCGTCGTCATCAGCAACGCCACGCATTTCAGCAATCACCTTGGACTCAAAACGAGAAGGAAATTGGGACATGAATAAAAAACGTGCTCGCGATAGGAGCGCACCGTGATATTCATTACGAAAATCAGGTTTTAAATATAAAGTACATACCTCGCTTTTTCCATGATGGTCGTTGACTAGATTTAATAGCGTATGATCATGACGAATGTTTAGTTCGTGTGATATACGAGTTCGGTTGGATAGTTTGTATGTATAAAAAGGTAAATCATGCCCTAATGATGCTTGAATGGCTGACGTGCCAACGATGTGTTGTGTTTTGGGGTGTTCAAGTACGAATAAATAATATTCGATATGGGGTTGTTCGACGTTTGTTTGAATGGAGGCTACGGATAATTTAAGCCGTTCGTTGAGTATGTCTCTATTTTGAGGCAATGTCGTGATTCCAATGCCACTGCCGATGGCAAGTTGGTGAATGGCGTCTAGATCACTCCATTGAGCATTTCGGAAAAGCAGCATTGACATATTGGATCTCCTTTCCAATTACACCTGTATTAAATTCACCTTCCGGTCATTCGCCAAATCAGCCAAGAGAAGGGCGCTTAGCGTTGCACGTTCGACGAGGCTGTCTAATAATATAAACTCATCTGCTGTATGGATATTTCCACCTCGAACGCCTAAGGTATCGATCACAGCGAGTCCGTGCTGAGCGAGATTATTACCATCACAACAACCGCCGCTGTCTTTCCAATCCATAGTGAATTTCATGGTTTTACCTAACTCTCGAAGGCGTAAAAATAAATGTTCAGTCGCAGGATTAATACGTTTTACTGGCCTATCAAATCGACTATCAATCGATAACGAGAAATCCGGTTTTTGATGATGCGCTTGGATGTTATGCAATTGATCGCGAACCCATCGCTCATCTTCTGGATAAGTAATACGCACATCGACTTTTGCAACCGCTTTGTCTGGAACGCTGTTAAGAGAGCTTCCGCCAGAAATAAGGCCAACGTTTAAAGTCACGCCGTCGCGCTGACCGTTCAACGCATGAATGGCTAGAATAATGTCAGCAAGAAAGCAAATCGCATTACGCCCAGCACCAAAATCACGACCCGCATGGGCAGCAACACCCGTTGCTACTAGCGTTATTTTACCATTGCCTTTTCGATTTTTAGCAAGCACACCGTCCGTTGTCATTGCCGGCTCAAAAACCAATGCGGCTTGACAGTGTTGGGCAATATTGACCATCATTGCACTCGAGGCGGATGATCCGATTTCCTCATCAGCATTGATAAACACATCCCAACCCAACTGGTGGGCACATTCCATTTTCTCAAATGCGAGGAGGGCATGTAACATGACAACGAGCCCACCTTTCATATCAGCAACGCCAGGACCATTTAGGGTATTGCTGTCGATGGTTCTCAATGCTTGGAAGGGATTATCGGTACCATACACGGTATCCATATGACCGCATAGCAGTACTCGGTGCTTTAAATGGGGTCTTTTCTTGATTAAGAGCGAATTGCCCGTGGTTCTAAGGACGCTGTCGCCAGCCATGCTAATGGATGAGAGCGGCGGCATTGACAGGGATTCAATGACATCGGCTAGTGGTTCAAATGCGGTATATAGTTCATCATGCATTTGTGCAAGGCCTGATAAATTATCAGTGCCTGAATTGATTGCACAAAATGCATGAAGTTGTTGCAGCATGGTCGCATAATCAATGTGCGGTATTCCCATGATCGTCCTTTTTTGATGCGTCAACGCGCAACTCAAGCCAAAGTGCATTCAGTATTGCAAATGTACAGGCAAGTCCTGTTCCTAAAATCCAAGAAAAATACCACATTATATTTTCTCCTCATATTTGCTCCAAACGCTGAGTAGCAAGGGCTACTCAAAGGAACAAATTTAATAAGCTGTGTCTTGATTATTCAATATCGTATCGGTTGTAATTTTTCCTCTTAATACGCGATATACCCATGTAGTATAGGCTAAAATAAGGGGTAAAAAAATAACAGTAGCAATGAGCATAATGAATAACGTTAGTTCACTCGATGAACTATCCCATACCAGTAAGCTCTGATCTGGATGTGACGAAGACGGTAAAATAAAGGGAAACATACTCACACCAATCGTTGCAACAATGCCAATCACCGAAGTCGAACTGAACAGAAACGCTATTTTAGAGCAGCGTGCAAAAAGAATCGCAAACAATGGCGCTATTATTCCGGCAATAGGAGCCAGCATAGCCCATGACGTTGCTTGATAATTAGAGAACCAAGCGCCAGCATGTCGTGAAACGATTTTATGCAGCGGGTTTGATGGTCCATCATGAGGAACTAGCGACGTTAAGCTATACCCCTCGATGCCTTCATAAACCCACACACCAGCCCCGATGAAAATAAGCATCACGAGTAAAGCTGATATTTTTCCTGCAATAATGGCACGCTTCTGGAGGTGTCCTTCTGTTTTGACACTCAAATAGAAAGCACCGTGCATTGCTAACATCATGACGGATAATAGACCACAAACGATGCTAAATGGATTCAGTAAACCCAAAAAAGTCCCGGTGTAATATGCGCGCAATTGATCATCAAAATGGAAGGGAACCCCTTGTAAAACATTACCAATCGCTACTCCAAAAATCAGTGCAGGTACAAAGCCACCGATAAATAACGCAGCATCCCAAAATGATCGCCAGCGTGGCTGGGTGAGTTTTGAGCGATATTTAAATCCAACCGGTCGTAAAATAAGCGCCAACAATGCAACGAACATGGCTAAATAAAATCCTGAAAAAGACACCGCGTAGATGAGTGGCCAAGCTGCAAAGGTCGCGCCGCCTGCCAATATAAACCACACTTGATTGCCTTCCCAAGTCGCACCAATACTGTTAATGATAATACGCCGTTCGATGTCTGTTTTACCTAGCCACGGTAACCACATGGCAACGCCTAAATCAAAACCATCCATAACAGCAAACCCGATGAATAATACGCCCAGTAAAACCCACCATATCAATCGTAATGTTTCGTAGTCTAAATGCATTGTCAGTTCTCCTAATGCGTCATGTGGTCGGGGCCGAGGCGAATATATTTAATCATCAAATACACTTCAACAATGGCAAGAGTCGTATAAAAAAGTACAAATCCTGCAAGTGAAGTCAGCACTTGCGTCGAAGTAACACTTGAAGTGCCCATCATCGTCGGCAATACACCCTGGACAACCCATGGTTGTCGGCCATACTCAGCAACAATCCAACCGAGTTCAGCGGCTAACCATGGTAGTGGTAGCGAGAAAAAGGCAAGGCGTAAATACCAGCGTGTTGTATGCAGTTTTCGGCGAATGGATAAATAAAATCCAGTTGCAAATAAAGCAACAAAAAACATACCACAGGCGACCATGACACGAAACGCAACAAAGAGCGGGATAACCTTTGGTTTAAGATCATTGGCGGCTTGCGTGATTTGCTCTTCACTGGCATCGGTTACCGTTTGGGTATATTTTTTCAAGAGTAATCCATATCCCAGCGCGTCACTATGCGTTGCAAAATCAGCCTTGGCTTGCTCATCATCCGGATTTTTTTGCAGCCGGGTTAACGCATCGTAAGCAAGCATTCCATCTTTAATTTTAAATTTCCCTTGTTCGATGAGTTGATTAATCCCTTCGAGGGGCTCATCAAATGAACGGGTTGCAATAATTCCTAATACGTAAGGGATGGTAATGCTATAGTCCGTTGTTTTGGTTTTTTCATTCGGGATACCGAATAGCGTAATGCCTGCGGGAGCTTTTTCTGTATTCCACATCCCTTCCATGGCGGCAATTTTCATTTTTTGGTTATCATTGATGAGGTAGCCACTTTCATCTCCCAAAACAACAACGGACAAAGCTGAAGCCAAGCCAAACGATACCGCAACCGTCATCGAGCGTTTAGCGAAATCTTTATTACGCCCACGCAGCAAAAAATAAGCGCTAACAGCGAGTACAAAGATAGATCCAGTGACATAACCCGCGCTGATGGTATGCACAAATTTAGCCTGTGCAACGGGGTTAAACATGACTTCGGCAAAACTGGTCACTTCCATACGCATGGTTTGATAGTTAAAAGCGGCACCGACTGGATTTTGCATCCAACCGTTAGCGATTAATATCCAAAGTGCTGATAAATTGGTTCCAAGAGCCAGTAACCAGGTACAACACAGGTGTTTAAACTTACTTAATTTGGTCCAGCCAAAGAAAAACAGTCCGACAAAGGTCGCTTCAAGAAAGAAGGCCATGAGCCCTTCAATAGCGAGAGGGGCACCAAAAACATCGCCAACGTATTGAGAATAGTAGGACCAATTAGTTCCAAACTGGAACTCCATGGTTAGCCCCGTTGCTACGCCGAGTACAAAATTAATACCAAATAAGATTCCCCAATATTTGACCATACGATACCAAATATCACGCCCCGTCATGACATATATCGTTTCCATAATGGCGAGCAGGACGGACAAGCCTAATGTCAACGGAACAAACAGGAAATGGTAGAGCGCGGTAAGAGCAAACTGTAGACGGGATAAGTCAACGATGTCACTGCCAGGAATCATAGAGCACCTCGGTTATTACTTTGAGTAGTTGAGCCAAAAAACCATTGATGAGAATCAGTGATGGGTTTATGGTTTCCTTTGAAACAAACAAACCACAATGCAAAAAGCAGGGTTAATTTGATAATAAGCGTCAATGAAATGTCACGAGTCAGTATTTTCATCTTGATGATCTCCGGTAACGCGATGGGTATACTTTAACGTAAATTGAGGAAAAATGATAGGTTAAGTCGGATTTACATAACGGCTATTAGGGCACGAAAACCGAGCCACGACCGTTAGGGAGTGTAGAATTTAAATTGTACTGTACTGTTCTGGATTGGATAGTCGTGTGTTATAATCACCTATCTTAAAACATGTCAAACTTGTAACCATTCACGCCAATGTCTCTTTTTTCTCCAATAGCAATCGCCCCAATGATCGACTGGACTTATGTTCACTTTCGGGTGTTTATGCGTATTTTAGCGCCGAATGCATTGCTTTATACTGAGATGCAGACCACTGGCGCAGTTGAGTATAATGCTGATCGTGCATTAGAATATCTGTCGTGTGAGCAACCGCTGGCATTGCAATTAGGTGGATCAGATCGAGAGGCATTAGTTCGTTGTGCGCAACAAGCCGAAGCACGTGGTTTTTCAGAAATTAATTTGAATTTAGGTTGCCCAAGTGATCGCGTGCAGGCAGGGCGCTTTGGTGCATGTATGATGGCGGAGCCCAAACATGTGGCTGAATGCATCGGTGCCATGAAGCAGGCTGTTTCGATTCCAGTGACGGCAAAAACGCGTATCGGCATTGATGAGCAAGATAGTTACGATTACTTTTCAGATTTTGTAGGTGCCTTAGTTGATGCAGGATCCGATAAATTAATCGTTCACGCACGTAAAGCGTGGTTGAAGGGGCTCAGTCCTAAACAAAATCGTACTATTCCACCACTGCAGTATGAATACGTCTATCGAATTAAAGCAGAGTATCCCCATATCCCTGTGGTTATCAATGGAAATATCCAAACACTCGATGAAATGAATCACCATCTTCATTTTGTTGATGGCGTCATGCTCGGACGATTAGCGTGCCAAAATCCCTATCAAATCGCCATTCTTCATCATGCACTGTATCCTGAAATACCGTTAATTTCACGTACAGACGCGTTGCAGCACTATGTTGATTATGTATTATCTCTGGATAAACCTCATGGAGGAATGGGGCATTTTATAAAACCCATTTTGAATTTAACTCACGGACAAGCAGGATCAAAAGCCTGGCGAGAACTCGTTGTGCAGGTCCAGCGTAAGGGTGATGTGCGTGGTTTGTTAGATATCATACCCACTAATGGGTTTTCAGAGCAGTAATTACTGCCTACTGCTGGGCGACCTCATGAAAAAAACCGCCGTCTTTGCGAACCCAGTGAAGCAATCCAGGGTTCCGTGCTTTGAACTCTGGGTTGCTTCACTGCGTTCGCAATGACGAATGTTTGTGTACATTTATAGTAAGATGCTCTGCAGGGCGACCTCTTACTGGAAAATCATTGCTGTGACTTGATAATTGCACTAACATAAATTGACTACGATTAGATTTTTTTTAGCGGAGAACAAACATGCGTATTCTTAAAATTTTACTCAGTACCGTTGTTGTATTATCAGTTATTTTTGTTGCAGGTGGATTTTTGATTCCACCGGCATGGATGGTTGAGCGTCATATGACGATCAATGCAAGCGCAGAAAAAATTTATCCATTCATGAGCGACTTCAGGGAATGGGATAAATGGTCGCCATGGAATGCTTCTAAAGATGCGTCACTACATTATACTTACGACGGCCCAGACGCAGGGATTGGTGCAAAGCAAAGCTGGACAAGTGATAAAATGGGCAAAGGATGGATGCAATTTACAGCAGCAAATCCCCAAACGGGCGTCAGTTATGAGCTTTATATCGATATGGGACGATATCAATCGACACTTCAAGGCAACATTATTTTTGCCAGTGAAAATGAAGCAACAAAAGTAACTTGGACAGATCACGGTTATTCAGGAAAAAATATGATTAAGCGTTGGATGAGTTTATTCATTAAACCGATGCTCGGTCGTGAGCTTGATAAGGGTCTTGCCAATTTGAAATCCATGGTGGAAAAGCAATAGCTTGACAGACCTCATGGAGCTTATAAATCACCTCTAACGCAGTACTGTCATCCCAGCGCAGGCTGGGATGACAATGATGTTATTCAAATCATGATCTCCATATTGAGAAGGGAAGATACTGGATTAAGGAGTTCGTTGGAGTAAATCGGGACTAACGGCATGGATCATATTTTTTGCTATCTGAAAGTTAATAAAATATGTTCTGTCACAATTTTGGTATGAAACTGCGTCGGTATTATTAGCATCAAGTATTAATTTTAGTGACTCTGGATTGGATATATCTGCAAAAGCAGTATTTGCCGAAGCACGACGAAAGGATTTAACACACCCATCACCACCAATAGCATTTAACCTGTATATTATCCCTTCATCGGTGAAACTAGCGGACAACTGTCCAATGAATAAATTTTTATCAACTTTTTTTGGTCTAGCATCTACTTCAAAGGGGGAGTGTTGGAAAAATCTGGACTGACAAGGAACTGTTGCATACCGTTGTTGAGGTAATGCGTGTGATGTTGTCGATCTCTTTCTTTCAAAGACAAATAAAAGTGTATTCGACGCCCCTGTATAATCGAAAACTTCATATGGAACCTGATAATTGAGATCTAATATTTTGACTAAAGAAGCCTCATCGCTAATATGCACAAATGCGCATTTTTCGACTCCTTCATTACTTAATATGGTTGCATGTGTAGCACATTTCTTTCCAACAAGCCCATTTAGCATCTCTTCCAACATAAACTCTGTATAATAATGCGGAATTTGGCCCACAAAAAGATTGGTTGTGTATTTTTTTTCATGTTGAGAAGAAACAGAAGGGGCAGGGGCAACAGAAGGAGGCAATGGATTTGAAATCGGTTGATTAAGATCCCCCGTCTTAGAAAAAAATGCAGGGGCAAGGGAGTTAAGATAATGATTAGGCATGATAATTGTCTGTTTAATGAACGAGAGTGCTCATTGTAAACAACTTATGCTTAATTGTCAGCACTTTTATTCGACACACTTTTATTCGAATGGGTATACAACGCTCGCAATACATCGGTATGTAGGAGAGCCCAATGTCTTATACACTAGGATCCTGGCATCTGTGATTGTCGTCCCGGAATTTA
>DIUW01000051.1:734-10568 GCA_002423125.1 Legionellaceae bacterium UBA6148 | reverse complement strand
CTGCTAAATTCCGGGACGACAGTCAAAAATGCGGAATTGAGTATACAGTAAAGCAGTTAGCGGAAATTTCTGGCATCAGTTCCCGCTGGTGGTTCTTCCACACGGCCCGTAGTATTCTCCCTGCTTTTTTTAGGTTCACAACTCAAATAGCTCCATGACTAGAGTAATGACTGTTGCAATGTGATCATTGCTGGTGGGGGCGACAAAAATAGTATCATCTCCTGCGATTGTTCCTAACACATGTAGATGAACGCGGTGTTGGTCAAGTATTCTCGCAACCATTCCAGCAGCTCCTGGAGTTGTATGAATGACAATAAGTGTATCATTTGCAATAACGTCTAAAATCCATTGCCTTACTAATATTTTTTCTTGAGTGCAGGTTAATTCATGAATAAGTCCTGTCTCGTGAGGGAGTCGATATTGTGTTTTTCCTTTATTATCGACAAGTTTTACAGCGCCAATTTGATGGAGTAACCGGGAAATTTTGGGTTGGCTGATTGGAATTGAACGTTTTTCAAACTCCTCTCGTATCTCTGTCTGCGTTCTCGCATTACCCTCTAAAAGGATTTCGCGCAGCAATTGCGTTGTAGATTGCATCATGTATTCCTTGATGGCATTAAGACATTACCTTCTGGATAACCTCCTTCAATTTTTCCACTTAATATTACATCCAATACTCGGTTTTTGCTCTACAGGGACTGACTTTCCTTTGAGTAAACAATCAAGTGCAGTACGAATGGATGAGCCGTTTACTTCAAAGGAATTACCCGGTCTTGAGTCATCCAATTGCCCTCGATACACTAAGCTGAGCTCATCATTAAAAATAAAAAAATCAGGTGTGCATGTGGCTTGATACGCTTTCGCAACCTCCTGAGTTTCATCAAACAAATAAGGGAAAGGATAATGGTTTTCTAAAGCAATGTCTTTCATCCGTTCGGGTGAGTCCTCTGGATAGCCGTCTATATCATTTGCATTAATAGCAATGAATCGAATATTTTTGGGGGCATAATCATTGGCTAATCGAGATAGCTCAGGATTTACATGTTTTACAAACGGACAATGATTGCAGATAAACATAATAACCGTCGCAAATACATCTTTCTCTGAATCTAGATTGGTTGTTTTACCAGTAACAACATCAACTAATGAAAAAGAGGGCGCCTGGGTGCCAAGTGGTAACATGGATGATTCTGTTTTGGCCATACTATTCTCCTTTATCGATGGGTATACCTATTGGAAGTGAAGATACTGGTTTTTGGGCGACTCGATTTTTTTTGCCCATTGCTTCAAAAAAGATGCGTAATAGCCAGCCCTATTGCAAATCTTTTTTGAAGCAATGGGCGGAAAAAGCGATAGACCAAATCCAGTATCTTCATTTCCGATGGGTATATATTGCCTACTACCATTTCAAATAAATTCCTTTTGCGACGGCTTCTTTAATGACTAAATTTTGAGGTCTGTTGGTTGCAACCCAATAATTTCCCATATTACTTAAAGCAAATCGTGCGCGAGGATACTGGCATATATCAAGTACAGAACCGCAGTCCACTCGATCAGCTTTATTTTCATCTTTTTTTATAGCGCATTGAAAGTTTAAATTTTGCTCATCCGATGCAAAAGCTGCCCATGCCCCCGGTGCAAGATTTGCTTCCATCTTAGGACTCATAAAGACATCATGTGTCTCATGACGTTCCAACTGAATGGATTGATTAGAGCGATTTTGCATAAGGTAAAACGCCTGACGTCCAGCCTGGTTTAAAATCAAATAATTATCACTGTAATTAAACCCAGAAACTTCACATCCACGCGGAAATCCACTTGCGTAGATGGTGGATGCGACAAGGGAAATTAATCCTAACGATGCAAGACGTTTTATCGGGTACAACATGGTGGTTCCTTCTAATATGTATTAATGACGATGAACAGCAATTTTAGCCAAGAGCATTGGGTAATAGGTTCGATAACAGCTTAAAAATAAATACATGACGATATAGCTAAATGAAAGCCCAAGCCAAAGTGAATCTATCGTAGGATACTGCCATAAAATAAGTGTAGAGGCGATCCCATAAATCACAGAGCACATATGCATTAAGTCTTTTAAGAGTTTTGATTTTGTGAGGTAATCCAATCGAGAGGGATAAACGTATTTAACGGGCACAAAAATCAATACACAGAGAACCGCCAGTATCCAGGCGTTTAACTGCATCGAAGTATTAAAAATAAACATGTAAAAAACCGTTATATTCCAGTAACAAGGAAATCCTTTGAAAAAATGATCCGGTGTTTTCGCATCGGCTTGGCAAAATTGATAGGCTGATGTCGTTGTGATTGCAAATACAAGCAATAACGCAACATCAGGTGGGAGCATGTCAGGTTTAATCAATAGAAAAAAACACGGCGTAATGACGTAATTTAGATAATCAACAATGTTATCGAGTAATGTCCCGTCAATTTTAGGTAAAACAGATTTAACATGCACAAGTCGGGCAAATGTCCCATCAATGGCGTCAATAACCACTGTAAGTGCCATGAGCCATAGCGCTTGTGTGTAGTTTTGCTCATGAATTTTTACAAGTGAAAGTAGGCCAATAAATGCGGCACTGCCAGTGAACAGATGTACTATCCAGGCTGTTAAATATTGGTTAAGTCGATAAGTGTGTTGTTCGTTTTGCATGCAGTACTCTAATGGTCATTAGTCAAAAATAATATCAAGATTCTGAGTCTGAGTACAATGTTTTTATACTTTTTCATTAAGCGCGCTTTCCACTGCGTTCACAAATTTTGAAGAGTCTGGTTTCGTTGTTGAATAATAGTAATTAATGAGCTTTCCTTGGCGGTCAATAAGGTATTTATGGAAATTCCATTTTGGCGCAGTACCAAATCCGAGTTGTTGTCTCGCCCAAAGATAAAAAGGATGGGCCTGCTTTCCTGAAACCACTTCTTTTGCGGCCATGGGAAATGATACACCGTAGTTTACTTGGCAGAAATGAACAATTTCTTCATCTGTACCTGGTTCTTGAGCACCAAAGTCATTTGAAGGGACACCGAGAATAACGAAACCTTGATCTTTATATGTTTGATAGAGTTTCTCTAAGCCCACATATTGCGATGTAAATCCGCATTTTGAAGCGGTGTTGACAATGATTAAAACCTTGCCTTTGAATGATGCGAGGGGCAACGACTTATGGCCCGTTAATGTATGAAATGAGTAATCGTATGCATTGTCCGCAGAAGCAATGTGGATCGTCATAAAAAAATATCCTATTAAGAAAAAAATTCGAAGCATGTCGTATTATCCAGTTGGATCAAGAAGACAAAAAAACACAATGGGTATATTCCTGATTTTTTTATACTGTTCATGTTATATTAAGCATATCACTATAGCTAGGAAAGGATACCCATGTTTTTTAAATCCACCTTAATTATTGCACTCATGACGTTTAGCACTATCTCTCAAGCAATTTTGCCTGCGGATCCAATACAGCGCTGTTTAGATGTTCGTCGGCTGGTAGACTTTACAGGTCGACTGAAAATGGCTGCAAAAGAACCTGGAGTGCTGCGTTTTAAGTTTCATAAAATTTCAGCATCCGAGTTACCGCTCAATAATCCTGTCGGCAATATGGACGAAGTAATTAGCGCGCTCAATAATCAGGTTAAAAACTGCACTAAGCCACGAGGCGAATTTGAAGCGGTGACCATTGCCGGAAAAACATTGAAACGCGAAGAGTGGTGCCTGAATACCAACAAAAAGCTGCTTACTCTTGCAAAAGCGGCTCATGGTGATTTTCAAAAATATTTATCAAGCATTAAAACTGAATTTGACTGGTATAAAAGTGATGGATGGCCTGAAAATCATGCGGGATTTAATAAAGGTGATTTTCAATTTACCGCTTACTATGCACCCGCTCCTCTTGAAGCTAAATCTAAGCGCGATGGATCATTTTTATACCCAATCTATAGTAATCCAGGTGTTGTAAGTGTTCATTCTGAATGTAGAAAATTTAATTTAAAACCACCTCTTTGTGGAGTGGACCCATTAACAAAGATGGCGCGTGGATTTTGTTTCAAAGATGCCCATGGGAAATATTCAGTCGTACCTGATCGTGAAGAAATTGAGCGCGGGGCATTAGATCCTAAATATATCATTGGCTATATTAAAGACCCCAATGATCCAGCTTTTTTAATGCTGCAAGGATCCGGTTCCTTAATTCTTGATGGAAAGCCATTTCATATCAATTACGATAGTTCCAATGGAAGACCACGAACCATGTTGGGCCGCATCGTCCAATGCGCACAAGATCCAACGTGTGGTGGCAATCTTGATACAATGGAACGTTGTGCTAAAGATCCTAAATGTCATGATGAAGCTAAGTTACGTTGTAACTTATCCAAAGAAGTTAAGCTCACTGGTGCATCAGAAAAGAAAATTCGTCAATATCTCGATAATCCTTTGAATCGTAATAAAGCAAACAACTTACGAAGTCGCGATCAAAGCTACGTATTTTTTTCTAAAGAAGAGGGCGGTCCCTATGGTTCAGAAAGAATATCGTTAAGTCCACACGGCTCATGTGCAACGGATCATAAAGTCATTCCTGTTGGAATGAGTTTTATTTATAATTGCAAAAACACGACCTCATGGTGTGTCGCCCAAGACGCGGGTGGTGCCATTGTGGGGGCTCATGTTGACGTATACAAAGGCGAAGGGGACCAGGCTGGGGAAGAGGCTAATGATCTCAATCATGCTGGATCTTTATTTGTATTAGTCCGAAAGTGAATGTAGAGAGGTATATATGTTAATGCACAATCCGCCTCATCTAGGGAAAGTTGTTAAGCGGGCACTGATTGATGGGACAGGCTTAACCGTAACAGATTTATTTAGTGTTACTACGTTATACATTTATAATCTATGAATAAATGAAATCGCTTCTTTAGTATGACAGGGGTTGTAGGCCGTTTTAAAAATAAAAAGTCCTATTTTGACACGTATCCTGACGAGCCCCGACCTCCTGCTATTAAAACGCAGCGCAATAGCAGGTCTATTGTCAAGTTTTAAACGTTAAATGTGCGCGAAAAGAACAAGTCAAAAACCGCAAATTGTGACCGCGCGAAGATAGCTATTGCATTTGGCGTGTTAAACACCTGTCTCAATCGACACTAAGTCTGATTATTTTGATAATCAGACTGTAATTAAAGGGTCGGTAAATTTTGCTTGCATCAATACATGGCAACACTCAGACCACAATAACTTTAAATCATGCTTTTTTTCTACTTTGCGTTGTTTGCACCATGAGACAAAGGTGAAGCAAAGCATATCGAACCGTTTTCTCTGCACGCATGGTCTAATAAAGCACGCTACGCTTTGTTCGCTAATTTATGTTGTATGATCAAGGTAGAGTGTGAGTAATCATTAATTGAAAACAAGGGGTTGATCTACAATAGATCCGATCGGTTGATGAGCGCGATTTTTATTTCCACTGCTAAAAAATTGACATTGATACTCAGAAGAAGTTGATGCAACAGACTGCCCCAATCGTTCTTTCTTCTGAATAACGTCCTTCAATTTTCCCTTCTCCGCAGACATGGGGGGAAGGTGCTCGCAGGCTTTAAGTACTTTTGAAGTTGATTTCTCAGTATCTTTCTCAGTCTCCCCCCCTTTCCTCTCATGATTCGAGGCAAGAGAGACTGTTTCTTGATGCTTCAGACGATACAAATTAGCTAAAACAATCGCTGACTCCACAACCATTAAAGCAACCCCCATAACGGGATTCAACGCAAAACCTAAAGCAACAAACAATCCTGCTGCCACCAACGTAATCACTGAGTTATACGTGAGGCTGACAAACAAATTTTGAAAAATATTTTGTTTAGTTTTTGATGCAACGTCAAATGCCGTTGCAATAGGAAATAACAAGCCTTGTTGAACAACCATGCCCGCATGTTGCTCTGTTAATGTATCACCAATGCTTGATTTTACTGCGATTCCTACATCTGCACATGCAATAGCGATAAGATCATTCGCAGCATCCCCTACCATGGAAACCTTGCGCCCTTTGCGCTGCAATTGACGAATATAACGTTCTTTAGATACCTCATCATCTGTAGTTGCTGCCCCTACCGCATTTGCACAAATATGATCACCATGAATGCCTAGTAATTGGGCATACCGTTCTGCGGATGCTTGATCAGCGCCTGTACAAATATGAACCTGCTTTCCCATCAATTGTAGCTGTTTTACTGTTTCTATTGCATCTTGACGCAAGTGATCCGTTAAGCTGATTTGCCCGACGACCTCTGAACCTCGCACCATATAAATGGTGCCATTTTTGACATCATCATAAGGCGAGTTGATCATCTCAACTCCATTGGCACAGAGCATATCGCTGTTGCCAATCATGAATAGTTCACCAGCAATGCAGCCTTTAATGCCGGAATGATGGCTTGTATCAATCGAAGTAATTTCTAATGACTCATCAATAACGATATTTTTTTTCTCTATGTAATGTTTAATCTTTTTTGCTACCGGATGATTCGATTTTCCTTCTAGCAATGCAAAATGCTTCAACAATTCTGTGTTTTTATCATCCATCTTTATCGCATTAACGGAAACCTCTCCTTGAGTAAGCGTACCATTTAAGTCAAAAACGACGGTGTCAATATCTGAGGCCGCCTGCAATGTTTTACCGTCTTTATAATGGACTCCTTGTTCAGATGCTTTTTTCATGCCAATGCGAACTCCCATTGGCGTAATCATGCTCAATACACAAGGACATGCACTCACAAGAACGGAGATGACGCATTGAATAGCCAGTGCGGAGGGAAATAAAAGCCCCATCACAATTCCTGATACTAGAGCAATAGCCAGCAAGCCAGGAACAAAGTACTTCAATATTTTATTTGCAAATAGCTCGACGGGTGCTTTTGCATCATTTGCTTTGTCTATATTTTTTGCAATCAACGAAAGGTAAGAATTTTGGTGAATTTTTGTGACTCGCATTTCCATTTGAGGGAGGTGGTTTGCCAAACACATTCCTGCTTTTACAGCATCTCTTGGGTTAAATTGTTTTAGATAGGGCGAACCATCAACTCTTGTGGTATACAATAAGGTTGATTGCATTAAAACACCATCAACGGGTATAACCTCCCCTGCTTTTATAACAATAATATCATTGGGGAGAAGCTGTTTGACCAAAATTTTACGTTCTGTTTCTTCTTTTAATAGAGCGGTTTCAGAGGCACAATCACGTATATCCAATTTTTTATTAATTTTATCCAATAAAGTATGCTCTATCGCCTCACCTAAGTGCCAAAATCCTAAAATAAGAGGCGCTGACTCAAGCATCATTGGTAACTCTGGAACAAATAAACTGACGATAGAAATCCCAATAATTGCTAAGGTGCTTATCGTGTATAACATGCTCATCTCCCATTTTTTTTGCATCAAGGAATGCCAGGCAGATTGATATACTTTGCGCCCTAAATAAAAAGTAACCAACGCAGAGAGCCCGGTCATTAAATAATAGGCAATCATAGGGATGTTGAATCCTGCAACAGACAGTATAAGCAGTCCTATGCCACACACTAAGCCTATACTTGCTTTTAGCCAATGCCGATCATGGTCATGATGGTCGTGATGATCATGATGGTCGTGATGATCATGATGGTCGTGATGATCATGATGGTCGTGATGGTCGTGATGGTCGTGATGGTCGTGATGATCATGATGGTCGTGATGGTCGTGATGGTCGTGAGAGCAATTTTGACCATGTGCGCAACGAATTTTGAATCGCTCCTCATCCTGAATCACTTCATGATCTATGTTTTCTTTATGCTTAATCTTATTTTTTTGAAAAAAACAAAGCCATTTTTCTTTTTCTACTTCAAGATCATCGTCCGATTCACATAAAATACTAATGCTTGTATCGTTGCTTATTAAGTCAAATGATGCACGAATAAAACCCAAATCCTTGCAAGAACTTAATATTGATTGATACCTTTCCAATACTTCTGCATCATAGACCTCTGTTTCTAAAAGATAAAAACGAAAATACTTAAAAGACATACAGCACCGCCAGCTTGAGAAACAGGATCAATTCAGTAGTGATATAATATAACACTTACCTTATGTGTTACAATATAACACATTGTTACTTTGTTAAAGAGTTAGATAATATTGTTAATTTCGCGCCCATTACTAAATCAGCGACAGCGATTGAATTTGATATTATTAGCTGTACGGCTGAAATCAAAGGGCGATGTGTTCAATGTAGATCCTGTTAAAAACTTGAAATATTTCAAATATAGGCTAAATTTTAAACCAATGACACTCAACGGAGAATAAAATGAGCCACCATGAAAAGTTTCAAAAAGAATCACAAGATGCGCGTCGTCATGACAAGCATAACGCTGCACATCCTGATGAAAAACTCTCGAAGGCAGAGGCGAGATCCAAACTTCTGCGTGAGAAAAAAACGCGTCATGAGAAGTAATTCAAACCAAGTGGAGCCCGAGATTTGCTTAGGGCAGCCCATCTTAAATGTCGTCTTTCCGAACGCAGTGAAGCAACCCAGGGTTTAAAGCACGGAACCCTGGATTCACTTCGTTCGCACAGCCCTAGAGATTTGCTTTGCAGCACTCGGGCTACTTGGATCAAGGCCCTACCTTAAGACCTCTGTGCTGAGGAGCCACTGAAACAAATTTTTTATACAGGATTGATGTAGACGAAATCAACCTTTTCGCGCAACCTATAATCCATCTCATTAAAAAAATCAAGACTGTTTTTGTTATCAATTTTTCGCTATAATAGCGCTCGCACGTTCTACGTGCCCCATCAACACCACCCTGTGCATATCTTTTATTTTTCCATTCGAATAATTATTAACCACCTTAAACTTCACTTCATAACAAGCTGTTTTTAATAGACTTTTACTAAAGCGACGTCATTATAGTTATCCACAAAATCTGTGGGTAACTTTGTGGATTATCTTGTATTTTAATTGAGGCATTGCAAAGAAGTGCGGTGAATCATGGGATATAGTCCAGCGCTTCTTATTACTATGAAGCAGAGTCACTGCAGCGAGCTATAATGAAAATATCGACTCACTACGAAGACCCTTTTCCAAAAAGGGTTAAAATCATAACAGGTCCTGATAACAGCACCATCGAAATAATCGCGCGCGAAGATATTAAGGTACACGGAAATACTCATACAGATTACCCTCCCTTTCATCCAAGGCCAGATCGTCCTTTTACCTGTCGGCTCGTGAACATTAACCCTGTTGATTTATCTCCAAAAAACACAACAGCTGAAGTTGGGATGTTTAAAAAAAACAAAAAAGAAGAGATGCAATACTCTTCAACGGAGGTTCCTTCCAAGGGGCCCTCTGGAAAATAACGTCATCCATAGCCGCAATTATCCCATGAAATGGGTCTATCTCTTTTTGTCACTACTCTTTTGAATCAGTTAGGGCATAGTCCATTCCATTAAAAAAATAAAGACTGTTTTTATCATCATTTTTTCGCTATAATAGCCTCGCACGTTCTACATCCCTCATCAACAACACCCTGTGTATATCTTTTATTTTTCCATTCGAGTAATTATTAACCACATTGAATTTCGCTTCATAAACATCTGTTTTTTATGGATTTTTACTAAACCGACGTCATTATAGTTATCCACAAAATCTGTGGGTAACTTTGTGGATTATCTTGTATTTTAATTGAGGCATTGCAAAAAAGTGCGGTGGATCCATGGGATGTAGTCCACCGCTACTTATTACTCAATTCCGCATTTTTGACTGTCGTCCGCGAATTTAGCAGGCCTTAACGAGCCTGCGA
>DIUW01000051.1:0-700 GCA_002423125.1 Legionellaceae bacterium UBA6148 | reverse complement strand
CAATCACAGATGCCATCCAAAAACTACATAATCAGCAATCGATCTCTCTGGACTTTGGCCTTTTTCAATAATGTTCAAATCTTAACGCCTTTACGAATCCCAAGCAATCCGCTTCAATTAAGTTGGTTAGGAACTCCCGAAAAACGTTCAGCTCAAAATTAAATCAAAATTTTCAATTTAAGCTATAATGTGGGTATACCGAATAGAAAAGGCACTAGACTATGCAAATCCCCTTGATTGAACCAAGCAGTTTCCGTTACATCCGTATTAATCCTGCGACCAATCGCGTGCATCTTTTTGTTCCTTTTATTGTGGGGCAGGATATCAGCACAGATAACACGTGCAAGTCAGCGCTAGAGTTAAACGCGTTTTTTGAAGGTGGCGCTGTCAGTGAATTGGAGTCCTACAAGAGCACGCTTGAGTTTCATATTCCATTGTTAAAGGAGGGCGTGTTGCGCCAAGCCAAAGAAGCGCGTTTGGCTCAACTCAACATGTACCTTGCAGAAGTCATTGGCATGAAAAATAGCCACGAGGCGGTGGTAAACGGTTTTCTTAGTAAGCCCTCTAATTTATACAGCATTCAATTAAGACCGCTCACGCAAGACCCTTATTCCCAGGTGGTGAATCCTGTTTTTACGATAAATCGAAGCAATAATGACCAAGGTACTCCATTGCCCGCCTTGTACAACAAGATGCATGA
>DIUW01000057.1 GCA_002423125.1 Legionellaceae bacterium UBA6148 | reverse complement strand
GACGATGCTTTGATGGGTTGGTCTCAATCAACTCGATAATTTGTGCCAATTCCTCCGCACTAAAAATACGCCCACAGTAACGCTTCATGATGTATTATTGTTAGGTGGTTTTGATAATTCCTGCTTTCTGGATTCACTCATTGTCCATGGTAGGAACTCACCCAAATCATCGGGTGGTTTTCCCCCTTGCGCATTTTTGACGCCGAATTCTGCGAACATGAGCTGCGACTTCAATTTCAATAATATCGGACTCTTCGTCAGCGAATAACGAATATTCTAAACCACACATCCCACAAGCCGTTTCACTCAGCGGGATTATTTCTGGGATGATGGGCAGATTAGGGCGAACGGTGCGGCCATGACTAGCACTTCCTTTTTCCGATTCACAAAAAAGCCTCTGCGTGACTTTTGCGTGAGCTACCTGCAATAATCCTATAGAGCGACAAGCTTAACGGCTTGTTTATTACGTTTTAACGTTCCACTATTTGAGACGTTTTAACGTTAAAACCACTCAATTTTTTTGCTTTCCACATACACTGTTCGCAGCGCTGTAAAGACTCTGCAACTCAGCTGATGAGTAATGCGTGGTGATCCGACCTGAGCGATGCCCCAGGAGATCTTGCCTATCTTCAAAACTCACAACCGCTGCACTATCCCGCCTTCATGATCAACTGCAATAAAAATATCCGGTCTTATTAAGCGAACAGTCTCAATAATTGATCATGAAGATGCAGGAATACGTACTTGAGCATTTAACTGCCGCCATTTTTCGATACCCTTTAGGACAAACAGCCAGAGTATCGTATAACTAACCGCATAGATGAGCGCTGCGTTTTCAGACCGCCAATGGCCAAATAATGCCTCGGTGATATAAACCCGTAAATTGACTATTGCGCCAATAGCATTATGCATATGGATCATGGCTTGAATCTTCAAAAAAAAGACGTGAAGCATATAAACCAGCATCGCGTGACGACCGAGCAAATCAAACGGCTTTGACCATCGCTTCCACAGTTTCATTTCAATAAGCGCATAAATAGGCGCGAACACTAAAAGCGCTAAACCACCAGTCCATAGTACATACGAACTAGACCAGAGGGCTTTATTTAAAGGTAACGTGTAGGACCATAACCATCCAACAAATGCCAAAAGCAAACCCGAAGAAACCATCCACACCAATTTTTGTTTTTTTGTTCGTGATGTCATGAGAAATGAACCGAGAAGGTTCCCAAGTAATGCTGACGAAATGGCGGGCAGCGTGCTTAATAAACCTTCTGGATCAAACAGGGGGGTATATAAATGGCCCGGGGTAAACACTAATCTATCAACATATCCCACTATATTTCCATCTGGTGTCAGCGAAGCAGTTGCCGTCATTAGGCATGCATAACCGATGAGCAACACCATCGTAATAATGGCTTGTGTGCGTATTCGCGTGGTTAAAAATAATATCGATGAGAAAAAATAACAAATGGCAATACGTTGTAAGACACCCAAAATTCGAATGGATGAAAAATCAAAATGATGTGGAAACGCATTAAGCAACAGGCCCATAAGGAAAATATAGGCGCTGCGCCTGATAATCTTCAGAATCAAATTGGAGGTGGGTACGTCTTTTGCACGTAAATTAGATAAAGCCAAAACAGAGGAAATGCCTACGATGATAATAAAAAAAGGAAACACTAAATCAGCCAACGAGCAACCATTCCAAACAGAATGCGTCAACCAATCATAAGGGGACTGATTGCCTGGGCTGTTTACTATAATCATCAATGCAATGGTTATTCCTCGAAAGACATCAAGAGAGATCAATCTTGGAGTGCGAAATGGTTGATTGTTTTTCATCAGGAGCACCGCCTTACACATTTTCATTAATTTAGTGGTCATTCAAAATGTGTCTTATTTTAACTCGCCATTGACTCAAAAGCAACCGAATCGTTTGTTATTTGAGATAATATTTTACAGGCAAGATAAAAACTGAATCTAAAAAACCAAGCCTTACGTGTCCGCTAGTAAAAGTGGCTTACCTGTCACAGAGTTAAACTGACCTCTTCTTTTTTACGCCTTATTATTTGGATATTTTATCTCTCAATATCGCCAGCCTATATTCTCCTATTTTCTTAAATCCAATTGAAAAATAAGCGCGCTCTGCTGCCAGATTATTTGTGAATAGTATCGCTTGCTTAATCCCATTTTTCTTTGCTTCTAACAAGCATAAGGCAACGACAGCTCTAGCATAACCTTGATTACGATATTCAACAGGTGTCCAGACCGGTCCTATTTGCACAATATCTGGTAATGAAGCATTAAACCCACATAAAGAAAGTGGTAATCCATCATGATCTAATGTCCAGAGATCATCACGAGTAGCCGCTTCTTTTATCGCACTATTTATTGATTCTACGGAGGATGGGAGGCTTAAATCTGCACCTAAAGCCTCAATATGATAATCAGTTAACCATTTTTTTAAAATATCTGGGGCGCAGTACCTTGCTTTTTTTAATTGATAAACAGAATTTGGTACGATCATTTCTGATAACAACAACTGATATAAGCCATCAATTGCATTTAGAGCAAAAGATGACAAATTAATCTCAAGCAGATCGATCACGGTTTTAGCCTGGATTTCATCTCCTAAAATTCCACAAATTGGTCTATTGCAATGCGATTCAAAGTAATGAAATAACTCCTTTAATGCCGCTAGATCAGGGCACTGCATCATAATATTTCCATTCCAATAATGCGCTATGATGCCTTGAATTTCACCCAAAGAATTGCAATACGCAAAATACTCTCCGTGGTATGGGGTGTCACTTTTATATTCTATGCCTGAATTACGTAAATTCGAGCGCAAAAACATTGAGGTTTCTGGATAGCGGCTCAAAAATGAAGCTAACTTAGACTCATCCTCAGAAGATAGTTTTTTAAACAGAATCATTGTGTTCTCTATAAGCTAAATATTTCTAATCCGAATTTAATCGCCTAACAACTAAGGGTCAGTGACTTCCCCGCCAATTGTGCAGCTTTTGCTTGAGCGACTTGTTTCGTCGCTTCAAATATCACTTCACATTCATCTGCGGGGGTTTTCTGAGCTAAAAGAGCGGCCTTTTTTGCTGCTTTTCCCGTACAAATTTTAAAATATTATCTTTGACAGCTTGAGGGAGAGGAATTATTTTACATTTGGATTGACTGGCATCTTCCGCACAAAATTCTAAATTAGCCGCAGCGGCTATATTTTTCTTAAATTTATCTAACAGATCACCTGTGTAGAGCTCTGTATCGGTAAATCTCACTAAGCGCGTGGTAGATTTAGGTTGTTCTTTATAAAGGGTAGTTGCATGACCGGTTTTTGTATCTGCAATACGAACTTCAACATCTTTTGTGGCGACTTTAGCTGTCATCATTATGGCTTCTTCTACAGTTGATGGTTGTAATGTCTCGAAAAATATAGTTCTTAACTGAAGTATTTATCTCGCGCTATCTTGATCACACGTCCTGTGATTACCATCAAAGAAAATGAGTCAAAAAAATAATTATGATTTCATGATAATCAGGCTGCATTATTTAGTCTCTTAAAAACAAAAGTTTGGTTGTTGTTCATATTTTCGCATATGTTTTATAATTAGTACACTGTTTTGATATACAAAAGCATGAACCGGATAAACTACGTTTAGAAATTTGCCTGTTTTGCGACTGCAACCAAAGTACACATTTCGCTCAAATTAAATGCGAATGAACCCGCTTTATTTGCCACTGAAAATAATAAAAAAGCAAGAATTATCTCCTTATTCCGCTTCTCCACATCGTTGCTGCTGTGAACAACGAATTTTATGGTGAAAGTAACAACTCATTAAGCGCGACTAAAGCTCGCAGGCTCGCCAAGTCGCACTAAATTCCGGGACAACAATCACAGATGCCATCCAAAAACTGCGGATCCGAGTATAAAGCGGATGGTGGTCTCAAGGAGATGTCCTGCCGTGTGGCAAATGCTGCGCATGCAGAAAGATGGCCTAATC
>DIUW01000020.1 GCA_002423125.1 Legionellaceae bacterium UBA6148 | reverse complement strand
TAAACTTTGGTGCTCTTGCCCTGCATTGCTACCACTTCCTGTACAACTGGTTCCAATGAACGTATACCCTCCTGGCACAGGAAAACTCCAAGTAGCATTAGCCCCTTGTTTAACTGCTAACATCCCTTTGCTCACATCTTTAAAAAAACTCCCTACGGCAACTTTAGTAGCAGACTCAGTAAGGTTAAACTGTTTTCCTTGAGTTTGGCTGACAGAAAATAAACAATAGCCTGTCTGCGGATAAGGCGTGCAACTTATCCCCAAATCAGCAATAGAAACACCAAGTGTATCGATTTTAATCCCGGCATAAGAATATTGTTTGCTAGGATGCGTTGTTTTTACTACAAATTGCCCGGGCACATTAAAGCGCTGGCAACTTAAATGCCCCTTACCATTTAGACATAGAGTAATACCGGTTTTGCCCTTAGCAGAAACGGTAAATAAAGAGCCAGTAGGCAGAGAGGAGTGCGAATTCGCCAGTCCGCAATAAGTGGCTAAAATACAGAATAACACTATTATTTTATTTGATTTCATCTGCGATCCTTGTTAAAAAAATCAATAATATACCTTACACGGGCTTTGTTTCCTAACCCCTCTCCATGGAGTTTTCATCAAAATTTAGGCCGATCTATAGCTTGCAGGCATCCCTAGAGAAGTCACTTTATTGATCACCCTACAGCCAATCATTGCTTCTTGTTTTTGACGCATGATGTCCCTTGAATGCATCGAATCACCCAGTATTTTCTGGTATCGTTGCACGCCAAGCTCACTGAAATTTCGCCGCCCATATTGTCTAGCCTTTTGCCAAGGCATACGACCGTTTTCTGCAATTTCTTGAATATTTCGATTTCGCATGGCCGCAGCTTTGTCATTTAAAACGGCTTTAGACCGGGGAGGAATCACCACATCAACAGTCGGTGAATGGTTAATCACGGCGTCATAAACAGGTGTTTCATCATAAGCACCATCAGCTGAAAAATGATCAATTGGATCGTCAATTTGCGCAAGTAATGTTTCAACTTGTTGGTCATCATGACTGAATCTATCCGTTAATACACACTCTTCAAAGTAGTGATTTTGGTTAACGCCTACGTGTAATTTACACCAGCTGGCTTTGTTAGAAAGCTCATACTTTTCCTGGTGCCACTCTCCTCGCCCAAAGCGCTTTAACCCTGTTGAATCAATGGCTATAGCGTGTATCCCATCTAGTGCTTTATCTGTTTTTTTGTACTTCGGCACTTTGATTTGTAGC
Organism: Legionellaceae bacterium UBA6148; assembly: GCA_002423125.1. Lineage (GTDB taxonomy): Bacteria > Pseudomonadota > Gammaproteobacteria > Legionellales > Legionellaceae > UBA11403. Next base: position 2,069 of record DIUW01000020.1, on the reverse strand, counting down.
TCTTTCAATCGTTTGCTTAAGCAGCTGAAATCAGGACAGTTAAGGGGGAGACCCATTAGTCGAAATAGTGAGTCGATAAAGCCTAGGCTTTGCCGCAGGGGCAATCGATAGACTTGTCGTATTTCATGACAGGTAATAATTGCAAAATCGCTAAAACGCTTTGGAGTCCCAGTCCCATCATAAACTCGATCCTTTTCATACCACTGAGATATTGCATCCGCTGATAACCAGACGGTGATGTCACCGCGACGACGTAATGAATTATTGTATTCAGACCAATTCGTCAATTTGTACTTCTGCTTGGGGATGTTCCAGCCTTTCTTTTCAGCATATTTATTGGGCATTATTGGGTCGCTAATTACAGTGATCATTAATGCACAGGAGCATAACCCCATTCAGACCGCAGTGCATTAGTTTGAGTGTTTTTTGAGCTAGGAAACAAAGCCTCTCTGAAACATTAAAAAAATTACCGGTCGCGGCAAAGGCTAGGTGAGTCAAAGATAATGCTAAAAAAGCCACGATTGACATCAATTTTTTTTTAATATGAAACATGCATTATCCTTAATTAAACAGAAAAATCCTGTTGTAGGTACTTATACGGTAATAGAGCAAAGCAGGGCATTGGCGTAGGTATTGCCGGTATTAAGGGTATTGAGTAACTGGCTATTGTTTTTTGCCAATTGGCCTTGCCCTAAATAAAAGAACCGGTAGGCGCATTCGAGAGGATGCTCCCCGAAAACGCGATTAATTTTAACGCCAATCCCGGCAGTGGCACTGAACGTTGTCTGTGTATGCTCTGAGAAAGCGTTATCGGGAAGCGTGATGTTATCCAGTGGGGAGTCACGGTAATTACGAGTAGTGATAAAATTAGGTCCAATTCCGGCGTCTAAGGTAGCGGCCACCCGTGAATTTTTAGTTGGGATAGTCGCTTTAGCGGCGGCATAGATTGGCAGGTTGCTGATGTCATAGCGATAAGCCAAATTCGTAAATAAGTTCTCTTGAATAATGTTGCCATTAACGGAGGTTTTGCCGAGGTAAAAAGCATTGATGCCATAAGCGAGATTAAAAGCGGGCTGAACAGGCCCGTCAATAAAGTATCCCAAGCCAACCAAGGCATTGCTGTTTTGATGGTTTGTCACAGTAAATTGGTCACCGATTAGGTCAACGATATCGATATGTTGGGATTTACCAGGCGAGCTAATAAAGCCGCCGAGTTGAACAACGGCGTGACCTTGTTTTAAATCAAATGAAAAAGATGAAGACGCGAAATTCAATAAAGCCGTAGCAAGGATTATTTTACTAGGCTTAAAGTTAACATACATAATCTCTCCATAGATTAAGAACAAATTTCAAAAATATTTTTTAAAATTTTACTACTGTACCACTCACTAAGAAAAGAAATCAAATTAAAATTGAGAGGGCAGGGCAAGATCATCTAGTTTTTAAACAATTTTGATTTACAATACACAATGAGGATCGACAAAAGCTCTCATATCTGATCAAATACATTCTTTTACAAAATAGAATCGTCATGAAAACAGACATGTTGAGCCACTTTAGTGCATTAGATGACCCTCGGGTTGAAAGGACTAAGAAATATCCCTTAATTGAACTTATTTTTTTAATCATATGCGCGACGATATCTGGGTGTGATGGTTGGAAATCTATAAGAGACTTTGGACTATTGAAATTAAGTTGGCTAAGACAATTTTTACCCTACGAGAATGGTATACCAGTAGATGACACATTGGCGCGAGTAATGCGTAAGTTAAATACTAAACAATTTGCAAGTTGTTTTACAAGCTGGATGCATGCTGTGACTATTGCAACACAAGGTGATGTGATAGCAATTGATGGTAAGACGCTTAGAGGAAGTCATGACGGACTAAAATCCCCCATTCACATGGTCTGTGCTTGGAGCTCTGCCAATGGAGTCGTTTTAGGGCAGGAAAAAACAGCAGAAAAAAGTAATGAAATCACCGCCATACCGGAGTTACTGCGTAGCCTGGAAATAAAAGGCTGCATAGTGAGTATCGATGCCATGGGTGTTATCGGTGGAACAAAACCGC
>DIUW01000039.1 GCA_002423125.1 Legionellaceae bacterium UBA6148 | reverse complement strand
TTTTGTGGCCGCGCGCAGTATAGATGAAATTGGCGCTGAAAAATACATCAACGAAATTGCGAAAGCCGATAGGCGGTTAACGCCACTAATGCCCGATAAAAAATATTTTAGATACCCATACCTTGCTGAGGGTCGTGGTAAAAATAAAGATCAAGTCAAAGAATATTTAGCAGGAAATCAATACATAGTCGCCCCTGTAACCATTGACAGTAAAGATTTTATATTCAATAAACAACTATTAGCCATCAACTGGCGAAATCGAAGCAACCACCTCAACAAAATTAAAGAACGTTACTTGAAGTATATTTCAAAACAAACTGAAATTGCCGAACGAATGGCTAATGGCAGAACGGTCAAAGAAATACTCCTGGTTCATTCAAATTTACTGAACAGCTATGTGATTGGCGACGTGATTCAATTTTACAAAGAACATGGTTATCGCTTTATTAGCCTCGAGGAAGCTCTCGATAAAACATCGACACAAGCCCAAATAAAGCCAAGCAAATTCTCATTCTTTAAAAATAAATTTGCCAGACGAAAACCATTATCCGATAATCACATGCTTTGAGAACAAAAGGAACGCTCTATGTCAAAGCAAGTATTCTGCATCAAATTAAATCAAGAATCCGAAGGGATGAAAGCACCCCCATTCCCAGGTGAATTAGGCCTTAAAATCTTCAACCAAGTGTCACAAGCGGCTTGGAATATGTGGACAGCACACCAAACCATGCTGATCAACGAATACCGACTAAACCTCGCCGACCCCAAATCACGTGAGTTTTTAATGAACGAGTTACAGAACTATTTTTTCGGAAACGGCTCTGAAAAACCCCAAGGTTTCACAGAACCAAAATAAATATTAAAAAAAACTTGACTCCAAGTCATTATCATCGTTAAATAGCATTCAATTGTGGCTAGATAGCTCAGTCGGTAGAGCAAAGGATTGAAAATCCTTGTGTCCCTGGTTCGATTCCAGGTCTGGCCACCATTAAAATCCCACGATTAAAATCAATAAGTTTTGTAATAAGAACTAACTAAGCAACATACCTAAAATTATTTTCAGTATTCTCAATCTTTCAGACAGTAAGGCGTTTTAAGCTTGACAAGGGTTTCTATTGCGCTGCGCTTAAAACACCTTACTGCAAAAAATAGCGTCACAAAAAACTTAAAATTGTGGCCGCGCGCAGTATAGTTTTGGATCTGGATCGGATTTTAGAAAATTAACCACTCTGGCTCTCACCGATGGATTTTTATAAAACTCATCATAGTCCGCCTTTGTTATTTGCTCAAAACGAACACTGATTTTTATATTGGTGTCCGTTGAACCATCTAAGACTGACATCTTGATCTTGGCATAAACGATCTCTTCTAGTGCGGCAGGATCATTATAGGCACGCCGTAATTGTACAGGACGACGCAACATATCTAAGCGTCTCCAATCACGCTCTTCTTTTTGATTTAGAAAAAATAAAATATCTCGAGCATGTCGTGTATACTGCCGACGGATCAGCTCATCTAATGCAATCTCTATTCTATTTTCACTGACTGGAATCAACCAATCGGCACTCTCATCGGGCTGAAGCTGAGTGGGCAACCTCACTGTAAAAGACCATTGATGGGTATATTGATTTTGATCAAGTACAAGTTGTGCGTAAAAATAGGGCATTTCAGCATCTGATGCAGACGCTGTAACGGCGTAATGTGCTACGGTCAACGGCTCTTCCTCTCCTAATTTTCCTTTGATCGTCTGCAACGCTGTCGTTTTATTGTGTTTTGTTCTTACATGGAGGCTTCCGCTTGAATCATGATCATCGTCGCAATCTTCTCGGCTAAATAGTCGAATATTTTCCATGGTCGCCGGAATAAAACCATCCTCTTCCTTGTCATCAGACAATGCTTGTTCTGAATCGTCTCCACTCAATGGTCGGGTGTTTTCCATGATTGCCGGAATAAAACCATCCTCTTCCCTGTCATCAGGCAATGCCTGAGTAAAGGAATCATTTGGTTCAGGAAGAGACGATTCCTGAGCAGAACTCGAAGGGGAATTGAATAAACGGACTCTTATTCCTCTGATTGTAGAACTAGAAAGAGATTCTGCTCGAGGAGGTACAGGAGAGAACAACGTGAGATTTCGCCTAGGATTTTGTACAGCAGGCGCACGATGGGGTCTAGGGGCAGGTATCACATCCCTGAACTCTTGATCAGTGAGACGATGGTAAACTTGACCAACAGGCGTTTGAGGCGCTCTCGGCGAGAGATGAACGACTTCACGAGGAAGTGTAGTGGTCGTATCTTGATCTTGAGATACTTTAAGTGTAGCTGGACGTGACACTGCACTTCCCATGATGTTCTCCTAAAGACGGTCTGTAGCCACCTTACTCCTGGTGCAAGAACATTTCTTCCTGAACTGCTAATCTTGAGGCTTATTGTACATCATTTGAGACACTAAGTCATCAAATAGGTCATGCATTATTACCTCGCATCCAATCTACTTTAGGTTAATTCTGCTCTAACTGGTTGAATAGGTTGTAAAGGATTGTGATGGTCCCCTTTTGGGGCATCAAAAAAACTATAATGACTTCCTTGATGAGGTAAGGGCAGATCATTCGAGTGGTTTTGTCTAGACTCAGTATGAGAAAGTCCTTCTACGTGACAGATTTTGTATTTTTCATCTACCTGCTCTTTTTTCCATAATTCAGCACCATTTTCATAATTAGATAATTTTTTAAAATAATTGCTTTTTTCTGCTAAAAATCCGACTAGAAATCCGACAAACCCCGTTAGAAATCCAATTTCGACGAAGATAAGGACGAAGATAAGAAGGGGCGCTATTGGGGCTGTTGGTCCTAATAATACTAGTGCCGTAAAAACTGCGACAGCACTTAAAAGAAAACCCATTATAGTGGGTATCATTACGACTGGTTTAGTAATGAGTGGACGTACTGGTGGTGAACTTGTGATTCCTTTCCTTAAGTCTTCAAATGTCATATTTCTAGAGATGTTGTAGCTTATATAATTTAAAATTATGGACTCCAACTCCTTAGAAACACCTAAATTTTTAAAAAAAGCCCCCCTGCTTTTTTCATATTCTTGTTCGACGCGACCACATATTGTATATGTAGCATTCGTTTTCCATTGCCCTTCTTCAAGATACTGTCCGTTTCTTATGGCTATATAAAAGTCAAACTTAGACTTGATAAATTGAGCAAATAGCTCATTATTAGACAAAGACATTTTATTTCTCGTATGTTTTTTAAAGACTTAATTGTATTTTATTTCTACAGTAAAGTCAACAAATAGGTCGTGAGAAATTGAAAGTCAGAAATGGGTATATACTTGATTCCGCAGTTTTTAGTATAACTCCAGAGCCGTTCGGGCTGAGGAGGCGCATACACAGATGCGCCGTCTCGAAGCCTTGGCACAGTGCTTCCCAGGCTTCGAGACGGCGCGCAGCACGATGTGATATGCCCCCAAGTACAGTGTATGCGCCTCCTCAGCCCGAACGGATCATGCAAAAATCATAAAAACTGCTTAATCGAGTATATACTTAGATAAAGTACCTCGTTGGAGTAAGTCATGTTTGAGATGATTCAACAAAAGCGATTTTACGATAGCATTACGCGATCCGAAAAAGTGAGGACAATTGCTAAATTCAGGCAGATAGGAACAATGGTTGCTGGTTATTTACCGAAAGGCAGCGCCGGGGCTTGTTCTTTTACAACCATGGATTTTCATCGTGCTGTTAGTCAAGGATGCCTTGCAGAATGGTGTCAAGAAGCATCAACGGCCGCTCGAAAGTTGAAAAATGGATTCGGAGCAAGGCAACAATTAAATTATTTATCGCCAGAAAGTCGCTTGAAAGATCCCCTTTTTACTAGAAGCCTATCCAAACAAGCCGCCGCCGCATTAACCGGAGACGACGTATCTCCGTTTGAGCGTGAGAAGCTCGGTTCTGCATTAGGTGTTATGAATCCCAACGAAGTCGCTGATATAGTTAGAAAAGAATTAAAAAAGGATCCAAATCTAAATTTACGTTTGAATTTCAATGTTAAAAATCTTCCACACGTGATTGGTTTATGTTGTTCGAAACAGGATTCTAATAAAATTATTATCATGGATCCCAATGCCGGTGTATTTGAAGTAGATAAATCTAATTTGCAAATATTTCTAAATAAAATGCAAACAGTACTCTATCACGATTATAAAATTGAACACCCATACCTAGAAAAACAAGTACCGTTTTGGATCGACTTGAAATCGCCCCCTTCAGAGGAAGCGATTCAAAGCTATCGATTGAGTGAAGCAAGATTATTGACTCAAACAGAAGAAGGATTAAGCCATTGGATAAGTTACGAGCAGTATAAGAAGGAAAACCCTCCTTTATTAAAGAGCAGTTCGACTCAGCCAAGTATAGTGGAATGGAATGACGATGACGATTTGCGAGCCTCTTCTAAAGAACAAACACCTCGCTCAGAAGGCGAGGATGAAACAGAGACAATTGATGAGGATGAATGGGTCATCGTCCAATACAAAGAACGTTTAGCAACGATAGTTCAACGAGATTCAAATAATGATGATGATGATAATAACGTGTCTCCGTCATAGACACCTGGCAATGATGGCACTTAACCTATACCCGAAGTGATTCAAAATGCGATGTTTTGATTCACTTCGGGTATAAAGTTATAGGTTTTACCGAAATTCCTGGGGCATGAGCAATTTCTTGTCATTCCCGCAAAGGCGGGAATCTATACTGATGCTGGATCGGTGCCACATTTAAGCATGGGTCCACGCCTAGGGCTGTCCCATCTAAATGTCGTCTTTGCGAACGCAGTGAAGCAACCCAGAGTTTAAAGCACGGAACCCTGGATTCACTTCGTGCAACGACGACATTTAGATTAGCCCTAGATCCACGTCTTCGCGGGGATGACAACCCCGGGAATTCTGGTAGAGCCGAATTATAGGCCCAAATTATCTCGTTTAAACACCCGATCAGCTCGATAACTTGAGCGCACCATCGGTCCCGAAGCCACTTCAAAAAAGCCTTTCGCCAAACCAATCTCACGAAATCGTGCAAATGCATCAGGAGTGACATAGCGCATGACAGGTAAATGATTTTTGGTCGGTTGCATATATTGACCCAACGTTAAAATATCAATGTTAGCTGCTCGTAGGTCATCCATCGTTTGAATAATTTCATCGTCTGTTTCACCTAAGCCCAACATTAAACTTGTTTTAGTCAGTACATCAGAACGATATTGTTTTGCAAACGCTAATACATCGATTGTTTGTCGATAACCAGCACGGTTATCACGCACAGGATGCGTTAATCGCTCAACTGTTTCGACGTTTTGAGCAAAAACATCCACGCCACTGTCCAACAACACGGCAATGTCTTTTTGAACACCCTGAAAATCGGGGGTCAACGCTTCAATTTTAATGTTCGGGCAACGCATCTTGATAGCACGTATCGCATCAGCATAATGCTGCGCACCACCATCCGGTAAATCATCGCGGTTCACAGAAGTGAGTACGATATAGTCAAGATTCATTAACGATACCGTTCGAGCAGTATTTTCAGGCTCTTCAGGATCAAGCCAGCCTCGCGGATTACCGGTGTCAACAGAGCAAAATCGGCAGGCACGAGTACAAATTGATCCCATCAACATAATCGTCGCGGTCCCATGTGACCAGCACTCGGCGATATTAGGACACTTTGCTTCCTCACAGACCGTAGAAAGACGATGTTCTTTTACCTGCGCTTTTACCTTGGCATATTCTGGTGTTGTGGTATTCACAACGCGTAACCATTTCGGTTTCGGAAGACGTTCAACATGACTGTCATCTGATTTAACGCCATCTTTAATGGCGACTACACCCTGTGCGTTTTTATATTTTTGTCCGCTGTGTACTATCACAGGAATGTCGGTTAATTTAGTCATACGAGCTCCAATTTTTTAATATACTGCGCGCGGCATATACCCATCTTCAATCTTCTTTTCTAATTGTTTTCTTGCGATCTCTGCATTAGGCAAAAAAAACAAACTTTCACGATGGATCGATAGCAGGCTATTCTTTGTATCCATCAACTTGATCCTAAATTCATCCTCAACTTCGTTAGTATCTACAAATGAATGAGTGGATAGCCTTTTTTCCAATAGAATCATTTCATTTTTTAATTTTTCAGCTTCATGAATCAATTTCCATGTGTCCGGCACAAAAAAAGTTTTTAGAAAATAGGAGTCTTGTTCACGAAACCATGTAAATATAAAGTGCAACTTTCGCGTAAACCACGTATGGTGAATCTGCGTAAACTCAGATAAATGCTCCCCCATTTTCAAAATGCGGGCAAGAAGTTTGGCTTTATTGACCAAGCATTTCAAATCACTATCAGAACGTGTTTCTAAATCAGAGGCATGGAATTTAACCTCATCATCATTGGCATGATTTAACTTGGCCACCGCATGCTCAAGAGTCGCGTAGGTCATATCGCGCACTGCTGCATCAGTATTATTATCGACGACATCCAGCTCATGCTTACACGTCCGAATAGATTCAAGTACAGCGACAGTTTCATCAGCTTTTTGACTGAGTTGCTCTCGAGCATTTAGGGGATCCAATTCAGCTGCAGCCTCCAAAAACTCTGCTTCTAAACGTTCTCCAAGTTTTTCTTCAAATGTTTTTCCTAGAGGATGAGTCAATGGAGATCGACCAAGCGCAAGATCGGAAAACGCTCTAAATTTTTCCTGTGGGTCGGTCAGTATGAATAGTTGTTCAAATGCAGGATGAATTTCTAGTAATGCCAATACGTTTTTATGATTCTCAAAAAAATTCACTATGTCAGATTTTAGAATGCATGCATGTTTGGAGATAAGCGGTTTTCTGGCTTGTATACCAGGATTTAGCCACACGCCGTCATTAAGAATTGCTCGTGTAGATGTTACACCATCATATCTGACAAGGTGTTCATAATAGGCAATTGCAATCAAGGCATCAATTGGAACAATAATTTTGGGTATGTGATTGGGAGTGCGATTAACACCCTCCACTTCTTTTCCTAATGTATCTTCTTCTCGTAATATAGCATTGGATGTTTTTTGGATGGCAAGTAGCCCCTTGATGCTATTGTCATAACCTTCAAGTTTTACACCATGCATTGCAATTTGAGATACCGCGAGGAATAAAGGGGAATGGCTAAAATAAGCGCCTGGAAAACGTAAATGTAAGTTCTCAAGGCTAGCTGTTAATAATTCCCACCATGCGGTCAACGTCATTTTTTATCTTGCCAACTGATATACCAACCTAAAAACAGTGAAGCAACCAAAACAACGCCCGACAATCCCGAGCTGGCCAAACTGTCTGGGTAAATCAGTAACGCTATTCCCGTAATCATTAACATCAAACATGCAGAAACAGGAAGTATCCTGCGAGGATGTACGCCAAACACAAGATGAAAACCCAACAATAGAATCAAAGGCAATAGATAAAAACCAAGATACGTTAATTGATAAAAATAATAAGCCGCTTGAGTTAGTGGCTGCGTCTGAATCCATTGCTGAAAAATGGCCCCGACACTAAACGCACAGATTTGTTGGTGGGCATACACCGCAATAACGCCCAACATTAATGTCGGGAAAGCCCATATAACCGAACGTTGCACGCCCGATGTCCGCAGGGCTTTAGCATATTGAAAAGCAAAGAATAGGATCATTATTCCTGCCGGCCAAGAAAACCAAGACAAATGTAATAATAATTGTTGGTATTGTTCTGTAAAAACAAACTGGGCCGTATGAGCAACACTCAATGCCAAGAGAAACACCGCACTTAAAAAAAGCTGAATCCATCGTCGCTCGGGGTACATCCAAAGAAAGGCAAGAAACACCATAAAACAAAACAATGAACATGGGGTAAACGCTTCAACCAATGCCGTAATCACTATCCGTTCTAAGGGAGAGGTGGGCTGATTGATAACCAATTTAGCATCAACTCGACTTGTGCCACTCCATTGCCTTACGATATTACTTGTTATTGGGGTCAACGTGCCATCTCGTTCAATTTGGTGACGGCAATAGTTCAACGCATGCAATAAGCCTCTCCCGGTCGTTTCTGAACTTTCAAATCCGACCCACCGAGAATCACAAAACATGATCGTGGGTACTGAAAAATCGGAGGAGTTAAACTGTTTTAATTTTTGATAAAAGAGTTGTAATGCGGGCTTATCTTCATTGATGACGTGACGGCGCACCTTGATCCAATGATTACTATTCTCTATCTCACGAAAAAATGCATCCGCTTTATGACAGTGAGGGCATATTGATGAGATGAATACATCGACATTTAATATGACGCCCGTAGAATTATTATCCTGACTAAACCAAGTTGTAGTATCCGTGGGATTGGCATGGCTGACACATACATTAAAAATGACGACACAATAGAATAACCATTTAAACTTCGCACGCAGTATAGTCAATAATCTCAATCTGATTCTCCCTAAGCGGTCAATTGGTTCTATAACAAATTTAATTCATCCTTCCCAATAATCTTGATTGAGTCCAATGATACAATAAACCAACTTCTATCAACGCCAAATAACTTGCAAACAATACGTCCCCTACATAATGTTGGGTTAACAAAATTCGAGAACCAACAACCATTAATCCAAAAACAATAAAGGCAACGCAATATCGAGGGAAAAGTACGCAGAGACCAAACATAAAACCCATTATCGTTGTTGTATGCCCCGAAGGAAAAGACCAGTAGAGTGACGACTTATGCGGACCATAAAAGCCATAAATATGCTGAGAAAACCACATGTCAGGTCGCGCACGGCCGAAAATAACTTTTAAAACACCACAAATACAATTCGGAACAACAACACAAAGCCATAAAAACCATACTCGTTTTTCCAATGGCTTGTTCTTAAACATCATTTGACAGCTCAGCGCCAATGCAGCAAGCCCAATCACATATAAAGGCCACCAACCTAAAAAGGTCAAAAGCCTCAAGCTCGACAAGGGTAATTTCGGCTGCATGGCGTGAACAGCTTCAGTAATCGGTTGATCAAGAATCCCAATACATAAACCGATCAGCGCGACGCACAACACAACAACCCATGATCGCGTCATGGCATGAAACAAGCGCTCAAATTTATTCATTTAAATAATCTACATCTATAATTTCATACTCTACCTGCCCGCCAGGTGTATTTACAAGCACCGTGTCATCAATGGATTTACCAATTAATGCTCGTCCAATAGGCGAGCTATATGAAATTTTATTTTTTTTGATATCCGCTTCATCTTCACCGACAATTTGATAGGTTACTTCAGCATTCGTTTCAACATGAAACAAGCGTACTTTGACACCAAAAACAACTTTACCATGATTTTCTATTCCCGTTAAATCCACAACATGCGCATGAGAGAGTTTCGCTTCAAGATCTTGAATACGCCCTTCCATGAAACTTTGCTCTTCACGAGCAGCATGATACTCAGCATTTTCTTTTAAATCACCATGTGCGCGTGCCGTAGCAATCGCTTCAATGATCCGAGGACGGCCAACGGTCTTCAGATGGTTCAATTCTAACTTTAAGTCTTCTGCGCCTTGTTTTGTCATAGGGTGTTTTTGCATAATTAGTTCCTCTCGTGTAAATCCTGTAATCGTGTCACTGTTTTTCGATCGTCATATTTCATCGCTAAACATGCCGCTTGGGCACCCGACAACGTTGTTGTATAGCTAACCTTCTGTTGTAAAGCTGATCGTCTAATTGTAAACGAGTCAGCAATAGCTGTTTTACCTTCTGTCGTGTTTACAATAAAATCAATTTCATGATTTTTAATATAATCAACAACATGAGGCCGGCCTTCAGTCACTTTAAAAACGCGCCGACAGTCAATGCCTGCCGCTTGAATCACAAGCGCTGTTCCACGTGTTGCAAGAATTTCAAATCCTAGCAAAATCAACTGTTTAGCAATTTCACCAACACGTGTTTTATCCGCATCTCGCACCGATACAAATGCACGACGCCGTTTAACGATATTCGCCCCGGCTCCAAGCTGAGCTTTAGCATAAGCTTGTCCAAATCGCTTGGCAATACCCATTACTTCACCGGTTGATTTCATCTCGGGTCCAAGAATCGAATCAACACCTGAGAATTTAATAAATGGAAATACTGGCATTTTGATCGCATAAAATGAAGGCATGGGCTGATGCCCAGTCAATCCTTGATCCTTTAAGCTCTGCCCCATTTTACAACGCGCGGCAATTTTAGCCAATGGCAATCCGGTCGCTTTCGACACAAACGGCACCGTACGAGACGCTCGCGGATTAACTTCTAAAACAAAAATATCATCACCTTGAATTGCAAACTGTGCATTCACTAGTCCAACCACACCTAATGCTCGTGCCATTTGAGTTAATTGCTGACTTAAATCATGTTGCACAACACTACTTAGACTGAAAGGAGGAAGCGTACAGGCAGAGTCACCAGAATGTATCCCCGCTTGCTCAATATGTTCCATTATGGCGCCAATTAACACATTGTGGCCATCACAAACCGCGTCAATATCGACTTCAATCGCATCATTCAAAAATCTATCAAGCAACACCGGTGAATCATTCGAGACATCCACTGCATGTGTCAAATAATGCCGTAAATCTTGTTCTTGATAAACAATTTCCATCGCGCGCCCACCTAAAACATACGATGGTCTGACGACAAGTGGGTAACCAATTTTATTGGCAAGGGCAATGGCCTCTTTTTCACTACGCACTGTGCCATTTGCGGGCTGACTCAGTTTCAACTCAGTCACTAATTGTTGAAACCGCTCTCGATCTTCTGCTTGATCAATAGCATCTGGCGAGGTACCAACAATAATTGCACCATTTTCTTCTAACACTCGAGCAAGCTTCAATGGTGTTTGGCCACCATAATGAACGATCACACCGGATGGTTTCTCAATGTCTATAATTGATAAAATATCTTCTGCTGTAACCGGTTCAAAATAAAGCCGATCCGACATATCAAAATCGGTCGATACCGTCTCAGGGTTACAATTAACCATAATGGTTTGATATCCCATATCTCGCAACTCTAACGCAGCATGCACACAACAATAATCAAATTCGATCCCTTGACCAATACGGTTGGGTCCACCACCCAGAATCATTATTTTTTGTTTGTCTATTTCTGGACGTGCTTCACATGAGGTCTCATAACATGAGTAAAGATAAGCCGTGTTACTTGGAAATTCTGCTGCACACGAATCAATTCGTTTGTACACAGGCGTAACACCAAGAGCAAGACGCATTTTCCTAACATCATCTTCAGAGCAATTCATTCCTGCTGCAAGATACGCATCCGCAAAGCCTCGTTTTTTTAAATGACGAAGTGTTTTTTCATCCAGTGACTCAAGCGACTTCCCTTCGAACAGCCGCTCAAGACGGACAAGCTCTTCAAGTTGCGCTAAAAACCATGGATCAATTTTACTTTCTTGATGAATATCTTCAATCGTCATGCCTAAACGAAACGCATCTGCAACGTACCAAATTCGATCAGGTGTCGGTTCTCGTAAATGGCCTCGCAAAATAGAATGATCGCCATTCTTGATCAAAGAATGCAAGCCACAACGGCCCGTTTCTAAACTTCGAATGGCTTTCTGCAACGACTCTTGAAAATTCGAACCAATGGCCATGACTTCACCAACAGATTTCATCTGTGTGGTTAATATCGTTGATGTTTGTGGAAATTTATCAAAATTAAACCGGGGTATTTTAGTGACTACGTAATCGATGCTGGGTTCAAACGACGCAGGAAATTTTCCACCGGTGATTTCATTGGACAACTCATCCAGCGTGTATCCTACCGCAAGAAGCGCTGCAATCTTTGCAATTGGAAACCCTGTTGCCTTAGAGGCAAGAGCGGAGCTTCTCGAAACACGGGGGTTCATTTCCACAACTAATAACCGCCCATCTTCAGGATTCACGGCAAATTGTACGTTTGAACCACCGGTATCCACCCCGACTGCACGCAAGACTTTAATCGCAGCATCACGCATGCGTTGGAATTCTTTATCGGTTAACGTTTGAGCAGGGGCAACTGTAATAGAATCGCCAGTGTGCACTCCCATTGGATCCAGATTTTCAATGGTGCAGACAATAATGCAATTATCTTTTTTATCACGCACCACTTCCATTTCATATTCTTTCCAGCCAAGCGCTGACTCATCAAGCAATAATTCATGTGTCGGAGAAAGCTCAAACCCGCGCGCGCAGATTTCTTCAAATTCTTCACGATTATAAGCAATCCCTCCCCCACTGCCGCCCATTGTAAATGATGGGCGGATAATCGTAGGATAACCCAGTTGCGCTTGAACCGATAACGCTTCCTCCATGCTGTGCGCAATTGCCGATCGCGGCATGTCCAAATCAATTTTATGCATTAATTGCCGAAACAACTCTCTATCTTCCGCCTTATTAATCGCCTCAGGCGTTGCACCAATCATTTCAACAGAATATTTTTCTAAGATGCCTTCCCGCACAAGATCAAGCGCACAATTTAATGCTGTTTGCCCTCCCATTGTTGGCAATATTGCATCGGGCCGTTCAATTTCAATAATCCGCGCAACTTCAGGCCATAAAACCGGCTCAATATAAGTCGCATCCGCCAATTCGGGATCCGTCATAATGGTTGCAGGATTGGAGTTCACCAAAATAACTCGAAACCCCTCAGCCTTTAAAGATCGTACTGCCTGAGTTCCGGAGTAATCAAACTCGCAAGCCTGGCCTATAACAATAGGTCCAGCACCAAGAATAAGCACGGATTTAATATCAGTACGTTTAGGCATGTTTGCTACCAATAATAAAGAAGGTGAGGTATTTTATCCGGGGTGAAAGAACAATGCTAGGGGCTGTTGACAATTCATATTCTGAACTTGGTAACCGGGATTGATGTGACGCCAATCCCGGTTGAATTATAATGCGCACGGGCAGTATATCTTTATTCTGTCATATCACATTTAGCGGCCATCTCATTAAACATGACTTTTTGTTTAGCATCTAAAACATTATACATTTCATGCTTAACCATCATTTTGTTTTTCATGACACGTGCGATAATTTCTTTTTTCTGATGAATCAAGGCATCTAATTTGGCTTCATCAAGTGTATCTGTATCCACAAGCGGTCTCATTTTAACACGAAGAGCATGAAGTTCTTTGTGCGTATCGACCATTCCTGTTTTAGCATGGTCTTTTATTGCTTTAATTTTAGATTTTTGATCAGGGGTCAGATTCAATCTCTCAACAGCATTATGCATACACGTACGAAGCGCACTCCATTTTCCACCTTCGTGAGAAAATGCTGCTTGACTAAATACCAATGACGCAACTAAAGCGGGTAACAGCATTATTTTTTTATTCATTTTGAATGTCCTTATTGGAAGGGTAATTAAAACAACATTTGAAGTATAGACAATATTGAGCTGAATGCTAGGTCACCAATAAAGAAAGAATCACAGTGTGTTTTTATGATCAATCATAATATAATATGCTTATTTAAAAATCTGGATGAAACGATGATACTTGAAGATGCAGCCAAAATTTTGGGAGTTCATGTCGATACTCCTTTTGTTGAAATAAGAAAGGCTTATAAACAAAAAGCGCTTCAATATCATCCCGATAAAAATCCATCCCCAAATGCGACTGAGTTGTTTAAACAAATTATTGCTGCTTATGAAACACTAGATGATCACCACAATAAAAAAACACCCCATCATACTCACTCGACTCTAAGTCCAGAAGAAGAAAGAGAGATAATTGCTCTTGCCAAATCTACATATGATAAATGTATTTCAGATCAAGAATATATGCGTAATAATACACAATTATTTGCATGGGCCTGTGCTGCATTAGGGCGCATGAATCCAAACGAATCCTGTGCAAGTTTTCCCGAAGGGATAATACAATGGATCAAATACAACCCAGATAATAAAATGACACCTTGGCTTAGATCTATTGTAGCGTCAAATCCATTAGGTAATTTAGAACAGCTCCCTTTTTTAAAATCGCACATATTTACATTGATTTTCCGCTATCTTCAACAAAATACACGGTTTCGATACAAAGCCTCAGAACCACTCGATCAGTATACGCTAACAATAAATATCGATGAAACCAGTCAGGTACCCTCTTATTCTGTTCGTGGGGAATCGGATACTATTTATAGAGGTACATTAGCAACCTTGCCGAAGAGTGAAGACATTCGACAATTTTTTAATCTAACCAACAAAGAAAGATCTGAACTAATCTACCCTTCTGAAGAAGATTGTTTTGAGCTATGTATGCCATGGCTGATAAAATACATAACTGAGAAACATCCTGATCTTATCAATCAACCACACTCAGAACAAGCTGCAACACTTGATAGTCTACGATCAGCCTCGAATCAACTTCCAACACATCATGAAGAAAGAGCATCTGAATTAATATTGGGAGCAATCATTTTAATGGTAGGCGTGGGATTAGCGAGCTTACCTGTTTTTTTAGTTTTGGATTTCTTCCTAATTTCCCTCGTTCTTCTGAACGCTGGATTGTTAATATATATAGGTGCAGAAACTATTTATGATTACTGTAAACGACCTTTGCGTAATAATCTAGCTTTGCGTAATAATTTAGCTTTTTTTGTTGCGAATGTTGACGCTGATAATCTAACACGGCCTGATACTGATGAAATAAATTCTAGTGCAATTCCCATATAGACCAGCCCTAGGTACCGAAGTACCTTATACTGCGCGCGGCCACAATTTGCGGTTTTTGCCTTGCTCTTTATGTCCCAGATTGAGCGTTTAAAGCTTGACAATGGAATAGCCATTGCGCTGCGCTTTAAACGCTCAACTGGAACAAAAATAGCAGTCGTCAAAAAACCGCAAATTGTAGCCGCGCGCAGTATAGAGCGATCACCGACTATTTTAAAACCTCACTGAACTAATACCGATAATGATCAGACTTATAAGGGCCATGAATATTCACGCCGATATAATTTGCCTGCTCATCACTTAATTGAGTTAGTTTTGCACCAATTCTTCCAAGATGTAATCGTGCTACTTTTTCATCCAATGATTTAGGTAGTACGTAAACTTGATTGTCGTAATTTGATGAATTCTTAAACAATTCGATCTGTGCAAGAACCTGATTGGTGAAAGACGCTGACATCACAAAACTGGGGTGTCCTGTTGCGCAACCTAAATTCACGAGTCGGCCTTCAGCTAGCAAAATGATACGTTTCCCATCTGGAAAAATAACGTGATCAACTTGAGGCTTAATATTTTCCCATGTGTATTGTCGTAGACTTTGGATATTTATTTCTGAGTCAAAATGTCCAATATTACATAAAATAGCCTGGTTTTTCATGCGGCACATATGATCATGAGTCACAACGTGGTAATTGCCTGTAGCCGTAACGACGATGTCCACTTGCTCAGCAACATCATCTAACGTTACAACACGGTACCCTTCCATTGCAGCTTGCAACGCACAAATCGGATCAATCTCAGCAATCATGACACAGGCTCCTTGGCCGCGAAGAGCTTGTGCACACCCTTTGCCCACATCACCATAACCAAGAACCAATGCAAGTTTTCCGGCAACCATCACATCCGTGGCGCGTTTTAGTCCATCAAGTAGCGATTCTCGACAACCGTATAAATTGTCAAATTTTGATTTAGTCACTGCATCATTCACATTAATCGCAGGAATCTTAAGGAGATGATCTTTGGCCATATCATAGAGACGAGCAACGCCCGTAGTCGTTTCTTCTGATACCCCTTTTATGTCTGCAAGCAGATGAGGAGCCTTTTGATGAATATACTGAGTAAGATCACCACCATCATCTAGCAGAATGTTCGGTTTCCAGTTATTGGGACCCTGAATTGTTTGCTCAAGACACCACCAATATTCTTCCTCGGTTTCGCCTTTCCATGCAAATATAGGCACACCAGCTTCAGCCATTGCTGCTGCAGCATGATCTTGCGTTGAAAATATATTGCATGATGACCAACGAACTTCTGCGCCCAAATCAATAAGCGTTTCAATTAAGACTGCAGTTTGAATCGTCATATGTAGACAACCCACAATTCTTGCGCCTTGCAAGGGCTTTTCATAATGAAATTCTTGTCTCAATGCCATCAGGCCTGGCATTTCTGTTTCAGCAATCGCAATTTCTTTTCGCCCCCAAGAAGCCAGCGACATATCTGCTACTTTGTAATCATTTTTTTCTACATTCATAATGGAATCCTAAATAAATTAGAGTGCTTCTCTCAGTACTGCAACTTTGTCCAACCGTTCCCAAGGAAATTCTTCACGACCGAAATGACCGTAGGTTGCTGTTTTACGGTAAATAGGGCGAAGTAATTGATGATGTTCAATAATTCCTAATGGGGTCAGATCAAAATTTGCATTAATTAGTTGAATTATTTTAGCATTTTCAAGTTTACCTGTGCCAAATGTTTCAACGTGAATAGACGTTGGCTCGGCCACACCTATCGCATAAGACACTTGAATCTCACATTTATCTGCAAGTCCAGCCGCTACGATATTTTTAGCAACATATCGTGCCGCATAAGCAGCCGATCGATCCACTTTGGAAGGATCTTTTCCTGAAAAACAGCCGCCGCCATGACGAGCCATACCACCATAAGTATCAACGATAATTTTACGCCCTGTTAACCCACAGTCACCTAAAGGACCACCTATCACGAAGCGCCCTGTAGGATTAATAAAATAGCGTGTTTGTGGCTGTAACCATGCTGCAGGAATGACCTGTTTAATAATTTCTTCTCGAATCGCTTCTTCTAAATCAGAATGACGGATCTCCGGATCATGTTGTGTTGAAAACACAACCGTATTCACTGAAACGGGTACACCATTTTCATAATTCAACGTCAATTGACACTTTCCATCAGGCCGTAACCAAGGAAGAGCTCCTGACTTACGTAGACTCGCCTGACGCTCCATCAATCGATGAGAGTATTCAAGCGGTGCCGGCATAAATACATCGGTTTCACGGCTAGCATAACCAAACATTAGACCTTGGTCACCCGCTCCCATGATCTTAGTCTCCAGATTATCAACACCTAAAGCGATATCTGCCGATTGTTTACCAATCGCGGAGAGCACAGCGCACGATTCCCAGTCGAATCCCATAGTTGAACTATTATAACCGATGTCTTTTATCACTTCGCGCGCAATCGCCTCAACATCGACCCATGCTTTTGTTGTGATTTCCCCTCCCACCATTACCATACCCGTTTTAACAAACGTTTCACACGCAACACGAGCAAACGGATCTTGAACTATAATTGCGTCTAATATTGCATCCGAGATTTGATCGGCTATTTTATCTGGATGTCCTTCTGATACAGACTCCGACGTAAAAACATAAGATGATTGCATGATGCATATACTCCTTTAAAGTGGGATCATTAAGTCTATAAATTGTTTAAAAATAATTTCGATGTCGTGAGGCCCTGGGCTTGCTTCAGGATGTCCTTGAAATCCAAAGGCTCGTTTATCACAATGCTGAATACCTTGGAGACTATTATCAAATAACGAGCGATGCGTCACTCGCAAACATTTAGGCAGAGAGTCCTCATCAATCGCAAAACCATGATTCTGACTCGTAATCATAACCTGCTTTTGACCGGTTGTTTCAATCACTGGATGATTCGCACCATGATGACCAAATTTCATTTTTATTGTCTTTGCGCCACATGCTAACCCCAATAGTTGAAACCCTAAACAGAGTCCAAATAAAGGAATATTAGCATCTAAAAATACTCGAATCGCCTTAATTGCATAGTCACACACCGATGGATCACCAGGACCATTCGATAGAAATATTCCATCTGGATTTAAAGCCAAGACCTCTTCTGCAGATGTTTGTGCTGGAACGAGCGTAATATGACAACCCAGATCATGTAGAATACGTAAAATAGTGTGTTTAACCCCAAAATCATAAACCACGACATGAAACTTAAGGGGTTTAGAGGAGGTAGACCATTCCCCTCGTCCCTCATGCCAGCGCTCAATGGTCTGCCTTGAAACAACTTTGGCTAAATCCAAACCCGCCAACTGCGATGAAGAACGAGCTAAATCCTGAGCCTTATCTTTTTGATGAACCTCTGTGGTGATACAAGCGCCAATAGCACCAGACTCTTGCAGCCGATGCGTTAGTGCGCGAGTATCAATCCCTGCAATTGCAACAACGCCGTGTTTTTTTAACCATGCTGGTAGCGATTGCTGTGCGCGATAATTGCTGTGTAATAAAGCACAGTCACGCATCACAACACCTGAAGCCCATACCTTGGAAGACTCCATATCATCAAGATTACAACCTGTATTACCAATGTGCGCAGCCGTTAGCATAATCACTTGATGAGCATAAGACGGGTCAGTAAACATTTCTTGATAACCGGTCATAGCCGTATTAAATACAAGCTCACCAGCACCGTAACCCGAAGCACCAACAGAAATGCCGTCCAAAACAGTGCCATCAGCAAGGACTAATATGGCAGGGGGATTGGTATTGATCATGAAAGTACCTATGTTAAGACGACACTCAATTTCGAGAAGATACCACTAAAATTTCATATCTTCAAAAAATTTTTTCACTCCATCAAACCATGAACTCGTTCGTGGCGAATGATTTGCCTTACTGCTTTCCAGGGAGTCATGAAGCTTTGATATCAACTCTTTTTGTTCCGTTGATAAATTTACGGGTGTTTCAACGACAACCGTACACAATAGATCACCAACGCCATGCCCTCGCACAGATTTCATACCTTTACCTCGTAAACGAAGTGTTTTCCCTGTTTGTGTTTCCGCAGGAATTTTAAGTGTCACACGCCCTTCAAGAGTTGGAACTTCAATAGAACCGCCAATCACTGCTGTAGTAAAATTAATGGGCACTTCACAGTGTAAGTCGCTCTCATGACGTTCGAAAATAGCATGTGGTTTTACACTAACTTGGACATATAAATCACCCGAACCACCACCATGAGCACCGCCTTCACCTTCTCCACTTAAGCGAACACGATCGCCATTATCAACGCCAGCCGGAATTTTTACGGTTAACTTTTTATTTTCCTTAACTCGACCTTGACCATGACATTCAATACAAGGATCGGTCACAACCTTCCCTTGACCATGGCATGATGGGCAAGTCTGTTGAACGGAAAAGAAGCCTTGCTGCATGCGAACTTGCCCCATACCTTCACATGTTTTACAAGCGGTTTGTTTGGACCCTTTTTTTGCACCTGATCCATCACATGTCTTACACGCCCCATGACGAGGGACATTAATTTCAACTTGTTTTCCTTTTGCCGCTTCTTCGAGTGTCAACTGCAGATTGTATTGTAAATCAGATCCCCGTTGAGCTCTCGATTGACGTGATTGGCCTCGACCAGCAGAAAAAATATTTTCAAAAATATCTTCAAATACATCACCAAACCCACCAAAACCACCGCCAGGTCCACCTCCCATGGAGGAGTCTACGCCCGCATGACCAAATTGATCATATGCGGCTCGCTTCTGCTTATCGGATAAAATTGCATACGCTTTTTGTACTTCTTTGAATTTGTCTTCTGCACCTTTATCGTCAGGATTTCGATCAGGATGATACTTCATCGCCAATCGACGATACGCTTTTTTTATTTCGGCATCATCTGCATGTGGTGAAACACCAAGCAGTTCATAATAATCTTTTTGTGACATTGAGTACTCACATTGAATAGGTGGTCTGATTTATCATGTAGCCCAGGCACAACGAAGTGTAGCCAGGGAATTTAGATAAGCTTTACAATTATTTTTAAAAATGAAGTAATGTGAAATCCGAGGGCAACGACGTTGCCCCGGGGCTACATCATCCTAGAAAACGCAGTCAAATCTACGGCGAACCGCTATTGCAATGATTCGCCGGCTTTTTTTCTAAGATAGTTTATTGATTCATTACTTCTTATCGTCTTCCTTCACTTCTTCAAACTCTGCATCCACTACGCCGTCTTCAGCTTTATGCGCATCTTGTTGATCATGAGCGGCAGTTTCAGCTGATTGACCTTCTGCTGCTTTTTTAGCATAAACACGCTCGGCCATCTTACCAGAAATCTCTGTCAGCGTGCTTAACTTAGCTTCAATCTCAGCCTTGTCATTGCTCTTCAATACGTCTTTCAGCTCGCTGATACCGGATTGCATTTGTGTCTTTTCTTCATCAGACATCTCAGCATCAAGATCTTTCAGCGTTTTTTCACTGCTGTGAATCAAACCATCAGCCTGATTACGCAACTCG
The DNA here is from genome assembly GCA_002423125.1 of Legionellaceae bacterium UBA6148. GTDB lineage: Bacteria > Pseudomonadota > Gammaproteobacteria > Legionellales > Legionellaceae > UBA11403. The sequence goes on along the minus strand of DIUW01000039.1, from coordinate 7,653 downwards.
ACAAGCTCTTTAAACTTTTTGTCTTCTTCAGCATGAGCGGCAGCATCTTTAACCATTGCATCAACTTCTTCATCACTTAAACCACTGGATGCTTTGATAACAATGGATTGTGCCTTGCCGGTTGCCTTATCTTTAGCAGATACATTTAGAATTCCATTCGCATCAATATCAAATGTCACTTCAATTTGCGGCACACCACGAGGAGCAGCTGGAATATCAGTTAAATCAAAACGGCCTAACGATTTATTAGCAGAAGCTTGCTCGCGCTCCCCTTGGAGAACATGAACAGTCACCGCTGTTTGACGATCATCGGCTGTTGAAAAGACTTGATTTGCTTTGGTCGGAATAGTTGTATTCTTCTCAATTAATTTAGTCATCACTCCGCCCATCGTTTCAATTCCTAACGACAGCGGCGTAACATCTAACAATAAAATATCTTTCACTTCACCTGAAAGTACTGCCCCCTGAATCGCCGCGCCTACAGCAACAGCCTCATCTGGGTTCACATCTTTACGTGGCTCTTTACCAAATAAATCTTGAACTGTTTTTTGCACCATCGGCATACGTGTTTGACCACCTACCAAAATCACTTCGTTGATTTTATCAACCGACAGGCCGGCATCTTTCAGTGCTGTTTTGCAAGGAGCAATCGTACGCTCAACTAGCGCCTCCACGAGCGACTCAAGTTTCGTCCGTGTTAATTTAATATTCAAATGTTTAGGCCCTGAAGCATCGGCTGTAATGTAAGGTAAATTAACATCGGTTTGTAGAGACGATGACAATTCAATCTTCGCCTTTTCAGCAGCTTCTTTCAGACGTTGTAAAGCAAGTGGGTCACTATGCAAGTCAATTCCTGAGTCTTTTTTAAATTCAGCCGCTAAATATTCAATCAAGGCCAAATCAAAATCTTCACCACCAAGGAACGTATCTCCATTAGTCGCCAACACTTCGAATTGATGCTCACCATCAATAACTGCTATTTCAATAATTGAAATATCAAACGTACCACCACCTAAGTCATACACCGCAATCACTGAATCACCACGTTTTTTATCCATTCCATAAGCCAACGCAGCTGCAGTAGGTTCATTAATAATTCGCTTCACTTCTAAACCAGCAATACGACCCGCATCTTTAGTTGCTTGACGTTGTGAATCGTTGAAATAAGCTGGAACCGTAATCACTGCTTCAGTCACTTCATGTCCTAAATAATCTTCTGCTGTTTTTTTCATTTTAATCAGCACTTCAGCAGAAACTTGTGGTGGCGCTTTATCTTGATTATTCACACGAACCCAAGCATCACCATTGTCCGCTTTAACAATTTTGTATGGCACCATTTTTATGTCTTTTTGAACGATTTTGTCGTCAAATCTTCGACCGATTAATCGTTTAATTGCGTACAGTGTATTATCAGGGTTTGTAACTGATTGACGTTTGGCCGCATGCCCAACCAATACTTCACCATCCGCTGTATAAGCCACAATCGATGGCGTTGTCCTATTTCCTTCACTGTTTTCAATAACACGAACTTTGTCGCCTTCCATCACAGCAACACAAGAGTTTGTCGTACCTAAATCTATACCAATCATTTTTGCCATTTTAGCTATGCTCCAAATTTAAATGTTACCAGAATAGTAATTAAGATATGGGGATGAACCATCTACATTTCAACCCAACTATCCACTTTTTAAAATTTAACCTTTAACAACAATAACTCGTGCTGGACGAATCACGCGATCATTTAATAGGTATCCTTTTTGAAAAACAGCTAATACAGTATTCGGTTCGGCTGAATCAGAGGGCTGTATCGACATCGCTTCATGCAACTGTGGATTAAATACTTCACCCAACGGATCAATTTGCTTCACCCCATGTTTATCTAAAACATCAATAAATAATTTCATGGTTAATTCAAGCCCTTCTCGCATCGCGTCATCACCATGTTGTGTTGCAAGCTGCAACGCTTGATCCAAGCTATCAACTACAGGCAGCAGCGCACTCGCAAATTTTTCCAATGCATAACGATGGGCATTTGTAACCTCTCGCTCAGTACGGCGACGGATATTATCAACTTCAGCCATGGCACGAGCAGCTTTTTCCCAGTTTTCATGAGCTTTCTGCTCAGCCAATGTAAGTTGCTGCTCAAGGTCTGCGTATGAAGGATGATCCAATGATATAGGGTCTTCCCCTTCATCATTATTATCATCATTATTCTCATTATTCATTAACTCTTCCTGCAAATCCTCGCGCACTTGTTTCCAATCTTTTTTAATTTCTTCAGTCATCAGTTCATCCCCGTTGTTCTCTTGGACTTCTTATTTGGGGACTAAGGCGCTATAATTCAAGGTCCTAGTTCAAAATATTTGGTTTACTTATGCACTCATGGTCACCTACTTCCTGGCAAAATCATGCTTATGAGCAAGCCGCACATTATCCTGATGAAGCCCAGCTTAATCGTGTGGTTAAACAATTAAGCCAGTTTCCTCCATTAGTCACCAGTGATGAGATCAATCGACTTAAGAGTTCTATTGCACTAGCCGGACGAGGAGAGGCGTTTATTCTACAAGGAGGCGATTGTGCTGAATCATTCAACGATTGCCGTGCAGACATTATCACTAATAAACTTAAAATTTTATTGCAAATGAGCCTTGTTCTCTTGCACGGTTTGCGCAAACCCATCATTCGTATCGGAAGAATTGCAGGCCAATATGCCAAACCTCGCTCCTCAGATTTTGAAACAATAAATGAAGTAACTCTTCCAAGCTACCGTGGCGATCTCGTTAATTTACCGGCGTTTAATGCCGCATCACGTAAGCCGAACCCTAAATTATTGTTGCAAGGATATAATTGTGCAGCGATAACGCTCAATTATATTCGCGCATTACTTGAAGGTGGTTTTGCAGATTTACATCATCCCCAGCGCTGGGATCTTGGCTTTGTAGAGCACTCCAAACAAGCGCAAGAATATCACGCCATTGTTCAATCCATTGGTAATTCATTAGATTTCTTAAAATCCATCGATGGTCTACGTCATAGTAGCCTGAGTAAAGTTGATTTCTATACCTCTCATGAAGCATTACATCTACACTATGAGCAAGCCCTCACCCGACACTCACATGATGGAAAATGGTATGATTTATCCACTCACCTACCCTGGGTTGGGATGCGAACCGCCAAAGCAGGTAGTGCGCATCTTGAATACATTCGTGGAATTGAAAATCCAATTGGCATTAAAATCGGTGCCAGTACTACATCTGAATGGCTATCTGAGCTATTGCACCTCATTAATCCAAATCGAGAAGAGGGGCGCGTTCTACTGATTAGCCGTCTTGGTGCTAAAGAAATCGACACCGGACTACCTCGACTCATTGACGCAGCCAAAAAAACTAAAATACCAGTAACCTGGCTCTGCGATCCAATGCATGGAAATACAGAAACAACAGGCGACGGCGTTAAAACACGGCGTTTTGATACTATTTTAAGTGAGTTACAATCCGCCTTTAAAATTCATCGTGAGATGGGAAGCTACCTAGGCGGTGTTCATTTTGAATTAACTGGCGAAAATGTTACCGAGTGCATCGGCGGTGCCCGTGGATTAAATGAAAAAGATTTAAAGAAAGCGTACCACAGCTTGGTCGATCCTCGACTAAATTATGAACAATCACTGGAAATGAGCCTTCAGCTGGGACGTGCATTTTCATGATGATATTCCGGACTAAATTCATGCACAGCTTCAATCATTGCCTGCATGTTCTCTGGCAAAACATCTGGTGTTATGCCATGCCCAAGGTTAAATATGTGACCTGAACCTTGTCCATAAGAATCCAATACTTGTTTAACATGAGCACGTATACACTCAGGGTTAGTCAACAATACCGTTGGATCAAGATTGCCTTGTAATGCAACACGATCGCCTACTTTCTTACGGGCGGTCGAAAGTGAGCACGTCCAGTCTAACCCCAACGCATCGCACCCCGTATTAGCAAGCGGTTCTAGCCACTGCCCCCCACCTTTAGTAAATAAAATAATTGGGATAAGTGGATATTTCATTTTTATATGCTGAACGATGGTCCGCATGTAACATAGAGAAAAATCAAGATAATTCGGTGTCGATAAAATTCCACCCCATGTATCAAACACCATCAATGCATTCACTCCCGCCAAAACTTGTTCCTCTAAATAATCACACACCGCCTGTGTTAATTTTTTTAAAAGTATATGAGCAGCATCAGGCTCTTCATACATTAGACGCAGGATTTTCTTAAAATCACGGCTACTGCTCCCTTCAACCATATAACACGCGAGTGTCCATGGACTTCCTGAAAAACCAATGAGAGGTAAATCAGTGGGCATTTCGCGCCGAATAACACGTACAGCCTCCATGACATAAGCTAAATCTTGAGCAGCATTAGGCACTCTTAGTTGTTCAATTGCAGTGATCGTACGCAATGGATTAGCAAAACAAGGCCCCTCTCCCTCAATAAAATGTAAGCCCATTCCCATCGCATCAGGTATCGTTAAAATATCGGAAAACAAAATTGCTGCATCCAGCGCAAATCGACGCAACGGCTGTAACGTGACTTCACATGCCAAATCTGGATTTTTACATAAACTTAAAAAGTCACCGGCTTTTTCACGGACTTGGCGGTACTCAGGTAAATATCGACCCGCTTGGCGCATAACCCAAACAGGTGTTCGCTCAACACTTTTGCGTTGCAAGCTACGAATAAATACAGATTGATCATGGTTATATAAATAAGTCATCATTAGAATCCACTACTTACCAAGCATGACAGGGGGCAATGAGCCAACAGGCATCGCTTCGTATGTAAATTGAGGTGAAGGAGCGGCGCTTCGAGGCGTGCTACTACGACTAGAGCTGTTCGTTCTGGAGCTATGGCGAGTCCCTCCACAAAAAGAAGAGGCTGGCGTTGTAGACGCTTTCGATGCGAAATAGTGTTTAACTGGCAAAGGAACATCGGGTGTATTATTAAGTACGTCCTGTATTAACATTAATACCTCATCCAGAGAACTAAAATTATCCCAATCTTTTTTTTCTCCGGTACATTTGAAATTTTCAGTAAGAGTTGACTCTTGTTTCCGACCAAACACATTTGAAAGCCATTTTTCTGAATTAACACTAGGCATTCTAGAGACAATAAAATGATAAACCGATCTAAAAAAAGCACCATAGGTCACTTCACGACGAGTCTCAGCAAGCGATTTGAGCACATGACCTTGCTGACTTTTACTCAATATTGACAAAAAGGAAGAGAATTTTATATTAATATGTAACATATGCAGCAATGCAACCCCAGGCTTCTGCATGATCTGAAGTATTTCATCCAGAAATACATGCGTATAAGTATCAAGAGAGCTCAATGCCAAAAATAAATGCTTAGGGTCATAGAAGTTACATTGATTGGAAAAAAAGTTTTTCGTTCGAATTAACTTAAGCCAATTTTGAGTTTCTGGAGAGAGTGTGTCTACTTTTTTTCGTAAAATGAGTGGAAGAACAAATTCGTCCACGACATCCACCGGTTTATAAGATCGATTTGCAAAAACGTTCTCAAGCTCTTTCACCAACTGCTCAAAAATGATTGGCACGACAGGATCAATCGTAGTATTTTCATAATCCATGAAGGACATTACGTACCCTCCTTCAGAGGAATTTGGGAATGAGTACGTTAATAGCGACCACATCAAAATTAGATTACGATCAATAATCTCACCATGAGAGCAAAGTGCGTCACTAAAAATCATTTTAGTCGCATTTTCTCGCATAGAACGAGAAGAAATTATTTTTTCTATTGCCAATGGAAAATCAAAGTCTGATGGCTCTCTCGAATAATCTATCACAAGCTGCATAAAGTTATTACAATACTCTCGAACACATCCCGCATCAACTGACATCTCTGGGTCTAGTCCTAAGGCAATTTGTCCCAAAATATATTTGGGATTTAGATCAAAGGTACCGAACTTAATTCTGTGATATAAAAATCGAAGTCGCTCTTCATCAATCCGAGTACGACACCCAAACGAAGTAAGTATTTTATTAAGTTCATCTTTATATCTCCTGCAAGTCACAAAATCCCCTTCTTCATAGGGACGTAAAAATTCTCGAATCGCTAGATCATTGATATTTTCTTGTTGATAATCGCCCAAATCGTTGCAAAAACCTATCTCGTAAGAGTCGCCAGAACGAATAATCAAAATTTCTCGTGATGAAAGCACTTTAATGATATCTTCTTCAAGAGGCGCCGAAGTTAATACGCGCGCACGAGAATCACCCGGAAGCGAGTCCAAGGCCTCATCAAATATCGCATATATGGCGCCCAGATCATCAGTTGTCCGCCCGTTTTCTAAACTCGCCTTAACCAATTCGGCAATCCGAAGTACGGTTGATCGTTTGAGAGGCAACTCTTCTTTATTGTGATTCTCATTATTAAAAACATTCTCAAAATGACGAAAGCGCGGAGCTGCAAAAACAATACGACTTCGTTCTATTGAATCAAATTCCACTTGGGGATGGACACTACAATTATAAAAACGTCTAGGCTCTATCTTCTGCGATCGATAGTGATGCGCGCATGTATCCAAAAGAATCAATTTTTTTTTATCACTCGACAAGACATAATGCGACAGGGGATAGTGAGTCAATCGATCCTTAGTCCAAAGATCATGAGTATGCTGAAGTGTTGGCATAAGAATATTATAATAATCAACTGGAAAAATTCCGGCACCACTCAACAACTGCGCCACCATAATCCAGTCTGCATTAACCCCTTGTTGATTTCTCGTATAATCCCGTCTTTCTCCAGCGACTTCACTCCATCGCAATGCAAAAATATTTTTTAATTCATCAGCATCTTCAGTGGAAAGAGTCGACTTATTTTTTATCCATAAAGCGAACGCATTTAACTTGCCCAGAATTGCTGGCGATGCTTTCCGAAAAAGAAGAGGAAGAGTCGTCTCACTAAATTGTGGCAAAGAAAAACCAGGACCAACACACGTCACCGTGTATAGGCCCTTCAATCCCTCAGACTGAACGATGTATGATGGGTTATTTTTTAATAAAAACAGAGCAAACAACTCCATTTCAGTCCGAATACTACACAATTTTACTTCCAATATCCTTTTAAGAAGATCATACATGCAAACTTGTTTGGTGCCGACAGATAATGTTTGAGAATAAAAAAACCGAGCATCAGTGCTTTGACAGGGTAGAGTACCTAATGCATTCACCAACTTATATAATAAATTTAAAAATAGAGGATCGTCAGCCACTGAACATTTTTCGTTAGCAACATTAAAGTAGTACTCCAAAATTTCAAATTGAATACCAACTTGTTGAAATGGATACTCTCCTTTACGTTTCCATTCAGATAGAGCTTTCAGCCTTTCACTACTAGCAGGATCAGAAAGATCTTTTACTTTATCTAAATATTCTTTAATTTTAGTCAGTTTAATATCAGCCATGAACCTTACTCTTCCAACTTCAGAAACACACAATGGATTGTTCTAAATTAAAACAAACAATGAAAAGTATATACCCATCGGAAATGAAGATACTAGATTTGGTCTATCGCTTTTCCGCCCATCCAATGGGTATATAAAAAAAATACAAAAAAAAAAAGCGACTTACGTCGCTTT
>DIUW01000038.1 GCA_002423125.1 Legionellaceae bacterium UBA6148 | reverse complement strand
AAAGCAGCTGAAGCAAAAGCAGCAGCAAAACCAGCAGCAAAACCAGCAGCAAAACCAGCAGAAGATGCAGCAAATGCTGATAAAAAAGAAGTAAAAACAGGTCGTGAATTGGTTATGGCTACATTTGACGAGTTAGTAAAAACGCTGGCTGCTAAAATTGAAGCGGATAGTAAAGATATTGCCGTTATAACATTATGCAGTCGCCTTCATACCCTTTCAAAAGACTTCCTTGCTCAGCCTTCAATGACTAGCGAGTCCTTTAAAGAGAAATATGCTCAGATCATGACTCCAGACATTCAAAAAACATTGGCGAAACAACCGGCCTTGAAGCAGCTACTACTTGACCTCGCTTACATCGTTGCAAGCGTTCTCACGGTGTTCGCAGTTCCAATTATCACTCGCATTGCAACTCGTAATGCTGCCACACCAAGCTTCCGACCAGAGTTCTTCAAACCAGCTCCTGAAGTCGCTGCGAATGCACTTAATAACAATGTAGCTGCAATGGTGGGTTAATCTCCATACATCTACTACAATTGGAGTCTGGACAACGCTGCATGCAAAAAGACGCATGCAGCGTTGTCCAAATAAATGAGCTCCTAATTAATTAGGGGTTTGAGTTTTCTAGATGATTATCTCAAAACCCTAATTAATTCTTAAGTTATCTTGGTAGGATAGAAGGTGGTGTGATGTATTGAAGGACTAACGTTATTTGGACAAGAATGCATGCGTCTTTTTGCATGTATTCTTGTCCAGACTCCAAACTAGAAGGCGGTCGTTTTAAAAAACGACCGCTTTTTTTTATGTCTAGATTTTGTTGTTACGACCCTTGTTATCGTGACCGGTGCGCACTGGGTTGAATAATTCCTGCCGTAAATCGACTTCTCAGGTAAAACCCGCGCGGTAAAGTCTGGATTTTACGTCCTTCATCATTAAAACCATAGCAGAGCGACTTTGCATTGGCGGCTTTCGGCCTCACTTGTAAATACTCACCCATGGTTGCATTAATTTCAGATAATTTTCCAGTACCAATCATCAACGTCAATTCTGACCAGTCTCGAGCCAACACATCTTCTTCAGTCGGGTTGGGGGACCAAATCACTCCCTTCCCTATCCTCCGAGATTGAAAATCAACGGAGCTATCCCCTTCCACAGGAACCCACAACACCCGCTTTAATTTCGCGAAACATTGCGATGTTTTCCACTCCTGCTGATGGACAGTCAATAATGGAATGGTCGTTATAAACGTTGATTCAGCCGGTTTGCCCAGATGATTAACTGGGATCGTTTTTAATTCAATGCCCAGTTTATGAAAATCAGGAAGAGCTTGATTACCCGCCGTAGCACCCAACGCGTACTCAATGGCTTGCCCAGCCCACCCTTTACGTTGCAATGGATTCGCAGGAATGATTATCCCTAATAACGAAGCCAATTGCAGAAACGTTAAACCCTCTATCGAGCAGCAACGTTCGAGCAGTTCAGCTTCAGTATTTGGATGGTTTGCTTCGAATGGCATCATTGTATCATTCAGCATCAGTGAACACGTCTAATCACACTCTGTGAAATCAGATCCTTTGATTTGAACACTCAATGTTGGTATTGGTGCTTTCACTCCAGTTGCTTTAAATTGCGCCATCAGTGCGAACAGAAATTTCGAGCGTATTTCAAAGCGTGTATAACGTTGAATATTGATAAAATAACGCACTTCAAAATCAATCAAAGCCTCATCAATTTGCTTAAGAAATACTTGTATAGGTGGTTCGTCCAAGATCTCAGGAATAATCGCGAGCACGTCAAAAATTAACTGCTGAATCATGACCGGATCATCCTCTCGACTCACTTTAATCGGTACCACCGTTCGAACCACACTATCCTGATGGGTCCAATTAATAAAAGGCTTATTAAACGTCTCCGCATTTGGAATCAATACTTCGGTATTATCCCAAGATGATACGCGCATTGAGCGAATTCCAATATGTGCCACACGCCCTTCATGCTCGCCCAAAGTAACCAGATCACCTTCGCGAACAGGGCGCTCAATCAATAACACAATTCCACCCACAACATTACTGGCAAAATCACGGAGTCCAAATCCCATCCCAACAGCCAATCCGCCAATCACTATGGACATACCACTAAAATCAAGACCAAGCACGCGTAATGTAATATAGCTCCCTAGTAAAATGACACCATATTGGGTAAATACCGATAAGCTATTACGTATCCCTTCGTCTCGTGAATCACGGTATAACCATCGATAGCAGAACTCCCGTGTCCATTTTGCCGTCCAAATAAAAATAGACAACACAATAAAAAATTCAAGCACACTCAATACGGTAATATGCACACCTGAGACACCAATCAACTCATAATTCCCAACGTGAGTTAACCATTCAAGCACATTCATTTCAGTGTATACACCAAAAAGTTCACATAAAAAAACAACACTAGAAAACAACAAAAATAAATGAATAATTTTATCCATTGGTTTCAGAAATACTTCAATCCATAACCAACCATTGCTCAGTGATGCAAGCATCCACTCAGACAATAACTCTAACGCATCGGATATCAATCCACGAGCAAGAACATATCCAATAATGACCACAACTAAATTAGCTTGGTATCGGCTCATTGACCACGCCAAATTCATATAGCCAATTAACCCCATAATTCCTGTTGTAAAAAGAGTTAATGGTAATAATACAAACAGAAGTGTGATTGCTTTTTTTAGATAGCGTTTTTTAGTTTTGAAAGCCGGTCGTAGCAACAACGGAAAAACATCTTTGCTGGCCCACATTGCAAACGAGGATGCAAAAATAAATAACATAAAGAGACGAGTAAAAATATCTTGTATCAACAACGAGAGAGGAAGTTGCTGGCTCAATACCATACAAACCGTCGTTAAGCCGCCAATGATCAATAACCATTTGAGTTGATAAAAAAAACGCACATCTTGGCCAGAGAACTCTCGATGACGTTCAAGAAAAATCATGCGGGCAATGATAATTAAATTCCGAAAAATAAACCAAACCAACACTAAATGAAGAAATAAACTATAGCTGGAAAACGGAAGTTGAATAAAAGCAAATCCCGTCAATATCATGGTTAAAAATGCAATTTGCAACATATTACGCGACAGCAACACTAGAACGCCATTATACAAATGAGCCGACAACCGCGATCGTTCCTTGTCCTGAGTCACTGCTTTTAATTGCTTATTTAAAGCCCGCGAAACCAAAAGGATAAACACAAGGTTTAACCACAAGAACGTTTTAGTCCAAACACCCTGACGGACATAACCATCGCGTATATGAGTCGCCAAACTCGTAAAATATGAGACAACTTGCATCGGTATTCGTGATAATTCAAGTTTGAACGTCGTCCAATTGTTCACCTGATAGCCGGTGAGGGGTTGTCGAACAGACAATTGTTTTTTCAGTGCTTGCTGTTTTAGTTCAAGACGCTCAACAAGCACATCCCGATAATTATTCAACTGACTCAGAAAATGAAGGGTCTTATTTTGCAACGCGATAATACGAAGCTTAATATCATTATCCGACACGTGAGATCGTTCTTCTTTTAACAATTCAAGCATTGTGGTTAACGACTGTTTAATATCGTCTAATTGATCGTCAGCCTCTTTATAGGACTCAATGGAAGATAAAATTGTTTTTATATCTTGTTGTTTTACAAGTAAATCATCGGCCTTAACTAACTTAATTTTCACCTCAAGCTCACTCACTTGAGCATTAATGAGGGTAATATGGTGATTATTCAATTGAAGTTTTAATTCATCATCATAAGCTCGGTAAAAATCAGGATTCTCTTGCTTATCTTGTTGTAATTGAACATTTTTTTGATATAAAACACTGCGTTCTTGGTGCAATGAATTCATTTGTTGCTGTAACTCATCCAGATGGTGGGTTCCTTGTTTTTTTACATTCCACTCTCCAAGCTGACGCTTAATATTCAATAAAGCAGCTTCATAGCGATGCGCTAACCCAATATTTTCAGTAATTAAGGCAATCGTTTGATTATTAATTTCATTCTGAGTTTCAAAATTTTGAAGTTGTTTTTGTAGCACAGGATCATTCGATGAGCGACCCGGCACCATGCTCGCTTTTTTAATTTGAGAAGCGATGATTTTTTGCTGTTTACGTTGATTAATTAAAAATCCTTCTAGACTTGCAATCTGAGCATGAACCAAGGTAAACATGGCTTCATTTTGTTTGATTGCTTGACTTAAATTTGCTTGGTTAGATGGCTCAAGCAGAATGCTGGTGTCATTGATAGAACGGAGTAGATCTGTTTTTTCTTGATGCAAATATTCAACTAATTGAGTTGAATCGTCATGCTGCTGATCGACTTGAGTAGCGGCTAGGGAGAGATTGCTCATGAGGCATAGAATGCAGAGCAAAAATGCTCGGCACATATACTTCGCGTGAAGTATACACCTTAGTCGATCGAGTGAAGCGGTGTATAACCCGAGATTTAAAGCGGGGTTGAAATGCTTTTTAATCCCGGGTTTGCTTCGCTCGCAATTATGTTTTCGTCGCTGTAGTCGGTGCAAGTCTGATCCCCAATTCACTTAATTGTGCTGTTCCAATTTTAGTTGGCGCACTGGTTAATAAACAAGAAGCCGATTGCGTTTTAGGAAATGCGATCACGTCTCGAATTGATGATGAACCCGTCATTAACATGACCAACCTATCAATACCTAGAGCAATACCACCATGAGGTGGGCATCCAAAGTCAAGCGCATCCAGTAAAAATCCAAATTTTTCGCGCGCTTCCTCGGCACTAATTCCTAACAACTTAAACACCGCTTGTTGCATATCGGTTCGATGTATACGAATCGACCCTCCACCAATTTCGTAACCATTGATAACAATATCATAGGCCTTCGCAAGCATTTGCGTAGGGCTCGACAATAGTGCGTCAATCGATAATTGCTGTGGGGATGTAAACGGATGATGCATGGCTTGGAGCGCGCCATTGTCACCTGCTTCAAACATTGGCCAATCAGTTACCCACAACAAACGCCATCCGGGTTGTACTAATTGACAATCATGTCCAAGCTTCACACGAAGTGCGCCCATGGATTCATTGACGATTGTTTTATGCCCTGCCCCAAAGAAAACAACATCACCCGTTTTTGCTTCGAGTCTATCAAGAATCGCAAACACATGCTCTTCAGATAAGAACTTCAAAAGAGGTGATTGCAAACCCGCAATACCTTGCTCTCTATCATTGACCTTTATATAAGCCAACCCTTTTGCACCATAAATTTCAACAAACGCGCCATAATTATCAAATTCTTTCCGCGTCAACTTACATCCTTCCGGTAATCGCAGCCCCACTACTCGACCATCAGGACTGTTCGCGGTATCGGCAAAAACTTTAAAAGACGACTCGCGGACGATATCATCAATGTCTACCAATTCGAGAGGAATACGTAAATCAGGTTTATCGCTTCCAAAACGACGCATCGCTTCAGCATACGTCATGCGCGGCAACTGACTGGGCAACTCGACATCTAAAACGTGCTTAAACGTTTGCTTTAACATTCCCTCAATGAGGTGAATAATATTTTCTTGATCAATGAATGCCATTTCAATATCAAGCTGAGTAAATTCAGGTTGTCGATCGGCACGCAGATCTTCATCGCGAAAACAACGTACAATTTGATAATATTTATCAAAACCCGACATCATCAGTAACTGTTTAAATAGTTGTGGGGATTGAGGCAGCGCGTAAAACGATCCTGGATGGACACGGGAAGGCACGAGATAATCACGAGCACCTTCAGGCGTTGCCTTTGTTAACATGGGCGTTTCAATGTCCATAAAATCGTGATGATTCAAATAGGATCGAATGCTTTGAACAACGTCATGGCGCATTTTTAAATTACGCTGCATGACGTTACGTCTTAAATCTAAATATCGATATTTAAAACGCACATCTTCATTCACCACTTGGTGATCATCAGGCAAAAAAGGCGGGGTTTGTGACTGATTTAAGATATCCAGTTGCGTGCCAACGACTTCGATTTTACCCGTTTGCATCGCTGGGTTAACCATGCCATCAGGGCGCAAGCGAACCTGCCCTGTTAAAAGGACCACATCTTCGTGTCTGAGCTTTTCTGCCAAAACGAAGACGTCAGATCGCTCTGGTTCATAGACGACCTGAACTAAACCTGATTTATCACGAATATCAAGAAAAATAACCCCACCATGATCGCGTCGATTATGCACCCAACCACATACCGTCACCGATTGACCACTCATAGATTCATTGACGTTGGTGCAATAATGCGTTCTCATTACAATCTCCTCATTAAAATGTAGTTGGACAAACCCGGGCTAACTATACTTCGCGCGGTCACAATTTGCGGTTTTTGACTTGTTATTTTCGCGCACATTTAACGTTTAAAACTTGACAATAGACCTGCTATTGCGCTGCGTTTTAAACGTTAAATGTGCACAAAAATAACGTCGTCAAAAAACCACAAATTGTGAACGCGCGAAGTATATTCATCCCTTCGGCTGCATAACTCCAAGTGAAATCACGCATTTTAGCGCTTCATCAATTGTCATCTTCAGCTCTTTAACTTCTGACTTAGCGACCATCATTAAAAATCCAGAAGTCGGATTAGGCGTCGTCGGTATAAATACTGAAATCATTTCTTCTTCTAATTCGCTACTACTCAAAAAACCGGTAGCACTTGTTTGAAATGCAATCGACCATAACCCTTTTCGAGGATACTCGACCAATACAACTTTACGAAACGCTTGGCTATTCGTTGCAAGAATGGCGTTAATCACTTGTTTTGTTGAACTATAAATCGTTCTTACTAATGGAATTTTATCCAATACTGACTCGCTCAATCGCATCAGATGTTGCCCTAGGATATTCGTCGCAATAATGCCCGTAATTAATAACAATAGCAGTGAGATAATGACCCCAAGTCCCGGAATGTTAACGCCGATAAGCTTTTCAGGGTGATAGTTTGTCGGGAGCAACGCAATCGATTGACCCAACAAGTCAACAATAAATCGAACCACAATAAAAGTAACCAGGATCGGTAGCCACACAACTAACCCAGTGATTAAATAACTGCGTATTGATTTCATTGACTATCACTCCCTGTTGAGCTTGGGGTCGTTGTCGTATCAGTGGATTTGCTATCGGTTGTAGAAGCCGTGCTTGTCTCAGATTTTGGCTTTGTTTTAAAATCAGTTGCATACCATCCCGATCCCTTAAGCTGGAATCCTGCCGCAGAGACTAACCGAACAGCTTTATCCTTGGCACAGTGTGGGCATGTTTTAATTGGATCATCATTCATTTTTTGAATTGCATCGAACTGATGATTGCAAGATGAGCACTTATATTCATATATAGGCATGTAAAATACACTCCGACGGACTAAGACAAAATTTCAGCCCCTGATTATAACGAACATACGCCTAAGGAACAACAGCGATACACCGATTGCAAAATTCGTTTAAATTAGCTATACTTCGCGCAGTCATAATTTGTGGTTTTTTGACGACGTTATTTTTGTGCGCATTTAACGTTTAAAACGCAGCGCAATAGCAGATCTATTGTCAAGTTTTAAACGTTAAATGTGCGCGAAAAGAACAAGTCAAAAACCGCAAATTGTGACCGCGCGAAGTATACGTAACCCCATCCTACAAACCTCAACCAGAGAAATTCATGCTCGATTTTAAAGTAATCCAGGACGAACAAACAGCTGAATTTTTTATTGAGACATCAATTACAGGTAAACACCTACTCTGTACGCCTCAATTGAATAAAGGCACCGCATTTACACGTGAAGAACGTCGGATATTTGGCTTGCATGGAACATTACCAAACCGTGTGGAAACACTGGATGATCAAATGAAGCGCGCTTATATTCAATTTTCAGCGTATACCTCTCGGTTACAGCAAAATATTTATTTATTAAATTTACACGATAAAAATCAAATTTTATTTTATAAATTAGTCAGTCGGCATCTGGCCGAAATGTTACCGGTTATTTATACACCCATTGTCGGATCCGCCGTACAACATTACAGCCGCGAATACCGACAACCTCGCGGGCTTTATATCACTCACGCCGATCAGCATCGAATTGACGAAATTCTGATGAATCGCTCGAATGCTGAGATCAATTTAATTGTCGTCACCGATGGGGAAGGCGTCCTTGGAATTGGCGATCAAGGTATTGGGGGTATTGATATTCCCGTTGCGAAATTAATGGTGTATGGCTTGTGTGGTGGTATTGACCCCAATCACGCACTGCCAATATGCCTCGATGTAGGGACGAATAACCAAGCATTGTTAGATGATCCTTTATATCTAGGCTGTCGAATGCCACGAATTTCAGGTGCTGCTTACGATTCATTTATTCACACCTTTGTGGAAAGCATCCAAAAGCATTTTCCAAATGCATTTTTACATTGGGAAGATTTCGGGCGCGGCAATGCTCGACGAATTTTAGATCAATTTCAAGATAAATTATGTACGTTTAATGATGATATCCAAGGCACTGGTGCGGTTGCATTATCCGCCCTTCTTGCCGCATGTGACGTGACAGGCATGGATTTATTACAACACCAAATCGTTGTATTCGGCGCCGGATCTGCTGGCACGGGAATTAGTGAACAAATTGTTGATGCACTGATACGTAAAGGTTTATCAGAAGAAGAGGCTTATCGTCGATTTTGGCTCATTGATCGGCAAGGTTTAATTATGGTCAATGATCCTGATTTAACCGATGCTCAAATACCATACGCACGCAAACCAGATGATATGAAGCACTGGGCATGTCATGAGAAAAAAAATCCTTCTCTAATGGACACGATTCGGCATGTTAAACCCACGATATTAATCGGATGTTCGGCTCAAGCAAGTGCATTCACGCAAGATCTCGTTGAAATGATGGCCTTACATTGCGAAAGACCCATCATTTTTCCACTCTCAAATCCAGATGACAAATGTGAAGCAACACCCGCTGATATTTTAGCCTGGAGTAATGGACGCGCATTGATTGCAACTGGAACTGCGTTTCCAGAAGTGGAATATCAGAACCGCATGTTGCCTATTGCACAATGCAACAATGCGTTGGTATTTCCGGGGATAGGATTAGGAATTTTAGCCGTTCGCGCCACCCGCTTATCCAAAGCAATGATTTGGGCTGCATCACAAGCATTAAGTGAGTTCTCTCCCAGTAAAAAAGACAGCTTTTTGCCACTGCTCCCTTCGTTAAATGACGCACAGACCGTTGCTAAACATATTGCGATAGCAGTCGCACGTGTCGCGATTGATACAGGTCTTGCTCAACGTAATCAAGATGCTGCACTGGATAAACTGATGGATACTCTGTTTTGGGAGCCGCGTTACTTACCTTTTGTGAGAAAACAAATATGAAACGCTATGTCTATATGATCTCTGATGGCACCGGGATTACTGCCGAGTCGCTTGGTCATAGCTTGTTAAGTCAATTTGATCATTTAGAGCTCGACAAACAGGCCGTGCCCTATATTGACTCAATTGAAAAAGCAGAAGAAATGGCTAAACGTCTTAATCAATGTTACGAGGAAACCGGTCTGAAACCGCTTGTTTTCATGACACTCGTTGATGAAAAGATCAGCGCATGCATTCGAGGATCCAACGCTTGTATTTTTGACTTATTCAGTGCATTTTTAGGGCCGTTGGAAGAAGAGCTTCAGATGAAGTCATCCTATCGCGTGGGTAGAACACATGCGGTGGCTGATCTTGCAACTTACACCCACCGCATTGATGCGGTCAATTATACCTTAGCGCACGATGACGGTATCAAAATCAGTGGTTACGCAAGCGCAGACATTATTCTCATTGGCGTATCCCGAAGTGGTAAAACTCCGAGTTGTCTTTATATGGCCCTACAATTTGGAGTGCTGGCGGCAAACTATCCGTTTACTGATGATGATTTATCCTATTTTTGCCTGCCTGAATCACTACGACCTTATAAAAATAAATTATTTGGTTTGACCATCGACCCCTCTCGATTACAAGAAATTCGCAGCGAGCGTAGGCCAAATAGCCGATATGCAAGCATTGAACAATGCCGACTTGAAGTCAATGAGGTCGAAACCATGTATCGCAATGAAAATATCCCTTATATTAATTCAACACGTTATTCGATTGAAGAAATCGTCACGAAAATTATGGCCTCTGCAGGAATAAAACGGAAACTGTGAAATTTATGATCACATTAGTTAGGTCTGCTGACCCTGTGACTCATGCCACAATGTCATAAATAACACCATGATTATCGGTCCGACAAACAGTCCTAACAAACCAAATGTTTCAACACCACCTAGAATTCCAAATAATACGGCTAAAAAAGGTAAACGGATAGCGCCACCAATCATCGCAGGCTTCACTGCGTGATCAGCAACAAACATCACGACTGTTCCCCAAATAACCACAATCAACGCAGCAATTAATTGCGCATTACACACCAAAACCAGTGCAACCACCAGAAAGACAACGGGAACCACAAAAGGAATCATCGCAGCGAATGCAGTCACAAATCCGATAAGCGTTGGAGCAGGAAATCCAACTAAGGCATAGCAACATCCCATTAAAATACCAACACACATTCCTACAGCAACGGTACCATTCACGGTTGCACGTATTGCTGAAGGTAGTTTATCTGCATAACGAAACCAACGACGCCCTAAACAGTACTCGCCGATATGATTCATCTGAATCATTAAATCATCTCCATCCCGGTAAAAGAAAAAGAGACACATCACGGTAAACCCTAACTGAAATCCTCTATGGGCAATATCTGAACCAATTTGTTTGATGTAATAACTGGCTGGCGTTAATGATATATGTAAATTAGATAATAGTAACTTCACACTACCCGGCTTACCAATATTCTCATCCCAATAGGCCTCTAAGTCTGCCCCATACCATGGCAAATCATGAAAAAATATCGGCGCATGACCACCGTCACGATTAATAATCTGCAAATAATTAATAAATAATTGCAACTCTTGCACCAAGATTTTTACGAGCCAACTGAGCGGCACAAGAACGATTAATACCAATAACAAGGTAAATAAAGTTGCTGCTAAATTAGTTCGATTACCGAATGTTCGGCGCCAACGTTTGTACAATGGATAACTTGCCATCGCAATAACACCAGCCCATACCAATGAAGGAACAAAGCGTTGAATAACAAATAATGATAAGAGGACGATACTGACCGTCAAGCCGATACTGAACAACTCCTTATGATTTTCATTCATATTTTTATCCTAATTTATATTTTATACTGCGCGCGGCCACAATTTGCGGTTTTTGCCTTGCTCTTTTTGTCCCAGATTGAGCGTTTACAGCTTGACAATGAATAGCCATTGCGCTGCGCTTTAAACGCTCAACTGGAACAAAAATAGCAGTCGTCAAAAAACCGCAAATTGTGGCCGCGCGCAGTATAGCAGCTGTAAAATGGCCCATGCAGGGACTGCAGCTAGAACATCATCCAACATAATACCAAAACCACCCTGTATACGCTCATCAACCCAGCGTATAGGCTGAGGCTTCCAAATATCAAAAAGCCGGAATAATATGAATCCCAAAACCATCCAAATGATTCCTTTGGGGACCATAAACATCACTAACAAATAACCAACAATTTCGTCCCAAACAATGCCTTTGTAATCATGCTCACCTAACTCACGCGAAACAATGTCACTCACCTTGACGCCCAAAACAAATGCAGCGCAGGTTAATACCCAATAAACTGGCCATGAATAACAAGACAATAACAGATAAACAGGAATGGCCGCGAGTGTGCCAAACGTTCCTGGTGCAATAGGACTGAGGCCACTGCCAAAACCAAAAGCAATGAAGTAAGCAGGATTTTGCCATACTTTTTTTGAAAATGATGTCATGATGATGATTCTCCCCTCTAAAAATGAGAATACCCTTTTACAGTAAGTGGCACAATATCGCCCGTTGATGTCTTCGCCCTTAAACCCGGATCTGATTCTATCATTCCCACACAACAGCAGCCCAATCCTGCATCCGTAAAATAATGCAGTGCCTTTAGTGGAACAGTAAAACACAGCTCATAGTCATCTCCTCCGCTTAATGCAAACTCAATCGCATTGGCTTTCTGGATCTGTTGTACGAAAGGATGTACTGGAATACTTGCAAGATCAAGAGTAGCGCCCACCTGACTCGCATTAAGAATATGGTTCAAATCAGCGCTTAGTCCATCGGAAATATCAATCGCAGCGGTTGCATGACTTCTGAGTAAATCCATTAAATCAAGTCGCGGCCGAGGACGGAGTAACTTATCCATTAAAATGGATCTCAAATGAGCATCAACCATTGGTTCATCTACAACTGCCTGAGCAGCCGCCCCTAATGCTCCGCTCACAACAATTGCATCACCAACGTTTGCCCCACTACGTCGAATCGCTTGACCTTTTGGTGCTAGACCATGAATAGTGAGTGTAATCGTCAAGGGGCCTCGTGTCGTATCACCCCCAATAAGCGCGATATTATAATCACGCAGAGCATCAGAAAGCCCTAATGAAAATCGCCTTAACCATGACTCATCGAACGTTGGCAAAGTCAGTGCGAGCGATACCCAACAAGGTAACGCTGCCATGGCGGCCATATCACTCACATTCACATTGACCGATCGCCAGGCAATGTCATATGCATCCCAGTCCGATCGAAAATGTACGTTCTCAACTAACGTATCCGTACTAACGAGTAAATCCATGTCAGCAGGCACGCGAACACAAGCTGCATCATCACCTATGCCGAATAGCACATCATCTCGATGAGGTGCTATTGAATTAAAATAATCATTTATAAGCGAAAATTCATTCACTTGAATCACGATTGATTTCAATTGCTCGCACTTGTTTAGCGAGATTATGCATCACACCATTCACATAACGATGTCCATCTTGCGAACCAAATTCTTTTGAAAGCATAACTGCTTCATCCAATATGACTCGATATGGAATCTCGGGATGATGTATTAATTCATAGGTACTCAACCGCAGTACGGTTAGTTCTATAGGGTTAAGCTCACCGACAAGTCGATCTAAAAAAGGGGAAAAAGCCGCTTCCAGCACAGTGACTTCTTTAGAAACTCCATAAAATAAGCTGCAAAAATAATCCGTATCAACCCGTTCCATATTAGTGACCGCACGAAATTGGGCATCGATTTCATTCAAGTCAGTACCGGACATATGCCACTGATAAAGTGCTTGTAACGCTAATCGTCTTGCGCGTCGTTTACCTCGAATTGATTCTTTATCCACAACTACCTCAAATAGGTTATTTTATTAACTGATCATCATTCATTTTTTCAATTGTATGCCTAAATTCACTCACGTCTTTGAAGCGTTTATAAACCGATGCAAATCGTACATAAGCGACATGGTCTAGGCTATATAGTTGCTCCATTACCCACTCACCGACCTGACTTGAAGGGATTTCACGATCACCATTACGCCTGATTTTAGTCATTATACTCACAAGCGACTCTTCAACCCGCTCAATACTCACTGGCCTTTTTTCGAGTGCGCGCAATATTCCTGATCGTAAATTATTAATATTAAACGCCTCTCTTGCTCCATCTCGTTTAACGATCAGTGGCATCACAAGCTCTGCGACCTCAAACGTTGTAAAACGCTCATGGCAAAGAAGACACTCTCTCCGTCTACGGACTTGAGCTCCCTCAGCAATCAAGCGAGAATCAATCACTTTTGTTTCTTGTTCTTGGCAAAAAGGACAAAACATAATTATACATCCTTGAAAGGAATAATACGGACTATACCCGAACAGATCCAATCCCTATATAATATTTCCATGATAAACAGGAAATTCACGACATAATGCCAGCACTTGAGAACGAACTCTGTCGATCGTGTGCTCATTATTCATATCATCCAAAATATCTGCAATCCACCCTGTTATTAAGGTCATTTCTTTTTCTTTAAACCCTCGCGTTGTAACGGCTGGCGTGCCTAAGCGTAAGCCACTGGTTACAAAAGGCGAAAGGGGATCGTTGGGCACAGCATTTTTATTTACGGTAATATTCGCCCGACTCAATGCTGCATCGGCATCTTTACCTGTAATATGTTTGTCAATTAAGTCCAACAACAACAAATGATTTTCAGTACCCCCTGACACAATACGATACCCACGTCTTATTAACTCTCGTGCCATGGCTTTAGCATTCAACAGCACTTGGAGTTGATATTGCTTAAACTCAGGTTGTAATGCCTCAGCAAACGCAACCGCTTTTGCCGCAATAACATGCATCAAAGGCCCACCTTGTGTTCCAGGAAAAACGGCCGAATTTAATTTTTTTTCAATGGCTTCATTCGCCTTAGCAAGAATAAGCCCTCCACGCGGTCCTCTTAAGGTTTTATGGGTTGTTGTTGTAACGACATCCGCATAAGGAATGGGAGAGGGGTAAACACCCGCTGCAACAAGACCCGCGACGTGCGCCATATCAGCCATCAACCAAGCACCAACGTGTGTCGCTATTTTACGAAATCGCTCCCAATCAATAACTTGAGAATAAGCCGAGAAACCCGCAATAATCAGCTTAGGCTTATGTTCAATGGCCATTGCTTCAAGTTCATCATAGTTAATCAAGCCCGTTTGAATATCAAGACCATAATGCATTGCACGATACAGTTTTCCCGAAAAATTCACTGACGAACCATGGGTCAAGTGCCCACCATGAGGTAACGCCATTCCGAGAATCAAATCACCTGGATCCAATAAAGCCATCATCGCTGCCGCATTGGCTTGTGAACCTGAGTGTGGTTGAACATTCACATAGTCTGCACCAAACAACGTTTTCGCACGCGAAATGGCCAAGCGCTCGGCAACATCCACAAATTCACAGCCACCATAATAACGCTTACCTGGGTATCCTTCGGCATACTTGTTGGTCAAGATTGACCCTTGAGCACGCAATACACGAGGGCTAACATAATTTTCCGACGCTATTAATTCGAGGTGATTTTCTTGACGATGCCGCTCATTTTCAATGGCAGACCACAATTCATCATCAAATCCTTTTATCGTATCGTGTTCATCATACATAGCTTAATCCATTATTTAATTGTCAAATCATTACGAACGTGTTTTACATTTTCCACACTCGCGGCAATAAGTCCCGCTTGATGCTTTGTCTTCTGATTATCAACAACGCCATTGAGTTGCACTTCATCTCGGTATGTTTTAACTCTAATGAGAAGCCCTTGTGCACCTAATTGATTCACCAAATTTTTTTTGACAATATTAGTCACCATTGAGCTATCGAGGTACCCATTTGGGCTTTCCTTTGGAACACATGCAATAATGATCACACTAACCACAATCAGCATGCCAAATTTTATGATTTTAAACATGTTATTTTCCTTGATATCTGTAAAAATGCGGTTAGCTTATCATATACTTCGTTTGGTCACAATTTGGGATTTTTTTTGAGGATTTTTGCTTCATGAGAAATGGATCCCGGACATTAAGCACGACTAAGCTCGCAGGATCGCCAAGTCGCGCTAAATTCCGGGACGACAGTCATTGGGAAACGTAAAACTATAACTATAACTATAACTATA
>DIUW01000005.1 GCA_002423125.1 Legionellaceae bacterium UBA6148 | reverse complement strand
AGGTTGCGTGTAATATTTTATCCGGACGTGGGTGTGAGGCACTGAGTAATCATTTAAATCGAAACGGACATAAGGTGTTTTGCCAACAGTGACTGTCTCAACTTCGTTACAGGGATAGGGATTATCAGGCAGTGAAATCAAGCTCGGTTGTTCATCTAAGAAAATCTCGTGAACCGTTTTGCTTTTGTCCTCAGGACAAGGACGATTCGATGCTTGGGTTTCACACCAAGTGAGCGCTTGCTGATTGAGATCGGCAAGACTTTTATATTGGCGGCCTGATTTTGTTTTAAATTCATCAGGAGCTTTCACATGAAAAATTGTCGTGTACAGAGGAAACAAACACAAAAAATGAGCCGGTAAGCGCAGCGCGGCAGCATGATATTAAATAATGCGTAGGCTTTATTGGTAGTTGAGCCAGTGATCTATGAATGGTTGATTATAGCTCATCTGCTTCACCTCAAATAGGTTGAGATAAAGCATCTTGAATATTCCGAGACGTTACACGGGCGGAATTTCTCCTCCTGCAGGTGGTGCAGATGCTCCCTTCGAAGCATCTGCACCACCTGTGTCAGGAGGAGAAATTCCACCCATAACGCCTTTCCCAGCTTGCGCCATAGAATCACCCGACTTCTCTCCCGCTTTCTCCACCTTCCCTTTCGACTCAGTCATCCATTGAGCAGCATCTTGACCATGACTTTCAGGCTGACCACCGATCCAACGAAGTACTTTGTCAGGAAGAACCGAAATTAATGTAAATGCTTTTTCAACAATTGTCATATACATCATGGTATAAATTAAAATAGAAAAAAAGTAAGCAAATACCCCTGCCCACTCGACATAACCCCCACTCACGGCCCCAGTCCCTGGAATTTGCGTATTATGATTCGCTTCATAAGCATTTACTAT
Organism: Legionellaceae bacterium UBA6148; assembly: GCA_002423125.1. Classification (GTDB taxonomy): domain Bacteria; phylum Pseudomonadota; class Gammaproteobacteria; order Legionellales; family Legionellaceae; genus UBA11403. The sequence goes on along the minus strand of DIUW01000005.1, from coordinate 43,412 downwards.
TCCACCTATACCAGCTGCTGCTGCTATTCCTACCGGTCCGGCTGCTAATGCCGCAGCACCGGCTCCGGCTAATTTCCCCAAGTCTCCAGCCGCATGCCCTGCGCTCATACCATCGGCCTCACTCGGTTGCATAAAAGCAACGGCATGATCAAAACTTGCATTCAGCAACCAAACACCCACATAAGACAATGAAATCGCTGCAATATAACCAATAATCATCATTGCGGGTCTTAAAAAGACATTCATCAAAATCATAATAGCCGCCTCACCTTTACCAAATGCATCATGTCCCTCGGGATGAATAATCCCCAGAGCCACAATGGGTGCAGCAACCATTGCTTCAACCACGGCCATAAACCAAGCAATCGCTCCAAAAGTAAAAATCATGTAAGGGATCAAAGGAACATAATACGCAGTGGTCATACCGATCCCAAGCATAATAATCGACCACGCGATCACCACCGGCATCGCCATCGCCATTATCGGCAACATGACGATACCAACAATCGATAGAACGAGATTGACGAGTTGGCCCACCAGCATGATAAACCACAATTTACCCACGAAGTTGATGTAATAAGTCCCCATATTCGCTAATGCAACAATAGGGTTTATTCCAGGGACATCCAGTATTTGAACTCCAACTTTAAATATCACCGCAAATGCTTCTAAAGGAATGGTTAGTGCCGTCATAAGGAAGCCGTAGATGAGTGTCTCGAGCATCGATGTGAAGAAGCTTATCACGGTATTAATGACGATATTGTATATAATTTCACCGATCCATCGCCCGATACAAAATTCTGCAAATATATAAATGCCCATGCACGAAAAATTGACATTTGGCATCTGAAAGCTAGTATGGTTAAAATGAACCTGCATCATATTGGCAAACATTAATGGTTGAGGAGCAGGAGTGCCTGGCAATCGAATAACATTGGCATTTTGTAAATAACTAAACACGGTGGACGACGGTTTTCCAGCCACGGAGGCAATGGGGGGCGTTTTAAAAATAGCTATCGGAGGGATGGCAGGATTGGCAGATGGTGACGCACTACCCGTCGTAATCGTAGGGAACGATTGGCCCGTAAACAAAGATATAATCGGCGCAAGCACACTGGAGTCGCCCTGAACCAGCTCACACAATATAGGATTACCAGTACTCGTTGCGCAGGTCGAGCCCGATGACAGAGGAAATGACGCTTGTATGCCCGTCAAACTGAACTGACTACCGTCTAAGCCGGAATCACTGTCCACTCCATTACTGCCGGTTGCATTATTCAGATTCTGATTATTGAGAACAACCAAATCAAAAAAGTACGTTCCAGCCATAATCCAACCTTGACGTTCCGCAGTTTCTATAAACGCTTTTGATTGAGCTGCTGAATTCCCCGCACTCGCTTGAGCCAACAAGGTCAAAGTCGGTTGCATCACCCCAATATAGTCGAGAACCGCACCTTGAAGCTCCGTCCCATTCAATAAAGCACTGCCTCCACCATCGGGCAAACCCCAATTGTGACAGTTTGGAGAAGTACTATCGGTGCAAACATCGTTTGAGAGATTAAGTGGCTCTCCGAACGCTACTGTTGCCCATGAAGTATAAAACGAATTAGCCTTACTCAATTTATCATGCGCGCCTATTTGACCCTCCATAAGACTCGGCGGTTTTGGCTTTTGTCCATTAGACGGAGGAGGAAGACTCGGCGTAGAATTAATTGCGAACTCAGGGTCATTACCCACCATAACTTGAGCGACCATTAATAAATCGGTATACATTTGCTGAACAGCAATTGCCCTCGCCTTCACTGCTGTCTGAAATTCTCCTGAGGTCAATCCACTGCTTTGTAAGGAGCTAGATTGCGATGCCGTCATCATGTTCCATTGAATCGATCCACAAATACCATTAAATCGACTATAGAGTTTATCCGTCAATTTAAAATTGGGCATAGGAACCGTAACGGATGTTGCTGTCGATGGAGCGCCGCCACTAGGGGTAACTAAATTCTGCGCCGCAACAGCATCAACTGTATCCGCGAAATTAGGCACAGAACCACTATTACAAAACGCTTTAAACGAGGGGCTGACGCCGATCGCATTACATACTGAATTTCCATTTGCCCCGTCTAAACGTTTTAACGAATCTAGCTTTTGCTCAAGTGTTTTTTGTACCGCAAGCATACACACTTGGCCCGAAAGTATATTCATCGCCCCAATCATCATCACCGTCGCAGGGGCCGTCGATGTCAGTGCATCAACCGGATTTTGTTGTTGCTGAATAATCACACCGCCACGATTCAAGTAACCCAATGCTGCATTCCATAGTTTATCCGCCGCACCTACGCCTTGAACCACAACCCACATCACAAAAATTTGCAGTAAACAATAGCCTGATGCTTTCGGTATAAGTAATGCGAAACCAGCCGTCGCACGAACAGGCACCCAAATGGAATTCCATTTTTTACCCAACATCTCGCCCTCATGGGCAGTGTTCATCGTTGACACTAACATCGTGTAAGTAATAATCATCCCGCCTAACGCCATAACCGCCGCATTAAACACTTCGAAAATACTACCCAAAATCTGGCTGCCGGTGCCATGTAAAACACCATCCACTATGCCAAAAATATCCGCTAAATATCGGACAGAATAATCTGTTGTTGGAGGAGCAAATGTAATCGTGTCATCTGAAAACACGAGTATTGGGAACAGCGAGAAGAACAGCGCAAACAAAAATTTATTCATCCCTTTCTCCCCAGAACTCCCTCACGAAACCAATTACCAACCGTACAGCCCAACTTACGCTGTGTAATTTGAAAATACCAAAAATGATACTTAAAGGCGAACGTCAGTGATACTGCTGACAATGAGAGTGTTAGAATTGCTGAATGAATGGTTCCAAAAGCAAAGTGATAAATAGAATAAATCAATAAAGCGACCGACATAACAAGCATTAGGATACTAATCCACCACAAGGATCGACCACGATCAGCCAAAGTCTCATCGGTCAATTTCATTCGGCGTTGAGCCTCAGAAAATGACTCTGTAGAAAGCGTAGGGCTAGGAATAAAAACCTGTTTAGCACCCTTTGCAATATATTGACCTCCCGATTTAATCCGCTGCCAGTCACTCCAGGCAGAGAAATTAAACCTCCGGGCGATTGCCGCACTAATTTTTGACTTAGTTTTTTTATTTGTCATAATAGAGCTTATGTTTGCCAATGGGGTTGTATTTACCTTACTCTCTATTTCTATATTAGACAGCAAACTTATATACTGCAATCATGTTTCGTAAATTTTATTTCATAAATTATTAAAGGGTAAATTATGCCAGATCTTAGCCACGCTGCTTCTGCCCAATATTGGTCTGAATATGTTGACCCCATGATTTACCGAGTTGTAACGTTTATGGAAAGTGTGGAAGAATGGACACTGGACGGAAACCCCGAGCTTGAGGAGGCCATGAAAAAGCTTGGAGAGGTATTAGATGATATTGCGGGCATTGACATGGAGCTGCTTGGCCAAAAGGATAGTTTCATCCGAATTGTTGGCAACATCAAAACAGGCCGAGGATTACGTCTACTACAGACGCTCGATATGGCTCACCCCGGTAGCGCATCAAAAGTGCTCATGCATGCGGAGCAAAATACACTATCAAGCGACGATCCCGCAGGATTTTTTTTAAAGCGAAATATAGTTTTTGAACGACTTCGACTGATATCTCGTGTTTTTTGTGAATATCGACTGAAACTTGTCTTACGGGCTCTTGAAGGAGGAGACGAATAATGAAAAAGGACTTCATCTTAAAAAAAATGATCACTCGTGTTGGAGCTGTTGGTCTCATCTACCTGACATCAACGTCATCAGGGTTTAGCCAGGAAGCCGGCTCTGATCCACTACCGCAATATTTACAGAATTTCGGCAGTTACTTCGGTTATGACCTCACTAAAACGCCTCAGACTCCTGTAAATACTTTATTAGATGGGGACGGAAAATCCGTACATGCCATTCAAAAAACAGATTTACTCTTATCGTTGGGCACCATTTTTCATAAAATTATCGTAGATCCAACGAGCGGATCACCACTCACTGTATTAAATCGTAACCAATCGGCGACAGGTGGTTACAACAACAGTTACGTCCTTCAAAACCCACCCTACAATGTACCAGCTCAAAGTGGCACGCTATCGGTTAATGCCCTTATAGACCAAATGCCGTATCAGAATAACCCTGTAAGCCAAACGATTTTGGACATGCTCACGACGCCAGACTTTTCTTTTTGTTCCATTGTTCCATCGTGTACGAGTGGCAGTACAACCAAAGGCGACCTGACCAGCAAGTGTTGCGGCAGTCCCGCAAAATATCAGTCACAGATCGGGCTAAATGTATTGGGAAACTCGTTTCCCGATCCGACAAACCTAGAATCATTATTTACATTAGATCCAAGCGTCATCAAGCAATTAAACAGTAATGCACTGATTGGTCCGTTACTCTATTCAACGTCAAATGCATCAAACCAATCCAATAGTAGTGGTAATGCCGCATCAACACCGGTGGGTTTAACCGCTGTGGGCGAAGCACAAGAAGCTGCAAACTTCATACGTTATGCCTCCGCGGTGGTTGCACCCCCGACACAAACAAATCTGGCAACCTATCAAATACTGTACAATCAAGCGATGGGCCTCCCAGCACCGGTAGCGCCGGCAACCACTGCCGCGATTACGCGGACCGCTAATGCCCAACAGTTGCTAGCAACTTATTTAGCAGGTCTGAGAACCGTTGCAGCACAAACATCCGTGGGGGTAGCAAATTTATATGAAATATTATCAAAACGCATACCACAATCTCCAGATGGTTCAAAGGCGTCAACAAGCCAAGCTCTAAACGAATATTACATGGCGACAAGACGACTCTATGACCCGACTCTATCAAAAGGTGGGCAATCGCCTCAATGGCTTGATCAAATCAACACCGCTTCACCTGCAACGATACAAAAAGAAATAGCCGTTTTACTCTCAGAAATTAATTATCAATTATACTTAAGCCGCCAACAACAAGAGCGGTTATTATTAACAAATAGCGTCATGATCTTCCAGCTCGCTCACTCAGTGCAGCCTCAGCCGCTACAACCGCCGCAATAGAGGAATACTGCGCGTCATTGCGATTGCAGCGCTGCATTCGCAATGACGATCTCATTTATACCCGGCAAAATTCACGTACTGATTTCGCAATTCGACTCACCAACTCGTCTGTTTCATGCTCGTTGATAATCAAAGGCGGCATGATTCGAACGACACAGTCCGCAGTCACATTCATCAATACACCATTTGCTAAGCCCAGCATCCGTATCTCACTTGCAGGTCGATCAAGCTCAAGCCCTAACATATATCCCTTACCACGAATTCCACGCACATTGGGATGATCCCCTAGCTCATGAAATAATTTTTCACGCAGGATAACGCTATTTTTAGTGACTTTTTCACACAACCGATCACGCTCAATCACATCAATCACCGTCGAAGCCACAGCACAAGCAAGCGGATTCCCGCCAAATGTTGATCCATGATTTCCTGGCTTAAACAAATCACACGCTATTCCGCGCATTAAGCAAGCGCTGATCGGCATACCATTACCCAGCCCTTTTGCGGTCGTGATGATATCAGGTTTAATTCCTACATCCATACAAGAAAAATAATGCCCGGTTCGCCCGTTTCCAGTTTGAACCTCATCTAGAATCAATAACCAATCATGTTGCTCACACAGTGCAGCCAGAGCACGGAGATATGACTCATCTGCAACATACACTCCGCCTTCGCCCTGAATCGGCTCAAGCATCACCGCAACAATATCATCACGATTAGCCGCAATGGTTTGAATCGCATGAAGGTCATTGAAAGGAGCACGAACAAAGCCAGGGACCAATGGTTCAAATCCGGCTTGCACCTTTCGACTTCCTGATGCGGTAAGCGTCGCCATTGTTCGACCATGAAATGCACCATTCATTACAATCATTGAAGGTGTTTCAATGCCCTTTTTGTGTCCGTATAAACGCGATAATTTTACTGCCGCTTCATTAGCCTCCGCACCCGAATTTGCAAAAAAAACCTGCTCCATTCCAGAAATGCGGGTTAATTTCTCAGCAAGTCGTTCTTGTTCGACAATATGAAACGCATTTGAAGTGTGAATGAGCTTGGCCGCTTGCTCTTGGATCGTCTTTGTCACATCGGGATGCGCATGCCCTAATCCACATACCGCTATTCCACTGAAGCTATCGAGATAAGCCGTTCCATCTTCCGCATACAACCAAACTCCTTTCCCATGTGTAAACGAAATGGGTAACGGGTTATAGGTGGTAATGAGCCCCATGTCAGCTCCCTAATAATTGGCTAGACACAAATTCCCAGTTCACAAGCTCCCAAAATGCAGCCATATAATTGGGGCGCATATTACGATAATCAATATAATAGGCATGTTCCCAAACATCGCAAGTTAACAACGCATGCAGGCCTTCCGTCATCGGTGTTCCTGCATTACTTGTACTGATAATTGATAAATTTCCTTGCGCATCTTGCACAAGCCATCCCCAACCTGAGCCAAACGTAGTAATTGATGCTTGAGTAAATTTTTCTTTGAAGATTGCGAATGATCCAAATGTTTTATTGATCGCATCCGCTAATTTGCCCTGTGGCTCACCCCCACCATTAGGTGACAAACAATTCCAATAAAACGTATGATTCCATACTTGCGCCGCATTGTTAAAAATACCACCGGATGAGGTTTTAATAATGTCCTCGAGTGACATCGTTTCATATTGAGTGTTTTCAACGAGCTTATTTAAATTGACTACGTACGTGTTATGATGTTTGCCATAATGATATTCTAAGGTTTCCTGAGAAATGTGTGGACTCAACGCGTCCATCTCATAAGGTAATTTCGGCAGTAAAAAGGGCATGGAACTCTCCTGGTAAAAGTAAATGGATGAGTTTATCAGGTTCTGAGTATTGAACAAGGCTGCCTGAAAAAAGACCCCGAGCTACCTGTCCTTAAGTTTCAGTGCAATAGGCTATCGTAGTAGCCTTCAACTGCTTTTTCCAGGTTAAATGGCCCACTCAATTGGTTTACGGCCATTGTTTACTAGAAACGTGTTTGCTTTTGAAAAATGACCGCAGCCAAGAAAACCACGGTGTGCTGAAAATGGCGAGGGGTGCGCAGCAGCCAATACAAGATGTTTCTTCATATCAAGGAAATGGCTTTTGCTTTGTGCGTGTGCTCCCCATAACATAAATACCAATGGTTCAGGATGATCATTGAGTTTACGAATGACATTATCGGTGAAGGTGCCCCACCCAATATGAGCATGTGACTGAGGTTTGCCGCGTTCAACACTCAGTGATGTATTCAATAATAATACACCTTGTTTCGCCCACTGATTTAAACAACCATGCGAAGCAATGGGGATATTTAAATCATTCTTTAATTCCTTAAAAATATTTTTTAAGGAAGGTGGTACTCGAACATCCTGCTGGACTGAAAAAGAAAGGCCATGTGCCTGTCCAGGGCCGTGGTAAGGATCTTGCCCTAAAATGACGACTTTGACTTCATTATAAGGGGTTTCTTTAAATGCATTGAATAGATAGTCTTGTGGCGGATAAATTGTTTTCCCGGCAAGTTGTTCATTTGCCAAAAACTGCACAATAGCCTTGAAATAAGGTTGCGATTTTTCGTCGGCGAAGACATCTGTCCATGTGGTTGTTGCAGATGACATGTCAATCTCACATTGAAGAGTAAGCGTTTATTGTATATTGTTTTAACAGACGGGTACAACTTTTAAGGGAATAGTATAATATGATTGATCTTTTTGCAGACCCAAATTGTGTTCATCGCTTGGATAAAACTATTTTCTTAAAGCTCCCACTTTATCAGTCTAAATTGCTTCTTAAACCTATCTATGTGAATAAGCAGCTATTTTCATTGTTATTTACTCATGAAGATCCTGAACAAATGGTGAATGATTTAAGCCACGGGTTACGGAATATTACTGATTTTTCAGAATGTTATGAGCAAGATGACGGATGGTCTAAACGTTCGGATATTATTCAAAAATTATTTAGTGTCACCCTTAATAAAACCATATCTACAGGAACACAATGCGGGTGGGCCTATGTAGATAGGCAGGCTGAAGATCGTTTTGGCACATCTCTAGATGGAAACTTAGGATCTGGCCGCGCCTATTACACCGGTCGATGGTTTAATATTAAGGGAGAAAAAACACCTTTGGCGGTCTCGCCCAGCCCTTATCATTCTTCGGGTATTTTAAATATGGAGGATGGGATCTGGTCTACTATCATAGGAAATGCATTATTTGACGAATTTGAAGGAAAACTATCTCCTATATTAGCTATTTTGCGGATTAATCATAAAAGCTGCAAAATCATACGAATCGATTTAAATGGTTCCTTAGACAGAATTACGCATTTACTTTATGTCCGTCATCCACTCACCCCCAAAATATATTTAAAAACAGTGAAAGCATTTGCGCAATTGGAGGCAAAAAAATTTATAGCTCGAATTCTGCACGGCGCCTGGTCTTCTGGCAATATTTCGTTACAAGGTCACTTGATTGATTATGATACCATTTGTGGTGTTAAAGGCAGGCAAGCACAGTATAGTTTTACACCGAACTACATCGACAATTACTTTGGATTTGAACAACAAGGTCAATTATTGGTATTAAATAATCTATTGCACCTTACTCCATTTCAACAGGAACCGATCTTAATAAAACGCATTGAAAAAATATTTTATCTCGAATATCGAAAACAAGTGGCACAAGGATTAGTTTTTTTAATGGGGTTTGAGCAGGGGCATCTCCTTGCAAAACAACATTATCCCCTGCTCTTACCTTTAGTCGACCTTTTTGTCCATTTATCGCATTATACTTATTTTTTTTCTCAAAAAAGTCTTTATACTAATTACGCATCTGCATTATTTTTTCATCTTTTTGATTTCTCTTTCTTTTTTAAATTTTTTCCTTTACTTCAAATCGAACAGCGATTTTCAATGGATCAAGGTTTAATGATGTTAATGAATTCGAGGCGTCAACACGACAACATGACCATTGAGATGTACGATCCGGAGTATGAGACGCTTAAGCAAACCGTACAAAATGAACTGCATCCTTATTTATTACCCTGTGACGAGCCTTGCCCACCGGAATTAATAAAGAAAGCACAAGCATTTATTACACAATATGATATTATTTATCAACAGATCTCAAATAAACTTAATGCGAAAGAACATGAAGTTGCCGTGAATGCGCTAGTGATCAATGACGATCGGCTCTATTTATTTCCTGTATTTTCCCTTGAAGCTCTTTTGCTAGAATGGCAGACCAACGGTTCTCCTCAAGCGATCCAACGTATCATTTCCAGGTTAATTATCGCCAATCAACGTTGTCCACTCAAAACAAAAGAAGGTCACTTTGTCTACAATGTAAGACTATTTGTTGAAGGCTATTCTTATTGTTTAATTAACGAAAAGGCAATTTTTCGGCACGTGATCCACGTGGATTTAGAACAATTATCAATTCCGGCAGAAAGCAATGCAAAATGGTTTATAAAGAACAAACATCGTTTTTTAGACGCCACTTGTTTGATAAATGATGGATTTTTGGAAATAATGAGTTCAGAATGCCCTCTTTCAGATCTCATTCAACCATCACGTGATGATGCTTTTTTAATTCCTCAATGTATTTTTTACATGAATGAAAAAAAATTTAAAATGACAGATTTCTTTTTCCAAGCAGGAGAGGAAGGTTATGAGGGAGGACATTATGTATAATTATTCCGCAACAGTTGAAAAAATGCATGAAGAAGCATTTAGTATGCGTGTTTTTAGCGCGGAAAATCGCTTAGATTCTGCTTGTTGCGAAGAAATTTATAAGCAATTTCAACAACACGGCGCGGTTCATGTGATTCATACCGGTTTGCAACGACAAGAAGAACTCCTAAATCTGATGCATTTACTAGGAGGATTTGGAAGTAGCAATCAGTTTCAACAAGGAGGGCGAACAAGCGAGCTTTGGCAAACTCAGTGGGCAGCACCTGGTTTAAGGCGAATGGATTACTATCCTCCGCACTTATATTTACTCCCCAATAATGAGATTCAATATCAACGTTACTGTCCTGAAAGGGTTTTATTATTTTGCACGATTCCTCCGAAAACGGGTGGACGTACTTTTTTACATGATGCGACTCAAGTTGAGCGCCATATTGCGTCCCAAAAAGGGGGGGAACAATTACTTCATCAATTGAGCACTTATGGCATGACCTTCATAACCGGATTTCTTGACCAACATCATCCATACAAAAAAAATAACTATTTCCAGTCATGGCAAGAACGTTTTCAAACGCAAGATAAAAAAGTTGTCTTAAATACCTGTTTAGATCAAGCCGATCGATATGATAGCGCCTGGTGGAACGATGACAATACATTAATGACTCAGATTACGTTACCCGCGTTTATCGTCGATACTGATCGCAATCGTTATTTACGCTTTCCAAGAATTGCATTAGATCCACCCCATGCACGAAATGGATATAGGCAATTCCTATTGGGGAATGGTTCTGCTTTAACGGAACAAGACGTCAATATTTTATTACATGCCTACTTAATCACTCGTCAAGGCATAGACTGGTCACTAGGTGATATCATATTAATGGATAATATTCGATATGGGCATTCAAGAGAGGCTTATAATGATAATCGTGAAATTTTAGTTGGCATGGCTGGATTTGCAGATGTGAAGAATGTTTATAATCCTATTTGGCAACAATTTCAATCGAACGATCACGTTCTTCCGAGAGCAAAACCGGTTCGATCTCATCAAGAAGATCGATATCAACTTCCCCCGTCCCAATTTCAATGGGAAGAAAAATTTAGCATGCGAGTATTTGATGCTAAGGGAAATTTAACAAAAAAACGGTTACTTATCGCCAAACAGCAATTTGATGAATTTGGTGTTTTGCAGATCATCAATACAGGAATTCAATCGGAACCACCCGGGATTCTTCCCAACGAATTGCTCGATATCCTTGGGTTTGGAGATGAAGAGCAATTTCAATGGGGGGGAATGACTTGTGGACGAACTCAATTAAAATATCTATCCAAATCAATGCGCGAAACAGATCACTATCCCCAAGATAAGTTTTTATTGCCACACAATGAGATTTTATATCAACGGTTTATGCCCGAACGACTATTGTTTTTTTGTCATAAATCCGTCAAAAAATATCACGGTGGCAGGACTTTTATTCATGATGCGCTCTTTGTTGAGCAGTTTATTGCTCAAGCTGGATCGGTGGGGCAAGCATTGCTTAAGAAAATCCAAAAACATGGATATCTTATCGAAACAGGCTTTTTAGATGAAAATCATCCAGAAAAAAAGAATAATTATTTTCGATCCTGGCAAGATAGATTAGAAACCACTTCTCGGGAGGAAGCCCTTACTAAATGCAAACAATCCATTTTTCAATTTGATGAATGTTTTTGGAAAACGGAAGAGATTGAAACCAGCCATCATCAAGTTTTTTATACTTTAATGACACGAATCACTATCCCGGGTTATAAAAAAGACAATCGCGATGGCAAGCGATACTTATTATTTCCTCGAATTGCATTAAATGGCCCATTAGCCCACAATGGCTATCGGCGTTTTCCTTTAGGCAATGGTGACGAATTGAATCCAGAAGAAATCACCATTCTTCTTCATGCCTTTTGGCATTCAAGACAAGGCAATTACTATAGCGATAGTGATATTTTATTGGTCGATAATATTCGCTTTGGTCACGCGCGGGAGTCTTTTTCAGGTGATCGCATGATCAGCGCTTCAATGGCGGGATTATTTTGGACAGATGACGTTCCTAAGCAAGAGTAGAGAAAATGTTTGGCATGTTTTCAGATGATTCAATACACGATATAACGGCTAATTATCAAGCCTGGGATGCTTACATAGGTCAAATTTGGTCGAATTTATTTACTCTTTGTCATTTAAAATCAGATGATGTGATCATAGAGATTGCCCCGGGATCGTCCTCAAAAATGGCCAGTGCTTTAGAAAAAATTTCTTTTTGCGGTGAGCTCCATTTGATCGAGCCCGATAATCAGTTAGCACAAAAACTGATCCTAGAATATAAAAAACATATTCCTGATGCAACGCTGCATTTACACACGGATTCGTTACAAAACAGTTACCATAAGCTCCCAATAAAGGCAAACGCATTGGTTTCCAATCATTCTATTGATGATATCTTGCTCGCAGAAACGAAGTACGCGACGCCCTCTCTTTTTCAATGGGCACAGAGACAAAAAGAACAACCTATCCGGCCGTACCAAGTCATTTGGGATAAATTAATTCATGATCCCGATGAATATAACCGTTGCACGAAGGAGATTTATCATTTATGGATAAAGACCATCGATCATTTACAGCCGAATTGTTGCATCCTCAGTCAATACCCGAGCTATCATATGGCACAACATCAACTTCATGCATTAAACAAAGAAGCATCAGCAATTTTATTGAAATTAAAACAGCATTACTTCAAGTTTTGCATCCAGCAGTCCAATGTTCAAGCTGTTTTGAATGGTATAAAAAATTATAATGATCCCTTTATTGGGAACCATATTTTAAATGCCGAACATTGGCTTTTGCTCTCATTTTATACCCATCGTCACTAATCTTGGAAAAAGCGGTTGAAGGCTAATGAGTTTTCGGCGTTACATCGCTCGTCTGCTCTTTGAGTAAATCAAATTTTTTCCGCGTATCGGTCATGACGCTTGCCGCAAAAAAAGTTCCTCTATAACCCGCTGAACTCACAATGGCCGCAACAAAAATACCGATACTCAACGTCAGAATCGCGAGAAGAGATCCTAATGTTTTTCTCTTAGCAAGCGATAGACCACCAATCCCATGGTGAGTATCCATCCGTTGCCGAGCATGATCGTTTAATTGATTTAAACATCCATGTAGGTCTTTCAGTTTTGAAAGTTGATCGCGAGGAGCTGAATCATTGAGTTTTTGATATGCACGACGCACCTCTCTAATATCAGATTGAACTTGAGCATCATCTTGCGTGTTTGCAGGAGTCTTTTTTAAAAAAACCTCCAGCTTCCGCATTTTTTTCTCAAAATCAACATAAGCACTTTTTATTGCAGTGATCCTCTTTTTACTCAAGGGTGGATCGTTGTTGATCGGCTGAGGCAAAGGAGGAGGAGTCAGAGGAGCTGCTACTGGTGCTGAAACAACAGGAGGAGGAATCAGAGGAGCTGCCACTGGTGCCGAAAAAGCAGGAGGAGGAGGAGGAGGAGGAGGAGGAGGAGGAGCTGCTGGTGCCGCCGCAGTTGAGACAGGCATTGTAAAAGCATGATCGGCCTGAATTGCAGAATAAAAAAGAGCGAGTATTTGTGTTTTTTCGTTTCCAAAAACTCCAGCATAATTCCGTGATTTATCCTGTACTGAAAACATTCCATTGTCTTCGATTGTGATTTGATACTGCGAATTAGACATGCATTTTTTACGGGTAAATGTGGAAATGCCATACTCCCAGCGCCCATGATTTTCATCAATCCTAAAAGCGATCCATGTTCCAGGAGTAAGTGGCGATTGTTCGTGGCCTACCAATCGATTTAATTTTTGAAATAACGCCTCTTGTATCGGATCACGAGAAGGAGGAGGAGCATCATTAGGCAATTGTCGTCCTCGAAGGCCTCCTGCTGGCAGATTATGAGAAGCCAATCCTTGTTGTGCACGAAACGTTATGAGCCTGAAAAGAAAGCCTCGATGACTTTTAATCGGCGGAACTGTTGGGATAACATAATTCGCACTCAATGGTATTTTTGGTCGCTCCCCAAAATCACGCCGATCTCGCAGTACATCATCTCTATTTGTATCCTCAGGACAGGTTAATTCTACTTTTAACAAATACTGTCGATAAAGATGCTCAATTTTTGCTTGTTGCTCTTCAGGTAAATAAGCGTAATATCCATTATAATCATTAAACTCAACACGATTGTACTCAATATCCAATAATATTAATGCTGCTTCTAATCGATCGGGAAGCACATCATTTCGAAACTGAGGGCTCAATCTGACACAAAGGCTCGGTTCTCCCAAAACAGCCTCATACAGCGCTTTCGCCATATCTTTTGTCATTCGAAAACGATGCGCTTGTTTCTTATGTGCCGACTCGATGATCGTCATGGATTGTGATGTTAACGCATCAATGATAAAACCATTCCGTTGCTCCTGAAAAAAAGCAGGGCGCAGCGTGTTTTCATCTGGAACGTCCACACCCAATAATTGCAAACCTCGACGTAGCTTTTCTTCCGGATTGTTGATGTTATGAAATGCAGTCCACTCAGTTCGATTAGTTGTTTCAAACAATTCGCCGACTTCTTTATAGATACTCTGGACAATATTTTCAGGCAAATGCAGCTTTCCTTCAAACTTAGCCATTAATGCTGTCAGCTGATCGATTGCATCTCTAGTGGCATTGAGCAAAAACAGACCTGCACCACCAAGAACAACGTCTTTTGAGTTCAGATTTATGTTATGAACCCTCAAAAGAGCCCTGATAGCCTCTGTATCACTGTATTTTAAGTTATTTTCTATCGGCAATGTGCCTGTGCTCACAGCAGCAACATATAAACTACGTGCCTGCTCTGGTGTCAAGATCAACTGCTCGCGACCACGTACTATTTTGTTATATTCCCTTAATATTCGCGCGTCAGTGATGATATTATTGATATCACTAAACAACTCTTTTGCTGCATCATTGTTGGCGTACCGTTTAAAAAAATCGCCTCCAAGCTTCTCAAATAACCGCACATCGCCATTGCCTTTGCACATCGTTAATAAAAGACGTCGGCTTTTTTGATAGGCCGCTATTTTTTCTTGAGGAGTGACCTGATTCAATCCATATTGTTTAATCGAGTCACTCAATGTCGCCGCAATGGCTTCCCGGCTCATCGCATAAAAACCAATATCCTCAGGTTCACGATTAGGCACCTCCGTAGGAATATTTGATAGATCGGAGAGTAAGTTGTTATACATGCGCCGCATTTCGTCTGTATTAAAACATCGATTGATAGTAGGGTGAGTGTTAGGACTTGAGACTGCCAAAAATTCACCAAAATCAAAACGAAGTGCGTTTCGATATGAGAAAAAATGTCCTTGTTTATCGTCCAAAACCACCATAAATTCATCATTATGAATGCTGTCACCACTCGATCGCACAATTTGCTCATAATGCTGTTTCGTCCGATGACGTATGGATTGCAGATCACTATCGGTGAATGGTTTGGTTAACTTAAACGTTGTGTGATTTCGATTAAAAAAGGCGATCACTTCTGCCTCAACACTTTGATTGCGGCTTAGCGCAGAATTGATTGCATCAACGAGCTCCTGTGACAAGAGGGGCGATTGCTCAAATACGCTTGCAAAATTGATAGATGAACTCAAGTACTTTTGGTTATCGGCAAAAAAGTTAATTTCTGCTAGAAGAAATTGTGTCATAATACTCAACTCTTCCAAGGTGGGATTACCTTCGAAACAAGATAGGTTGGCTCTTCCGTCCATTTCTTGAGCTCTTAATTCATACTGCTCAGCCTGAACACAAGCTCCTGCGAGCCCCTGAACAAGCTCCTTCAAATCCTCCACGCTCGTTATTTGATCAAGTCCCAATATTTGCCCAATATAGTCAGCGTTTGTCTCCTGTGGAGGGGAATCACCAACCTGAACGCTCTCGTTAAAAGCACACTCTTGCCCCGGAAATAATTTCGCAAACTCAGAGGATAACTGCACTTTAATCACGGGAAGCACAGCAGCAATCCCACCAAGATCATTGATAAGAAGGGGTACGTTCAGCGTTGCAATGGTGTCATCGATCAATCTTTCTTTAAGGCGAGCGGGAGTCATTAAATCAGGCTGGGCCACTCGCCGAATCATTTTTAATGCGTGAAATAAAGCGCCTCCCGATCCTGTCCGATCCATCTTAAAAAGCGATGCCGTATCAAGGCAAGTTACCATGTCCATCATTGTTGGTCGTAATAACATCGCATACAGATTGGATTTTCGTTGGATAATGCTCTGAATGGAGGGGGGATATCGATAGATATTGCCCATCTCGGCTTGCGCTTGCACTGCCCTTAGAGCAGTAATATGCATTTCTACTTGAGCAAGTCTGGATCTTATTTCACCAAGCAATTTCGCACGCCCTGCATCACCCGATAATATTGCGATATCATCTTCCAATGCCTTCTTATAGCGATTTAATTCGCTCATCGCTGATTTTTCTGGATTTCCTGACTTACCAAAAAACTCTTTTAGCTCAAATGTAGTTTTACACGTGTTGTCCAAACCAATTTGTATGCCTGAGGTCAATGGCACCATTAAATGAACCGTGTTACTGCGCTTATTGATAACAATATGATTGCAGTTTATTGGTTCATTCAGCTGAAGCTCGATTTCCTCTGCGAGTGAAGATGCCGCTTGTGCTGATTGCCCCTGGTTTTTAAACGTTGAATGCACCATATGACTCACCTTTATGCTAATTATATGTTCAATTTTAGCATACATTTGAAAATAATAATCACTTGACTCGCATTTCGGTCATTATTTTCATTTTACGGTACACAGCAGTTCTCAATATAGAGCTTATATATTACACAAGGAGCGCCTCTAATCCAGTACTGTCCCTAGTCAACAATAAAGAATAATGATAGAGTGCTTTTATTGCCATCGCGTTCGTATAGGGAAGTATTAACACGTATGTTAAAAACTCTTACCATTGTTGCATCCTATTTGTTTCTTACCGCCTGTATGATGGTCGGCCCAAACTATAAAGAACCTCTAAAACCGATTCCTCAACATTGGACAAAACAAGATAAAACTGTTAACGAAACGCCCTTTAAAGACAAACAATGGTGGGAAGAATTCCATGACAACAATCTAACGTCTTTAATCAACCAAGGCTATCAAAGTAACTTATCATTACAGAGTATGGGCGTTAAGGTTTTACAAGCCAGGGCTCAACTTGCACAATCCGTAGGCCAACTTTATCCTCAGCAACAAGCCGTCACGGGCAGTTATAATAATGTTCGTATTGGTGGCAGCCAGTTTCAAAGTCTTTTACCAACAACGTTTGATACGGCATCACTGGGGTTTTCAGCAAACTGGGAAGTTGATTTTTGGGGTAAATACCGTCGAGCAATCCGAGCCAATGATGCCACTTTTCTAGCCTCCCTCGCCGCCTATGACAATGCGCTCGTCACACTCACTGCGGACATAGCCTCGACCTACATTGCCTTTCGCACCAATGAAGAGCAAATAAAAATTACTAAAGAAAATATCGCGTTACAAAAAGTAAGTCTACAAATCGCTAAGTCTCGCTTCACTGCAGGCCAAACTAGTTTATTAGACGTTGAGCAAGCTCAAACGGAGCTTTCCGAAACAGAGTCAACTCTTCCGACACTGATCACTCAGTCACAACGCCAAAAAGACGCTCTTGCCGTGCTGCTCGGCATAACGCCCAATGCAATGGATGGGTTATTGCAAAAAAAACACGGGATTCCTAACGCTCCCTCAAAAGTAGCTGTAGGAATTCCTGTCGAAGCATTGGCACGAAGGCCAGACATTCATCAAGCACGATTACAAGCCATCGCGCAATCAGAAGCCATTGGTGCGACAAAAGCCAATCTTTATCCTGCGTTTTCATTAACAGGGACCTTTGCGTTTTCGGCAAATAGTATTGCTCCCTCATCTATGAGTGATATTTTTCAATGGGGCAATCGATCCGTGCTTGCGGGGCCCGCACTGAATTGGCCGATATTAAACTATGGCCAAATCACTAATGCGGTACGCGTTCAAGATGCTGTTTTCCAGCAAGCTTTATTGAATTATCTTAATTTAGTATTGAAAGCCCAACAGGAAGTTCAAGACAATATAACCGCATACATTGAAGCGAAGCAGTCCGAACAGTTCCTATCAAAAGCGAACCGCTCAGCGATTCAATCCACAAGATTGGCTATCATCCGATACAAAGAGGGTGAAAATGATTACACAACCGTCCTCGATGCCGAACGACAACAGCTGCGAGTACAAACATCGTTAACCAATGCGCAGGGAGCGATTCCGCAGGCATTAGTCGCATTGTACCGTGCGCTCGGTGGTGGATGGCAAATTCGAAATGGTCATGATATTGTCCCAGGGCAGATTAAAGCGGCCATGGCTGCGCGAACCAATTGGGGCGGTTTACTAAAACAAACAAATCATCAACCTCCAGATAGCGACTGGACACGTATTAAGCAGCTTTATTTACCAAACTGGTGAGGAATTAATTAAGATGAGTATGGACGCTGATAAAAAACTAAAAACACTCAAGATCATAGGAATGATACTCACTATTCTTCTTTTGATGGATTTAATGGCTCGTTTTAAAACAATGTATCATGTCCCCAAGATCCCAAGCCCGGTTGTCGTTGTCGCGAAACCAAAATCGATTAAAATGGCGGAATATGTCACTCAAACGGGAACCACCGTCGCGTTCAATTCAGTGAATTTAGTCGCTCGTGTCGAGGGATACCTCAATGTCATCTCGTTTACGGATGGGACATATATCGAAAAAGGTAAGCCTTTATTTGTGATCGAGCCTGAACCTTATATGGAGAAACTCAAAGAGGCAGAAGCTTCTGTAAAAGTACAAGAAGCAAATTATGCCTACGCAAAGTCTGAATATGCACGTCAACAACACATGTATAAAGACAATGCAACATCACTCAATAGTGTCGAAGAATGGGCCGCTAAAAGCGAAGAAGCCGCTGCCGAAATCGATAAAACAAAAGCAAATGCCGCCGTTGCTGCAATTAATTACGGATATACCCATATTAGTGCTCCGTTTGAAGGACGAATCGGTCGCCACCTCGTCGATGTGGGTAATTTAGTCGGCAATGGGGTCGCCACTAATCTCGCAACCATTGAACAAGTCACCCCCCTCTACGTTTACTTCAATCTCAACGAACTTGATTTATTGAAACTACGCGCCGCAGCAGAAGCAGAAGGATATGGCTATAAAAAAACACCCCCTGCTCCTGTTTACGTCAGCCTGCAAAATCAACCTGATCATGAATACGTAGGAACACTCGATTTCATCAATACTGGTTTAAATGCGTCAACAGGAACATTGGAGCTTCGCGCAACGTTACCCAATAAAGACGTCGCCTTAGTCCCCGGCCTCTTTGTACAAGTCCGTGTTGCCATCACCAAACCCGTCCCGCGGCTAACAGTGCCCGAAACAGCAATTTTATATGATCAAATTGGCAACTATTTATTAACGGTCGATAAGGACAATAAAGTGGTATTAAATCGTGTCGTTTTAGGTGGTGTAGAACAAGGAAGACGAGCTATCCTCAAAGGATTGACCGCACAAGAGAATGTCATTGTGAGCGGATTACAAAATGCAAGTCCTGGCAATGTCGTTGATCCTCAACAAGAGAAAAAATCGTAATGATTTCTAAATTTTTTATTGAACGTCCCGTATTGGCAAACGTCATCGCGCTCTTCCTGGTTTTTCTTGGATTAATTGCCATTGGTATTTTGCCCGTAAGCCAATATCCATCGATCGTGCCGCCAACCATCCAAGTTTCAACAACGTACCCTGGCGCAGACGCCTCAACGCTCATCAAAACGGTCGCGCTTCCCATTGAGCAACAGGTCAATGGCGTGGAAAAAATGCTTTATATGCAATCCACCAGTGCGAGTAACGGTACATATACGTTGATTGTCACCTTTCAGATTGGAACCGACCTCAATTTTGCACAAATGTTAGTACAAAATCGAGTACAGGCAGCATTGGCGCAATTACCAACGTCAGTCCAGCAACAAGGAGTGCTGGTGCAGCAAAAATCCACGGCGGTTTTACAATTCATCACATTAACAGCTGAAAATAACGAGTACGATGGATTATTCCTGAATAATTATGCTGCCATTAATATGGAAAATGAATTGGAGCGTCTGCCTGGCGTGGGGAATGTGACTGTTTTTGGATCGGGGACTTATGCGATGCGCATCTGGCTTAATCCACAAAAAATGCTCGCCTATCACTTAAATCCAAGTGATGTCATGAATGCCATCAGTAGTCAAAATAAAGAAGTTGCTGCAGGGCAGCTCGCCGCTCCACCCTCAGCGGGCCAACCCGCCTATCAACTCACCGTAAACGTACCAGGACAACTCATCGACCCAAACGAGTTTGCTGATATCATTATAAAAACCGAGGCAACACAATCCAATCAATCAGCCAACATGAGTACGAGCTCAAGAATCGTACGCATTCGTGATGTGGGTCGAGTTGAACTGGGATCATCAAGCTATAGCCAGTTCACTCAATTGAATGGCAAACCGGCCGCCGCGATTGGTATTTACCAACTTCCAGGGGCGAATGCATTAACCGTTGCAAAATCAGTCCGTGAGATGGTAGAAAAAATGTCTCAGAAATTTCCTCCCGGACTGAAATACTCGATTCCTTTTGATACAACCATGTTTGTAAAAGCATCGGTCGATGAAGTGTATAAAACGCTATTTGAAGCCGGCATTCTCGTTTTAATCGTTATTCTTTTATTCTTACAAAATGCCCGTGCAACACTTGTGCCAGCAACCACCGTGCCAGTAACCATTATCGGTGCTTTTTTTGCGATGCTCATGATCGGTTACTCCATTAATTTACTCACCTTATTTGCCTTAGTGCTCGCGATTGGGATTGTGGTGGATGACGCGATTGTGATCGTTGAAGGGGTCACTCAGCACATTGAAAAAGGCACCCCTCCAAAGCTCTCGGCAATAACGGCAATGTCCGAATTATTGGGCCCCATTTTAGGCATCACTTTAGTGCTTATGGCGGTCTTTGTGCCCGCAGGATTTATGCCGGGACTGACTGGATCGATGTATGCTCAATTTGCAATGGTTATTGCGGCGACTGCTTTCATTAGTGCGGTCAATGCAATGACGCTAAAACCAACTCAATGTGCTTTATGGCTCAAACCCAATGATCCCAACAAACAGAAAAACATGGTTTTTCGTGCTTTCGATAAAATGTATGAGCCGGTAGAAAAAAAATATCTCGGCCTTATTGATAAGCTAGTGCATCGTAGTGGCTTTTTTTGCTTGGTAGGCGCCGCCTTGATTGTCGCTGCCATTATTGGCCTCAGCCGTATTCCTACTGATTTTATTCCCATTGAAGATCAGGGTTATTTAATGATGAACGTCCAATTACCCGATGGTGCATCCTTAGGTCGCACCGAAGCTGTTTTGGAGAATCTAAGAAAGCAAGTCGCGACTGTTAGTGGGGTTCGGGACGTCATCGCAATTGATGGTATTTCCATTTTAGATAATAATGCCAGCCTCTCAAACGCCGGTGTACTGTACATTGTATTTAAAGATTGGAGTTTACGAGGAAAATCAGAAGATCTCCTTTCGCTTTATACTCAATTCAACCAAATGGCGACGAATACATTAGACGCCAAAGTAATGGTCGTGGTGCCTCCACCTATTCAAGGGTTAGGATTATCGGGTGGTCTTCAAATGCAACTTGAATTGAAAGATGGTTCATTTGATTATCGAAAACTACAGGCCGCTACCGATCAGTTGATTCACTATGGGACTCAACAACCCGAGCTACAAAGACTCATGACTTCGTTTCGCTCTGAAGTCCCTCAAGTCATGGCGCCGATCAATCGAATCAAAGCAAAATCATTAGGTGTTTCTGTAGATGATGCGCTCAATACATTACAAACTTATCTCGGGTCATCTTACGTCAATCTTTTTTCAAAATTCGGCCAAGTATTTCAAGTCTATGTGCAAGCAGACGCCTCGTCACGTATGACCATCGATGACGTCCGTAATTATTATGTCAAAAATAAATCAAACGAGATGGTGCCACTCGGGACTCTTACTGATATTAATCCGATGGTAGGACCTGCGATCATCTCTCTTTATAATTTATACCCCTCAAGTAATATTTACGGCATGGCAGGGAAAGGTTATAGCTCGGGACAAGCAATGCAATCCCTCGAGACACTCGCCAAACAACAATTGCCATCAGGAATGTCTTATGAATGGACCAGTACATCTTATCAACAACAAGTGGCTGGCAATTTAAGCTACTATATTTTTCTTTTATCGTTGATTTTGGTGTATTTAATTCTAGCTGGGCAATATGAAAACTGGGTAACACCCGCCGCCGTTCTTTTTAGCGTTCCACTCGCATTGGTCGGTACAGTCTCCGTTTTATTATTACTCGGATTAGCGAATAATATTTATACGCAGATAGGGATATTACTGTTAATTGCCTTATCGGCTAAAAATGCAATTTTAATCGTTGAAGTAGCGCGAGAGCAGCGAGAAATTCACAAAAAATCAATAATAGAAGCCGCCGTACTAGGCGCAAAAACTCGTTTCCGCCCCATCATCATGACGTCATTCGCATTTATTTTGGGCGTGATGCCCCTAGTCTTTGCCTCTGGGGCTGGTGCAAGCGCACGAAAATCCATTGGTATTGCGGTATGCAGTGGAATGCTCGCCTCAACGTGTCTCGCCGTAGTATTCGTTCCTGTATTTTATGTGCTACTTCAAGGCTGGCAAGAACGACGAAAATCCGTTTAACGAAAGTGATTAAAAAAAGAGGCTATCATGGCTAAAAGCATTGATTATCATAATGACTTAATCGAACCTTTAAAGGAACCATCTGAGGCTGCCGGATATCTGAATGCTGCTCTTGATGATGGCGATATTGATGGTTTCTTAGAAGCATTGCGTAATGTTGTTGAGGCGCAGGGGGGTATAACCAAGCTCTCTCAAAAAACCTCCAAAGGCAGAAATAGCCTTTATAAAAGCATTTCAAGCACAGGAAATCCCTACTTAAGAAACACAAATGAGATTCTACATACGTTGGGTTTTCACCTATCAGTTACACCCAATGGATTGGACTCACACAAAAGCGCGTAGAGACTCGCCTGTTACCTGTTTTATATTGAATACAATTTGACTCATATTATATACCCATCGGAAATGAAGATACTGGATTTGGTCTATCGATTTTTCCGATGGGTATAAATGGATCTACAAATCACGCATAGAGCACGCTGCAGGGACGCAGGGGCTGGTTACATACTCGCCGTTCACCTTTAAAGTCATAATGACGCCGGCACGCTGGTAACGCATAATCTCTTCAAACTGCGGCCGAGTGACAAACACTTTCGTCCCACCGCAATCAATCACCGATGGTGTTCTATGAGACGCCTTTGCTTGGAGAGGAACTTCACACAGCCAACGAAATTCGGTTAAATCACAATTCGCAATCACGGCCGAAAGAGGAGCCATCGATAATAAAACACCGAAAAGAGTTTTTTTCATAGATGGCTCTCCATATTATTTTTAGGATTAACTATTACTATCCACAAAAGCATTCAGCTCTGACTTGGATAACAAACCCATCTTCGTCGCAGCTACCTGGCCATTTTTATATAGAATCAACGTAGGAATACTCATTACTCCATATTTTGATGGGGTTAGTGGATTCTCATCAATATTGATCTTAGCAAATGTCACCTTGTCACCGTTCGAAGCAGCAACATCCTCTAGAATAGGGGTCAATGCACGGCATGGACCACACCACTCAGCCCAGAAATCAACTAAAACAGGTTTGCTGGATTGTAAAACGTCTTGCTCAAAACTTCCGTCAGTAACGGATTTAATGTGTTCACTCATAAATAATCCTCAGTTAATTTAATATATAATTTAATATACCCATTATAGATCACCAGCCACCGCTTGCAAAACACTAAGTGCAGCAATCGCCGCCGTCTCTGTCCTTAAAACACGCGGACCTAGCGCTAATGCTTTGAATTGATTCGATTGAGCACTGAGAATTTCTGCATCACTCAATCCACCCTCTGGCCCAATCAATAAAACAATGTCTCTTTCAGACAAGCCCGTATCTCGCCAAGACGTCGCTCCAGTTGGGTGCAATATTAACTTTATTGCGGCGTTGCTTTGTTGGACATACGTCTCAAACTGACATGTTGGAAAAATCATCGGAACGTAATTTCGACCGGATTGCTCACACGCTGCAACAGCAATAGCCTGCCACTGTTGTTGTTTTTTCGCCAATCGGTCTTTATCTAAACGCACTGCGCAATGCGCCGTTATCAAGGGTGTAATGCTTTTAACCCCCAGTTCAACCGCCTTTTGAACCACCCACTCCATGCGGTCACCTTTTGAAATCGCTTGGGCGAGGTGAATATCCAAAGATGATTCACGATCAACAAACTCAACTGCAGTAATATTCACCAGGATCTTTTTTTTGCGGACGTCGGCAATGATCGCTTTAAATTCACGATTATCCCCACAAAATAACGTTAATGATTCTCCCACTTGCATGCGTAAAACAACGCCAACATGCTGCCCTGCCTCTGCAGACAACTCAAGAACTTGGCCTTGTTCGAGAGGCCCTGCTTGAAAAATACGTATGGCTCTCACCCGCTTTCCTCTTGTCTATTTTCGTTTATCTTATGATATACTTCGCGCGAAGTATATCATCTATACCCAACAAGCTTGCATCTAACAAAAGAGAATTTAACATGAATACGACACGAATAGAAACCGACAGCATGGGTGAAATAGCCGTTCCCGCCGATAAATATTGGGGCGCACAAACTGAACGATCACTACATCATTTTAACATTGGCAGAGATATCATGCCTCGTGAAGTTACGCATGCATTTGGTATATTAAAAAAAGCCGCTGCACTGACCAACTTAGAATTGGGAGAGCTCACAGAAGACAAAGCAAAGCTGATTGTTCAAGTCGCCGAGGAAGTTAGCCGAGGCGATTTAGATGCTCATTTCCCATTGCATGTATGGCAAACTGGGAGCGGTACACAAAGCAATATGAATGCCAATGAAGTCATATCAAACCGAGCCATTGAGCTAGCTGGCGGCGTGATGGGAAGCAAAACACCGATTCATCCTAATGATGATGTCAACATGTCACAATCCTCCAACGACACATTTCCAACTGCAATGCACATTGCAGCAGCAATCGCATTTCACAACACATTAATACCATCCGTTGTCGCATTACGTGATGGCCTGCAAACAAAGAAAAAAGAATTTGACACCATCATCAAAATTGGACGAACACACTTACAAGATGCCGTGCCCTTAACGCTTGGACAAGAGTTTTCAGGCTATGTTGCACAGCTGGATGCTTGTATTGCTCGAATGAATGGCGTGTTGCCAGAATTATATGAATTAGCACTCGGAGGAACCGCGGTTGGAACGGGTTTAAATTCACCACCCCATTTTGCAGTAAAGGTCGCTGCACACGTTGCAGATATCACTCAATTACCTTTTGTGACCGCACCCAATAAATTTGCGGCTCTCGCTTCTCACGAAGCCCTCGTGATGGCCCACAGCACGTTAAAAACATTGGCGTGTGCTCTAATGAAAATTGCAAATGACGTTCGTTGGCTCGGTTCAGGCCCACGATGCGGGATTGGCGAATTAATTTTACCCGAAAATGAGCCTGGTTCATCCATAATGCCCGGCAAGGTCAACCCAACGCAATGCGAAGCCATGACGATGGTCTGTGCACAAGTTCTTGGGAATGACACAACCATTGCCATAGCGGCCAGCCAAGGCAACTTCGAATTAAACGTTTTCAAACCGGTTATTATTTTTAATCTACTGCATTCAATGAACTTACTTGCAGATACTTGCCATTCTTTCTTAACGTTTTGTGTTGAAGGTTTACAAGCCAATCGTAAAGTCATTGATGATTACCTACATAACTCTTTAATGTTGGTCACGGCACTCAACAAACATATTGGGTATGATAAAGCATCAAAAATCGCCAAGACTGCGCACAAGGATCACAGCTCGCTGCAAGAAGCAGCGATAAAATTAGGCTTCCTCACTGCTGAGGAATTTACAGCCTATGTAAGACCGGAGGAAATGATTTAATGGTGGTAAAACCAATCTCGTAAATAACGCCATTCTCAACTTTCGTGACCGTGCCTCTGCCCGGACTTTGAACTGATCGGGCACGAAAGGCGAAGAAGATAGCGATTTATAAAAAAAACTGTATAATGGCTCATCTTACACTTAATCGTTTTAAGTCATTCAAAAGACTCACAAAAAATAATACTAAGGAGATTGACCATGAGTGCTCGTTCATTTTTAAAAAAAGGAATCATCGCGGCCAGCATGATAATGCTCGTTGCTTGCCATAAACACGCCCCCAATAACGCAATGGGTAGTGTTGAAGAAGGTGGTGAGATGCAAGCAAACGGCCTAGGTCAATCAGGTGGTTTTGCCGGCCAAGAAACAGGCGAGTCTTACACCACTCAAGCACCACACAACCAAATTTATCTTTTTTCTTATGATGCCAGTAACCTAGAACATAAATACCTCCCGTCAGCCAATGCGCAAGCGGAATATTTAATCTCTCATCCTAGCGCGCGAATTCTACTTGCCGGTCATACCGATGAACGTGGAAGCCGTGAATACAACGTTGCATTAGGTGAACGTCGAGCGAATACCGTTGCTGAAGTCATGCGTATGGCGGGTGTCAATCCACGACAAATCCGTGTTGTCAGCTACGGAAAAGAGCGCCCCGTATATTTTGGCCACAATGAAGCAGACCATCGTCAAAACCGACGTGTTGAGCTGACTTATGAGGCGACTCGATGATTAAATCTTGTCGGCTAATCCTTGCGACATGTATTATTTGTCTACTCCCGTGGGCCGTCTATGCTGAGGCCCCGGTTGTTGACGAGAGCGAAAATTTTTCAGTTTATGATCAAGCCCAAGAGGAAAATGAACGGCCTCTTGTCAATAGTACCCGCCAAAACCGTAGCAACGATGACTTTGGCTATACCGACGAACAACCTCTTGCGCGTGAAACAACGCTGTCAAATTCCAACAAGAATAATGCCTCACTTTTAAATCAAATCAAAACGCTAGAACAAGAAGTCCAAGAACTGCGTGGACAGCTTGAAGAGCAAGCTCATGCTGTAAAGCTACTTCAAGAACAATTGCTGGCTTACTATAAAGATTTAGATGCACGGCTTCGCAATACACCCTCACAAGCATCAAGCAAAACCATACCGATAGTAACGCCCCCTATTCCTTCTCCTGCTCCGCCCGTCTCTATCTCAACCACTCAGGCGACAAAGGTTATCCCGGCAACCAATAATCCTTTACACGATAGCAATCCCGCAGAAGAGCAAATTCGCTATCTTGCCGCGTTTGATTTAATTAAAACAAAGCGTTTTGATGAAGCCAGAAAAGCCATGCAATCATTTGTGAATGACTATCCCAAAGGTGGGTATACCGCTAATGCCCAATATTGGTTGGGTGAGCTTTACATGACTCAAAAAGATTACTCGCAAGCCATTACACATTTTGAAACGGTATTGCAACAGTTTCCTTCCTCCAGCAAATCGGCACCCAGCCTTCTCAAAATAGGTTATGCTTTGGCTGCATCGGGGAAAAAACAAGACGCTATCATGCGTTTAAAACAAGTGCTTAAAAATTATCCCGATACAAACACGGCTCGTTTGGCTGAGGCAAAGTTAAAATCGCTGAGCAGGTAATCACAACGCTATGAAAAAAACACCAACATCATTGCGCATCACCGAAATTTTTTATTCATTACAGGGTGAATCAACCACAGTAGGCCTTCCTACTGTTTTTGTACGCCTAACGGGATGCCCATTACGCTGCCAGTATTGCGACACGGCTTACGCCTTTCATGGCGGTCAACACATTGAATTGGATCAAATCATACAACAGATTACTGATTACAACTGCCTCAACGTGTGCGTCACGGGCGGTGAGCCTTTGGCACAACCCGGTTGCATCGATTTACTCAAGCATCTTTGTGACAAAGGACTCGCGGTATCATTAGAGACCAGTGGTGCTCGTTCGCTCGAACACGTTGACCCGCGTGTCATGATTGTCATGGATCTCAAAACACCTGACTCCGGCGAATGCGACAAAAATCTGTTTTCCAATTTGAATTACTTAAAACCCAGCGATCAAATCAAATTTGTCATTTGCAGTGAGCATGATTATCAATGGGCCTGTGATCAAATCATTCAGCATAAACTCACCGAACATGTCCAGATTCTTTTCTCACCCAGTTGGGGGCAGTTAGACCCTTCATTACTTGCAGACTGGATTGTACGTGATCGATTGTCAGTCCGTTTCCAACTGCAGTTACACAAAATACTATGGCATGATACCCCAGGACGTTAAAGGAGAAAAAAATGCAGTGGTTTGCCCAAGCACCCTCAAATATTGCACTGATAAAATACATGGGGAAGAGTAATGTAGAAAACAATCTGCCGATCAACCCCTCGCTCTCGTATACACTCAATCAATTAACGAGTAATGTCAGTCTCGAATCACAATCACATTCTCGTGATATCTGGGAGCCCCTCGAACTCCCTGGCTACAAACCATTCGCTCTCACGGCCGCGGGCCAATCACGATTTTTACAACATCTAGACAGACTCAAGACTCATTTCAATTATAAAGGCTCCTTTATCATTCGATCATGCAACAATTTCCCTCAAGGAAGTGGTTTAGCAAGCTCGGCCTCAAGCTTTGCCGCTTTAACCAAATGTGCGACACTTGCTCTCTGCGAGCTCACCAATACCCCTTTATTATCCGTTGAAGAGCAAGCACAATTGAGTCGTTTAGGGTCAGGATCATCCTGCCGATCATTTTTTTCACCTTGGGCATTGTGGTCTGAAGAAAACGTAAGCGCAATCGATGTCCCTTATCCAGCGTTACTGCATCAGGCGATCATCATCAGTGATAGCGAAAAATCCGTGTCGTCCAGCGATGCGCATCTACGCATACGTACGAGTCCCCATTACAACGCTCGATGCCAACAAGCAACCGAAAATCTAAAATTGCTCCTCAATGCATTTAATGCAAAGGACTGGGAGAGTGCATATCAAATATGTTGGCGTGAGTTTCATTCGATGCATACCTTGTTTTCAACCTGCACAGAACCATTTCATTACATCACCCCCAGAAGTCAGGAAATCTTACGTCTCGTGCAAGACTTATGGAATCGAGGCAACGAGGGGCCGATTGTCACGATGGATGCCGGTCCGAATATCCATCTACTTTATAAACCCGAACAGGCCGCGCTTGCACAGCAATTCAAGCAAGATCATTTAGTAGGAAATTATGATGTTATCTGACTTTGAAACAACAACCCACGGCAAATGGATATTGGCAGGTGAACACGCGGTCATTAGAGGTCATAGTGCCCTGGTCTTCCCAGTAACCAGCAGAAAATTAACATTAAGCTACTACCCATCGACGTCTGATCTAGGCGCGAATTATTCTGGTGAGAGCGGAAGCGATCTACATCTGTTATTTTGGAGCGTTCTTGAACATGGAATGCATTTACTAGGAAAATCCATCAACAGTCTCAGTGGTCAATTCAATCTACACAGCAACATCCCCATCGGTGTCGGCATGGGCGCATCGGCGGCTCTCTGCGTAGCAACAGCGCGTTGGTTTCTCGCACAAGAACTCATCGAGCAACAAAATCTTCAATTTTTTGCAACACAACTAGAGAACCTGTTTCACGGAAAAAGCAGTGGTTTGGACATCGCCGGCGTTACCGCAACAGGGGGCATATTATTCAAAAAAGGCCAAAGTACCCCGCTTCATCAATCCTGGCAACCGAAGTGGTATCTATCGTCCTGCGGACAGATTGGCATCACCTCACACTGTATCAACCAAGTGCAATCCATTTGGAATAAAGACCCTCAATTAAGCCAGCACATCGATCAACAGATGGACGATAGTGTCCATCAAGCTCGTGAAGCACTTGAACACGATAGTCCCCAAGCACCCAAAATTCTCGCCGATGCGATCACTCTGGCAGACAATTGCTTTCTCCAATGGGGCTTAGTCAGTGAAAGCTTACAACAGCACATGTTGATGTTGCGAAATGCAGGGGCAATCGCCGTAAAACCAACCGGATCCGGTGGTGGTGGGTTTGTGGTCAGCTTATGGGATAAAGAATCCCTGCCTGTAGATATAGAAATGATTGCGGTTTAATATCTAATCAACAAATTGATAATAGGTCTCGCCTTGCTTCACCATGCCTAAATCGAATCGCGCCTGTTCTTCTAATGCTTGATCGCCTGATTTAAGCTCTACAATATCAGCCTCAACAGCACGGTTTCGCGCGGCGAGCTTATTATTAGTTTCTTCTTGTAGGGCTAATTTTTTATCAAGCTGTGCCGATTGTAAAACACTGCCATCACCGAACCACAGTTTGTACTGTAAGCTCAAAAGTACTAATAACAAAAATAACCCTATCATTCGCATTGTGATATCCATTAAGCAGTGTGATTTATTATGACAAAAAATCACACTAAAATCGAGCCACCTAACCGACTACGCTATAACCTGCATCCACGAACAACGTATGGCCTTTAATCATTCCTGCTTCAGGTAAGCACAGTAAATACACCGTATCCGCAACATCTTCAGGTGTTAATGGCCGATCAGCTAAAGCGTGCGCTTGATACTCTTCTAATAAATGCTCCCGATTAGGGAAATGCTTCAATGCATCGGTGTCCACAACGCCTGCTGAGACCGTATTCACGCTAATCCCGTCTTCCGCCAACTCAAGACTTAATGACCGCACTAACGCCTCTAGAGCGGCTTTAGACGCACCAATAAACGCATAGTTAGGAATAGCCCGTTGCGCACCTAAGCTTGACAGCGCAACAACACGCGCGCCTTTTGGCATCAACGCTCGCGCTTCTGTCACCAAATGATTCAAGGCTAACGCATTCGTCTCCATACACCAACGCCAGTGCTTGGTTGTCATTTTCATAGCCGGCTTTAATACACCACTCGCCGCATTACTAATTAAAAAATCCAGTGAATCAAAATGCGTTTGAAACTGAGTCATCATTTCTTTCACCGATTGATGATCAGCAACATTCGCCTGAATTGCACAGGCTTTTCGGCCGAGGGCTTTGATTTCCTCTACCAACACAGCCGCTTCGTCTGAACTATTATAATAAACAATCGCAATATCGACTCCCGAACGAGCCAGCTTCAATGCCGTTGCCCGGCCAATGCCTCGCGCCCCACCTGTAATTAATGCAACTTTGTTCATCAGTGCTTGGTTCATAATAACCTCATTCAATAACTAAAATTTGCCAAACTACCGTTGTTCTATGACACTGTCAATTCTAGTGATCAAAAATTGCTTGTTTTGCGCGCTTCAATTTTGTACCCTTTACACACACCATTATAAACAAATACAGAAGTCACTTCATGAGTTATGCTTGGCGCCACACCGTTTTCCCTATTGCAACTATTTTCTCGTTCCGCCTACTGGGATTATTTATGTTAATCCCCGTTTTCACGTTACATGCCGGAGAGCTCAGCGGCGCAACTCCGATGCTGATGGGGGTTGCGCTCGGATGTTATGGATTAAGCCAAGGCATCTTACAAATTCCATTCGGTCTGTTATCGGATCGTTTTGGCCGAAAACCAATGATCACCATCGGATTGATTCTTTTTGCTATCGGTAGCGTTATGGGGGCATTTGCACACTCCATTGAAATGATGATTGTTGCGCGAGTATTACAAGGAGCAGGGGCAATTGGCAGCGTATTAATCGCCCTGCTGGCTGATTTAACTCCAGATGAACAGCGAACGAAAGCCATGGCTGTTGTTGGAATCACGATTGGCGTTTCATTTAGTATTGCCATGATCATAAGCCCTATTCTTACTGAACATACGGGGCTTGCAGGCATCTTCTATTTAACAGCCGGACTCGCCTGTTTTGCATTAGTCCTGCTCCACTTAGTCATCCCAACCCCCGTAAAAGACCCCTTCCATGGGCATGATGTAATCCGATCGCGGCAATTTATACCGGTCTTGAAAAATCGCCACCTGCAGCGACTCAACGTCGGTATTTTTTTTCAACATTTAATCTTAACGTCAACGTTTTATGTCCTACCTTTATTATTAAAACAACACATTCAACAAGGTGAACTCTCCGAGCCGTGGCATTTTTACCTGCCGTTAATGCTATTCGCTTTCATCGTGATGATGCCCATTATTGCGGTGGGCGAACGATATCGACGAATGAAATTCATTTTTATGCTTGCGGTCACACTAACAACGATCAGTCAGCTTACATTGGTATTATTAAATCAACATTGGATAAGCTTATGCGTCGCGATGATCGTGTATTTCATTGCCTTTAATATTCTTGAGGCGACGCTACCCTCACTGGTATCAAGACAAGCCGGCGCGACGAACAAGGGAACGGCAATGGGAGTTTACTCAAGTAGCCAATTCCTTGGCATTTTCGTTGGCGGTACATTAGCGGGCGTGATGTTTCAATATGCGGGGGGTACAGGAATTTTTCTAGTGAACACCCTAATTAGCCTACTTTGGGTTCTGATTGCTTCGTTTATGCAACCCAATACATATCAACTAACCCATACGATTCAGCTCAAAAAGACTATTACAGATGAAGTCAGCCTTCAAGAGCAGCTGAATCAACTCCCCGGCGTAAGTTCCGTATCCATTTCTCATCAAGACAAGATAGTATACCTTCGCATTTCAAAAGACACTTATATCAGCGGTAGTGCGGAGGCAATTATTGATAATAGTCACTGAAGTTGCGTATAATCTCGATTGGAATCATTCAAGTCCAATTCAATAATAACTGGAGATACACATGGCACGCGGAGTTAATAAAGTTATACTCGTAGGAAACGTTGGCGGCGATCCGGATGTTCGTACAATGCCCAATGGCAACACAGTTACCTCGTTATCAATTGCAACAAGTGAATCATGGAAAGACAAACAAACCGGTGAAAAGCAAGACCGTACCGAGTGGCACCGCGTGGTATGCTTTAACCGTCTCGGCGAAATTGCTGGCGAATACATTCGTAAAGGATCAAAGCTCTATATTGAAGGCAGCCTAAGAACACGCAAATGGCAAGATCAACAAGGCCAAGATAAGTACACCACTGAAATTATCGCATCTGAAATGCAAATGCTCGATTCAAAGGGAGGTCAAAGCGGCCCATCGTCCTATAACGACACCCCATCACAAGGACAATTTGGCTATAATGAACCAAGCGCCCAAGCAGCTCCTGCTAAAAGCCAGCCAATGACCGAAGCAACTGCCCAAGCCGC
Source organism: Legionellaceae bacterium UBA6148 (assembly GCA_002423125.1). Classification (GTDB taxonomy): domain Bacteria; phylum Pseudomonadota; class Gammaproteobacteria; order Legionellales; family Legionellaceae; genus UBA11403. Next base: position 10,101 of record DIUW01000005.1, on the reverse strand, counting down.
GTTTGATGATTTAAACGACGATATCCCGTTCTAATTCCCAGCGTTAAAATTTTTGCTATAACCCGCTAACAAGCGGGTTTTTTATTTAATTATTATGATAAGAACAATAAAACATAAAAGATTAGGTAGGTTCTATAACACGGGCAATCTTTCAGGGATACAGGCGCAGCATGCAAAACGGCTACAATTAATACTTACACGGCTTGATGCCAGCATCTGCCCTGAAGATATGAATTTACCAGAATTAAGCTAAAAAGTTGGATGAATCAACTAAATATGACTTATGGCTTGCAGAAAAAAAACGTAGTCAACTTAAAGTGAAATGTCTGATTAGTCACACCCCTTAATTTTAAAGGGAATTATTCACCATAATATTGGCGCCATTTCATTTATAAACAGGTGACAGTGCCTTTAATGATGTTCTCAACATGCATCAACCAACGTGTTATACTCAAAATCACTCTCCCTATTGAGACAAAAGATGGATGATCCCATAGATGTGCGTTGGATCCAGCGTTTTGCGAATTATAAAAAAGCATTGTCGCAATTTGAAAAATTTATCGCTAAAGGAAAGCTGAATGAGCTAGAAGAGCAGGGACTCATTCAAGCTTTTGAGTATACTCATGAATTAGCATGGAATGTTTTACGTGATTATTTACGTGAGCAAGGACATGTATCAATTCATGGTTCGCGTGATGCAACACGTGAAGCATTTAAATTAGCGTTAATTACAGATGGGGACGCATGGATGGACATGATTCGTGATCGTAATCGAACCAGTCATACTTATAATCAAGCTGTAGCTGAACATATTGTTACTCATATTACAACTCGATTTTTCCCCCTATTCTTAACGTTACGAGAAAAAATGGAGAGTTTAAAAAATGGCGACTGAGCCCATGCGCTTTGGGTTAAAAGAAGCGACCATCAATCAGATCAGTAGCGTATTTTCCAGCTATCCTACAGTAGATAAAGCGATTATTTATGGATCAAGATCAAAAGGAAATTACCGAAATGGATCAGATATTGACCTCACTTTAATTGGTAGCGCTTTAACCTACGATCAACTGAATCAAATCGAAACACAATTAGATGACTTATTGCTTCCCTATTGTATTGACCTGTCTCTTTTTAATCAAATTGACAACCTTGATTTAATTGATCATATCAATCGTGTGGGGCAAGTTTTTTATTTACGGTTGCCCCCCTCTGCAAATCAAATTTGACAAGTTGTCATATTCAAGTTAGTCTCCTATTAAGAGGTCAACTCAAAGAGACATGCCATGGAATCAATACAAGTTGGACATTTAAAATCTGAGTTTTCAACGATTTTGCATCGCATACAAGAAAACGGCGAAACGTTTATCATTGAATATGGTCGAAGTCATAAAAAAATTGCAATGCTCATCCCCTATCAAGAAGCATTAGAACATCAAAGCCCAAGAGTGTTTGGCCTACTAAAAAACCGTGCGTCGTTTACTTTAGGTAAAGACTTTAATATGACAGATGATGAGTTTCTGGGAAATGAATAATTTTCTTATTGATACACATATACTTTTATGGTTATTTTTTTCCCCTGAAAAACTCCACAAGAAGACACTTGAAAAACTTGAGGATCAAAAAAATAAAATTTCAGTCAGCTCAATTAGTTTTTGGGAAATATCATTAAAATATCAATTGGGAAAATTGTGTTTGAATGGTGTGTTACCCAATGAATTACCAAATCTTGCGACCCAGATGGGGGTTCAAATTGCAACGATTACAGCCGATGAATTTGCCGGCTTTCATCAATTACCCTTGATAGAAAAACATAAAGATCCATTTGATCGTATGATCATTTGGCAGTGCATATCTCAAAACATGGTATTTGTCAGCCACGACTCCAAGTTAGATGAATATACCCGTTTCGGCCTTAAATTATTGCAAAAATCTCATTCAGGACCACACACCCCATGATGCAAAAAACAATTTTGATTACCGGCTGCTCAAGCGGCATTGGATTTGATGCAGCCGTTTCGCTTAAAAATCGAGGACACCGCGTTATCGCATCTTGCCGGAGAATAGCTGATGTAGAGAGACTGCAACAACTCGGAGTTGAAACCATACAACTGGATGTCAACGACGAAGACTCGATTACAAAGGGCTTTCAACTCGTACTTGAAAAAACAAGAGGACATCTTGACGTGCTCATTAATAACGCCGGCTACGGTCAAGCAGGTGCTCTTGAAGACGTGCCGAGAAGCGCATTAATCGCCCAATTTAACACCAATGTTTTTGGCCTGATGGAACTCACACGGCAAGCCATTCCCGTCATGCGCACACAAGGTTACGGACGCATTATCAATATTAGCTCTGTACTCGGCTTTATCAGCATGCCCTTTCGAGGCGCCTATAATGCATCAAAATATGCCGTCGAAGGATTATGCGACACCTTACGTCTGGAACTTAAGCCAGCGGGGATTCATGTCATTACGATAGAACCAGGACCCATCGATAGCCGATTCCGTGATCACGTCGTTGATGATTCAATAAAATGCCTTGATCTAGAACGAAGCTACTTTAAACAACAATATAAACGCATGCAAACCAATTTTAAAGCTAAAAAAGCAAACTCCCCATTCACCAAAAAACCCCAAGCAGTTGTAAATAAATTAATCCATGCAATCGAGAGTAAATCTCCAAAACCCAAGTATTTAGTCACAACACCAACTTATTTATTTATGGTTTTAAAACGAATTCTCAGTGTTCGATTACTCGACCGATGGATTGCATTTATTTCAAGGCAGGAATTAGGTAGTTAAACACAAGCAAGGTAGCCCAGGTGTAGCGTAGCGAAACCCGGGATTCAAAGCAGTTCAACCTTGTACTCAAATTTTAGGGCGTTATTGACAAACGTTTTTAAATCCAGGGCCTCACTTCGTTTTACCCGGGCTACTAAAATCTATACCAATCTAGGAACGAGAATTAAACTATGTTATGGATAAACGACCCTCATTTATTAGTCGCATTTGTAGCGACGCTTATATTGATGATATTTCATTATTTAAGCCCTTGGTTTGCAAAGCATCTACCCGGCAATGGTAAAGCATTTATTTCGTTTGCCGGTGGAGTCGCGGTTTCCTATGTATTTATACACATGCTGCCCGATTTAGTGGAATACAACAAACCCATCGGCTCTTTTTTGTTGAATAATCGATGGCTCACTCCTTTCACAGAATTACTCATCTACATTTTCGCACTGATTGGCTTCCTGATTTATTACGGCTTTGATCTTTTAGCAGAAGACTGCCGTCTTAAAGGGAACAACGACTCATTTGTATACGAATTACATTTAGTCATGTTTTGTTTTTATAATTTTTTAATTACCTATACGATGTCACTACGCGCGCTTTCAAGCATTACCGCGACTGTCATATTTACATTCGCAATGGCGCTGCATTTTGTATTAACCGACCGAAAATTTAGTCGTTTTTATCCGATACGCTTCAACCAAATAGGACGTTTTCTATTGATTGGTGCATTACTCATTGGCTGGATCTGTTCGGCTATTTTTGATCCCGTGAATGTACTGGTTGCTTCCTTCATGGTTGCTTTTTTAGCCGGATCTATTTTATTAAATGTCTTTCGAGAAGAGCTACCCAGAGCTGAATCAGCCAGTTATTGGTGGTTTAGCATTGGTGCATTGAGTATTGCTGTTATATTATTATTGCAAACTTGGGTTTTGGTTTTTTTGTAGTACAATAATCGCGATCCCAATAACTCGACGTTGGCCACTTAACATTTAAGCAGTTAGAGACAATGGCTTGCTGGTGCGCTATCACTAGGAATGTTAATTTGCTCTGAAATAGATGAATGTATCGATATTATTGAGACTTGAGCTGCTCAGTAAAGGGCAAAAAAGGTTTAAATACACTAACACTATGAAAACGATAGACGGATACGCGATCGCATGAAAACCCTACAGTTATAAAGCGAATACTGGAAAAAAGAGCAAAATAAAATGACAGATAAAATTTTAATTACCGGTGCAAACGGATACGTCGGTACGCATCTGGTTAAAGCGTGCTGTGATGCCGGTTACAATGTTATAGCCACCGACATAAACAGCTCCAATGTTGACCCACGTGTCGTTTATATTCAATATGATATTAAAAAAATTAATTCTTCCCTATATGAACTTTTTCAAAGGCCTAATACATGTATTCATTTAGCCTGGAGTGATAATTTTAATCACGACTCAATTAGTCACATTAATAACCTGACCTTCCATTTTCAGTTTTTAACAACTTTAATTGATCAAGGACTTACTCATCTTGCTGTGGCCGGATCTTTTCGCGAATATGGAAATATCGAAGGCTGTGCTTATGAAGAAATCGTTACCATTCCCAATAATTTTTATAGTTTGGCCAAAATTGCATTGAAGGATGCATTAAATATTTATCTAAAAGATAAAAATACATGCTTTCAATGGCTACGTTTTTTTACCATTTATGGTAATGATCATCAAAATAACTCTCTATTCAGCAAAATTTTAAGATGGGAAAAAGAAGGGAGGGAAACATTTCCATTTACGGACGGAAGTGAAGCATATGATTATATTCATATTGATGATTTAACTAAACAAATAATGGCTATTATCTTACAACAAGATATTCAGGGCATAATCAACTGCTGTTCTGGCTACCCCATTAAAATTAAAACAAAAGTTGAGGAATTTTTAAATATGAACAAACTTCAGATTAAACCTAAATATGGAGCTTTCCCAAAACGATCTTACGATTCCAACACTATTTTTGGTGATAATACGAAAATTCAACAAATAATGACGAAGCACCCCAATTATTAAACAACGAGCTCCCTGCAATATATACTTTAAGAAAGCATTTCAGTGGTCGCTATAAATAAGAAGAAGTTCATTAACTTAAGGATAACTTTGTGAAAATTTTGGATATATCTGTAATCATACCGTTTTATAATCGCTCAGATTTAACTATTACGTGTATAAATTCCCTGAAAAGGTTGCCTCTTAAAGAGATATTGTTAGTAGATAATAACTCTTTGCCTGATGAACGAGCCGCTGTGCAATCAGTAGTGAAAGAAATCTCCAATGTTAAAATGCTAACGTACTCGAAAAAATTTAATTATCAGAAAATCAACAACTGGGCCGTCGCTCAATCATCAGGGAAAGTAATTTGGCTACTGAATAATGATACTGAATTACCAAAAGAGTCCGAATTTTTAGTGCATAAAATGTATGAAACAGCTCAGGATCCTACAACTGGAGCAACAGGATGCGTGCTTTTGTATGACGATGCGGAAACAATACAACATGCAGGGGTATATCTGGTACCTGGAAGCACAGCAACCCATTTATATATTCGAGAAAAATTGAAAGATGTTCTGACAGATATCTCAAGATATCCATATGATATCACTGAGAATCGAGAATTTTGTGCTGTAACAGCAGCATCATTAATGATTGAACGTAAAAAATTCGATATTGTTAGTGGTTTTAACGAAAATTTTATTGTAAATGGAGGAGATGTCGATTTATGTTTACGGCTAAAAGAATCTGGATATAAAGCAATATTAGTAGGTCAAAAATATGGAGTAATGTTACACAGAGAGAGCCAGTCAGTATCCAAAATTACACTCCCGCTAAGCGATTTTGTATATAGTTTTTCACGTTATGTAAAGCATTTTATACCGAATAATGGCGATGGGTTCATAGATATCAGAGAGCTTAATGTAGCTAACGGTATGATAAATTTACTATCCTCCGATTTGCAAACCATTCCTAAAGCACGCCACATAACAAAAAAAATTGGCAGAAAAATCTTACGTTTTTTAAATAAAATAAAGACAAAGACAATTAATGTTCCGATGCCGGTGGATGATATTGTGTATCAAAGGTTTCCGGAGCTACTTCCAATATATCCTCAGCTATCCAACTTAGAACAAAAACCCGCTGTTCGGGCATTATGCCTTTTGTCTCATGGTGAGTTTTTCGGTGGTATTGCGACATTGTTGTTTGTAGCCTCAAAATTGGCTAATGAGTTAGGTTACGATTTACAAACCATCCAAACCGTAAATTTTTCAGATTATACGCCTCTCGGATTTCTTGCTGAAAATGGTATCATAATTGAGCCAGAGCGTTACTCTACTTTGGATGCATCCAAGCGTAAGACTAAATCCCCATATTTTTTATCGATTCATCCTGATGATGTATTCATTTGCAGTGCGTGGTCGGATGCAAAAATATTACAAAATATAGGAATAAATAATAAATTTGTATACTTAATTCAGGATTATGAACCTATTTTTTATGCAAACTCAGACCGTTATATCTGGGCTGATGATACTTACTATTCCAAAAAATTCATTCCTTTGTGTAATACTAAAACTTTGTTGGAATATTTCAAACAAAATGGCTATAAATACGTGGAAGAAAATGCAGTATGTTTTGAGCCTCCACCTGCCCCGCTCAATCAATCCCAAAAAAATGGCCCCGCAAATAAGAAAACAATATTTTTATATGCCCGTCCAAATATTGACCGTAATCTATTCTTTACCGCAATACAAGCACTTGACGCTGCACTTGATGTTGTACTACAAGATGAACGACTAAGCAATTTTGAATGGAAACTGTATGCCGCAGGAAGTAACGATCTGCCATCGATTAAGCTAAAATCAGGATTAATAATAAAAAATAAAGGCAAAATGTCGATGAGAGAATATTACGCTTTTATCCACTGTGTGGATGTTGCTATTTCTCCAATGCTTGCACCTCACCCCAATTATCCCACATTGGAGCTTGCCAGTCTTGGAAGTCATGTAGTTACCACTAAATGGAAAACGAAACAGAATCTCAGTCACTATTCTGATCATATTTTTATGGCAGAAGCCAATATACAAGATATGGCAGAAAAAATTATCAGAGCAATAATGACGGACGACAAAAAATATATTGATAACTTTGGACGTAATAATATTAATACCGACTGGAACCAAACACTCAATGAACCAATAAAAAAAGTTGTTCAGAAACTGTATGATTTTTAAGTTAAAGCCATTTTTCGCTGCTTATCTTATCTACAGTGCCCTCGGGTAGTACTCAGTTTCCCTCTCGTCGGCTTTTCAGCGTATTGCTGCAAAAGGAATAACGGCCAAAGCGGATGAGCTTAGTTTTATCTGGATGAATCTTGAGCCGCATTGCCTCATGAAAATTTGAACTATTAACTCTCCGTTGCCTCAAATAAAATCATACTTCTTTAATATTTTCAAAGAGGTTAGAATGGAGGCGGTAATGATAATTGTCGCCTAATAGGCGGTTATTTTTCACCGGCTATGGGCGTCCTTGCGATAGCTTTGTGCAGATGAATTAATTAAGAAAAATGGGGTTGGGGGATCGGAATGTCCGATGTAGATAAAAAAGATGCAGATACAACTAGTTGCCAGCCGTAAGGTGAGTCAGCCAAATTTAGTAAAAACAAGAAATGAAAACAGCTCATCACTAAATTAGCGACAAACCTACTGAGCATTATCTTACTACTCTGATCTTGAACATCAGAAATTAAATGCTTACCACGTAATATAATAATAAGTCGATATAGATTAAAAAAAGGAAAACCAATCATCATGATGTTATCAATATGAAAGCCTGCGGCACAGAGAATCTTAGTGATAGAGGATCTATTGAAATGAGACCTATGCCCAATATGCTTATCGAAAGAGGACATTGGTCCACCAGGGACTGTAAGCAATAATTTTCCGCCAGGTCTGAGATAATCCTTAATACGTATACAAAAATCTATAGGATCATCAACATGCTCAATAACTTCAGAACAGACTACAATATCAGCTTTAGATGCATAAATATTAACTATTTCAGGAGGAAAATATAGATCGACTTGATAAAACAGGGCAGAAGGGACTTTCCGTTGAGAAATCTCAACACCTATTTCACTCATTTCAAAACCAACATATTCCAGTGCAACGCAAGATTGAACTGCTTTTTTTAGAAAATCACCCTGCCCACTTCCTATATCAAGTAGTAAATTACATTTCATATTAAGATCGAGTATTTGATCAAGCAAAAATTTATGCCGCATCCATTGGGCTGGGTTTTTTGTTGCAACTTGTGCGTAATCAGTCCAGTTAGATGACCAATTATCACACTTATTAGTAATCTGTTGACTGTTACTTAAATCCTTCATATTTAGATTAACAGTCGCAAAAAGATTCATTCTAAATTTGTGATATTTCATTTTAATGTTACTAGGCAAAAAACCACTTTTAACAAGTATCGGCCAAAGATCCCGTTTATTATAGTACATCTTATGATCATCCATCTCTTGCCTTGGACTTAATTTGAGTTTAAATGCTGAATACTCTAAAAAAAATTTTCCAGCCCACGTGGGTACATTGTAAGCGTTTAATTAACCCCATCTTTCTGGGGCATGATCAACTCAGGTATGCTTCTCATATCACTTAACAGCAGAGGATCAATGTTATATGGAAGCAGTTTTTCAAGGTTTTCCATGGTTTCGGCGCGATGAATGTTGGCTAACACGTATTTCATCCATGAAAAGACATCTACTTTATGCTGTTTGCAGGTTTCAATCAGGGAGAACAGGATGCTTCCAGCGTGAGCGCCCACATCATTGCCGTGGAATAGCCAGTTTTTGCGACCAATGACAAACGGTTTAATGGAACGTTCGGATTTGTTGTTATCGATTTCAAGGCGGCCGTCTTGAAGATAGATATTGAGTGCATCCCAATGGTTCAGGGAATAAAAGACTGCTGTGCCCAAGGGACTTTTCGGCAGTACTTTAAATTGTGCATCATCCAGCAAGGCTTTGATTTGGGCAAGCACAGGTTTTGCATCGCGTTCACGACGACTGACAATAATTTCAGGTGTGGCCCCCTTATCTTTGAGCTCACGCTCCAGATAATAAAGTTTGCCAACCAGTTTCACAACTTGATGAGCTAATCCCTCTTTTTTACTAACCTTGGCAACATCAACAAAATAGCGTCTGGCATGAGCCCAGCAAGCAACATGCTTGATGTGCTCTAGTTGTCCCAGCGTGACATAGGCTTTATAGCAGTCTGCATGGAGCCAGCCTTTGAAATCCGCAAAGAAATCAAACAGAATTTGGTGCGAGCGCGTAGGGTGATATTGATAAACAAAGGCTCGTTTATGCGGTGAGCCACCGATAAACAGCCACATGTATGATTTTTGCGTGGGCAGACGATCTTTTTCCTTTAAGACCTGCAACGATGTTTCATCAGCGTAAGCAATATCATGAGTATGAATGTCTGCTTCCATCAGTTTTATCAGTGGCGTTAGCAAATTTGCAGATTTGATTATCCAGTTACTCAACGTGCCGCGCGTTATCGAGATATTGGCCTCACGGAACATCGCTTCCTGCCGATACAGCGGCATGTGACGATTAAATTTGGCATCGATAATGGCGGCCAGTAATCCAGGCGCGGCAATCACTTTATCAAGAGGTTGCTTCGGTAATTTGGCGGTGCGAATGGTGTCTTCACAACCTGTGCAGGCGTATTTTTTTCGAACATTCACCACTCGAAACGTCATTTGAGGAACAACATCCAGTTGCTCACTGATTTCATCTCCGATATGCGCTAATGTACAGCCGCAAGCGCATTGCTTTTCATCATCGCTCAGATCATAGATATTTTGGATAAAAGGCAGTGATTTTGGCAACACCTTGCGGCCAGTACCTTTTTTACTACGGGTGTAGGTGATTGTTTCAGTTGTTTCGAGTACTGCCGCTGCAGTTTCTTCCTCAACCGTAAGTTCAGCCTCATCAAATTGAAATGATAGCTGTTCAGAAACGACGCCTTTTTCAGTTTTGCGGCCAAAACGGGCTGTACGGAATAAATGAAGCTGGTGTTGCAGGTTTTGAATGGTATTTTCTTTCTGCCCAAGCAATGCCACCAAGCGAGCATTTTCTTGTTGTAATTCAGCTAATGAATGGGCAGAGATAGATGTCATGTTGATGATTTTTCTCGTGTTTTATTGAGTGCAATTATATCAAAAAAGCCTATAAAAACAAAGGATTGCCAGAAAAATAT
>DIUW01000019.1 GCA_002423125.1 Legionellaceae bacterium UBA6148 | reverse complement strand
TCGATTAATTGATTCCTTCATGCAAGGAGATGTTAATCCATTAGCGGATGCGCTGATGAACCAGGAAAAAATACAAGCACAGCAACAAGTGCAAAAGCAATTTCCGAATCGTTCTACACGAGATGTTACACTCGCTATCGACGATGGAGGACAAGCAGCGGCCAAGCGTATTGCAACTGAAGAGTCACGCGATCAATTAAGACAACAAAAAGGATTAAAAGAGAAACTTGAAGCTGGTTTTGTTCGAATTGATTTGGGAAAACAGGAAGAGCCAGTGAATTTGGAAGGTCAATGTTTTTGGGTCCCTGCGAGTGTTCGGCATGATGTGCGTAAGGATGATGCAACTGGGCAGTCGCGATATTCATTTTTTGTGTATGGTGGTGTTAATATTATTAAACTCTGGAGAGCTTCGTCTTTATTTAGCACGACCTGAACGCCTTGAAGAGGTGGTTGATGCGACTTTAGCGAAAACAATTATTATTGATGAAATTCAAAAAGCACCAGAGCTTCTAAGTGTGGTACACCGACTTATTGAGCGAAAACAAGGACTGCAATTTGTTTTAACAGGCTCTTCGGCACGCAAATTAAAACGAGTAGGAGTGGATTTATTAGCAGGATTACAGAGGATCCCCGAATCGTTTATTTTATTGGCGAACTAAACATGGCGTTGAGATTGATTTTGTCGTTGATGGACCCGATAGGATGTATGCGATTGAAGTTAAACATTCAACAATGATTCATGAGAAAGACCTTAAAGGCCTTAAAAGTTTTTGTCAAGATTATCCTGAAGCGACCCCTATTTTACTTTATTGCGGCAAAGATCGTTTATTAAAAAATGGCGTGTTATGTTTACCAGTCAATGAATTTTTAATGAAACTTACACCTTTAAAAGACTTAATTTAAACGAACGATTATGGAAAAGGAGGCGATCGGAGATCTCGTAAATATACTGCGCGCGGGCACAAAATGAAGTTTTTGTCTTGCTCTTTTTCGCGTGGTGCACTTTTTAAAACTCGAACGTAGAATAACTATGTCCTTCGTTTTAAAAAGCGCACCACACAAAAAATAACAGCGCCAAAAAACTTCATTTTGTGCCCGCGCACAGTGTATCATGAAACTGTGGATATCAATCCACTCTGACCCCATTGGTTCTAATGCCATTGGTTCTAGGTAATGGTTCCATTGATATAATTAATTGCTGCCCTAATACATTGGCTATTTTTTCTAATTGTCTGAGGCTAGGCCAATGCTTAGGATCTTCAAGTCTAGAAACGGCTGGCCAGGATGTATTTAGGCTGCGGGCTATCTCTGAAGTTGTATGATCCCCAGATAACTTTGCCCATCTGATTAATAAAGACGCTTGAGCTCGCACTGAGGGAGAAATAAATTTTTGTTGGCCTGTGCATTTAGAAGGTTGTGGTACTTCCATGCCTTCTTCCAAACGTCCTTCAATCGCTAAAGTTAATACTTCTGATGCATTAAAGAAAGCCTCGTCTTCGCTCTCCCCTTCAGTAATTGCCTCGGGGATATCGAGAAATTGAACAAAAAATCTATTATCACCTTTATCAAAAGTAATTTGTGCGGGATATAATACATTCATTTTAATTTTACTCCAGTTTGCCGTTCAATTTCAGCTAACAGCCCTTTACCAATATCGCGATTCCCATGAACTGGGACAGTCGTCCTTAAATTATGTTTACCCATACGATGGTGACTTCCACTGACTCTTAAAACTTCCCACCCATATTTCTCTAAAAGCTTTATTATTTCTTTGCCGGTCATGGTTTGATTCATATTGTTTTACATATTATGATATATCAAAAAAGATATAATGGCAAATAATAAACGGTCGCTTTTCTGGTGGACCATAAATTTTCAGAAAAACCAAGAAACCAATGCAAACCAATGAACCGATGGGTATAAAATGGTGTATACTCATACTAACCGGCAGCAAGTCATTTTTGAACCGATAATTACATGAATGGGAGCCAATTTGTTTAACGGTGTTGTGCATGCCAACCTACGGGTAGGAAGCCTGAACCGGTACAATCCGCACCCGAACTGAACCCCTGGGTTCAAAATAACGCGCTGTCGGTACCAATTCATTAAACCTGGAACAAGAGCCTGTATGCCACTCAGCACCCACCAATTGGATGGCGAGCAATTAACTCAACTCAATGCGCTCGCCAAACGCTGTCAGAACCACGATGGCAATGCCATCCCAATTTACACAAATCAACTTTTACAACGCCGTAATTTACCTTGTAATTTACTTTATTATCATCAACGGCAATTAATTGGTTTTTTAAGTGTCTTTTTTTTCTATGACGATGCGTGTGAGCTGACCCTCATGGTCGACCCCGCTTGGCGTAAGCAATGCATTGCCGCGCGATTAATGTCCACTATTTTGCCCGTATTAACCTCACGAGAATTAGACCATCTCTTTTTCCTCTCACCGCACGGATTAAATGACGCCTGGCTAACCTCGCGTGGACTATCCTACCATCATAGCGAGCTTCAAATGCAATGGAAAAAAGGTCGTGCCGTCACATTGAACCATCCTGAATTGTCATTCTGCCAGTCCATAAGTGATAACGATATTTCAACACTGGTCACTATCGATATGGCCTGTTTCGATACTGAAAAAAATATACTAGAAGATCGCTTTTATCGTCTCCTGCGAGACGATACGTATCAGTTGTTTATGATTAAGCTCAACAATCAACCCATTGGAAAAGCTCACTTGCACCGCGAGTCAGGGCAAGCCCAACTTTCAGACGTCGCTATTTTACCAGACTACCAAGGTCGCGGATTTGGCAAGGAATTGGTCGCGCATTGTGTCCAATCTGCCCCTCAAACATTGCCTCTACGTTTGTGTGTTGAATTAACCAATCAAACCGCGCTCAATTTATATCAAAAAATAGGGTTTAAAACGATTAATACTTGGGATTTTTGGGTTCTTCCAATGACCAAACTTCTCAATTGCGTAAGCGATAACAACTAGCGTATAATTTTTTTATCCAATTGTTTATCAAACTATTTTTAGAGAAAACATGAAAAAACGCGTTGTGATCACCGGCATGGACATCGTGTCATCCATCGGCCATGGCTTGGAGTCATTCTGGCAAGCGGCAACGACCAGCCAATGCGGGATAAAACGTATCACAGCATATGACCCATCCCCCTACTCTACACAAATCGCCGGAGAAATTTCGGGATTAAATCTTGATCATTTACCTGAGTTTAATAAACCAAAGCGTTATCCTCGCGTGGTTCAGTATGCACTTTATTGCGCTCACAGCGCTATTGCACAATCGGGATTAACACCTGATGAACTCAAATCTGCTGCAACTTACATCGGCACAAGCATGGGTGGAACACCTGAACTTGAGAGTGTTTACCAACATTTTTTTGACGGTCATTGGAAAAAAATGCCCGCGTTAAGCATTATTCGCGGTATGCCCAATTCCACTGCAAATCACATCGCGATTACATTTGGTTTAGGCGGTATCAATTCCACGATATCAAACGCCTGTGTTTCCTCGGCCGAAGCCATAGGAAATGCTTATGAACGAATTGCTTATGGAAAATTAGCTGTGGCCGTATGTGGCGGTACGGAATCACTCATTTGGGAGTCCATTATGGCGGGCTGGTGCAAATTACGCGTCATGTCTCGGCAAAATGAAACCCCTCAACTCGGCTGCCGCCCCTTCGATCGTCATCGTGATGGCATGGTCATGGCGGACGGTGCGGGGATACTCATTCTTGAAGAGTATGAACATGCCAAAGCTCGAGGTGCTGAAATTTACGCAGAAATTATCGGTTCGGGCATGAGTTGTGATGCGCATCATATCACCGCGCCCCATTCGGAAGGACAGGTACGCGCCATTCACATGGCACTGGATGATGCACGCGTATCACCCAATGATATTCAGTACATTAATGCCCACGGAACAGGCACTCCACTGAACGACTGCACAGAAACAGAAACCATAAAAGCCGTCTTTAAAGATCAGGCGTTTAACATTCCAATCAGTGCACAAAAATCCATGACCGGTCATGCTATTGGCGCAGCCGGCGTAATGGAAATTATCGCCACGGCACTATCTCTACAACGAGGTATTTTATTGCCAACCATTAACTTGCAAACGCCGGATCCCGACTGCCCGCTGGATTATGTGCCCAATCAGGCACGAAGTAAAAATGTTGATATCGCACTCTCAAATCATTTTGCATTTGGTGGCGCCAATGTCGCATTGATTTTGCAGAAAATACGGTAATAGCGTTATAATCATCCCATTTTTTAACAGAAAGGGTTCTCATGCAGGCTTCCTTATTTGAAATCGCAGAATTAATACAGGGCGACGTCGTTGGTGATGGGACACTGGTCATTGAGGCATTATCGCCGATTGAACACGTGGCAGAACATGCAATGGTTTTTGCCGAAGGGAATGAAAATTTAAAAAAAGCGATGGCATCAACCGCTTTGGCCGTTCTTGTTGCAGAACATGTAACTGAATTGAACAAACCCATGATCCGAGTCGCCGAGCCTTTTTCAGCCTTCATCACACTGCTCAATCATTTTTATCCCGCCCGCAAAACAATAGCAGGAATTCACCCAACAGCGGTGATTGCAGAGGATGTGGTGTTGGGATCGGGGGTTTCAATTGCACCTTATGTCGTTGTTGAATCAGGTTGTGTGATTGGCGAAAATTGCGTCATCAAAAGTCATGTGCATCTCGGCCATGACGTGAGTGTTGGTGCGAACACCACACTTCATCCGAACGTCACCGTTTACGACCAATGTAAAATTGGCTCCCGAGTCATTATTCATGCATCGACAGTCATTGGTTCAGACGGTTTTGGTTATATGTTCAAAGATGGCGAGCATCATAAAGTACCGCACGTCGGTCATGTCGTCATTGGTGATGACGTCGAAATCGGTGCAAACACAGTGATTGATCGGGCAACGATGGGATCAACCGTCATTGGTGATGGTACAAAAATTGATAACTTAGTCCAAGTCGCACATTCAGTTCAGATCGGGAAACATAATATCCTTTGCGCATTTACGGGGATTTCTGGAAGCTGCACCACTGGAAATCATGTGATTTTTGCCGCAAATGTCGGGGTCAGTGATCATGTCCAGATTGATGATGGCGTTATCCTTGGCGCAAGAACAGGTGTACCACCCGGAAAACATTTGAAACAAGGCTGCGTTTATTTAGGCAGCCCCGCCAGACTGAAAGACAAAGCCATCGAATTAGAGCTCTCAGCAACACGCATTCCCATGATGCGCAAAAATCTACTCGCCTTAACGAAAAAAGTGGCGAAATTAGCTGAACGAATGACTCGCATTGACAAAGAGAGTGATGACGCATGACAAGCCCTTTTGTTTTAATTGATGCCTCGTCTTATTTTTTTCGAGCCTTTCATGCCTTACCTCCGTTAACGAACTCCAAAGGGCAACCAACGGGGGCAATCTATGGCGTTACGAATATGATCAAACGGCTGATAAAAGACTATCAGCCAACTCAATTTGCTGTCATTTTTGATGCTAAAGGCAAAACATTTCGCGATGAATTATACCCCGCTTATAAAGCTCATCGCCCCCCTATGCCCGTTGAGCTCAGCAGTCAGTTTCAGCCGCTACTTGATATCCTTCGTGCCATGGGCTTTCCATTATTAATCATCGACGGAGTTGAGGCCGATGATGTCATTGGGACATTGGCATTACAAGCGTGTGCAAAAGGGATGCCTGTCGTCATCTCAACCGGTGATAAAGATATGGCGCAACTGGTCACACACAACATTACCCTCATCAATACCATGAGTAACCAAGCACTCGATATACAAGGTGTCCAAGACAAATTTGGTGTCCGACCTAATCAAATCATTGATTATCTCACCTTGGTTGGAGATACCAGTGATAACGTTCCCGGCGTGACCAAATGCGGACCTAAAACAGCGGCCAAATGGTTATCCACCTATCAAACATTGGATAATTTGATTGCGCATACGGATGAAATTACCGGAAAAATTGGCGACTACTTGCGCGAAGGGCTCGCCCATCTACCCTTGTCCAAGCGCTTAGTCACGATTAAAACTGATGTTGAATTGCCTGTCACACTTGATGAGCTAACGCCGAAAGAAGTCAACCGCGAAGCATTAATCGCCTTAGTAAACGAGTTCGAATTCAAAACGTGGCTGAAAGAATTATTAGCCCAAGAAGACACGTCAGCAGAGACTATCGACCCCGCACAACAAGAGCCTCTATTCGAACTCATTACAACACAAGCCCAACTTGAGTGTTGGCTACACGCATTGCGCTCCTGCACGTTTTTTTGTGTGGATACAGAAACCACTGATCTTGAGGTGATGAATGCGGAAATAGTGGGTATATCATTGGCTATCCAACCCGACAAACCCGCCTATATTCCTCTCGCTCATCTCGATGGAACAACTCAATTAGCGCGAGATGATGTGTTGAGCGCATTAAAACCCATTCTTGAAGACGCAACCATTGGCAAGATCGGTCAAAATTTAAAATATGATTATAATGTATTTAAAAATTACGGTATCACCTTGAAGGGGATTGCCTCCGATACAATGCTCGAGTCCTACGTCCTCAATAGCGGCCTCGGTCGTCATGATATGGACTCATTAGCACTGAAATATTTAGGCTATAAGACCATTCATTTTGAAGACGTTGCCGGAAAAGGTGCTAAGCAAATTCGCTTTGATCAAGTCCCCGTTGAAAAAGCGGCGCCTTATGCCGCGGAAGATGCTGACATCACGCTCAAATTACATCAAACCCTCTACCCAATGCTCGATGAAAAACTCATGAGCGTACTGCAATCAATTGAAATCCCCTTATTGACGGTACTTGCCGACATTGAACGCCATGGTGTGCTCATTGATAAGAACGTCCTTACTGAGCAAGGCTTACGCTTAAAAACGCGTATTCAGGCATTAGAAAAAGAAGCGATTGAACTCGCAGGGAAAGAGTTTAATTTAAATTCAACGCAACAACTACAAACCATCTTATACACTGAGCAGCAATTACCTATTTTAGCAAAAACACCGAAAGGACAACCCTCAACCGCTGAATCGGTATTGCAAGAGCTGGCCTATGATTATCGATTGCCTGCGGTTATCACAGAATATCGAGGGCTAAGTAAACTCGTATCGACTTATATTGATGCTCTTCCGAAGCGGATTAATCCTAAAACTGGACGCGTTCATACATCGTATAACCAAGCGGTTGCTGCCACAGGTCGATTATCATCGAGTGACCCCAATTTACAAAATATTCCCGTTCGAACCATAGAAGGTCGCTTGATACGTCAAGCATTTATTGCGCCGCCTGAACATGTTCTACTGACAGCAGACTATTCTCAAGTTGAGCTACGTATCATGGCTCATTTATCCAATGACCCTGGTTTACTCACGGCATTTACTAATGGCCTGGATATTCATGCTGCAACAGCGAGTGAAATTTTTTCAGTTCCAATTGATGCAGTAACCTCTGAACAACGTCGCCGAGCCAAAGCCGTTAATTTTGGTTTGATTTATGGGATGTCGTCGTTTGGTCTGGCAAAACAATTGGGTGTTGAACGATCCGATGCTCAACACTACATCAACCTCTATTTCAAGCGTTACCCCGGCGTGCTCGATTACATGGAACGAACACGCAAGCAAGCACATCAACAGGGCTACGTCGAGACGCTTTTTGGTCGACGTCTCAATTTGCCCGAAATCAACGCAAGCAACATGATGCGACAGAAAGCTGCTGAGCGGACGGCCATTAATGCCCCATTGCAAGGTACCGCTGCGGATCTGATCAAAAAAGCCATGCTAACTGTTGCTGCGTGGCAACGCGAACAAACTCAACCCATTGCCCGTATGACGATGCAAGTTCACGATGAATTAGTATTTGAGGTTCGAAACGAGGCCGTTGAGTCGGCGCGTCAAGTGATTCAGCAATTAATGGAGCATGCTATTGAATTATCAGTGCCGTTGATTGTATCCATTGGGATAGGACAGAATTGGGATGAAGCGCATTAAACCTCACGGAAAATTTCCAGGCGATTGTGACATCATACAAAAATAGTATACTATTTTTCTATTCGCATTAAGGACAAATGGACGTATGAAATCAACAGCAAACGATCATGACCCTCAATCCTGTGATGAATCAACCATTGATCAACAACGACGCCAATTTTTATTAACGTCAGCAGGGGTTGTCGGTGGCATAGGAGCGCTGTGTGCATTGACGCCATTGATTGCATCCTGGATGCCAAGTGCTAAGGCAGAAGCCGCTGGTGCCCCAGTAGAAGTTGATTTAAGTCAATTGGAGCCTGGACAACAAACGATTGTTGAATGGCGGGGAAAACCGGTTTGGATCATTCGACGCACACCCTCAATGCTCAAAAGCCTCGACAATGATAGCGATCGCCTACGCGATCCCGATTCATTGGTCGAACAACAACCCGCTTATGCTAAAAATCATTATCGATCCGTCAAACCAGAGTATCTCGTCCTCATTGGCATCTGTACGCATTTAGGCTGCTCGCCAAAATACAAACCCTTCGAGCAGGAACTCGGTCCTGATTGGCCTGGTGGTTTCTTTTGCCCCTGTCATGGATCAATGTTTGATCTTGCTGGCCGTGTATTTAAAAACGTTCCAGCACCGATTAATCTTGCCGTCCCGCCTTATCGCTTTATCACCGATACACGGATTATCATTGGTGAAGACGCGTCTGAGAATAAATCATGAACAAATTGATTCGATGGATTGACTCGCGATTTCCGCTGCTGAGCACATGGAAAGCACATGCTAGCGAGTACTATGTACCTAAAAATTTAAATTTTTATTATTTTTTCGGATCATTGGCACTGGTTGTTCTTGCGAATCAATTGATCACGGGACTTTGGCTGACCATGTTTTATACTCCAACGGTAACGGAAGCCTTTAGCTCAGTTGAGTACATTATGCGTGATGTCAATTACGGGTGGTTGTTGCGATACATGCATTCCACAGGGGCTTCAGCTTTTTTTATCGTACTGTATCTTCACATGTATCGCGGCTTACTCTATGGTTCATACCAAAAACCACGTGAATTAGTGTGGCTGTTTGGCATGGTGTTGTTTATTCTCATCATGGCGGAAGCCTTTTTTGGTTATTTACTCCCTTGGGGACAAATGTCTTACTGGGGCGCGGAAGTGATTACCTCATTGATCGGCGCAATCCCTTATATTGGCGATAGTTTAGTCACCTGGTTGCGCGGCGATTACATGATTGCTAATGCGACCTTACAGCGTTTTTTTGCCTTACATATCATTGGTATCCCGTTATTAATTTTACTATTGGTCTTTCTGCATCTGGTCGGATTACATCAAGTCGGATCGAATAATCCTGAAGGCATTGAAATCAAAAAACACTTGGACAAAACGGGCAGGCCACTCGACGGGATTCCGTTTCATCCTTATTACACCGTTAAAGATGCCGTTGGCGTGGTTTTATTTTTAATTGGTTTCTTTGCTGTCGTATTTTTCGTTCCGGAAATGGGCGGCTATTTCTTAGAACACGATAATTTTACGCCGGCGAATCCATTGGTCACACCGGATCACATTGCCCCCGTTTGGTATATGACTCCGTTTTATGCCATCCTGCGTGCGATTCCCGACAAATTATGGGGTGTTATTCTAATGGGGAGCTCAATTCTCCTCTTATTGTTTATGCCGTGGCTCGACAAGAGTCCAGTGCGATCGATGCGCTACAAAGGAAGGTATTCAAGAATTGCGCTTACGCTGTTTGTCGTGAGTTTTATCACATTAGGCTATTTAGGAACCTCAAGCGTCACCCCATTCAAACAAATTTTGGCACGCGTGGCGGCGACGGTTTATTTTGCTTATTTTTTATTAATGCCTTTTTATAGCCGTTACGATCAACATGGTACCGTTCCTGAAAGGATAAACGTTTGATGACTAAAATCATGAGTTACATCCTCACCTTTCTCATCATGACGCCTCTCTACGCCATCGATACCGCATTGATCCCGGTATCGATTGATACGAGCAACAAAGAAGCCTTACAACGCGGTGCTCAACTCTATATGAATTATTGCTCCGGCTGTCATTCTTTACGCTATATGCGATATAACCATATGGCAAAAGATTTAGGCCTCACAACCTTTGATGGCCAAATCGACACTGATCTTTTACATAACAATTTAGTGTTTACACAGGCGAAAATTCAAGATCCAATTGAAATCAGCATGCCTGAAGCGGACGCTCGTCAATGGTTTGGTCGAGTCCCACCCGATTTATCATTAACGGCACGCGAACGAAGTCCCTCATGGATTTACACCTACTTAAAAAGTTTTTACGCCGATTCTAAACGACCATTCCATAGCAATAATTTACTTGTTCCAGATGTCGCTATGCCCAATATCTTAGCTCCACTGGGTGGCATCACGGTCGTCAAAAATCCCCATACAAAAAATCCTTCCTTGGTACTCATTGAAAATGGCGAAATGACTGAGCAACAATTTGATCATGCCATTCGTGACCTCGTTACTTTTTTAAGCTACGTCGCTGAGCCGGTAAAAACCACGAGGATTAGTATTGGATTAAACGTATTGCCCTTTTTATTTCTATTGCTGATTGTGGTGTATTTACTTAAACGATCCTATTGGAAACGGGTAGCTCGTTGACTCGCGAAATACAAATTCTTAAAATTATGCTAGAATAGCCTTCGCATGCCATTTGACACGCAAAGACGCAACAGACCACCAGGAGCAATTCATGGCTATTATTGCAAAACGTACGATCATGTCACTATTTTCAGGGGTTGACGATATTTACAGTCATCAAGTTCGGATCGTATTGGCTGAGAAGGGAGTGAATGTCGATATTATGCCGGTTAAACAAGGTGAGTCACCTAAAGAATTACAAGAAGTAAATCCTTATGCCACCGTACCGACTTTATTAGATCGTGAGCTCGTTTTGTATGAAGCGCGAATTATCATGGAGTATTTAGATGAGCGTTTTCCTCATCCTCCGTTATTACCAGTCTACCCCGTCGCACGTGCTGAAACACGAAAAATGATGCATCGCATTGAGCATGATTGGTATTCGCTGCTAGGCCCTATTAAAGCGAAAGACCAAGCGTCTCAAAAACGTTTATTAGATAGCCTTTGCTCGCTTGAACCTATCTTTGTTGATAAACCTTATTTTTTAAGTGATGAATTTTCATTGCTCGATTGCGCGTTGGTTCCATTACTGTGGCGCCTTCCTCAGTTGGGTATGGAAATACCAGAGCAATGCAAAGGCCTGATCAGTTATATGAAGCGTTTATTCGCACGACCTTCTATTCAAGATAGCCTCACTGACTTCGAGAGACAATTAAGGGTAGCATAATGGTAACAATGACGTCTAAAAAACCTTATTTAATCCGTGCCTGTTATGACTGGATTGTGGACAATAACTTAACGCCTTATCTTTTAGTCAATGCCCATTATCCTGACATTGATATCCCGCGTGAACATGTCAATGATGGGCGTATTTTATTAAATATCTCTCCTCATGCATGCCGTGGATTACATCTTGAAAATGATAAAATTTTATTCACTGCAAGATTTTCAGGCCTTGCTACGCAGATTTTTATACATCCCGCTGCCGTACTCGCTATCTATGCTAAAGAAAATGGCGAAGGCATGGAATTTCCTGAGGAAAAAGGAGAACCACCTCCGTCATCAGGACCTAAACAACCACCCCGATCAAAGCCGTCTTTAAAATTAGTAAAATGAACCTCGATTTACCAGAAGAATGCGTTTCCGAGCAAATGGCCGCCCATTTTGCCAAAGTGTTATCTGCACCATTAGTGTTGGGGTTTAGTGGCGACATCGGTGCGGGAAAAACAACGTTTATTCGTGCGATGTTGCGCGAACTGGGTATTCAAGGCGCGATTAAAAGTCCAACTTACACGCTGGTTGAAAGTTATGAATGCAACCGCTTGCACATCCATCATTTTGACCTGTATCGTATACAAGAGGAAACTGAATTAGAATTCATTGGATTTCGTGATTATTTTACGGATCCGGCAATATGCTGCATTGAATGGCCTGAACGGATTCATAGCGGACTTGGCTGTATTGATATTCAATTGACATTGACCACACAAGGCATGGGACGAGCATTACACCTGCACGCCACAAGCCCTCGAGGGTGTCATGTTTTATCATTATTTTCAGGAGCATTATGAGGAACGTGCAAGCGTTATTTTTTTTACTATTCTGCACCGGAGCGAGCGGTCAAGCTGCGGTATTGCAGTCATTGGTGGTAAAAAATGACTCAGGTAAAATTTCCGCTTTTGCTACATTCCCAAGCATTCCTGTCCATCGAGAATTTTTACTTTCCGGCCCTTTCCGAGCAATCATTGATTTACAGGAAACAACGACCAAGATCAATGTGGCTCAATTACCAATCAATCATGAATTAATTGAACATATCCGTTCAGGACATCCCGACCCACACACATTACGACTCGTTTTTGATCTCAATCGACCATCTGACATTAAAGTCACCCAATGGAAAACGGGCATGAACGGAACTCAAGGTATCCGAATTGACTTAATTCCTCGCCCGATGATGGGCCGTCCTCTGCCGCCAAAGCAACCTATACAAGCGGCCAATGAACCCGTCCCTCACCAATATCACCCCCCTCCGATCGCTCGAAACACTACGTCGAACCAACGGATCGGCAAAGCAGAACCAACCGTACGCGCTCAACACGCAACCAACACGCTGACTCCTCATCAGTATCAACCATCTCCGTCAGCAGTTAAAGAACAATCCGTCGCCGTCGCTCGACAACCCATTACAATTCACCACGCTCCTCCACAATCGCTTCGTGATGTGTTAATTGTTATTGATGCCGGTCATGGTGGAAAAGATCCGGGAGCCACTGGTCCGCGACGTAGCCTTGAAAAGCACGTGACGTTAAACATTGCAATGAAATTAAAACAATTAATCGATAAACAACCCGGTATGCGGGCGATCATGACGCGCAAGGGAGATTATTACGTCGGCTTACGTGAGCGCTTGAACATTGCCAGAAAAGCCAATGCAGACATGTTTGTGTCGATTCATGCTGATGCATTTAATAATAGAAACTCCAATGGCGCCTCCGTCTATGCGCTATCACAAACAGGCGCCACCAGTGAGGCTGCGCGTTGGCTTGCTGAAAAAGAAAACTATTCCGAGCTGGGCGGGGTAGACCTCGCGGGATTAGATGATAAAAATGGGCTCATTCGCACGGTTCTTCTCGACCTGTCACAAACGGCGACCATTAATGCCGGGATACAAGTGGGTGATAAAGTATTGCGCCATCTCAATCAAATGACGACATTGCATCATAATAAAGTCGAGCAAGCACGTTTTATGGTACTCAAATCACCCGATATCCCTTCTGTTTTGGTCGAAACTGGCTTTATTTCCAACCCCCGTGAGGAATTTAATTTAACCAGCCCCGCCTATCAAACTCGATTGTCCAGTGCTATTTTTGAAGGAGTGAAGCGTTATTTTTGGGATTCCCCTCCTCATGGTACACGCATTGAAGCAATGCTCGGAGGAAGTAATTATCTTGCAGAGGCACCTCCTTCGATCACGTCGCGGAGAAAAACCGGGTGAGGATCAAAGCATTATCGTCAGTGGTTGCCAATCAAATTGCCGCAGGAGAAGTCATTGAAAATCCTGCATCGGTCGTTAAAGAGTTACTAGAAAATGCCCTGGATGCAAAAGCAAATTCGATCGCCATTGAAATTGGATTTGGCGGACTCAATCAAATTAAAATCAGTGACAATGGAACGGGGATCATTGCAGATGATTTACCGCTCGCAATAGCGCCTCATGCCACCAGTAAGCTCTCCCAATTAGCAGATTTATCAACATTAACCAGCATGGGATTTCGTGGTGAAGCACTGGCAAGCATCGCATCAATTTCTCGCTTAACACTCAGTTCTAAACACGCAACACAAGACCATGCGATGATGCTACAAATCGATGGCACGACAGTTGAGTTATCACCTTGTGCGAGAAACCAAGGGACAACCGTTGACGTGCGTGACTTATTTTATAACGCCCCCGTACGTCGACGATTTCTTAAAACCGAACGTAGCGAATACATCGCTATCGAACACATCGTCAAGCGTTTTGCCTTGAGTGCGCCGATGAT
The DNA here is from genome assembly GCA_002423125.1 of Legionellaceae bacterium UBA6148. Classification (GTDB taxonomy): domain Bacteria; phylum Pseudomonadota; class Gammaproteobacteria; order Legionellales; family Legionellaceae; genus UBA11403. Next base: position 95,850 of record DIUW01000019.1, on the reverse strand, counting down.
TGCAATGACGTTGAAGCATAATGGCAAACAAATAATTGAATTACCTGCCGCCACGGATGAATACAGCTTGCGTCTACGCATTAAAAAATTATTAGGAAAAGAGTTCATTGATAATGCCATCGCACTTGATATCGAACGTGCTGGCATGCGCTTAAATGGCTGGATCAGTGGGCCAGCCTATCAACGCAGCCAAAACGATAAGCAATGGGTTTATTTAAATCAACGCATGGTCAGAGATAAGCTGATTCACCATGCATTGAAACAAGCGTATGAAGGTCGGCTTTATCCTGGCCGGCATTTTGCATGCTTACTTTATTTATCCATTCCAACCGCTGATGTTGACGTTAATGTTCACCCGACGAAGCATGAGGTTCGTTTTCAAGAACCGAGACTCGTACATGATTTTATTGGTTCACAAATTGCAGAAGCGCTCATGCATGGCGATCCCCCTGATCCCGTCATGGCAAGCGATAACGAAGCAACAACACTGCCTTCGGAGTACGAGCCGCTGGATTGCGTCACGACTATCGAACTGACGGAAACAAGCACGATTACAGGCGCTAAAACCACACCACCAATGACTGTGCGAGAAAGTTATATTCCCCGCCCCCAATTTGCAGCGCCAACAACAAGCACCTCATCGGCTATACCGTGGTTTATTTTAAATAATGAATTTGGGTTATTGACCTGGAATGGGCAGCCCTACTTATTCGACATCCCTCGCGCTCAGCATCAGTATTATTTATTCATCATCGAGCAACAAACAAGACCATTATTAAGCCGACCACTACTCGTTCCTATCCATATCGACTACTGCATCGATGATAGCAGTCATCTTCAGCAGCTATTAGCGCCCTTTGGACTGCATTTGGAGTTACAAAATTCGCGTTTAAGCATTCGCACAATCCCTATTTGTATGCCACAACTCAACGTGAAGCAGTTGTTACAACAAGTGATCGCAACGTTACCCGAAGAGGCCGAACTTCCAACCATGTTTGCAGCGTGTCAGTTGAGCGATGCAACTCAGTTAAGTCAGGATGATAAAAATGCACTGAGTGATTTTGTTGTGCAACAACTGCTGGTTGCCCCGCAACGCTATTGTTTACGTCTTGACATTGAGCACTGTCGAAATTTAATGAATATTTGAAGTGATAACAATGCCTAATAAAAACCATCCGACCGTATTTTGCTTAATGGGCCCCACTGCGTCTGGGAAAACTGCGCGAGCGTGTGAATTGGTGCAACGATTTCCAATGGAAATTATCAGCATCGATTCAGCCATGATCTACCGTGGTATGAATATTGGATCCGCCAAACCAGAAGCGGATGTATTAGCAAAAGCGCCGCATCATTTGATTGATATTTTAGATCCCCCAGAGGTTTATTCAGTTGCACAATGCTGCACCGATGTTCAAGCACTGTGTCAAACCATTCTGAGCAGAGGCAAGATCCCACTCTTAGTTGGCGGGACGATGATGTACTTTAATGCACTACAAAAAGGCCTTTCATCACTTCCAGAAGCGGATGAACACATCCGTGAGTCCATCTTACAGCAAGCCAATGAGCTCGGCTGGGCGCTCATGCACAAGCGACTCGCTGAAGTAGACCCCGTATCAGCCGCACGGATTCATTCAAATGATACACAACGCATCCAGCGCGCACTTGAAGTCTTTACGATCACCCAGACCCCTTTATCGACTTTATGGGATGAAACAAAATCAACGCCATCGTTACAATTTGTCAATCTCGTCCTGATGCCAGATGATCGCGCAAATTTGCACGCACGTATTGCTGAGCGATTTAAGCAGATGTTAGCAGATGGCTTCATCGATGAGGTCGATCAATTAATCAAACAATGGTCATTAACGGCCAATCATTCATCGATGCGCAGTGTCGGTTATCGTCAGGTTGTGGGTTATTTACAAGACGAATACGATGCCAACACGTTGTGTGAAAAAGGCATTGCAGCAACACGACAATTGGCAAAGCGACAATTAACATGGTTACGTCATTGGCCCGATACGCTCCTGTTTAGTGCCGAGAATCCATCCACCGATTACGCAATACAAACATCTATAGAAAAATATGTTTGAATAGCTCAAAATACATTACAATCAATCTATTTGACGAGCTCTTTAAAAGAGGAACCTAATGACTGACGCAAACCCAACGACTGACGTAAAAAAACAACCGGCATGTACTGAGAAAAATTACATTGTACATCATCACGATCTACCTTTAAGTTGCCCAACAAAAGAGATGGACATTTGGAATGCGCATCCAAAGGTCTACTTGCCGATCGAAGAAACAGGTAGTGAAGTTTGCCCTTATTGTGGATCGCGGTTTATTTTAGCTCATGATTAATTCAATATGCATCGTACGTTTATCGGCTTTGGGCGATGTGTTGATGCTTGTTCCATTGATTCGGACGTTGCAGGCCAGTTTCCCAAAGGCGTCGATCACCTGGGTTATCTCTCCTCCAGCTTATTTTTTGGTTGAAGGCATGGATGGCGTTGAGTTTATCGTCATTGATAAACCCACCATCCCCTGCGGCTATTGGCGCTTTTACAACATCATGCGCAAGCGGCGATTCGATGTGTTGCTTGCAACTCAATCAAGCATGCGTGCCAATTTATTATATCCATGTATTCGAGCCACGCGTAAAATAGGCTTTGACTCGCTTCGAGCGAAAGATGGTCACGGTCTATTTATTCATGAAACCATCGCTCCCGGTAACGACCATACGCTCGATGGATTTCTTCGATTCGCAGACAATCTAAACATCAAGAAAAAAGTAATCCGCTGGGATTTACCGATATCAACAGAGGATACTCATTGGGCGCTCACACAAATCCCTTTAGGTACTGGCCCGATTATTCTGGTTAATCCTGCTGCAAGCAAGCCGGAGCGCAGTTGGCCTGTTGATCGCTATATCGCGGTTATTCAACATGCGCAAGCACGTTGGCAAGCGCGAGTGATCTTAACGGGCGGACCTGGCCATTATGACAAAACATTAGGCGATGCCATTTGCCAACACGTGTCAGTCACCAATTTAATTGGCCAGACAAAACCCAAACAATTGCTCGCGCTTATCAGCCAAGCTAATCTCGCTCTTTGTCCGGACACTGGCCCATCTCACATGGCGGCCGCTGTTGGAACACCGGTCATCGCACTGCATGCAGTCACCAGCGCCGACGTGTCGGGTCCATATACATTCCGCCACTTAGCCGTTGATTGCTACCCAGAGGCAGTGATCTCTGTGTTAAAGAAAACACAAGAGACCAACATTTGGGGAGCGCATGCACACGGAGAAACGACAATGGAGTTAGTTTCAATTGATGCCGTTATAAAACAAGTAGATGAATTTTTTTCAACATTCCGCAGTTTTTAACTGTCGTCCCGGAATTTAACAGGCCTTAACGAGCCTGCGAGTTTAGGTCTGCTTAATGTCCGGGATCCATTGTCGCATTGGATGGGTGCCAAGCCTNNCCATCCAAAAACTGCGGATCCGAGTTTACACTTCATTTTTCGAGACTGATCGCAGGCTGTTGAATATTTTGATCCAGGGTTCTTTTAATATTTTTCCATTGCGTATCCGCTTCATCTTGTAAAGCTTCCGTGTGTAAGAATCGTTGTTTTTTACTATCCCCTCGCGTGTAACGTATACTAAAAACGTCGATTCCCACTTGATTTGCAAATTCTTTTGCGACCGCATCAACATTATTTGCAACATCATCAACAAAAAAAATGGTCTTATAGTGTTTGTCTGAACCAGCAAGAATACAACGTAACGCTTGACCTTTGTTTTGGCTACCCAAAAAAACAATACCTTGATAATAACTAACATGCCCAGTCAATGAATCACACTGGAGGTCACCCCCTAACGCCGTGTCTTGATTGGATAATTTTGGCCCACTCGTATGAAACAGCAATTGATTTTGTTGGTCGACAAAACCATTTCCGGTTAACTGGCTTAATGTAATACTGAGCGACTCACGACCTCGAGCGGTAAGCCCCATCACGGAGGATCCTTGTTCAGAAGCTTCTTTTATAAAAGGCACAACGAATTGATCCGTTACATTCATTTTTATCAGTTGAAACAATACATTCTGTACGTCAACTAAATCATGCATCGTATGAGCAACCAATTTGCTGGAATCGTTATCCTGGCGCAACAACTCATTTTGCCAATCCCACCAAGCGACACTACCTAATGCTTGTGACATCGTTAATAAGGTTTCATCAATGTCAAAGACAAGAAGGGTGTTGGCACGATCCGTTACTTTATCGTGGTAGAGGGAATTAATTTCAGCGAAACTATCTGTTTCTATATGAATCACTTGGGCCATTCCTGCGTGATACCAAATCGCAAGTACTAAAAGCGTGACCAAACGCATAAGGTTCTCCTGGTTATAAAAATTGGTTAATAATCCTCACTCATTTCAGTAAGGTAGCCCGAAGCAAACCTGGGATTAATGCATCCTGTTCTAGGTTGAACCTGAAAAAGAAGAATTGTACCAGAAATAATTCGGGTCCATTCAAATTTGATAGGAATTCAAGCTACGATCGTCAGGGAATGCAACCGTTTGATCAACGGGACTTGCGCAATGCAGCAATGGATCATGTTTCGGTTCTGCAACCGCGGGTAATACAACATCCCCTTTTTTTGTTTTCCCAAGCAAATCGATCAATTGTAAATAAGATCCTTCTACCGCCTTCATCGTATGAACCGGGTGCGCAACAGCAACACTTTTTAAAGCTCGGCCAGGATAAATAACCTCTACTGCACGCCGAGATTCAACATGCATCGTCGCAAAACGCTGATGCATTGCATGAGCAAATTTCGTGTCAAAGAGGCCTGCGACACGGCCTATTATCATGGTGAACGTAGATGCAATCGCTTTAAAAAGGCTTGATATCAAATTGTATGGTACATAAAACAAATACGTTGCAGACACAATCAATCGACTTAAATCTCTACGCGCCATATCCGCTAGCTTGCTCGATGCACGCTTTACCGGCTCAAGTGGGTAAGGACTATCATTCATAATGACCGCAAATACACTCGATACGAACGATACACCAACCCGTAAAACAGCCGGAATGTAGTTCAACGGAATGGATATCAGTTGAAACGCAATCGAAGAATGCGTTTCAGGATAAAGTAATTGATACAATGATTTGCGCTCGTCTCGACTAAAAAGTGCATCAATGTGTCTGACAATTTGAAATTTTTGTTTCTCTTCAAGCAGGGGCAACATCGCCGTGTTTTTAGACAGCCAATGAACGAGCCGAAATCGGTCAACAATGTGAACGGCTGCGCTACACTGCTCATCAATTTTTATTTGCACAGGATCTGATAATTTAATGTGTTGGTAAATATCTTGCCGATGCTTAGAAAACGCTTCGTATAAGGCAAATGCAGCCTTCGCTCCAAACACGGGGTAACTTGTTTCCGGAGCGGTTCCCAGATCGGCTTTAACATGGTCGCTAATCCAAGGAATAGGATAACCATTAATTCCATTCGCTAAAATATGACCAACTGCATATGCCGCGGCAAAATAGGCCCCCGATGTCAACGGATCATCTGCCATTTGATACAGTATATTGACCAGTATGCCATTCGGACCACTCATTAACGCATCCCAAGCAATCACTCCGCTATATGCCGCAGTTGAGCTCAAACCAACTGCTGCGGCGAGTTGTGATGATCCCATCGAATACCCAACCGCAGTAGACAGCTCAACAACGCCTTTTCCAAACACCTCTGTTGCAAAAGTCGGTAGAAAAATCGCAGTCGAACATATTCCATAAACCGTTGTATATACTAGCCCTGCTACAGGATCTTTTGCATAAAGCATACTAAAGACATTACCAAATTCATTAGCCCCTCTCGCCAACGCCGTCAAAATATCATTTTGTTCACCCGCCGTCAGGGGATATTCAGCACGTACCAACTGACTTGTGCATAATGATGACGTCGGCGTTTGTGTAAAATGACTTTTCTTTAACACCTCATCCAAACTATTTTTTTCGATGTGTTGAATCGTATTGATCTCAGCGTCCACTTCTGAAAATAGTTCATTTAATGATTGGGTCAATGATGTTCTAGATTCCCAATCATTTAAAATTTCGCGCGGCATGTAAATCCTCAGCTTTAAACCAAAATCACGAATACCGTATACAAGATCCATCATTGCATGATAGAGCCCTTTTAAAAGCTTCAATGGTTTTTGCCAAAGGGGTTCATTCGGCGCAGCATGGCGTCGAAGCTCAGCAGCAACAAGATGGAATGAATTATTTTTCCACGACTCCTCTTCCCAAGGGGACTGTGAAACAAAAATACCTTTAACAATATTGAAAATAAAAAATCCAAGACTTTTCAACGACGTTTTCCAATTACGATGCGTTTTCCATTGCGTCGCGGTAATGATATCCAGCTCTTCTGTACCCCATGCTTCATTGCGGACCGTTGGTGTGGGTTTGTCCTTACGGTTATCAAGGACATCCCATCCTTCAATGAAGCTGATGGCCAACAAAATTTCACGTTCACGAAAAGGGGTTAAGCCATCATCTGAAAAATCATATGTCAACAAGTCGTCTTTATTTTCTGAATACAGGCCATGATGTGCATGGGTCACGGCATTGCGGGGATCCGCCTGATGACTATTAATTGCTTGACGTGCATCTTCAATACAATCATTGAGTTCACCACGCGTCAACGCAAAATAACGATGACGACTGTAACTTAAATCTTGATTGATTCCCTGTAGTTCATAGAGCCCATGGATCATTTGTTCTTTAACAAACTCCATGATGGAATCTTGACCTCTCGAACGGTTGCACGAACGAAGACCGTCTTTTTTATTCGAAAATTCAGATTGATACTGCATTGCTCGTTGAATATCAGCCTCGATATCACTGCTGATTTGCGCAGTCGTTTGATCATCGATTCCCGATGGGTCAACCTCAGAAAAACTCGCTTTGAAGTCACGTTTGAGTATTTCCAATTGTCGAATATAATTCTCAAAAACACGTGTATACTCGATTACCGTGTTATTTTTATTGACCAAAGATTCTAATGCCTGCAATGCCTCGAAACGAGATTGATACAAATCGAGTAATTTTAACTTGATGGCCTGTGAGTTACCTACCAATCCTTTTGCGACACGTTGATGCGCAGAAATACGGTACCGTCCAAGCGCGGAGAGGACTGCGCCAGTAATTGAGTGTGTTTTAACAATCCCCCACCGAGTCGCTTCTTTGAGTTTCTCTGCACGGGTCTGCCATAAAAAACCATGGGCTTCGTCATTTTTAGTAATAAATTTGACATGAGCATCCGATCGCTCATAAACGATCGTTTTTTTATAAATATCATGACCAGACGCGCCAATAATCCCCAACACAGAAGAAATTTTTGGTAATCTAAGAGTGGTCTCTCGGTTAAGCGTAAAATTCCTATAGTGCCGATGATTATAATCAGATAGTAAGTGTTTTGCCCTTCTCGCTCCGCTCATAGCATGCCCTACACAATGACACTAGCAACTCATTCGCCAGTAATATGGCTAATTATTATACATGAACGGCGCCAAAATTGAAACACTTGTTTATTAATTCAAGAATTTCATTTGATTTTCATCCAAGATTCTGTATATAATGTCACTATTCTTTGCTAAGAGCAATATATAGGCACGTAGCTCAGTGGTAGAGCACCACCTTGACATGGTGGTGGTCGGTGGTTCGATCCCACTCGTGCCTACCAAAAATCATAAAGCCCTGCATCGCAGGGTTTTTTGTACTCTCAATGACTTCACCGTTTAATTCATTTGGTACAAAAGGAAGCGCAAGATGCCAAACATTACATTGCCCGACGGCAGTATTAAGCCGTTCAAACATCCTGTTACGGTGTACGACGTGGCTGAAAGTATTAGCCCTGGCCTGGCAAAAGCAGCCCTAGCTGGCTGTGTAAATGGGCGTATGTGTGATGTTAGCCATTCCATTACGGAAGATTCATCGCTGGTTATTGTGACTGAAAAAAATCCCGAAAGCTTAGAGGTCATTCGTCACTCCACAGCGCATTTGCTTGGGCAAGCGGTTAAACAACTATTCCCCACGGCGCAAGTCACAATTGGTCCTGTTATTGACGAAGGGTTTTACTACGATTTTGCGTTCTCACGCTCGTTCACACCTGAAGACATGCAACACATTGAAGACAAAATGTATGAGTTAGCAAAGGCAGATCACCCTATTACACGCCGAGAACTACCCCGTAACGATGCAATCGCCTATTTTAAAAGCATTGGTGAGGAATATAAAGCTAAAATCATCGCCGACATACCTGAAGGCGAAGTGCTTTCATTATATCGCCAAGGCGATTTCGAAGATCTCTGCCGAGGTCCACACGTGCCTTCTACTGGGCGACTAAAAGCCTTCAAATTAACAAAACTTGCCGGTGCCTACTGGCGCGGTGATTCTCGTAATGAAATGTTACAGCGTGTTTATGGTACTGCATTTGCAGACAAAAAATCGTTAGCCGATTATCTATTCCGTATAGAAGAAGCCGAAAAACGCGATCATCGTAAATTAGGCAAAGCGCTCGGCTTATTTCATTTTCAAGATATTGCCCCAGGCATGGTGTTTTGGCATCCCAATGGATGGACGCTGTACCAAATTATTCAGAAATACATGCAACGCAGGCTATCGACTTTTGGTTATCAAGAAATTCGAACGCCCCAACTCGTTGACAAAGTACTCTGGGAGAAATCAGGTCATTGGGAAAATTTTAGAGACGCTATGTTTGTCACTGAAACTGAAAATCGCCAATATGCTGTAAAACCCATGAATTGCCCTTGTCACGTGCAAGTCTATAATCAAGGAATCAAAAGCTACCGCGATCTTCCCATAAGACTTGCTGAATTTGGTAATTGTCACCGTTGTGAACCATCTGGCGCGTTGCACGGATTAATGCGTGTACGAAATTTCGTCCAAGATGATGCGCATATTTTTTGCACTGAAGATCAAATTCAATCTGAAGTCATGTTACTTCTTGAATTGATTCAATCCGTTTATGCCGATTTTGGCTTCGACAATATCATTTATCGCCTGGCCTTACGTCCAGAGCAACGAGTGGGCAGCGATGAAACGTGGGATAAAGCAGAAGCTTCATTAAAATTTGCGATGCAAGAGCGCGGACTGAAATGGATAGACGCACCTGGCGAAGGTGCCTTTTACGGCCCTAAAATCGAATGCTCTTTGCCGGATTGCCTGGGGCGTATTTGGCAATGTGGTACAATTCAAGTTGATTTTTCGATGCCTGAACGTTTGGGAGCTCAATTCGTTGCCGAAGATGGCTTTAAGCAAACCCCGGTCATGATTCATCGTGCTATTCTTGGAACATTTGAGCGATTCATTGGAATTTTGATTGAGCATTATGCAGGGAATTTCCCATTATGGCTTGCGCCAACACAAGTCTCAATCTTAACGATTAGCGAAAAACACAATAATTATGCGATTGAAATTGCCAATACTTTACAATCGAACGGTATTCGTGCAAAATTTGACTTGAGAAATGAGAAAGTAGGCTTTAAAATTCGCGAGCATACATTACAAAAAGTACCTTATTTGTTAATTGTTGGCGATAAAGAAGTAGATAATCAACAGGCAACGGTTCGTCTGCGAGACGGCCGTGATTTAGGGGTAATGTCGATTAACACCATTTGTGAAGTATTAAATCAAGAAATTGATAAAAAAAGCTTCACTTTAAACCGGCTGGAGGATTAAACCATTAGTGCATCAACTCGGCGTGAAAGTGATCGCGCAAGAATTAACGAACAAATCAATATACCAGAGGTACGCTTAATTGATGTCGATGGCAACCAAGCTGGAATAGTATCAACCCGAGAGGCGCTGCGCGCCGCGGAAGAAAGTGGATTGGATTTGGTAGAAATATCACCAACAGCCAAACCGCCCGTATGTCGCATTATGGATTACGGCAAATTTCTCTTTGAATTGAGCAAAAAGCAAGCTGAGTCAAAAAAGAAGCAAAAGCAAGTTCAAGTCAAAGAGGTTAAATTCCGTCCTACGACGGAAGATGGGGATTATCAGGTCAAGCTACGCAACCTGGTACGTTTCCTAACTCACGGAGACAAAGTTAAAATTACCTTGCGTTTCCGTGGTCGAGAGATGACACATCAAGAACTTGGCATGAAAATTATGGATCGATTGTTGATCGATACCGCTGAGTTTGCAACTGTTGAGCAACAGGCCAAGCGTGAAGGTCGTCAACTATTGATGGTGTTATCACCTAAAAAGAAATAGATAACTATAAAAGTTATCAATGCGGAGTATGTTGTTATGCCAAAGTTAAAGACACACCGCGGAGCGACAAAACGCTTCCGCAAAACGGCAAGCGGCGCGATCAAACGCCGTGGAGCTTACCGGAATCATATCCTCACCAAAAAATCGACGAAGCAAAAACGTCATTTGCGCGTCGGTAGTGGTACCTTAAAAAAATGTGACGCGCGTTTAGCTACGCGTATGTTACACGGTAGTTAATGAGGAGATGAATTATGCCAAGAGTTAAACGTGGTGTGACCGCCAAAGCGCGTCACAAAAAAATATTAAAATTAGCCAAAGGCTACAGTGGCGCACGCAGTCGAACCTATCGCGTTGCCCATCAAGCCGTTATTAAAGCAGGACAGTATGCTTATCGCGATCGTCGTCAGAAAAAACGACAATTCCGTGCATTGTGGATTGTTCGAATTAATGCACAGTCACGTGAATGCGGCCTGTCTTACAGCCAGCTCATCAATGGACTGAAAAAAGCATCTATTGAACTGGATCGCAAAGTATTGGCTGATATGGCTGTCCACGACAAAGTTGCATTCGCTGCCGTTGCTGAGCGTGCCAAAGCAGCGCTGACTGCTTAAATCCCAAAAAAGTAACATCGTAGCCTGGTTGCAGCGCTAATCAGATTCCTGCAATCAAGGGCTGATCTTAAAGCGCTGCATTCGGGATGATCGTATCCCGAATGCGTCTTCCAAATATACTTCGCGCGAAGTATAATCCACCCACAAAATTTATTCTGCAAAGGTTGCATCATGCACGAGATCACCACATTAACCCAACATGCACTTGAAGCGATAGCTCAGGCCGATGATATGAGTGCCCTTGAAGCCATTCGCATTGAATACCTAGGGAAAAAAGGCCGCATGACGGACATCCTCAAGGGCTTAGCGACACTATCTGCTGAAGAAAAACCCAAAATGGGGCAATTAATCAATCAAGCAAAACAAGAAGTCAGCAAACACATCGATCTAAAAATGGCGACGCTTAAAGAGCTTGAGTTGGAAAAAAAATTATCCTCTGAATACATTGATGTCACGTTGCCTGGTCGCGAAAAGCAGACTGGCTCAATCCATCCAGTCACCCAAATACGACAATTCATTATCGATTATTTTACCCGCTTGGGTTTCGATAGTGTCGATGGACCTGAAATAGAAACCGAATTTTATAATTTCGAAGCTTTAAATATTCCTGACAATCATCCCGCACGCGCCATGCACGATACATTTTATTTTGGTGACGGTCGTCTGTTGCGCACTCATACATCTCCTGTCCAAGTGCGTACAATGGAAGCACAACAACCGCCCTTTCGCTTGATTGCGCCAGGGCGAGTGTATCGATGCGATTCGGACATGACTCATACTCCGATGTTTCACCAAGTTGAAGGCCTGGTGGTTGATAAGCAGGCAACATTATCTGGTTTGAAAGGCTTGTTAACCGAATTTTTTAAAGCCTTATTCAACAAAGAGCTCCCTTTACGATTTAGACCGTCTTATTTTCCATTTACTGAACCATCTGCGGAAATTGATATTCAGTGTACTCAATGCTCGGGAGAAGGATGCCGATCATGTAAATTCACTGGCTGGCTCGAAGTTGGCGGATCCGGCATGGTTCACCCCAATGTCCTAAAAGCAGTGAATATTTCTCCTAAAGAATATCAAGGATTCGCGTTTGGCATGGGAATTGACCGATTAGCCATGCTGTATTTTGGAATTGATGATTTACGCTTGATGTTTGAAAGCGATTTAAACTTTTTACGTCAATTTTAGGGGCGCCCAATGAAAATAAGTGAAACATGGCTACGTGAATGGGCCAATCCAGCAATCACAACGGAACAACTGGCCGCTCAATTAACCATGGCGGGATTAGAAGTTGACAGCGTGGCACCTGTTGCCGGTCGATTTAATCAAGTCGTTATCGCCAAGGTTCTGCATACCGCACCGCACCCCCAAGCCGATAAATTAACACTCTGTCAGGTTGATTATAACGCCGTAGAACCGCTACAAATCGTCTGCGGCGCATCCAACGTCCGGGCCGGATTGACCGTAGCGCTAGCATTAACCGGCGCAACACTTCCCAATGGCATGACGATTAAAGAAACCAAGCTTCGTGGTGAATTATCACAGGGAATGTTGTGTTCGGCCTCTGAACTCAGTTTGCAGGATAGTAGCGAAGGCATCATCGAATTGCCTGACGACGCGCCCATCGGAACCGATTTACGTGAGTACATGGCGCTTGATGATACGGTGCTGGATCTTGATTTAACCCCTAATCGCGCAGATTGTTTCAGCATCCTCGGTGTTGCACGTGAAGTAGCGACGCTTAATCAATGCCCATTGCACGAGCTAAAACAGACCAATCCAGAGCCAACACACGATGAGACACTTTCCGTCCATCTGGATGCGGTTGATGCATGTCCACATTATTATGGTCGAGTCATTTGTGGTATAAACCCCTTAGCAACCACTCCACTATGGATGCTAGAGCGATTACGCCGATCGGGTATTCGCCCCATTCATCCCGTCGTCGATGTAACGAATTATGTCATGATAGAGCTTGGACAGCCCATGCATGCGTTTGACAAAAATGCGATTGGCGAGGCAATACACGTTCGCTTCAGTCAGATGGGCGAATCAATAACATTGCTTGATGGGCAGACCGTTACACTTCAGGAAAACACCCTTGTCATCGCAGATAAGGCTAAACCTCTCGCGCTTGCAGGCATAATGGGTGGCGAAGATAGTGCCGTACAAGCGGAAACAACCGACATTTTTCTTGAAAGCGCTTTTTTTAATCCCGTGTCCGTCGCAGGTGTCGCTCGACGTTATAATTTATGCACTGAGTCGTCACAACGCTATGAACGTGGCGTCGACCCAGCTATCCAGCTCATTGCGCTGAACTATGCAACTGAATTGCTCGTCAGCACTGTTGGAGGCCATATTGGACCCGTTGTCTCCGCACAAGGGGCTCAAGAACCTCAATCCAAGCCCACGATCGAATTTAACCCGGAACACGTTTTACAACTGACGGGTGTTGAGATTCCTGAGCACGACATGATCTCCACGCTACGCGGTTTAGGAATGTCGATTATCACAGACACTAAACCCTGGATAATTACAGTTCCGTCTCACCGCTTTGACATTGCCTTAAACGTCGATTTAGTTGAAGAAATTATTCGCATTTATGGATACGATAAAATATCACCCCAATCAATGATAGCCCCTGTTCAAATTGGAAATATTCACCCTTTGGAACAACTCAGCCGACGCATTGGATCAATACTGAGCCATCGCGGTTATCATGAAGTCATTAGCTATAGTTTTGTCGACCCAGAAATACAGCAAATCCTGTATCCAGATAGCAATGCTCTGGCATTATTAAACCCACTGTCTTCTGAATTATCACATATGCGCGTAGGTCTGTGGTCAGGTTTAATCGCCGCACTCGTTTATAACAGCAATCGACAACAAGCCCTTATTCAAATTTTTGAGTCGGGCGTTGTGTTTCATACTGCGGATAATGTACTCAAGGAACAAGCCTCTATTGCGGGTTTAACTACGGGTGAATGGGGTGGCTTAAACTGGAGCGAACCTACAAGAGGGCTTGATTTTTATGACCTAAAGGGCGATGTGCAAGCTGTTTTTGAATTATTAGATATCGACACTATCCAGTTTATTCCAGCCGTTCATCCAGGCTTGCACCCCGGTCAAAGTGCGCAAATTTTTATTGGTGAAACTGCAATTGGTTGGATTGGTGTGTTGCACCCACGCTTGACCGCTGCATTAGGTCTAACGGAAAATGTTGTCTTGTTTGAATTTACGTTAGAAAACTTCCCTCACCGAGTCACGCACCAATATCAAAAAAATTCAAAATTTCCAAGTGTCCGTCGCGATTTGTCATTCCTTATCGATCAGCATATAACTGCTTTACAGATAGAGAAAGCAGTTCGAGAAATCGTAAGTCCTGATAAATTAAAATCATTTGACGTATTCGATGTTTATGCCGGCTCATCCATTCCTGCTGACAAAAAAAGTATTGCAATAGCCTTGACCTTACAAGACGTAAGTCGCACACTGGTCGATGAAGAAGTGAACGCATTAATTGACGCCGTTATAAAAAAATTAAATCAAGACTTTGCCATTACATTGAGGGATTAATTGTGAACGCATTAAGTAAAGCAAATTTAGCAGAAACGCTACACAATGACGTCGACCTATCCAAACAGGATGCAAAGGAATTTGTAGAATTATTTTTTGAAGAAATTCGGCAGGTTCTCGAGTTAGGTCATCACGTCAAATTATCTGGTTTTGGAAATTTTGTACTTCGTGACAAAGCCGCACGCCCAGGAAGAAATCCAAAGACTAAAGTAGAAGTGCCTGTCGAAGCAAGACGAGTAGTCACATTCAGGCCCGGCTTAAAGCTTAAGAGCAAGGTTAAACTCCCAAAATAAATATCGAGATCCCCCTTAATGACTTATTACACAAAACACTTATTCGTCTGCACCAACCAAAAGCCAGTTGGAAAAGTGTGCTGTGCAAACGCAGGCGGCGATGCTTTTTTTGATTATCTAAAGATTCAACTGCGCGAACTTGGCCTACACGGTCCTGGAAAATTTCGAGTCAGTAAATCAGGATGTTTAGGTCGATGCGAATCAGGACCTTGCTTGGCCGTCTACCCAGACGGCGTATGGTATACCTATACATCATTTGCCGATATTGACGAAATCATTGAAAAGCATTTCATTACGGGACAGCCCGTTGAGCGGTTGCTCATCAATACCGAACGCCAATAACAAGGTTATTTTATTTGCTGCCGAATAACCTCAAATAAGGTATAATCATCTTTTTAGTTCTCTCTCAAATTCAAGGACCTCCTATGAGCGTTGAAACGACCTATGACTCGAACAATATCAAAGTCTTAAAAGGACTTGATGCCGTAAGAAAACGTCCTGGGATGTACATTGGTGACACTGATGATGGCACCGGTTTACACCACATGGTGTTTGAAGTCGTTGATAATGCCATTGATGAAGCACTTGCTGGACACTGTCATGAAATTCGTGTGACGATTCATCCTGACGAATCGATTTCGGTCTCCGATGATGGTCGAGGGATTCCAGTTGATATTCACAAAGAAGAAGGTCGATCAGCTGCCGAAGTGATTATGACAATACTGCATGCCGGCGGTAAATTTGATGATAACTCCTATAAAGTTTCAGGCGGCTTGCATGGCGTTGGCGTTTCCGTAGTCAATGCCTTATCTGAAGAACTCCACCTCCTTATTCGCCGAAATGGCAAAATCCATGAGCAACACTATCGACATGGCGTACCCGACGCGCCACTTGCCATCACCGGAGACTGTGATGATAAAACCGGGACTCAAGTTTGGTTCAAGCCCAGCCCAGCCACATTTAGCAATATCCTATTCCACTACGACATTCTCGCCAAACGTCTACGCGAACTATCATTTTTAAATTCAGGCGTGTGTATTTATCTGTTTGACGAACGATCTGAAGAAAAAGACGTATTCCATTATGAGGGTGGAATTAAAGCCTTTGTTGAACATTTAAACCGAAATAAAACACCGATTATTCCGGTCGTTTTTTCGACCACTGGCGAAAAAGACAATATTGTGGTCGAGCTGTCGATGCAGTGGAATGACTCTTATCAAGAAAATATTTATTGCTTCACCAATAATATTCCTCAACGAGACGGAGGAACGCATCTTGCCGGGTTTCGTTCTGCACTGACGCGGACACTCAACAACTACATTGAAAGTGAAGGCTTTGCTAAAAAAGCCAAAATCGATACCAACGGGGATGATGCACGAGAGGGGTTAACTGCCGTTCTTTCTGTGAAAGTCCCCGATCCTAAATTTTCATCACAAACAAAAGACAAACTCGTATCCTCCGAAGTAAAAGCAGCCGTAGAATCCTTGGTTTCTGAAAAATTAAATGACTTCTTACTCGAAAACCCTGCTATCGCAAAAACCATCGTCGGGAAAATCATTGATGCTGCTCGTGCTCGAGAAGCTGCACGACGTGCCCGTGATTTAACGCGCAGAAAGGGCGCGCTAGATATCGCAGGCCTTCCTGGAAAACTGGCAGATTGCCAAGAAAAAGATCCAGCGCTCTCCGAGTTATACATCGTTGAGGGAGATTCCGCGGGAGGCTCCGCTAAGCAAGGGCGAGATCGCAAATCCCAGGCGATATTACCTCTTAAGGGTAAAATTTTAAACGTTGAAAAAGCAAGATTTGACAAAATGCTTGCCTCTCAGGAAGTTGCTACACTCATTACCGCACTCGGTTGTGGCATCGGCCCAGATGAATATAACCCCGATAAAGTTCGTTATCATCGCATCATCATCATGACCGACGCCGACGTCGACGGATCGCATATTCGTACGCTACTTTTAACATTTTTTTATCGACAAACACCTGAGCTTATTGAGCGAGGTTATATTTATATTGCTCAACCTCCATTGTATAAAATAAAACAAGGCAGACAAGAGCAATATGTAAAAGACGATGATGCACTTTATGATTATTTAACGCAAAGTGCGTTAGACGGTGCGGCATTTTATCCCGCGAAAGAAGCCCCTGCAATTTCTGCAACTGCTTTAGAAGACCTCGTTCAACAATTTCGACGTGCAGAAAAAATTATCAAACGCCATTCACGTCGTTTCCCCGTGGAAGTGATTAAACGCTTAATGTACATCCCCGCGATCCAATCAGCACAATTTAATCAAGCGGACGTGATGGCCAACTGGGCAAGTCAATTACAAACGGACCTTCACCAACTGGACAGCAAAACAATGCATTTTGCAGTCGACACTCTGCACAATCAAGAAACAGGGCATTTTGTTCCACGTGTAACGATCACCCAACACGGCATCAGCAAGCCGCTTTTACTGCCCATCGAATGGTTCCTATCAAAAGATTATAAAGAACTAACCGGACTTGGTAGTCAATTGGTTAGCCTGATTGACGAAGGCGCCCGAATCACTCGTGGTGATAAAGTGCAACCTGTAGACGATTTTGAACAAGCAATCCACTGGATCCTGGAAGAAGCAAAGCGCGGACAAAGCATTCAGCGTTATAAAGGTTTAGGAGAAATGAATCCTGAACAACTATGGGAAACAACCATGGATCCTAGCGTACGTCGCATGTTGCAAGTGACCATCGAGGACGCAGTAGCTGCAGATCAAATTTTCACAACCTTGATGGGAGACAACGTTGAGCCACGCCGTGAATTCATAGAATCCAATGCACTGGAAGCTGAAAACATTGATGTTTAAAAAAACCGTTATCGACAGAACTTAAATCCTAGTCTATAGTTGAGACTGCTATACAAACTATCTAAACTATGGAGAGTGGATATGAAACATCAATTAACAGGCATTGCAATTGCAGCCTTTTTTGCTAGTACAAGCGTGGCCTCTGTAACGTTTGCAGAGCCTGCAGCTACTCCTCAACAAACCTTAACCGCGCCTCAAAAAGACCCTAATTTCATCGATGTACAACTATCAGACATCAATGGTCGTAAGGTGAGTGCACGGCTTTATAAAGAAGACCTCAATAAACTTAAACTTCAACCGGGCGCGGCACTCACTTTAATTACTCTTCCGTCTGAACAATAAAAAGCATGCCCCTAAGAGGGATTCACATTGAGTGGCCCGAGGAGTAACAGAATGAGATACTTCGCGCGTATTACAAGCAGCATCTTAATATGCGCGTCTGCATTATCCTACGCAGCTAACCATGCGGATAATGTCTCCGGTATATCGATCCCCCTACGTTATGATCCAGAGTATGGCATTTATACAGCTAAACTCGGTGTAGGAAACAGTCCGGTACAAATCGCCGATGCTGTCGTCGATACCGGCAGTTCAATCATGGTATTAGTTGCTGACAAAACATACTGCCCCAGCTGCTCCACCGCATTAACAAAAGGCACCATTAATCCCTTGCAAATTAATCCATCGAAGACCCATAAGGAAATTAAAATTGATTATGGCTCAGCAAACGATACTGTCGTGGAATATATTGCCCCAATTCAATATACCGAAAATAACGTCAATTCATTGAACATGAAGGTATATCTTCTTAAGGAAAGCACTCAACCAACAAGCATTTTAGGGATGATTCCACATAACCTAAAAGCAGATCCCATCAAATCCACACCCTTTCTTGTTAAATTGATGGAAAATTTTACTAAATATTCTAATATCACCTTTGTCCTATGTGGTGATAAAGGTAAAAGTTATGTTCACGTCGGCCCCATAACATTATTACGCCCTCTTGTGAAAACGAAGCTACTCACCAGTGAATTTTATGAAGTGCACACTTCGGGGTTTTATAATGAGAAAAATCAATCCATTATTCACCCCTCGCATCAATATGGTCGGGCCATTTTAGATACAGGCACTGGGGGATTTATCATCCTAACACCCCACTTATATACTCCGCTTTATGATTATCTCTATACGTATGCCGGAGTAAAAAATAGAAACATTAGTCCAGAATTCTGGCATAAAAATTATTGCATCTCACGCAGTGATATTGATTTTGACTCATTACCAACACTAAAAATTGGACTCGTATCACAAGATAATCAGCCCTATTACCTCAGTATACCTCCCACCGTTTATATTAACCGAGCCGGCTGCGCTGTAAATGAGGTTCGTTTAATTTTCAATCTGGCTCCGCCAAGCATCTTCACGGCAATACGTAATCATCATGCAAGAAAAAAGGCGGGATCCTCACCCGATATGGTGATAGGAACAGGACTACTCAATGAATATGCAATAAAAATTGATTACAAACCGGAACCTGCTGTTACATTTTTTGATAATAAAAAATTATGTATCCCCTAAATCGTAAAAAAGCAAGATTGGAAAACTCGAATACTAGCTTTCTTAAAAAACTTGTGCTAGATTAGCCTTCGTACACCGTACAATTTATATTTCGATTAAAAAAATTAATCCAGCAATCAATCAAACCTATATTCACATAATCAATATATAGTATTGGGTAGCCATGTCATTCAACCAACACATCAAGTGAGACTCATGAATTTTACTGAACTTAAACAAAAGCCCATCGCAGAACTAATTAATATTGCACTAGAAGCCGGTATTGAAAACACCGCTCGTTTACGCAAGCAAGACATTGTTTTTTCCATATTAAAAGCACACGCGGCAAAAGGGGAAAAAATTTTTGGTGGTGGTGTTGTTCAAGTGTTACCTGACGGATTCGCCTTTTTACGATCGGCTAATGAATCTTATCTTGCCGGTCCAGACGACATTTACGTCTCCCCCAGCCAAATTCGTCGCTTTGGTTTACGCACTGGCGATACAGTCACTGGTGAAATACGCCCACCGAAGGACAGTGAACGCTATTTTGCACTATTAAAAGTCGATCAAATTAACTTTGATACGCCTGACAGTGCAAAAAACAAAATTTTATTCGAAAATCTAACCCCCTGCTTTCCAGACAAACGACTGGTGATGGAACAAGGCAATGGCAGTACCGCCGATTTGACCGCTCGAGTTGTTGATTTATGCGCCCCATTCGGTCGTGGCCAGCGAGGCTTGATTGTTTCGCCACCCAAAGCCGGTAAAACCGTTATGCTGCAAAATCTTGCCCACTCCATTGAAAAAAATTATCCGGATTGCTATCTCATTGTACTTCTGATTGATGAACGGCCAGAGGAAGTGACCGAAATGCAACGCTCAGTTCGTGGTGAAGTACTTGCCAGTACATTTGACGAGCCAGCAGAGCGCCATGTCCAGGTCGCTGAAATGGTCATCGAGAAAGCCAAGCGATTAGTGGAACATAAACGAGATGTTGTCATTTTGCTGGACTCCATCACTCGACTTGCTCGCGCCTATAATACTGTTTCGCCTTCATCGGGCAAAGTGTTAAGTGGTGGTGTTGACGCCAACGCGTTGCAACGTCCCAAACGCTTATATGGTGCCGCAAGAAACATCGAAGAAGGCGGTAGCTTAACCATTATCGCGACTGCGTTGGTGGATACTGGCTCGAAGATGGACGAAGTTATTTATGAAGAATTCAAGGGTACTGGCAATATGGAAATTCATTTGAGTCGCCATATCGCTGAACGCCGTGTGTTCCCAGCGATTAATATTAATCGCTCTGGTACTCGACGTGAGGATTTACTCTTCACACCAGAAGAACTACAGCGCACATGGATTCTGCGTAAAATTCTTCAATCAATGGATGAGTCTGATGCGATTGAATTCTTACTTGAGCGAATGAAAAATCACAAAACCAATAGTGAATTTTTCGAAGCAATGAAACGACAAGATTAGAATTTGTTCTATACCCATTGGAAGTGAAGATACTGGTTTTTGGGCGACTCGATTTTTTTGTCCATTGCTTCAAAAAAGATGCGTAATAGCCAGCCCTATTGCAAATCTTTTTTGAAGCAATGGGCGGAAAAAGCGATAGACCAAATCCAGTATCTTCATTTCCGATAGGTATATACCATTGGAAATGTACTGCGCGCAAGGATATAGGAATGTCAGATTTAGCCATGTTTGGTCATAGTTTTGTTGAGCGAGTCAATGCCGCTTGCAAGGCATTGTCTTTAGGTAAGGGTATCGTATTAGTTGATGATGAGGATCGCGAAAATGAAGGCGACCTCATTTTTTCAGCTGAAAAAATTTCCGTTGAAGACGTCAATGCGTTGATACAAGATTGCAGTGGCATTATATGCCTATGCCTAACAATAGAAAAAGCCAAGCAGCTGTCTCTCAAGCCGATGGTTAGCAATAATACAAGCTTATATCAAACCGCTTTTACAACCTCGATCGAAGCAAAAAAAGGAGTGACAACAGGGGTTTCTGCAAGCGATAGATGGACTACTATAAAAACAGCCGTCCAAGAAGACTGCACGCCTGATCATCTGAATCAACCAGGACATATTTTCCCACTGGTTGCTTGCCAAAGAGGGGTATTGGAACGACGGGGTCATACTGAAGGAAGTGTTGATTTAATGATGCTTGCCAGTCTAAAACCAAGCGCAGTGCTATGCGAATTGATGAATAAAGATGGCACTATGAAAAAATTACCTCAATTAATCCAATACGCACAAGCTAAAAACCTACCTCTTTTAACTGTCGAAGATATTTATCAATATCGATTATCGCGATCATTGTGATAATCGATATAAAAATGACAATTATGTGACAACCGGATAGGCAGGTAAAACTATTCGCTGTGAGACAAAATTATGCGTGGAACTATTTTAATCCCTCAAATCAATCCAACTTTAAAAGATGAGCAATTTTTAGA
Source organism: Legionellaceae bacterium UBA6148 (assembly GCA_002423125.1). GTDB lineage: Bacteria > Pseudomonadota > Gammaproteobacteria > Legionellales > Legionellaceae > UBA11403. Next base: position 74,189 of record DIUW01000019.1, on the reverse strand, counting down.
TTTATTCAATGATATTAGTGCCTTTTCTGATATGGTATTTTGGAGTTTCGAGAAAATCACAGTGCGGTTTCATCTAGAAAAATTTGATAGCTGCTTGCATAGATACCTCCAGCAGCCGGATCATCCTAGAAATTATTCATTACAACTTTTAGTCCGTTTTTTTACTTATGTACAGGCCCATACTCCCCGCTATCCTTCTGGCGGATATAATGAATTATTGGTGGAGTGGATCTATGCCACACCAGAAATATTTGGGCATACACAAGAAATGCGTTTCCAGTATGCAGTCCAAACTTGGTACTCCGTGTTTACAAACCATTGCAAGGATTTTTCGGAGGATCATAATACCTTATTAATTATGGCGACCCAATTTATTACACAACCCGCACGATTCACTGCGCTCATATGTTATCTGCTTGCCAACAAAATAACTATTGCGGATCTTATAGGGTCGCAAGTATTACAAGATTTTTTCGTATATTATGCTGATGATCTGTTGCAGGAAGAAAACCCGATTGCTTATTTTTATCATACGTTACTCTCTATATCAAAACAGCGGACGCAATGTATTCCTAGCATTAACCAGACTCTAATAGAGACTATAGACAATCTTCTTTTTGATGCAGGTCATACCTATGATGTCGAGAATGCGGGCGCAGATTGTATTTTGAAGCTGGTTGCACTCACCCAACGTGCGCCTTATCTAGCAACAATAGCGATGTCACCCTCAATAAAAAAACCCTCTCATCTCGATATATCAGAAAAACAGACGATAAATTATTGTCGATGTTTTGGGCTAGATTGGATAGCGCCAGCATTAAATTCCGAATTATCTCATCATCGGGTTGATCTGTTTTTGAGGAATGCAGGTTATTACGCAACGCCCGGACTAAGAGCTCAAAGATTAGAAACATACAACCTGATATTGAGCTATTTAGTAGAAGAAGCGTTGGCGATGGATCTTGATCAAGGTACCACCTTGATGGGTCGATTAGCACAAAAATTGAATCCCATGGAAAAATGTATCCATCTAGACGCCTATCCCGAGTTATTATTCTTATTAATTCTTAATCCAAAATTTAGCTTTTTATCCACCCATTTTTTGCTTCAAACGGGCGCGATTATCAATGATAAATATTGGGAAAATAGAATTTTTTGTGCACTTCAACAAGCATTTCCTGTCGGCAGTAGCTTCACAAATACACGCTTATATTTACTGACGAAATTATTGATGTTGACGGAGACAACCCAGTATCCTGATGGCGGCATGTTATTCAAAAATGAATTCTTCCGAAGCCTTAATGAACTCCTTGTCTCGCATATATCGACGTGCACCCACTTTGAGATAGATATTAATCGTGTCAATTCAAAATCATTTTATCCTGGGGCACAAAATATTGCAGGCAGGAGTACCCATAACGTATTGCTTGAAATTTTCCGATCTATCAGAAAATTGAAATTTAATATTGATGATGTCCGTAAACAATGGTTGTCGCATCCTGAAAAATTCATCTTATTATCTTTTTTGTTATCAGGGCACCATTATTTGAGACGATTCGATCCTAAAAATATCGTAAGTTCATTCCTTTTATTACCTCAGTGGGGGCTTCAAAAAAATGTGCCTAACTTTGATGATTGGTTAATAAAGAACGTGCATGGTTTTTCTGATAACAAGCAAGATCAATTAGAAGTTTTAATGTTGGCGCTTCTTCATACGTTTGACGTTAATAAACAAACATTAATCATTCTATATTTATCTCAGGAATATGGTCAACAGGACTTGTTTGATATTTTTTTAACAGTAGATCCTAATTTTTTGCATCAAATTATCGATATGAAAAATATAACGTTACTTGAAAAAATGATATCACTGCCAATGCGGACTGAGCTTAAGACCAACCTTTTTTTATATATCTTAGACAAAATGGATCACCGAGAGAAAATTCGCAATGTAGCACAACAAGAAAACATCCATTGCCTTAAGATATTTTTAAAGATGGGTCAGCTGCCCGAAGAGGCAGAGTTCGCGCTGCTATTTTTTATTGTTCAACATAATCACCGCGATCTAGTTACTTTATGTCATGCTGAAAATTATAATGTCTCTCCCTCTATATTCTCACGTGTATTTAATAAAATGGTCAAATTGAGAAAATTTGATTGTTTATCTCATTTTTCAAAATATTTTAAGACATTTAATTTAGACAGCACGATTGTCTCAACCGTTTACAGCGAGATTGCGGCGAAAGAAAATCTAGATACCGTGCACCATTATTTTAACGCTTGTCATGCATTATTGCCTTCTCAAGCGATTGGCGACGCATTCTTAATGGCGGTACAATCCAATAACTGGATCGTCTATGCATTGTTATATGAACAGCTCCAAAATCTTGAATCGTCATATCCTCCTGAAAGAGAGGCTCTACATTACTTAAAAAAAGCCATCACAGCGGCTTATCCTCAAGTACATGTACTAAAAAAATTGCTTCTATTAAAAAATGAAGATCAATTTGAAACCATTTTGGTTGACCATATAAAACAAAGCATACAGGATGGTATTGTAGACGTTTTTCTCTATCTTAAAGAACATTTATCCAAGCATTCAGAAAGAGAAGAATGGGAGGCCTTAGCAAAAGAATGTCCCCATGAAAGCATACGTAACGCCGCTCATCCCCCACGATACCTAGAAGAGCCGCAAGCTGGATGCCCTACTCCTGAATATCGGTTGACAAGGAGCATCAGTACATCTTCTTTACCAACACCCCAAGACCGATCCCGCACTCCGAGCCCTGGCTTTTGGAAAACCACGAGAAATTCTGATCCGATTGAAACTCACCTTGATAGCATTTGCAGACAGCCTCTGTCCGGTGTACCATAAAAAATCATCTAACTAAGGGGCAGAATTCGATGTTTAAAATAATGAGTACAATCATCATCATGCTCTTGATGCCGATGCTTGCCATGAGCGCGATTTTTACTGAAGGGCAAGATTACGAAGTGATTAAGACTCAGGATGCGGTGACTCATCCTGATGGGTCCGCGATTGTGACAGAGTTTTTCAGTTACGGTTGCCCTTGGTGTTACCGTTTAGAAGGACCTGTATCACAGTGGGTCATTCAACAAGGGCCCGCGATTCACTTTTCAAGAGTACCCGTTGTATTTCGTCCAGACTGGGCTTATTACGCTAAGGCCTATTATATCGTTGAGTCACTTACTTTACCGAAGGCGGTGCATGAGGCGTTATTTACAGCCATTATCACGGATAAGCAACCGATGAATACAAACCAAGCGATGGTGGCGTTTTTTACAAAACAGGGTGTTGACGCAAGTCTTGCAGAAAGTGTGTTTGCGAATTCCCCGAGTATTGAATTGCGACTCAAGGCCGATCAAGCGTTAATGGCTAAATTTCAAGTGACTGCAATCCCTTCTTTTGTGGTGAATAATCAATACAAAACAAATCTTCAAATGGCTAAAACAGAAAAGCATTTATTCGAAATTCTTGATTATTTAGTGAAGAAAGCACCGGCCAAACTATTTTGAATTCAAATGGGTATTGTTGTCTCAATTAATCGTATAGGCGATACCCGCTGCGGTAGCATAGTCGACTTTGTCGCGAGTCCCTAACCAGTGCTGTGTAATGGGTAATGATACACCGATTTGAAAGAGCCATTGGGGGTTTGAAAAAAAGAGTGAGGGTGAAAAAAACAGAAGATGGCCATTGGAGAGCACACTGCCTCCTGAGCTATGCGTTACGGGATGACTTGTGAAGATTCTAGGGTCATATTGTCCATTGATTTCTAAAAATCCTGTAACAATATATCTCCCTGTCTCACTGCTAATATTTCTCCCAACTCCCAGCTCATAATAGACACGTGGTGCAGGTTGTTCACCATTATGTTTGATAAATTGCGATATCCCTGGCGCAGCATACCACATCCATTCTGACCAACTATGATTATATACGCTTCCAATAAAATAAGTGCAAGCACGCGTCCCAAGGTCGCCCGTTGGGGGAGAGAAACTACCAATGAGGCTTGCCTTTTCAATATCGGTGGAAGAGGGGTGATTATAGAATTCATAATCGCCTTGAATTGTAAAATTATCAAACCCTGATTTATTATGAACATCTCGTGTTGTAACGGTTGACATCGGCAATTCAAGCAGTAACGATGTATGGTCTGTTGTTCCGTAAAGTAATCGAAGCGAATAGTCAAAAAAACGTTGACGGGTTGCTTTGAATATATCGGGAACAACATGAATTTGAGCCTGACCCGCATCGATGATAGTTGATCCAAATGAGTAGTCGGCTCCTGGTCGCTGTGATCGCGGAAGCGAAAAATTGCCAATAGGGTACGGTTGATCGATGGCCGTTGCATATGCATTCGAAGTGATTGCATAGAAAGCAAATACCGTTGCTAGTGAAACATACCGCATAAATGTAGCCTCTCCCAAATGAAAAATCAAAAATACTGTTGTTGACCGCTTAGAAATACACTCCAATTTGAGCAAGAATCGTATTGGCCGCTTGATTCGATCCAATGGTATTCACATTGACCACTCCCGGAGGTGCTGAGCCGTTGGCAAATTGGTTGTATGCGTAATCCAGATCGCGTCGATACTCCAAGCTTTCTACAGTGTCTTTCCATATGGAAATATTATAGACGGCACTGAAGCGGCGTTCCGGCAATCGAAGAGCAAGTGCCTCTTTCGACCATTGAAAACCGAGTGCAAAGGAAGATGGCCTGTTAAATAACATAAATGTTTTTCCCGCTTCTAATTGAATGGCTTGTAGTTGTGCGCCATGTCCGTTAAAACTTAAATCTTGCGCTCTAAACGTGTGTGAGGTGACCCATTCAGCCGTTAAGTTATAACTTGAAAAACGAAGCGTGCCATGCACACCAATGGCGGGAATTGTTTTGACGGCTTCACTACCGTGTGTGAACGATGCGAATCCTGCAAAATCCCCCTGTCTTGCTCCATTCGCTTGCAGACCACCTGCATTGTTGATTGAACTAATAAAGCTCGCGCCAACTTCCCCTGCGGTGTATTGAGTATTATAAACGTAACCCACATTGACACCGCCGACGCCAGAATTGTTTAACGTTGTATCACCCTTAAAGCCGTAAATTGCTGCAAATGGGCCCGATTCACCTTGAGATTTGTAACCTAAAATAAAGGGTCGTGCTTTCGTCCGTCCCATGATCATGGTCAATGGAGCACTGATCATGGCACTCGAGAAACGACCAAAGGGCACAAATAATTGTCCTGCGGTGAAGTAGTAGGGACTTCGATCAAGATTACCAATATTAACAAAACCCATTCCTAAACCGAATGTTGAATTTGCGATACGTTGGCCACCCAACGAAGGCGGGGTCGGATCATAAGCGAGCGATATATATCCCTGCACCGTGCTATTGAGGGCTGAGGAGGCATCTAATTCTGCGGATCCTAAGTTCCAATCGGCGGTGACATCACGCGTATAGGAATCGCCAATCGAACCAATAGGCTCAACTTTACCGCTTAGAGCAATAATCGGTGTATTGGGGGAAGGATAGCCCATAGCATGGTAAGCTCGATAAAGTTGTCTGCGCTGCTCCATTAAGCGAATATCCCGGTTAATACTCGAGATGTTGACAATATAATCCGAACCAGAAAATGCAGGTCGGCTTCCTAAATAAGGGGCGGTGATGACCGGCGTTCCTCCAATGAATGTAACCACTTTACCTTCAGAAAGCAGAGCTGTCGGATTAAATTCCACTGATTCTGGATGACCATTTAAGGTGTGAACGTATACGTTGCTATCGTGGAATGTTGGGCTTAGCTTTCTTTCTGGTGCTTTTTTAGTTTTAGTCTCCGGCTTCAACATCTGTTTTTTGGTTTTGCTTACGGGTTTTGGTTCACTTTTTTGAGGGGGTTCTTGAACCAATTGGCGTTGTAATTGGTCCAATTCATGTTGTAGTTCATGTGTTTGTTGTTGTAATAATTGAATTTTTTTGTTTAATTGTTCATTGGTATTGTCTTGGGCATGGAGCGGTAATCCCATCAGAAAAGAAAGTGAAAAAACAGTTATGTCTTTCATAAAGCAATATCGCTATGGTCAAAGTAAATTGTGCCGCGATTATATCTGCTCACCGCTTAGAGGCATATTTATTTTTTCATATTTAACCGACTTTATCCAGGTTTATGCATGTCCTAACCAACGGATGCCAAAATACGGGCCATACAAGCCAAAATCACTATTGATTATTCCAGCAGAGGGTATTCGAGTCAACGCATTAAAATAATTCAAGGCTTGATATCCGCCATCTAAGGTTAGTAGACCTTCTGTGAATTGGTATTGGTAGTTCAAACCCAGCTTTTCTTCAATCCCTGATACGATTGATTTTGTAGATGCGTATGAGCTTGAAGTGACTAAATTAGTCGACAGCGAGTCGCTTGTGTTGATACGACTGCTGCCACTTAGAATAGCCGTTGCAGTGTTGGCTGTAATGCTGAAGCCTGATCCAATAGCATATGCGAAGTCAATCCCAACAACCGGTCCAACGCCGTTGAAATCAGTATTACTTTGTTGATTGGTGGTTGAAGAGGACAAGGAAAGGTCATTTCTCAATTGGTAATTGCGAATATTGGCATATTGTAAACCACCGTAAAAACGAGCGCTCTTGGATTGGCTAAAATCAACATGCTGTCCAAGTACCAGATTAACGCGCTCAAACCGGTTCGTATTGTTCAGGCTAAATTCGAGTTGGTTTGTCGTCGCATCAAAATGTGTCCAATCGAAGCTAATATTATTTCCAGTATTAAAATAATATGAACCCTCTAAACGAAATCCCCAATTCCATTGGTTATCTACTGTTTTATATGGATTGGCTGTATCGAGAATATAAGCACTTTTGGCGTCATAAATAGGCTTAAGGTAGAGGGCCTGAATGCCCAGATCCCATTGATTCATCGCGCAAGATACGGTTGATGTCATTGGCGTGCACACGGGGCCCATTGTCCCTGCAAAACTGAGGCTGCTTAGCGTGATGCTTAATGCAGCGGTTAACTTGCTATTCAATATACTTCCCTCATCTCAATCGTTGTTTTTATCTCTTGTTTAAATAAAAACCCCCTATCATTTTCATGTAGGGGGATTTTTTTGTTACTTGACGTAAATCAATTAAGCAACGTTACCAATCCATTTCAGGCCGAAATAGAGTCCATCTAGAGCGAAATTACTTTCACGGATTGTTGTATTATCTGAGTCAACTAAATTGAACCCATGTTGTGCATTGAAGTAGTTAACCCACATGTAACCAACGTCGAAAGTCAGGTCGCCAGATGCTAGTGCATAGTCATATTTCAAACCAAGCTTTGCTTCCAACTCTGGAACGATTGCTGTCTTCGATCCGCTTCTGAGAGGAGTAGTATCAGTAGAAAGGTTACGTGAGAATTTGGATGTGCCAACCAAAATGGCAGTAGCCGCATTGGCATACATTGCAAATCCGTTACCCCAATGATAAGCCATATCCATACCTGTACGAGGTCCAAAGCCATTCATTGTGTGTGTTTGATTCAACGTTTCAATTACCGCAGTTGTCGTTGGGTTGACTACACTGAGTTCATGGCTTGTTTTAACACGTGCGAACTGAACACCACCATGGAAACGAATTTTCTTGAACTCGCCGAAGTCAACATGTTGACCAAATTCGAAGTTCACTGCATCCCACTGAGGTTTGAAGTCTAGATCAAAGTTTGCAGGAGTCGTTGAATAATCACCAACAAAATCTCTGTCGTTTGATTTGCTGACATGATACCAGTTCACATTAACATCATTCCCTGTGCTGAAATGATAAGAGCCTTCTACTTTAAAGCCCCATGCCCAGTTTGGATCTCTATCAAGGTAACGTGTTTGACCCGTGACTGAGTCTGTAGTCGTTCCAGCATAGCCTAGGTTCGCATCATATACAGGTTGCAGATACAACGCTTGTGCGCCAAAATCCCAAGCCGTTGCTTCACAAGGAACTGTAACAGAACCAGGTGTGCAAACAGGACCCATAGTACCCGCGAATACAGCGCTGCTACCCAAAGCAAGAACAGCTACAGCTGTTTTTTTCAAATTGAACATGCGTGCCTCCAAATGTTTATTGTTTTTATTCCATTTAATTTTTAAAAAAATACAACTGATCTTAGAACAGTCACTGTACACGATAAAAATGACTTCCCTCTCAGCTACTATATATTATTTCTTCTTAAAAAGAGAAGTGATTTTTGATCCGTACCTTATTTCTACTTCAAATAAAAAACCCCCTATCACTTTCGTGTAGGGGGTTTTTTTGTTAATTGACGTGAATCAATTAAGCAACGTTACCAATCCATTTCAGACCGAAATAGAGTCCATCTAGAGCGAAATTACTTTCACGGATTGTTCTATTATCTGAGTCAACTAAATTGAACCCATGTTGTGCATTGAAGTAGTTAACCCACATGTAACCAACGTCGAAAGTCAGGTCGCCAGATGCTAGTGCATAGTCATATTTCAAACCAAGCTTTGCTTCCAACTCTGGAACGATTGCTGTTTTCGATCCACTGCTGAGAGGATTAGTATCAGTAGAAAGGTTACGTGAGAATTTGGATGTACCAACCAAAATGGCAGTAGCCGCATTTGCATACATTGCAAATCCGTTACCCCAATGATAAGCCATGTCCATACCTGTACGAGGTCCAAAGCCATTCATTGTGTGTGTTTGATTCAACGTTTCAAGTATATCACTTGACGATGAGTCGACTACACTGAGTTCATGGCTTGTTTTAACACGAGCGAACTGAACACCACCATGGAAACGAATTTTCTTGAACTCGCCGAAATCAACATGTTGACCAAATTCGAAGTTCACTGCATCCCACTGAGGTTTGAAATCAAGATCAAAATTTGCAGTAGTAGTTGAAGGGATACCACTAGTTGTAGCTGTATAATCACCAACAAAATCTCTGTCGTTTGATTTGCTGACATGATACCAGTTCACGTTAACATCATTTCCTGTGCTGAAATGATAAGAACCTTCTACTTTAAAGCCCCATGCCCAGTTTGGATCTCTATCAAGGTAACGTGTTTGACCAGTAACGGAGTCTGTAGTCGTACCAGCATAGCCTAGGTTTGCATCATAAACAGGTTGCAAATACAACGCTTGTGCGCCGAAATCCCAAGCCGTTGCTTCACAAGGAACTGTAACAGAACCAGGTGTGCAAACAGGACCCATAGTACCAGCAAATACAGCGCTGCTACCGAAAGCAAGAACAGCTACAGCTGTTTTTTTCAAATTTAACATATTTATCTCCACTTTTTTATTATTAATTTCCATTTTTTTTTCGTCAAGCCACAACTTAGTATTGACTGCAGTACGCGATCATCGCTCAAATACGAAAACGTACATGGAATGATTATCTAGTCTCATTTTGTCAATGTCAACAGCATTGCTTCAAATTACTTACTTTTTTATGCAAATAATTGTTTTTATTGCTAAATGCGCCAATATTTTAAGCAGATTTAGAGATTGAAATATGTTATTATCTTTCTTTTTTTTAATGGAATAATTTTGTGTTGCGTTCTTTTTTTATAACTCGCCCAGATGATTGGCATGTCCACTGCCGTGATGATGAAATGCTTTCCAGCATCGTTCTTGCAACGGCGGAGGATTTTGGTAGAGCGTTGCTCATGCCAAATTTACTTCCGCCATTAACATCAGTCGCAGCGATTATAGCGTATCGAAATCGAGTCATTGCGTCGTTAGAAAAACCAAATGCTTTTACCCCTTATATGACACTCTACATCAATGAGTTGATGTCGGTTGAGGAGTTATATTTAGCGAGGGAGTCTGATTTTATTTTAGGGGCAAAGCTTTATCCTGCGGGAGCCACAACAAATTCTGAGCATGGGGTCCGATCGGTGCGTGCGCTTTATCCATTGTTTGAAGTGATGCAAGAGCTCGATCTGGTTTTGCAAATTCATGGTGAAGTGACTTCTGGAGATATTTTTGAGCGAGAGGCTCAATTTATTGAGCAGGTTTTGTTGCCTTTAACGCATGATTTTCCTCGTCTTCGAATGGTGCTAGAGCATATTTCAACGCGTGCTGCCGTGGAATTTGTTGAACAGGCTTCTCCATTTGTTGCTGCAACAATAACACCACACCATCTATTTTATAACCGCAACCAATTATTAGCGGGTGGTATTCGCCCCCATTATTATTGCTTGCCTATTTTAAAACATGAGCATGATCAAGCTGCAGTGCAGCAAGCCGCAGTGAGCGGGAATGGTAAATTTTTTGCCGGGACAGACAGCGCTCCCCACGTGCGCAATCGAAAAGAAAGTTCATGTGGTTGCGCGGGTATTTTTTCTGCACCTTATGCGTTGGCCATTTATGCAGAAGTATTTGATAATTTGGGCAAACTTGAACGACTCGAACCATTTACGAGTCAATACGGCGCTGATTTTTATAAACTTCCGATAAATCAGGGGCGAATTGAACTCATACAGCGGCCTCAACACATTCCTGATGTGTTGGAGTACGATTTCGGACAAATTGTTCCTATCGGGGCAGGAACGGTGCTGCAATGGAGTGTTAATGAACGGATCTAAACGTAAAGTCATTACTAAAATGAAACATCGGTTTCGTGGATTTCTTCCTGTCATTGTTGATGTTGAAACCGCGGGAATCGATCCGCAAAAAAATGCGCTGTTAGAGATGTGCATTGTTTTGATCGACTTGGATGAGCACGGACGTTTTTTTATTAAAGAACATTTCTTTGAGCATATTTTACCATTTAAAGATTCTGTGTTGGATGCGGAGTCATTGGCGTTTAATCATATCGATCCCTTTCAGCCATTGCGATTTGCGATTGATGAAAAGCTTGCGCTAGAACGTTTGTTTTTACCTATTGAGCAGGCATTGAAGCAGTTACAGTGTAGCCGAGCCGTGTTAGTCGGGCATAATGCTTGGTTTGATTTACTGTTTTTGAAAGCCGCCGTAAAACGTACAGGGGTGCATTTCCCTTTTCATGCGTTCACGTGTTTTGATACGGCGACGCTTGCGGGGATGACGTATGGGCAAACGGTGTTGGCGAAAGCGGTTAAAGAGGCCGGAATTTTGTTTGATCAAAGTGAAGCTCATTCTGCTATTTATGATGCGAAAAAAACGGCGGAATTATTCTGTGTGATTGCGAACACGTGGTTTGAGGCGGGATTTCCAATAATGGGAGGACGCCCGGGCGCAACGAAGTGAAACCCGGGCAGGGATATCCGATTACAACGAGTCAGAATGTTCAGCTAAGTATTCTGCAACGCCTTTGGGTGATGCGCTCATTCCAGGTTTGCCTTTGTGCCAACCTGCAGGACAAACTTCTCCGTTTTCTTCAAAAAACTGGACGGCATCGATGACTCGGATTATTTCGTCGATGTTTCTGCCGATAGGTAGATCATTGACTATCTGTGAACGAACGATGCCGTTTTTATCAATGATAAATGCTCCACGGAAAGCCACACCTGCGACAGGGTGCTGAACACCATAGGATTGGCATATCGCATGAGTCATGTCAGTTGCCATCGTAAACTTAACTGGGCCAATACCACCGTCTTTAACGGGTGTATTACGATAAGCGTTGTGTGTGAACTGTGAATCGATGGATACGGAAATAACCTCAACACCACGTGAAGCAAATTCACTCGTTCGATGATCAAGAGCGATTAATTCAGATGGGCACACAAACGTAAAATCGAGTGGATAGAAGAATATCACTATCGTCTTGACGTGCTTGTTTTTCAGACAATCATATAAGTTAAATTTATCGACAATTTCGCCAGAACCTAATACAGCCGATGTTGTGAAGTCAGGGGCTTTACGACCCACTAAAACAGTCATGTTGATCTCCTAAAAAGTATATATAAAAAAGCTAGGCAGTAATTGCATCTCGTAATACGCGTTGTAATTCGCCTTGTTCGTACATTTCGACAATGATGTCCGAGCCACCTATTAGTTCGCCACGAACATAAAGTTGAGGGAAGGTAGGCCAATCGGCATATTGCGGAAGTACTTGACGAATGTCAGGATTGGCCAGTACGTCAACTGATGCAAAGTCGACACCACAAGCATTAATGCATTGAACAGCACGTGCGGAAAACCCGCATTGAGGTATTTCTCGAGTGCCTTTCATGTAAAGTAGGATATTATTTTCTGCAACTTGTTTTTTAATTTTTTCTAAAGTATCCACGGGTTCACCTTTAAAATTGGATTTTGAACAGAGTAACATGAAAAAAAATTAATGCCACTCCGTTTAAACTAGAAAAAGATCCAGTGAATCAGTGCAGCAGCAGATCGCTGTAGATTCAACTCATTTTTCTAGGTTTAAATCAGTGTTGTAAGACGCCCCATATTATCACTTAATCAAATTGGGTATTCAACCTAATGTAATCCGGCCATGTAATGAGCGACTGCGTTCATATCATCGGAACTCATACGTGCACTGATGTCTTGCATAATTGAGTTCAGATCATTCCGTCGCTTTTTCTCTTTAAATTGTTGTAATTGTAGCACGATGTAACCCACTTGTTGTCCTGAAACAACAGGAAACCCTGCTTGAGCATTTCCTGTGCCTTTCGGGCCATGACAAGCAATACATGCCGTGATATGTTTATCAAAATCTCCCCCGCGATACAACAGTTCCCCGCGAGCACGATATTGCTTCGGTGTTGAACCCTCAGAAAGAGGAAGGCTGGCGTAATAAGCGGCCAGATCATCGATGTCTTGATTGCTCAATTCAGAAACCAGTGGTGCCATTATGGGGCTCACACGATCATGATTTAACTTAAAATCATTGAGTTGTTTCATAAAATAAACCGGATTTTGTCCTGCAAGGCTCGGCCACTCAGGGTTTGAACTCACCCCCTTGGCTCCATGACATGCCGCACACGCAGTTGATTTGGCTTCACCCGCATGACGATCGCCTGCCGCATTCACGACAAATGCACAGCATAGCGTGAAAATAAAAATCATTTTCTTCATGAGTGATCCGACCAACAATGACACCTCAGGTACCTCGGTACCCCACAACATCAAATAACTTATTCAAAATCCCCTCATCCGCCCTACGGGCACCTTCTCCCCATGTCTGGGGAGAAGGGAAAATTGAAGGACGTTATTTGGAAGAGTTTTAATGGTACACCGGACAGAGGCTGTCTGCAAATAAGCCTTGACCGCCGCAGCGGTCAAAGTCATGAATTACGCGACCAAATCGAGCACCTGATAACCCACAAGTGCCGCAACGCCGATGACACTTGAAATTTCTAACACTTTCACAAGCAGATTACCCATGGCATCACTAAAAACATGATCATTGGCTACTTGCAAAGGTTGTGGAGCGGATTGAGCCTGATCAGGCTCATCGAGAGAAAAAGTGGGTTTTTCATCATAAAATCCTGCCCACCATCCCTCAGACCAATGATCGTATTCTCGCGTATTCAATTGAAAAGGATTGTCTTCTTCAGGGACTCCAGCTGTACCGGCGTCATAGCCGTACACATAACTTTCTTCAACATCTGGATGCTCAATATTGAGCCGTAATTTAAGTAAAGATAATAATGCCGTTGTATCGCTCATGTTCATACTCCCATTCTGTTTTTTTGCCTAGACATCCTATCTCAAGAATTAGTCTCTTTGATAAACTCATTTCTGAGCTCTTAAGTGATATTTTAATTCCTCTTACTATTTAGGTTAGGACGGTTTTTTGCTTTTTACAAATTTCTGGCAAAATAAAAAAACGTTATGGCGCGAGTCGGCGGTGAACCCATGTTTGATCTTCGCGGGAGTATTGAATCCTATCATGTAGACGATTATCACGACCTTGCCAAAACTCAAATTCATCAGGGGTTACAGAATAACCTCCCCAATGCTGAGGGCGGATGATTGGCTGCTGGTTTTTTTTACGGAGGGCTTCTAGCGCTTGCTCCAATTCGGCACGATCACTAATCTCCGTACTTTGTGGCGAAACCAGCGCACTCCATTGGCTGTCGGGTGGTCTTGATGAAAAATAATCGTCGGATTGCTTTTGAGTAGTCTGTTGCACTTGACCACGAATCCGAACTTGGCGCGCCATGCTCGGCCAATAAAAATTTAATGCAACCGCTGGATGAGCATGAATCTGCTGAGATTTAATACTATTGTAGTTGGTATAAAAAAGAAATGAACCCTCATCGATGCCTTTTAACAAAACCACCCGGGAGTCCGGATGGCCTTGGGAATCTACCGTTGAAAGTACCATTGCAGTAGGATCATGAATCTCAGTTTGCAATATCTCTGAAAACCATGCCTGGAACTGTTCAATGGGGCACGCAGGGATGTCCTTTTCACTCAGACGCAAATCACCATACTCACGTCGGATATCCGCCAGCGTACCCCATTGTTGTGTCATGACGAACTTACCAACCCATCACTTCAGCAACCGCTTTTCCTAAATCAGCTGGAGAATTAACCGTTGAGACACCGGCTGCACGAAGCGCTGCAAATTTATCAGCAGCAGTCCCTTTACCACCGGAGATAATGGCTCCAGCATGCCCCATACGCTTTCCAGCAGGTGCTGTCACACCGGCAATATAAGATACGACGGGCTTGCTAACGTTTGATTGAATATACTCGGCCGCTTCTTCCTCGGCAGTTCCACCAATTTCACCAACTAAAATAATCACTTTAGTTTGTTCATCTTTTTCGAACAACGCCAGTGTATCAATAAATGTCATTCCAGGAATCGGATCGCCACCAATACCAACGCAAGTGCTTTGTCCAAAGCCCATATCAGTCATTTGCTTAACGGCTTCATAAGTCAACGTTCCTGAGCGAGACACGATACCTACTTTTCCAGGGAGATGAATAAACCCAGGCATAATACCAATTTTGCACTCGCCAGGCGTAATCACTCCAGGACAGTTCGGTCCGACCAAGCGGCTCTGGGTATTTTTTTCTAAGTAATATTTTACTTGAAGCATATCAAGGGCGGGAACCCCTTCTGTAATACAAACAATCAATTGAACACCCGCATCTGCCGCTTCTAAAATAGAATCTTTGCAAAATGGAGCAGGGACATAAATGACGCTCGCATCCGCTTGAGTTGCATCAACTGCTTCACGGACCGTGTTAAATACAGGAAGGTCTAAATGAGTCTGACCGCCTTTCCCAGGGGTCACACCCCCAACCATTTTTGTACCATATGCAATCGCTTGTTCAGAGTGAAGCGTGCCTTGCTTGCCAGTAAATCCCTGACAAATTACTTTTGTGTGTTTGTTTATTAATATGCTCATTTATTGCCTCTTTTATCGATCGAGTATGATGATTTTATTTGATCCGTTAGGGTTCTTGGGGCGGCACTATTCGCCCTCACCGTTCAGAACTAAGCTATCGCTGCAACGATTT
This sequence comes from Legionellaceae bacterium UBA6148, assembly GCA_002423125.1. Lineage (GTDB taxonomy): Bacteria > Pseudomonadota > Gammaproteobacteria > Legionellales > Legionellaceae > UBA11403. The sequence goes on along the minus strand of DIUW01000019.1, from coordinate 58,755 downwards.
TTTTAGCCGCGTCAGTTAAACTATCTGCTGCAATCACATTGAGATCGCTTTTGTTTAAAATGTCAGCGCCTAATGTCGCATTATTGCCTTCAAGTCGAACAACAACTGGCACAGCGATATTCACTTCTTTTACGGCTGCGATAATTCCTTCGGCAATCAAATCACAACGCACAATACCACCAAAGATATTGACTAAAATGCCTTTTACATTTTCGTCTGAGAGAATGATTTTAAACGCTTCACTAACACGCTCTTTTGTTGCACCACCCCCAACGTCGAGGAAATTTGCAGGCTCTCCACCATGCAGCTTAATCACATCCATCGTTGCCATTGCAAGACCGGCGCCATTAACCATACAGCCGATTTGACCATCAAGAGGAATGTAATTGAGTTCCCAATCATGCGCACGATTTTCTCGCTCATCTTCTTGAGTTGTATCACGCATGCCTTTCAATTTAGGATGTCGATAAACAGCATTATCATCAAGCGTCACTTTGCCATCAAGACAGACAATGTTTCCTGCTTTCGTGATGACCAGTGGATTGATTTCTAACAAACTCAAATCGCACTCGACAAACATTTTTCCTAGACCCAACATTAACTGAGTAAATTGTTTTATTTGTGATTCGGTTAAACCTAATTTAAAGCCTAGTTCACGGCATTGATACGGCATAACGCCTAACATCGGATCAATGACGGCTTTCACTATTTTTTCTGGCGTTTCTTCAGCTATTTTTTCGATCTCCACTCCACCTTCCGTCGATGCCATAAAAACGACGCGACGTGATGCTCGATCAACAACAGCACCTAGATAAAGTTCTCGTTCAATATCACTGACTTCCTCAACTAAAACAGCATTCACCGGTTGCCCATGAGCATCCGTTTGGTAAGTGACCAGTCGCGTGCCAAGAAGCGATTGTGTGAAAGACGCTACTTCTTCATGAGTAGAAACCAGCTTTACACCACCGGCCTTACCACGACCACCCGCATGCACTTGCGCTTTAACAACCCAGCGAGGAGTTGAAAGAGTTGATGCTACTTGGACTGCATCGTCTGGACTGTAAGCCACTTCACCGTGTGGTACAGGTATGCCATAACTCTTAAATAATTGTTTAGCCTGGTATTCATGTAAATTCATTCAATACACCTTAATTAAAATTTTAAAAATTAAACACCTAATAATAACCGCGAAGGGTCTTCTAGTAGATCCTTAACACTCACTAAAAATTGTACGGAATCTTTCCCGTCAATTAGCCGATGATCATAAGATAAGGCGATGTACATCATAGGGCGGATAACAACCTGCCCTTTCTCCGCCACAGGTCGTTCCTGAATCTTATGCATACCCAATATACCTGACTGCGGTGGATTGATAATAGGCGTTGAAAGTAGAGAGCCAAATACACCCCCATTTGTAATGGTAAACGTGCCCCCTTGCATCTCTTCGAGTGCTAATTTTCCATCGCGAGCACGCGCAGCAAAATCACCAATTTTTTTCTCAATTTCCGCCATGCTGAGCTGATCCGCATCGCGAAGGACTGGCACAACCAATCCTCGCTCAGTCGATACGGCCATTCCAATATCGTAGAAACCATGATAAACAACATCCTGGCCATCCACTGATGCATTCACTGCAGGGAAGCGCTTTAACGATTCAATAGCAGCTTTAGTAAAAAAAGACATGAAGCCTAATTTTACGCCATGCTTCTTCTCAAAAACATCTTTATATTGAGCACGTAAAGCCATGACAGCACCGAGATTCACTTCATTGAACGTTGTTAATATGGCCGCATTGTGCTGTGCATCCAATAATCGCTCAGCGACTCTTGCGCGTAAACGTGACATCGGAACGCGACGCTCCTCACGTGAACCACCGGTCGTTTGAACATTTGGTATATTGGCTGGAGTTTTGGCAATCGGTGTTGACTGGGTGCGTCGAGCCTCAATGAATGCAAGCACGTCCTCTTTAGCGATCCGTCCATCTTTTCCAGTACCCACAATCGAACTAGGCTGTAAGTCATTTTCCGCTAGTAGTCGTCGAACGGCAGGGCTTACTGATTGATCGTCCGATTCAGCAACATTTGCTGCCGATGCGGATGGATCGTGTTTTTCTGATGCTGCGCCAGGCATAATTTTAGCAAGCAGTTGCCCTGATAATACTTTATCCCCCACTTGAAACATGACATCCTGCAATATGCCATCTGCAGGGGCTGGAACTTCAAGAACCACTTTATCGGTTTCCAAATCAAGCATATTTTCATCTCGGGTGACTCTATCGCCCGGTTTTTTATGCCATGTTGCAATCGTTGCATCGGCTACTGATTCAGGTAAGGTAGGTACTTTAACTTCAATTAACATGATTAGACCTTATTGATATGATTCTGTTAAGGCTTGGTCGACCAGAGCCTGTTGTTGTTGCGCATGCAGTGATGCGCTGCCCACAGCGGGTGACGCGGCCGAATTTCTACCGGCATAATATAATGTCTGATCATCTCGCAAGCAATCGACCATATTATGCTGCGAAGAAAACCACACCCCTTGATTTTTTGGCTCTTCCTGACACCAAATGACCTGAGTGGCATTCGGATATTTTGACAACTCAGCCAGTAATTCTTTTTTTGGAAATGGATAAAGCTGTTCTATACGAATAATAGCAACATGATTCAGTGAGTCATCACGTCGTTTTTGCAGCACATCATAATAAACCTTTCCACAACACAAAATCACACGTGTTACTTTTTTTGCATCCAGATCATCAATTTCGGGAATAATGGTGTGAAATTGACCATGAGTCAAATCATCCACGGTTGAAACCGCTAATTTATGGCGCAGCAAACTCTTAGGCGTCATTACAATCAATGGCTTACGAAATTTACGAAGCACTTGCCGTCGCAATAAATGAAACATTTGAGCCGGCGTGGTTGGCGTGCACACTTGCATATTTTGTTGAGCACATAATTGCATGTAGCGCTCTAACCGAGCAGAGGAGTGTTCTGGACCTTGTCCTTCATAACCATGCGGCAGTAGCATCACAAGGCCGCATAAGCGTCCCCATTTTTGCTCGCCGGAACTGATAAATTGGTCGATCACGACCTGCGCGCCATTGGCAAAATCACCAAATTGCGCCTCCCAAATCACCATCATTTCAGGTTCAGATGACGCAAATCCATACTCGAACGCCAGTACAGCCTCTTCGGACAATACTGAGTCAATAACAGTGAACGACGCTTTTTTATCCGATGCAATGTTTTCAAGTGGGACGTAAATAGAACCATTTTCCACATCATGCAACACAGCATGGCGATGAGCAAAGGTGCCTCGACCACAATCTTGTCCAGACAGACGGACAGCATGCCCTTCTTTTAACAAGGCTGCATAGGCCATCACTTCCGCATAGCCCCAGTTAATAGACAGATCGCCTGTCGTCATTTTTTCCCGCTCTGACATTAAGCGCTTAACCACAGGATGGAGTTCAAATCCTTCGGGAAAGTGAAGCAAGTCAGCAGAAAGTACTTCCAGCGTTGTTTTAGAGATGGTTGTATCAGCAGGACTGTCCCATGTTGCATGCAAATAAGGCGCCCAATCGGATGATACTTTCCCTGGATAATCGCCATGAAACACATCGACAACGGGCTGACCTTTGTCCAATTTGTCTCGATAGCCTTCAATCAAAGACTCGACTTCCGTACTGGTTATCAATCCTGCGGCTTGCAGTTGATCGGCATATTTTTCTCTGAGTGGGCGCATGGTTTTAATTTTTTTATACATCTCAGGCTGAGTAACGGATGGTTCATCCGCTTCATTATGCCCATGACGACGATAACAGACGAGATCCAGTACAACGTCACGTTTAAATTTCATGCGATACTCAAATGCAATTTGAGCTGCAAAAATGACCGCTTCAGGATCATCACCGTTCACATGGATCACCGGCGCCTGAACCATTTTAGCGACATCGGTACAGTAAAGCGTTGATCGCGAATCTAAAGGATTACTTGTAGTAAATCCAATTTGGTTATTCACAACAATGTGAATTGTGCCGCCAGTGCAGTATCCGCGTGCTTGTGAAAAATTAAAGGTTTCCATCACAACACCTTGACCTGCAAATGCAGCATCACCATGAATAACAATAGGGATAACTGTGTTTTTGTCCTTAATATCATCTCGTCGGCGTAACCGTGATCGAGCCGATCCTTCAACAACGGGACTAATAATTTCTAAATGGGATGGATTAAATGCTAACGCTAGATGAACAATAGCACCCGATTCGGTTTTTATATTTGAAGAAAATCCCAAATGATATTTCACATCACCCGTACGATCTAAATGAACTTTACCTTCGAACTCCTGAAATAATTGTTCAGGCTCTTTACCAAGCACGTTAATTAACACATTTAAACGCCCGCGGTGTGCCATGCCAATCACTAATTCATTCACCTTGCTTATACCGCCTTGACGAAGCAGTTCTTTCATCATGGGAATAAGGGAATCACCTCCTTCTAACGAAAAGCGCTTTTGACCGACATAACGCGTTCCTAAATATCGCTCAAGGCCATCTGCAGCAATTAAATCGATTAACAACTGCTTTTTAGCATTTGCATCCAGTTGAGGTTTTCCCCGAGCAGACTCAAGTTTATTCTGAATCCATTCAACTTCATCGTTGTCAGCAATATGCATGTATTCTATGCCAATACTGCCAGAATATGTCTCTCGCAAAGCTTGATAGATGTCGTTTAACGACATTTGTTCTTGAGAAAATGTTTTGCCAACAAAAAATGTTTTCGTCATATCCTCTTGATTTAAATTGTGATACGACAACTCAAGACTTGGTGCTCGGACGCGATCAAGCATTTCTAACGGGTCCAATTGAGCCGCATGATGCCCAAGTCTACGATAAGCATTCATTAAGTTTGAAACTTCAGCTTGCTTAGTATCTGCCACTACGCTGTGTTGTACGGTTTGCTTTGATGCATGATTTAAAAAATAATTTTGAATATCACGATGTGATACATCAGCATCTTGGCCATTCACTTTAGGAAGATTTTTAAATACGGCTTTCCATTCATCAGAGACTGAATCTGGATTTGCTAAATAATCTTCGTATAATCCATCCACATAGGCCATATTCCCACTCGATAGGTAGGCGGTATCCCATTTATTTTGTAGAAAACTACTTGTCATTACTTGTCTCTCCACATATTTTAATCTGATTGGACTATGTTTCTTCACGTAGCATTAAATGCCGAATATCACCGATCGCTTTCGTTGGGTTCAATCCTTTTGGACACACACTCGCGCAATTCATGATTGTACGACAGCGAAACACACTAAAAGGATCTTGTAATTTTGCCAATCGATGCGGTGTTGCTTTATCACGACTGTCCGCTAAAAATCGTTGCGCTTGAAGTAAACCAGCGGGCCCCACAAATTTGTCTGGATTCCACCAAAACGATGGGCACGAACTGGTGCAACAGGCACATAGAATACACTCATAAAGCCCATCAAGCTTCGCTCTTTCTTCAGGGGATTGTAGCCGCTCACGAGCTGGAGCAACGTCATTATTTTGCAAATAAGGCTCAACTCGCTCATATTGTTTATAAAACTGCGTCATATCAACTACTAAATCACGTACAACGGGAAACCCTGGTAATGGTCGAATGATGATGTGATTCGTCTTTAGCGTTGAAAGCGTAGTGATGCATGCAAGCCCGTTGGCGCCATTAATATTCATCGCATCCGATCCACACACTCCTTCGCGACACGATCGTCGATAGGAAACCGTTGGATCTTGCTCTGCCTTTAAGCGCTCAAGCAAAGTCAGCAACATGGGATCGCTCTTTACTGGAATAGCAATCTCATAATCTTTCATATAGGGTTTTTCATCGACCTCGGGATTATATCGGTAAATCGACAAGGTCACCTGTCTCATTTCTTTGTTGCTTTCAGCCATGATATGTCCTCATCAATAAACGCGTTTTTTAGGCTCAAAAGGCTTGACGTCTTTCGGCGATACATTCACCGGTCGATAATCAATTGCATCGTCCTTTTCAAAATACAGCGTATGCTTAATCCATTTCTTGTCATCACGCTCAGGGAAGTCTTCACGGCTGTGAGCCCCCCGACTTTCAGTACGGGCAATTGCGGATGTCGCTGTAGCACAAGCTGTCAACATCAAATTATCCAACTCCAACACACTGACTCGGTCAGTATTGAATACATTACTTTTATCCTGGAGATTAGCATGATTCAATCGCTCACGTAGTCCATGCAAACGTTTCAATCCTTGCTCCATGAATTCGCCTGTGCGGAAGACACCAAAATCTTCCTGCATGACACGTTCCATTTCATCTTTAATCACGGCTGGATTTTCCCCACCCGTAGAATCCTGCCAACGCCGGTAGCGAGTAAGCGAGGCTTCAACATCCTCTTCACTCACGTGAAGCATGTCAGGCAATTGATCGGACTGCCATAATTCTTCAACATGCAACCCAGCAGCACGACCAAAAACCACGAGGTCAAGCAGTGAATTACCACCTAGACGATTAGCACCATGCACCGAGACACACGCACACTCACCAACCGCATATAAACCTTGAACAAGCTGCTCTTTGCCTTGATGCTTAGTCACCACTTGCCCATGCATCGTGGTAGGAATACCACCCATGGTATAATGACATGTCGGAACAACGGGAATCGGCTCATAAATAGGATCAACACCGCCAAATTTCATCGATAACTCACGGATACCCGGCAATTTCGCATTAATTAAATCCGCACCCAAATGATCAATTTTTAATTTAACGTGATCAACTCCTGTCGGGTCAAAACCTTTGCCAGCACGCAACTCTAGCGCAATTGCACGAGCAACCACATCACGAGAAGCTAAGTCTTTCACATGAGGAGCATAGCGTTCCATAAAACGCTCGCCGTCTTTATTAATTAAATAACCACCTTCACCACGACAACCTTCCGTGACGAGTACACCTGATCCGGCAATACCGGTCGGGTGGAATTGCCACATTTCCATATCTTGAAGGGGTAGACCCGCGCGCAGCGCCATTCCAAAGCCATCACCCGTATTGATCAGTGCATTCGTAGTGGATTGATAAATACGTCCAGCACCACCCGTGGCCAAAATACACACTCGTGATTGGAAGAACACAACTTCACCGGTCTCGATGCACATCGCGGTGATTCCGGCAATGTGATCATGTGCATCTTTAACAAAGTCCAGCGCCAACCACTCACTAAAAATATGTGTTTTTGCTTTTAGATTTTGTTGGTACAACGTATGCAATAGCGCGTGTCCGGTACGATCGGCTGCAGCACAAGTACGCGCAGCTTGGCCTTCACCATAATTTTTAGACTGTCCGCCGAATGGTCGTTGATAAATTTTGCCATTGTCCATGCGCGAAAACGGTAAGCCCATATGCTCTAGCTCATACACAACCTCTGGGCCTGTTCTACATAAATATTCAATACAATCTTGGTCGCCAATATAATCAGCACCCTTCACTGTATCGTACATGTGCCAACGCCAATCATCGTCTTCTGCATTTCCAAGTGCGCACGTTATTCCACCCTGAGCAGAAACGGTATGCGAGCGCGTTGGAAATACTTTTGAAATCATGGCAACTTTTAATCCAGAATTCGCCAACTGAAGTGCTGCCCGCATCCCTGCGCCACCAGCGCCAACAATAACGGCATCAAATTTATTTCGTGTGACTGCCATAATTATTGCCCCCAAACAATCATTAAACCATAAATAAACTCACCCAGTAGCAATAGCATGACTGCTAACTGCAGTGAGAACCGAATCACTGTGCATTTAAGATAATCGGTAGTCACGGTCCAAATACCGATCCATGTATGCAAGCACAATGTAAACAGCGCCAAAATGGTCGCTATTTTAAACACGCTACAATGAAATAATTCCTGCCATTGATTAAATTCCAAGGAACGATGCATCACCAAAAAACCAAACAAAAACAGCGAGTACGCAAAAAAATAAACCGCCGTAGCACGCTGTATCCACCAATCTTTTAAACCATTCCCGGTTAAACTCGTTACACTGGTTACCATATCCACATTCCTAGAAAAAGTGTCAACACCACTGCTAAGCCAATCACCGCAATCGCACTTCGACGACCAGCGGCCAAACTCTCACCAATCCCAATATCCATCAGCATATGACGAATACCTGCCAACACATGATAAACCCAAGCCGCACCAAACCCCAACAACATCAACTTGCTCCATGGGCTTGCTAAATGTCCCTGTAGTTCATCAAATGATTCTTGAGAATGCAATGATGTACCGAGATAACACAGCATAATCGGTAACAACAGAAACATAACCAATCCAGAAATTCGATGTAATATTGAGGCAATCGCCATAGGAGGGTATTTCAGACTCCTTAAGTCAAGATTAACCGGTCTTTTATCATTCGCCATTTTTTATCCTTAGATTATACGATGCAAATTTCAACTCAAAGTATAACACTCTGTTTTTTTTCCGCAAAGTTTACGTTATTTAAAAAAGGAAGTTTTCCAAGTAATTGGAGTCTGGACAACGCTGCATGCGTCTTTTTGCATGTATTCTTGTCCAGACTCCAAAAGTAAACTAACAACCGTTTTTTTACGATGGTATATTTCTTGATATATATCATATTTAGTATATACTTAAATATATATCATATATAGGATGATTTGTCATGAGTCAATCTGCCAAAATTTTCACAAACGGTCGTAGCCAAGCTGTGCGTTTACCAGCAGCCTACCGCTTTAATTGCAATGAAGTCTTTATAAGAAAAGATCCAAAGACAGGAGATGTGATTTTGTCACGCAAACCAGGAACATGGGATGATTTTTTTGAGCTTTTAAAAACGGTTGAGATTCCTATCGATTTTATGGTTAAACGTGAAGATTCTTTACCGCAAGAGAGAGACATATTTAATGACTAACAGAATCATCAATCGGTATATGCTAGATACTAATATGGTTAGTCATTTTATCAAGGGAGTAAATAGTGTCCGTAACAAAGTTGTTGCTCTCCCTATGTCAGAGCTCGGAATTTCAGCGATAACCGAAGGAGAGTTATTATTTGGGTTAGCAAAAAAACCGGGTGCGAAACAACTAAGCTTAGTTGTTCATGAGTTTTTGATTCGTGTTGATGTCTTGCCTTGGGATAGTGCGGTTGCGGCTTGTTATGGAGAGCTTCGTGCTAACATGCAAAAAAAGGGTAAAATATTGGGTAATTTGGATCTGCTGATTGCTGCTCATGCTCTAGCATTGGGAGTAGTGCTCATTACGAATGATCGTGCGTTTACTCAAGTTGAAGGTTTAAAAATAGAGGACTGGACTCAATAAAATGTCTGTCTTTTTCATATATAAGAGGCATGTTGCAACGTTCTGCAAAACGGATGAAGTTGCAAAAAATCATTATTCGACTATTCATAGTTTTTCAGAGGATGATTAATTTTGCGGTTCATCAATCTGGGTCGTAATGACAAAATAAAAATTGACCAACTCTATCGATATGACTTTTAAAATGTTCATTTTGAATTGTTTCATAGTGAGTAACATCGAATAAATAGGGCGTTGCAAGCTCTTCCAGAGAGCTTGCAACGAAATTACTGTGATCGACGGGTGCAGAAAATGCTAAATCAATATCGCTTCCTGGTTCATACGTTCCCATCGCTCGAGAGCCATAAATTTTTACCCATTGTATATCTGAGTAGCATATGAAGCATAATTTAATTTGTGCTATCGTTCCAGGTGGTAGGCCAAAGTGATTTTTCATAATTTTGCACGAAAGTAGGCGTGTGGCTGACAACGGTTTCAAAAAGACAATGTTACCCGGCGATTGTGACAAGATACCAAAATTTAATTTAACATTTTGCACCAACCTCCAAAGATACCCATTGGAAGTGAAGATACTGGTTTTTGGGCGACTCGATTTTTTTGTCCATTGCCTCTAAAAAGATGCGTAATAGCCAGCCCTATTGCAAATCTTTTTAGAGGCAATGGACGGAAAAAGCGATAGACCAAATCCAGTATCTTCATTTCCGATGGGTATATACTTCAATTTTCCCTTCCCCCCAGACATGGGGAGAAGGTGCCCGTAGGGCGGATGAGGGGATTTTGAATACGTTATTTGATGTTGCGGGGTACCGACGTACCTGAGCTGCTTTCTATAAAATTAGAACCCAGCTGGAGTTTTCCCCGTTTTTTCTACGGATAAATCATCCTCTGAATTGCATTGCCGAAACATGCCATCCATTTTTTCGCTCACGAATCCGATAATCGTTATCGCTGATACTACTCGCGCTCCACGAGGTATTCCTCCTTTAAAAAAACCATAGATCCCTTCTGTTGAGTATAGTTTTTTAGTCGCTTCCTTCAAGCCAACAGAGTGTGATAAATTAGTTGTTTGCTGAATTGTCTTTAATGTATCCACTCCTTGTGAGGCTAGCGCCGCACCGACTCCAGAACCAATACCAGCGGCAAAGGAGGCAACACAATCATTTGTGCAGTATGGTTGTATTTTAGCTTTTAATCTCGGCATTCCTACCAAGAAACAAGAAGTATATACCCCTTCTCGCATTGCAGTGGCAGGCAACCCCGTAAACAAACAACGCCAGCCACTTTGTTTGACTAAATGCTTTCCTGATGCGTAAAAGCCAGCGCCTGATTGCCCTTGATGAGTCATAACCATTTCAGTCGGACAGCTTACAGCCGATGACCCTACACCCGCTACAAAAGAACTCGTAATACGCTGAGAATTAGACAGATCCGTAGCGTCTTTAAAAAAGACATTCTGAAAACCTTGATTCAAGCCCACCTGCAGAGCTGTAATCGGCGCTATACTTGCAGCATTGGGTAATATTCCGCGATACAACAAAGAAGGATTGAACGTAAATGCTTCACCGCGCTGTAAGCGTGTCTTTATAGACCATAACGGATGATCAACAAATACCTCTATTGCTCCTGCCACACTGCCAATTACCATACTTTGAGCCACAGTTGGCTTATCTCGCATCGAACGACGAGATTCTATTGGTTCAGGATGAGCTGGGGATTGATCTTGTTTTGATTGAGCCATAATACCCTCCAAAAAAGTTAGTCAGTTGTATCATATTTTCACTGATTATCCGCTCTAAATGCTTCTCCCTAGAGAAGCGCGAATAATCGAAACTGACTGCTCTAGGGTGAAGAGGGATGGATAATGAGAATGGCTAGGAAGGCGACGACAACCGCTAAATTACAGCCAAGCAAAGCCCTTGCAGAAGTATCTGCTAAGGAGAATTCACTTTTTTGTTGGCTACAATTTTTCATATATCTCTTTCATTAATTGTTTAACGTGCCCCGGTGATTGTGGCAGGATACGCGAGCATTTACTCAAAATACGCACCATAAAAAATAACAAATTAGATCACACCTTGTCAACTCGTTATTTTCTGGCGTTTCAATGGATAAAGTGTTTAAGGGATAAAGCCCCGAACACACCTAACTCGAACTGAGAGGCCCTTGCTGCCGACGAGCTGGCCGGCGCCACTGAAATTCTGGTTCCACGCGTCGATCGCACTGATCTCGGTAGAACTCCAGTAGATGGCGCTGGCGAAACCACCAATAGCACCTCGATTGCCAAAAAGGCAATTTAATTGGCCCGAAGCGCCTGTGTTATTTCCTGCCGGCAAAAACCAGTCGTTGTAGCATGTGTTTCCGGACTGGCAAGGGGTATTTCCTTGTGAGTCGACTTCATAATTGGCGCAAAGTTGCGCCGCATAAGGAGTGCCTCCGACGCCTAGAGTAGACACGATTGCGGCGGTTTTGGTGGCGCCATTGGTCGGACTTGTGGCGCTCGTCGATGTACCAAAGCCGCCCCATTCGATGCCGGTGCTGTTATCCGCGATAGCAGCAATTAAATTATTGCCACTATTCAGACAAGCAATCGTTCCGCCATATGCCGGCTGTCCAACCGCGGTGATCGAATAAGTATAACCATTGGTCATTATTGCGCTACCACTTCGGGTTATAATGACTACCTCCACCGCCCCGGTTGCATGAGCTGGTGTTACGGCGGTCGCTGTTGTTGAGTTCACAACGTTCACGCTGGTGGCCGCCACTCCGCCAAAAGTAATGCTTGTGGCCCCTGTGAATCCGGTACCGGTTAAGGTGACGCCAGTGCCCCCAGCAGCAGCGCCGGAAGAAGGGTTAACATTCGTCAGCGTCATGCCTGAATCAACCTGAATTGCGGCAGTCACCGCATTGGTATTCGTCCCTTGTATGGGAAAATTCGTTTGAGGTACCACCGTGCTTCCAGGAGTATACGTTAATGTACAACTAGTTTGTGGTGCCACATTCGCGCACGTATTTCCCGTTTCAGTCACATAGCCATCCAATACGGTGCCCGTGAAATTAGACTGAATATTCGTTGCAGCTACAGTTAAAGACGTATTGTTAATGGTCAATGTTCCGGTCGGTCCGTTGGTGGTTAGCGTTAATGGAGAGCCGCTGACAGTAATCGTTGCGCTCTCAATCGGTGAGGCTTGCGTGATGTGAAGAATATCGCTTGCAGCAGGACGATACGATTGTAGTGGTGAGCCTTGCGTAGAAACAATCGGGCCATTTAAAATGGATTGGGTTAATTGACTCCCATTGACCTGCAAAGAAAGCGTGCACGATGCTTTTGGGGTCAATACAAAGGGATTGCCACAAAGACCAACCCCCGCTGTGAGTTGCGTAATCCCTTGAATCGGTTGCATTATCAACGTGCGTGTTCTGGTGCTGGATGTATTCTTCACAGTGTATTGCACAATGGCCGTATCATTTGACGGGACAGAAAATGTCGTTGCAGTGAGTGGGGTAAAGGTCCACAGAGGGTCCCTCGCTGCCACAGCCCCAGTAGCCAAGCATAAGACCAGGATGCCGCTTAAAATACGAATAATAAATGATGCTGCTTTCATGGCAATGTCCTTACGCGGTCCAGGTTAAATTAAATAATAATCCATTGGTGTAGAGATGATTCAGTGACAAGCCTTTGTTTAACGTTTGGCCAGGTGACCGTCCTAAATGACTACTCCCCCAGTCCGAAAACTCATAACCAACCCCCGCCTGCCAGTGCTCTTTTAGTGCCCGTTGTACGCCTATTCCTAAGGTATAGGTGAACGAAGTGCTGGTGTTGTCGGCAAAATTCGGCGTTGTAACGGCTTGAAAGAGCGTCGGCGTATTACTAAAATCATGCGCTCGATTGAACCCAAGCCCCAAGCTTCCGCTGAGGTAAGGCCTCAGTGCGTAAAATGGCGTATCCCTTAAGAGCTTGCCCTTTACCGCAATATGCGTGTGCTGTACTTGATAAGCGTAGCGATAATTATTATAAGCCGAGCTCGCATCATCCCAGATATCCCCTGAAAGGTCCGCATTCCCCGTGGTGGCAACGGCAAGGCCCAATTGAGCGTGTAAATCCTCGCGAACCGTATGCTGCCAGCCCAAAAACAACTCGCCATCCACCAAGGCATGGGCTGATTCAGAGGGGGCATACGCTTTTTCAATGGTCGGCGTTAAGTAGAACGATTGATGATGGCCCGCATTTTCCCAGACAGGGCCAATACTGAGTGTGGCAACAAGAGGAGAGGTACGGAGTGTGTTGATAAAGGAGGCTAAGGAGCTATTATTGGCTGGCGGTTGACTGGTTGCAAGTGCCACCTGAGCACTAAAGCTGAACAAGGCCGCCGCAAATAAAGACGTCTTTGGTTTAATCAAAATCATAAAATATCCTTATACTGATTGTTCGACAATAAATCCATGCATCCCATCAATTTTTGAAATTGCTGGTTTCTACGCCATCAACCTGCGATGGGGCATTCGATTTTGTAATAAAAATCGCGCCCCCCCATTTGTACCATTTTTTTTCATCAAACAATATACTCATTTCGCGAAAATTATCGCTCCAAAATAACGCTACAGCGCCCATTTAATGACATTAACCATGCGCTCAAATGCCTGCGTCACTGCGATTCTTCCGCAGTGATGCAGAAAATCACCCTCTTTTTTACATTTAAAAATCAATACATTAAAGCATTTTGTCCTATCGTGCTTTTGTCATTCATAAAATGATAGATAATTTATTTATTGTGGGCGATGTGCCAACGTCATGGCTTAATTTGAAAGCCCAGCATATTCAACAATTAATACAGCACTGGCAACAACAAACTATGCAACCCGACACGATCATGGGATACATGACGGTCATCAGGAGGTTTCTAAATAGCATCGATTGCCAACTGGCAGGCATTGATAATCAAAGCCAGGGGTTGTCTCGTCAGTATAAACGCATCAGAAAAACTGCTGTTCAAATGGCAGACGGGTCAATAATGACCGAGCCAACTGCTTGTTTTATTATGGCCTTGCAAACACTATTTGGCTTGACCTTTGGTGAAGCAATTCGGTTTATTCCTGATATTCATTTTCGCGAACACAGCCTTTGGATCACACGTGAAATTGCGTTTAATTCTGCAGACAGGGTTATCCCTTTACGCACAGAGCTTCAACAAACCATCATCACCAATCTGGCGGCATATTCCGGTGGTTCTAAATGTATAATGCAGTTGCATGGGTACGATATGGTGTGTTGCCTATGGCGTCAGGCTTTGACAATTCACAAATTGCCGGCCACTAAAAGTTATCGCTATCTTTATGCACAGCAATTGAAAGCAGCGTTGTCCCCCATTCTCAGCCATTATCAGCTTAATGGGTTGATTCGTGATGAAATGGGGATTAAATCTCGTAACACACTGTGGTTGTATCTCAATGAGTAAATCAAAATTACGCGGTGCCCAATATTCCATTAATGAATGCATCAAGAGCATCAAAAACTATTCCTACGCTAGCAAAGCGGACATGCGCCACATGCTCAATCGGTGCGTAAAGGACTTGCATGAAAAGGGCTATCTCTTAAGCCACATTAAAGGCTTTAAGCCCAAGCACGTCCATATTCTTGTCGAGCATTGGAAGCAACAAGGCAAGAATCCAGCGACGATGAACAGCGGCAATGGCTATTAAAAGCCAATCAACAGGTACTGGCCGGGCAATCATTGATCCCTACAGAACGAACCTATAAACAACACCTAAGCCATTATCAGGTACAAACCAAGCACATGGGTTTGAGTAAATGCCACGGCCTTCGCCACGCCTATGCGCAGCGACGATATCATGAACTTACTCGGCAATTGGATCCACAGAACATCGGCTGGCTTTGTCCAATTGCAGGAGGAAGATCCAGCCAATCATTAAATGCTAATGAACGAGCAATCGATCGCCAAGCTCGGGAGATAATCAGTCGGGAATTAGGCCATTCTCGATTGGCAATTACACGCATCTATCTTTTTTGAAATATTGAATAATATCAATCACGAGACTTTTTCCCGTGATTTATTTATCAACGATTATTTTTCGCTAGAAGCGCAAGGACGTACTCATGTTTTTTCTAATCATTAAGCCCCGTCATTGGGGCTTTTTTTATTCATTAATTTATGGCTATACCGCGCACGGTACAATAATGGCAATAAACATCGACTAAATCATATTTGAAAGGGGCCATAAATAAAAAAAGACACTTTTATGAATCGGTACCAAGACAGGTACCAAAAAAAGAAAAATCAAAATTATATTCACGTAGAAACCTTACTACGATTGGTCGGGACGGAAAGATTCGAACTTTCGACCCCTAGCACCCCATGCTAGTGCGCTACCAGGCTGCGCTACGCCCCGACTGAGGGAGGATGTTAACTCGGATCGGTCATATTAACAAGAAGAATTATACTTTTAGCTAAGCGTGATTAAATTGGTTCTTTAATTTGTATAAAATACTGTATACTAGGCGTCTATTTTTTTAATCCACCAAACTAAGAGCGCTATGACTGATCTAAACCTTTATAGAAACATTGGTATCTTCGCCCACGTAGATGCCGGAAAAACGACTACTACCGAACGTATTCTTAAGCTTACTGGTAAAATTCACAGGATAGGCGAAGTTCACGAAGGTGAATCAACAACTGATTTCATGGTACAGGAAGCCGAGCGTGGCATTACGATCCAATCGGCAGCGGTCAGTTGTAGCTGGAAAGGGACTCGTTTCAACATTATCGATACACCTGGACACGTTGACTTCACTGTAGAAGTCTATCGATCCCTGAAAGTACTCGATGGTGGGATCGGTGTATTTTGTGGCTCTGGTGGCGTTGAGCCTCAGTCAGAGACCAACTGGCGTTATGCGAACAATTCAAAAGTATCTCGATTGATTTTTGTCAATAAACTTGACCGTATCGGCGCGAATTTTTTGAAAGTGACCGCGCAAGTGGAAAAGGTATTGGGCGCACACCCATTAATCATGACGTTGCCAATTGGTATTGAAGATGACTTCGTAGGGGTTGTTGATTTATTAACCCGCCAAGCCTATGTTTGGGACGAAACAGGACAACCCGAAAATTACACGATTACGGATGTCCCCGCCGATATGCTTGAGGACGTTGAAATATATCGTAAGCAACTCATTGAAACAGCACTTGAGTTGGATGATGATTTACTCATGGCTTACATCGAAGGTGAAGAGCCGTCGATAGAAGACATTAAACGTTGTGTTCGTAAAGGGACATTAGAATTAGTCTTCTTCCCAACTTATTGTGGCTCAGCCTTTAAAAATAAAGGGATGCAATTATTGCTTGACGCAGTGGTTGACTATTTACCTGCTCCTCACGAAGTGAATCCACAACCATTGACAGATGCTGAAGGTGAGCCAAACGGTCAGTTTGCGATCGTCTCTCCTGATGAGCCATTCCGTGCCTTGGCATTTAAAATCATGGATGACCGTTATGGTGCTCTAACATTCATACGGATATATTCAGGAAAATTGAATAAAGGCGATACCATTCTGAACTCTTTTACCGGTAAAACTGAACGAGTGGGTCGTATGGTTGAAATGCAGGCGGATGAGCGGAATGAATTACAAAGTGCTGAAGCAGGTGACATTATTGCTATCTTAGGCATGAAAAACGTTCGAACGGGTCATACGCTTTGCGATCCCAAACATGAATGCACGCTTGAAGCAATGATTTTCCCTGAGCCCGTTATCTCAATTTCTGTTACGCCAAAAGATAAAGGTTCAACTGAAAAAATGAGTATTGCTATTGGTAAAATGGTTGCAGAAGATCCGACGTTTAGAGTTGAAACTGATATCGATTCAGGTGAAACCATTCTTCGTGGTATGGGTGAATTACATCTTGATATTAAAGTGGATATTCTGAAACGTACTTACGATGTTGAATTGATAGTGGGTCAGCCACAGGTTGCTTATCGCGAAACCATAACCAAACTGGTTGAAGACAGCTACACCCATAAGAAACAATCCGGTGGTTCTGGTCAATATGCTAAGATTGACTACACGATTGCACCAGGTGAAGCAAACAGTGGGTTCACGTTCATCACCTCTTGCGTTGGTGGTAGTGTCCCGAAAGAATACTTCCCTGCACTTGAGAAAGGTTTCCGCTCAATGATGAGCACGGGTACTCTGGCAGGTTTCCCTGTATTGGATGTTGCAGTGAACATCATCGACGGTGGTTTTCATGCCGTTGACTCTTCAGCCATTGCATTTGAAATTGCGGCAAAAGGCGCTTTTCGTCAATCCATACCCAAAGCAGCTCCACAATTGCTTGAGCCAATTATGAAAGTTGACGTTTATAGTACAGAAGATAATGTGGGCGATGTCATTGGTGACTTGAACCGTCGTCGCGGTATGATCTCTGGGCAAGAACCCAGCGCAACAGGCGTACGCATTAAAGCCGATGTTCCTCTTTCAGAAATGTTTGGTTACATCAGCACGTTACGTACCCTTACATCTGGTCGTGGTCAATTCTCAATGGAGTTCTCTCACTATGCTGCTTGCCCAAACAGTGTAGCTGAGGCTGTCATTGCTAAAGAGAAAGAAAAGAAGGCTGCCGCCGCTGCTAAGTAAGATCGTGCGTAATGCGTCAAAAGCTCCATCGGGATAACTCGGATGGGGCTTTCAATCTATATCCATTGGATAAGTTTTTCCTGCCTATGCGGTTGTCACATAATTGTCATTGCGAGGAAGCAATCTAGGGTTCCGTGCTTTAAACCCTGGGTTGCTTCACTGCATTCGCAATGACGAATTTTTGCGTACATTTAGATGAGCCCTAAGACATGGGGAGTTACTTCTTGTTTAAAATGTCGATGAATGTTACAATTATGGACACTATGATTTTTAATATTTCTTTTGAGGAGTTGACGTGTTCCAATACAATCGTTTTTGGCATTTTTGGTTTCAATTAAATAATCGACATTACTTGAGAGTATCTTTAGTATCCTTAGCCATTTCTATACTCCTTATTCAAGCAACCGCATTTTTTCCACCCTTATGGGGACTGGTTGTCGCACTTCCTCTCCTTGCGGCGGGGACAATTGCTTTGTTTACTCAGCTCTCAAATTTTTTCTATAATCAGCAAAATCAACGATTAGTGCAACTGAAGACAGAAAATAATGGGAAAAATTTAAGCAACGAAATTGATTTATATCTAAATCGCCGAGTGGTGTGTTCTCAGGAACTGCTTGCAGGATCTCATTTAAATCTATCTCATGATAATAAAAAAATGGAAAAAGCAGTGGCAAATCCGCCACTTATTTTCGAAACTGAGGATACGTTAAATCTCGAAACGCTTTTTCATGCGACCCGTAACCCTGCAATTAAAGCAACGAGTCAAGCAAATCAATTATATATAAAAACTGTCGCAGCTAGAGATGGGCTTTCAGAGGTTGCTGCTCGTGAAATGGCGGAAATCATTGGATTTGAAGGTTTAATTCCATCAAATACAATCGCAGGAACTGACGTCTTGCACAACCAGTTCCTTTCTATGCCCAATACAAGGCTCGTTCCTTCTCGAGAAAAAATAAAACAATTAATAGATGAGCGAAAAAAGGAATCCCCAGAAGTACAAAATGCCATTGCTAAATTCATATTTAATTTAAAAAATGCGGTTTATCGAACTAAAGCGCAAAAAGATGAGGGATTGAAGTTACTACATATCCAAAAGTTTATGCCTAAGGCCAACGATGGACAAACGCTTTATGCACAAATATGCAGCCCATCACAACATGCTGAAGCTAAAAATACACTACAAAAAATTAGCCTTCCATCCTTTCAAGAAAATTTCTTATTACATCTCATCTTAGGTTCTCAAGATGCCAATCTTCAAAATACTCTTTTTGAATATGATGATCACAATGATGTAGTGGTGCTTCATAGCATTGATCATGAACGGATTATGCCTGAAGATAATTATAATATTACAAAAAAAATTCCTATGATAAATGGAAAGAACCCGGCTGTTGAAAAGGACATTAAAAATGTATTTCCTATTCGTCTATGGTTAGCCGGTTTACCACAAGCGAATGCTCCTTTCACCAGGGAGATTATAGAAAAAACGCTTGCTTCATTAAATCCAGAGCGTTTACTCGCTTATCACCGCCAAAAAAATCTTTTTTCACCTGCCGCGGTAGGGGCGCAGCTAGATAGAATACTCTTAATTAAAAATATGTTTAAGGAGGAAATTAAAAAATCGCAAATGACGTTAACTCCTAAAGAATTATTTTTGAAATTTATAAACAATCACCCTACGTATCTGTTCTTAAAAAACGAACTTCAATTAAGTGACCTTCATCTATTTTCGATATTTGGCCAAGTTCCAGAGGGCGCAGATATGGATTTATTACGGCATCCATTGCAATGGTTTCCAATGTTGGGGATGGCCCTTGAACTTTTGAACAATCAGCGGGTAGGCAAGAATGAATTTTCCCCAAAAAGCTTTGAAACATCTCACGCACATCATTTTATATTTTTCAGTATGGCTAATTCTCAAAAAATGAGTGATACGGCAAACAAAGCGGGCGTAGATATCTTGGCGGACATGTCTAACCAATTGAGCTTGCACTAATGCACTCATTTACAGTTGTTAATGAATAAGGCTTACCAATGACTGTATTTGAAAACGTAAATCGAACTATGGCAATTTAACTTTTCCGCTCCCTAACGGTCGCGGCTCGGATTTCATACGCAGATATTGAGCGTTGCATTCGATAGCCTAAATTAACTATAATCACCCAACGCGTTGACTCCCACGTGAGCAACGACCCAATACAATACTCAACCGACACTGAGGAGGACTTGATCCATGCGACAGGTACCTGGTAACACCCTATCCGTATCTCACCAACGGGAGATACGTTCATGAACAAACTCGACTTCAAAATCAAAAAAGAACTCGCGCAAAAAATAAGCATGCTAACGTGTTATGACTATCCATCCGCATGTATGATTGCCGAATCCAACGTTGACTGTGTATTAGTCGGTGATTCGGTCGCAATGGCCGTCCACGGGTATAACAGCACGGTTATGGCAACGATTGAGATGATGGTTTTACACACCGCCGCAGTCGCACGCGGATTAAAAAAACAATTTTTAATCAGTGACTTACCGTTTCTATGCCATCGAATCTCCCGGAGTGAGACGATGACGCATGTGAAACAATTAATTCAGGCCGGAGCACACGCAATAAAATTAGAGGGAGCTGATGACGATGTCTGTCAAACCATCGAGCACTTAGCCATTTCTGGAGTCCCTGTCATGGGACATATCGGTCTCACGCCTCAATCAGTGCATCAACTGGGCGGTTACCGCATCCAAGGAAGAGAACAAGAGCAAGCCGCGCAACTGATACAGCAAGCTCAACGTCTCGAAACTGCCGGCTGCTTTGCATTGGTAGTGGAATGCATCCCGAGTCCACTTGCTAAAACCATCACTGAAACAGTAACTATCCCCGTGATCGGCATTGGAGCGGGCGCAGAAACCGATGGCCAAGTTCTTGTTTGGCACGACATGCTCGGCTTACAAACCACATTCACACCTCGCTTCGTTAGGCGTTTTGTAGAAGGAAAAGAGATTCTATTGCACGCCATTAACTCGTACGTTGATCACGTTCAACAAAGCCATTTCCCAGCAAGTGAGCATACTTATGCCTAACCCCATACAACTCATTCAAGATCTTTCTCAATGGCGAGCGTTTCGTAACGCTTGCCCCAGCGATCAATCCATCGGATTTATTCCAACGATGGGCGTGCTACACAAAGGACACGTTTCGCTAATGAAAACGAGCCAACAAGAAAATGACCTGACCGTCGTGAGCCTTTTCGTGAATCAAACTCAGTTTAATAATCCTGATGATTTCGCTCTCTACCCACGTCCGCTGGATGCTGATCTTGAATTACTCAAACAAGCCGGTGTTGATGTGTGTCTCCTCCCTGACCACAATGCAATTTACAAAGATGGCTATCAATTCCGAATCGTCGAAAATCAACAAACTGAACGGATGGAAGGACTTTTCCGCCCCGGACATTTTACTGGCGTATTAACCGTAGTCATGAAATTACTACAGCTAGTCAGGCCAACACGTGCCTACTTTGGTGAAAAAGATTATCAACAGTTTCAACTGATTCACGATATGGTCGATGCGTTCTTTATGGATATTGAAATAAAAGCATGCCCAACGATACGTGAGCCAAGCCAACTTCCCTACAGCTCTCGCAATCAACGTCTCACGCCCGAACAATACGCTCTTGCCGAACAATTTGCTCAAATTTTTCATCAACCGATCCCAGTCGATAATATTTTAGCGCAATTATCGGCAATTGGAATCCGTGTTGATTATGTGGAGGAACATGATCATCGTCGTTTTGCAGCGGTCAACATTGGCGAGATTAGATTGATTGATAATTATGCACTCAGAACAGCGTGACAAAACAAGTTGAATTGTTATACACTTACGGTTATTCTTTTAAAAAAAAATTTAAGGTGCCGCTTTAACTCATGATTCTAAGACACATACCCAACCTGCTAACCATTACTCGTCTGGTGTTGATCGCTCCTTTTTTAGTGTTTCTATACCATCAAGAATATGCAAACGCATTTTATCTTTTCATGTTTGCAGGTTTTACAGATGGGTTGGATGGATTTCTGGCGCGTTATTTTAACTGGCAAAGTGCTTTCGGTTCATTTACCGATCCCATCTCAGATAAGCTACTCATTGCAACCAGTTTTATTTCTTTGGCCTATATTGGAAAACTACCATGGTGGTTGGTTATATTGGTATTTTTACGTGATTTGACAATATCCGTTGGTGTTCTCGTTTGGTATTATGTTCTTCGACGACAATTGAATTTTGCACCTTCATTTTTAAGTAAGATCAACACGGTTCTCCAACTCGTCCTTGTCACATTATGTCTTTTTGAACTGGCTTTTTTTGAAATCAATCCATTCATTCAACAAATGCTCATCTTGTTAACCGCAATAACAACGAGCAGCACATATATCGATTATGTTTGGACATGGGGCAGGAAAGCCTTTTCTGCAAACTACTCCTCCCCATGAATCAACAATTAGCCTTAGCGATTCAGCTGAATGATGAAGCAACCCTGGATGATTTCCATTGGGGTAGCAATTTATTATTACAGCAACATATTGAACATCTGCTCGATAGTCAAGCCAACAAGCAATTACTCTATATTTGGGGAGTCTCTGGTGGTGGAAAATCACATCTACTCCAGGCCTGTTGCCAGGCATTTTACCCTGCCGAAGCCATCTACTTACCATTGCACGCACTAAAAGAGTTTGGCCCTCAAGTGCTGGACGGTTTAGAAGGGCATCAGTTGATTTGTATTGACGATATTAATGCCATTGCAGGACTTCCTGACTGGGAAGAGGCTTTATTTCATTTGTACAATCGCGTTCAGGACAATGAACATCAAAAACTTATCATTTCAGCGAATACGCCGCCCATCAACACGCTCATCAAACTTGCTGACTTAAAATCTCGCCTAAGCTGGGGATTGGTCATTCAACTCAATGAGCTCAGCGATGAAGACAAAATCAATACATTACAGTACCATGCACAAAAACGAGGATTTGAATTGCCAACCAGTGTCGTGCAATTTTTAATCAGTCGTTGTGCGCGCAACATGCACGATCTACATACGCTACTCAACCGCCTCGATGAAACATCGCTCGCCGCACAACGTAAAATCACGATTCCATTTGTAAAACAAGCATTGAATTTGTGAAGCGAGATCTGAAATGATTCAACCTATTTTAGGCGACTTGATTTGCGGGGAGAGGGGTCTGATGCGTCACCGAAGGATCTATTACCTGACTGACCTGCCAAAGTGACGGCGTTATTATGGGCTCTTGAGATAATCGTTGCTCAGCAGAATCGGACGCTTTTTGTTTCGCCAATAAGGCTTTAGCGGTTAAATCAATAGCAACTTTTGCTTTATTAAGCCGCTCTAAACCACTCTCATCTTTTCCTAATACGTCAATTTTACGATTATCCAAGGCCTCTATTTTATTTTTATCCAAACCAAACAAATTCGCAACAAAGCTATCAACACCGGGCCGTTGTACATACCAATACACTCCAAATGCAGCCAATCCAATCACGGTACTCGCGATAATCACGGGCCATGCTGTGGCTGTTAACGTTATTCCAAGCAATGCAAAAAACGCAACGGACGGAATTTGGCTAATGAAAAATCCACCCGAAAAATACATTAATCCAGTCACAACAGCCGCTACCATTTTCGCCGCAAGTAAATATCGATTATCAAGGTGAGCCGTGAATTCTTTCTGTCTCTCATTCAATTCAACCTGACGTTTAGACAGCATATCAAGAACACTCGAGTAATCATTTAATTCCTCTAAGTTCGAATTGGGTCTTTTTATTTTTTTCCTGATTAAGTTAATTTCTTGTGATTGATCGAACAACACATTCAACAGACGACTGACTTCAGGAAGCGTCACGCCCAGATTTTCAGAAACTTGAGCCAAATCAAATGCATAAAATGATACGACAGAAAGTGCCGCAAACACGCCTAAAACAAGCTGTCCAACCCACACCGGAATTGTCACCAATGGTAACAACGAAACAATTCCATCATATCCTTCACAGATGGCCAAAAGAGTCCCACCTATTGCCAGAAACCAAAACATCGCTCTCGATAATAGGCTGTTTTTTTGAGGTGGGCGAACTTGATCCTGCTTTTTATCAATCAGTGCGCAACGCAAATCATGCAGCAAAGAAGCGACAAGAGACTCTAATAAAAAAGAATTAGGCTGATTTTTTGTTTCCAGATTGCTTAAAATAGCAATCAAGTTGAGCCGCGCAATGCTATCCTGGTTATCACTGAAACCAGGGAGCATTTTCGGCCCTATTTTGGCAATCAATCCGCGCGTTTTATCACTCAACTGTATTGATTCAAGCATCTCAACCCTAAAACCTCATTCACCTAAAATTAATACAGTTTACATGTTTTTTATTAACGCAATATGAAATTGATTGCATCAGAAATATCTTGACGAGTATCACACCGAATGCACCACCCCGGCCAGCTGTCGAGCAATGGCTTGCAGCGCCTCTAAGCCCTCTGTTTCTAGCGTTTTCACAAGCAAACTTCCAACAACAACCCCATCTGCAAATTCAGCAACTACTCGTGCTTGCTCCGTTGTTGACACACCAAAACCAACGACAATGGGATGGAAGGGAAAATGCGTTCGTAATGCTTGCATTTCACTCGCCAGTTGCGGTGATAAATCATGTTGAACACCCGTCACAGAAAGTCGTGAAATATAATAAATAAAGGCAGGATCAACACGTTGATACACCTCGAACCGTGAAGAGTTGGTCGTTGGAGACACGAGTAGTACAACGCCAAGCCCAGCCGATTTAAGCCGATTGTAAAATACCTCACCTTCCTCCGGCGGTAAATCCACGATTAGAACACCATTCACCCCTGCGGCGTTTGCTTCGCTTGCAAACGCATCACAACCAAAGGCCAAAATTGGATTTAAATAACTGAATAAAATAATCGGTGTTTGACATCCGCTATCACGAACAGACCGCACCAACTCTAAAATCAAATTTAAAGTAACCCCTTGTGCCAGTGCTATTTCCGCTGCCTGTTGATTAATAGGGCCATCTGCCACAGGATCAGAAAAGGGCACTCCAAGCTCAATCAAATCTGCTCCAGCAGCCGATAAAGCCAATATGGCGCTCTTGGTCACATCCATTGAAGGATGCCCCGCCATAATAAAAGGAATAAAACTCTTTTTTTGTGGTTGAAATACGGACTTAAGCATGAGCATCTCCTAAATAATGACTGAGCGTCTCAACGTCTTTATCCCCTCGACCCGATAACCCTACTAACATCACATCATCTTGTGATAAACGACCTGCTGTTCGAATCGCGTAGGCAATCGCATGAGCGCTCTCTAGTGCCGGAATAATCCCTTCTAATTTCGCTAGTAAAAATGCAGCATCTATCGCTTCAGCGTCGGAGGCGTGCGTGTATTGAGCTCGACCCGTATCATGTAAATAGGCATGCTCAGGTCCTACACTGGGATAATCAAGACCGGCTGAAATACTATGCGTCGGTGCAACTTGGCCAAACTCATCTTGCAATAAGTAGCTCTTGGTTCCTTGAAGAACGCCTTCTCGGCCACCCGCAAATCGTGCGGCATGCTGACCTAACGCAAGCCCCGCGCCCCCTGCTTCAACACCCGTCATTTTAACACTCAAATCATCTAAGAATGGATGAAATAACCCGATCGCGTTACTTCCGCCTCCAACACACGCCACCAATTCATTCGGTAAACGTCCAATGGCATCCATTATTTGCACCTTCGCCTCGACACCAATCACACGCTGAAAATCCCGCACCATCATAGGATAGGGATGCGGACCTAGCGCTGATCCCAATACATAGTATGTATCATTGATATGACTGACCCAATCACGCATGGCTTCAGACGTCGCATCTTTTAACGTTTGACTACCGGATGTCACCGCTCGAACCTCCGCACCTAACACGCGCATCCGCACAACATTCAAATGCTGGCGCTCCATGTCCACGGCTCCCATATACACAACACACGATAACCCCAATAAACTGGCAACTGTCGCCGTAGCAACGCCGTGTTGCCCTGCTCCCGTTTCGGCAATTAAACGTGTTTTCCCCATACACTGAGCCAACAATCCCTGTCCCATTGTATTATTAATCTTGTGAGCCCCCGTATGAGTTAGGTCTTCACGCTTAAGATATATCCGTGCGCCTCCCAAATGCGCCGTTAAGCGTTCAGCAAAATACAGTGGCGTTGGTCGACCGACGTAATGCTGCAAATAATCTTGCAGTCGTGATTGAAAGGAGGGCAGTATTTTATACTGCTCATACGCCTTCTCTAATGCGGCAAGGGGCTCGATTAACGTTTCTGGAGCGAAACAACCACCAAACTTGCCGTAATACCCTTTTTTATTGTTCATCGTTCACCTGCTTTAAAAAATGAGTTAATAATACGGGATCGACTCTACCGGGAGAGCGTTGTACGCCACTGGCAACATCAACGGCATAAGGCCTCACGGTTTTCATCGCATCCTGAATATTCTCTGGAGTTAAGCCGCCTGCCAATATCAACCGATACTGTTTTGCAAGTTGGCTAGCAAGACCCCAATGACTTAAGCGCCCGGTACCACCCATTAAGCCATCGGCTAACTTAGGCGAATCGAACAACAAATACCCGTACTCGTTCAGCACATCATGTGTTGGTAATTCTTCTTCTGTCGAGGCCTGAATGGCTAAAATCATGCGCTTCTTAAGCGACAGCGGCACATCCATTTCCTCATAGACTTGAAGTAAGTCAACTCCTGTGCTGGTCATCAATTCGGTTAGTTTTATACTGGGAATACCAATGACGATCCCCACTTTTAAAACACTCGCGGGCAATTGTCGAATAATATCTTTCGCTGCATTTGGATCAATAAATCGCGGAGATTTCGGATAAAAATTAAATCCCAACGCCCAGGCGCCATGTAAAACAGCCCTTTCAGCATCAACCAACTGAGTCATTCCGCAAATTTTAGCTCGCATGATAAGAACCTTTTAATAATTCCCCTAATGCCTCTCCAGGATAATTGGTTTGCATCATATGCGATCCAATTAAAAAGCCATCGAAGCCAATCGCCATCATCGCGTCTATTTCAGCCGCCGTAGTAATCCCACTTTCGCAGACCGCAAACACATCATCTGGAATCTGTTGGATTAATCTGCGAGATGTTTCTAAATCAATCGACAAGGTCTTAAGATTACGGTTATTAACCCCAATGATTTTAGGGTGAAGCATGAGCGCTCTCTCCAACTCGTCATCATCATGCACTTCCACTAATGGCGTTAAACCGAGCGAAACGGCAAACGCATACAAATCAGTGAGTAATGACTGCTCCATAAAACCAACAATTAACAACACGGCATTCGCGCCACACACTCGCGCTTGCTGAATTTGAACCGGCGCAAGCACAAAGTCTTTCAACAAAAGGGGGCTGGTCGGAAGTGCTTCACGTATATCACGAATAAAATGAATATCACCTTTGAAATAATCAGGCTCAGTGAGAACGGATAATGCACTCGCTTCGTTTGCCATGTATTGCTCGGCAATTTGTACATGGTTTAAATCTCCGTGATAAATCACGCCACGGGAAGGACTGGCAAATTTAACTTCTGAAATGATCACCGGCGATTTTTGGTTCCGGAATATAGTACAAAAATCCAATGAATTGACGACCACCTCCTCTTCAATTTTTATGCGCTCTACCCGCGTTAAAACATGCGATCGAATTTTGTCTAAAAAATGACTCATTCCTTTTCCCCTTGTTGTAACTCATTCAATAAATGCAGTGTCCGGCCAGAACGAATCGCCTCACGTGCCATCTCAATGCCTTCAACAAACGTCGTAACCTTATCCGCAACGAGCAGTCCAGCCGCTGCATTCAACACAACGATATCCTTTTTTGCACCCTCGATTTGTCCAGAAAAAATAGCTTGAATCATTTCTGCATTTGCTTCAGGAGTATCGCCCAGGATCTCTTGAAGTGCCGATGGTGGAAAACCAAGCGACTGGGGATCGATGTGATATTCTTTAATCCCCGTCGAATGAACTTCAGCGACATAACTCGGACCGCTCACACTGAGTTCATCTAATCCTTCTTCTGCATGCACAACCAACGCATGTATTGATCCCGTTTCTTTCAACAGCTGAGCAATAATCGGCACTAACTCACGTCGATAGACTCCAATCACCTGTCGTTTAGCGCGCAAAGGATTCAGCAGTGGCCCCAATACATTAAAAATCGTTGGAAACCCTAACTGCTGCCGAATGGGGCCAAATGCAATCAGTGCTTTATTAAAATAAGGGCCGCGAATATACGCATAGTGATGCTGGCGAAGCGATTGGACGATTTTTGAAGAAGTCAGATAAAGCGGCACATCTAATGCGGTCATCAGATCCGAACTGCCCGAAAGACTCGTCACACGCCCTCCGCCATTCTTTGCAACATAAACTCCGCAGCTTGCCACGACCAGGCTTGCCGCGGTGGAAATATTAAACGTCCCTAGGCCGTCTCCCCCAGTTCCCACCAAATCAACAATATCGGCTGGACATGCCATTAAGGCAGAAGGCTCAATGAGCGATTGCTCAAGCAGGAATGCTCGTGCCCCCATTATTTCATCAAAAGAAACCCCTTTTACTGCCAACAAGGTCAAAATAGCCGCTTGTTGAATTTCATTCACTTTATGGAATTCTGAGAATAGCGCGTAACATTGCGCCTCAGATAATGATTCACGGGCCATTAATTGACGCATAATCGATTTCATAATAGTACCTTTATATGTTTTATTGTAACTGCTCGCTCTCGTTTTCTTTCAAAACCGAAGCGAAGGAGGGACGATTTAATCAATTCAAGAATAATGGCCGAATGGCCACGAAGCAACAACCATGCAAATAAGACAAAGCCGTGTGGATTTGGTTAAAACCAGATTAGAAAAAAAAATGGGGCGGTAATGGTTCATGACGCTATTTCTCCAAGTTAACAAAAACAAAAAACGCAAGCGATTTTAATCACCAACGCCAATTGTTCATCCTGTTAATTGCAGAAAAGAAAGACATTTTTCAACTTTACTTAGAATATAAGCTCCCAGAATACCTGATTTCCACCCCAGGATCAATGAAGAAATGATACATGCCACGGTAAATTTGTTCTAACGCTATAGCCCTTATAGAACAAGACTTAGCCACTCATTTCCGGGTAGCTTCCAAAGGTTGCTCGTGAATTACCATGCAATTGGTATTCATATCGTACCGAGTGAACGGACTAGAGCCAAAAATGAACAAATTTATGAGGTATTCTGATTGATAAATATGTGATTAGACCTTGTGCTATCATGGCTATAGCGTTAGAACAAATTTACCATGAATTCAGTTGAATGGGGTTTGTCTTCTTCGTGCAAATAAAGAATGATGTTACACTGTATTTTTTAGGGTCGATGCGGCCGAGTGTCTTCTAAATACGTTTCCCAATGATTGTCGTCCCGGAATTTAGCGCGACTTGGCGAGCATTTCTGATCTAGGGTGTCAAAATCACTAAGGAACATTTACCCACTTTTTGGACCTCATATATCTCACTACAGTCCATATCCATCAAGGATTACGGCGGAAAATATAGGTCCATTTTCCGGGTAATGATTTTGGCTAAAAACCGCTATTTTTTGACACCCTAGGGTTGGAGGCGATCCTTGTGTAAAAATTATAAGCTCCATATTGAGAACTGCTGAAGCAGTCGCGAAACAATTGCATACAACGCTCAGCAATGATATAAAAACCTTTTTTGAGCAACCAAGTCTTTCAGAAAAATCTATTGTTGAATTTCAGTCAAGATGCAAACAAAACATTGATGCGGCTAAAAAAGAATTTCAAAAACATCGTGGATGGCATAG
Source organism: Legionellaceae bacterium UBA6148 (assembly GCA_002423125.1). GTDB lineage: Bacteria > Pseudomonadota > Gammaproteobacteria > Legionellales > Legionellaceae > UBA11403. The sequence goes on along the minus strand of DIUW01000019.1, from coordinate 28,819 downwards.
CATGCATTGGATAATAAAATGGTGCGCTGGAATTTTAGCGTTGATTACCGTAATACCAGCACTTATTGTCCACAAGCAATCGCAACATGGATATATAAATACTTTCTTTAAATCGCAACTAACAACAAGAACTGAAGAAGAATTTTTTCAAGTAGAGAATACGTTTGACAAACTGGAGATAAAATAGGCCATCGTAGTCGCCTTCAACTGCTTTTTCCAGGTTCATATACCCATTGGAGATTTATACTTATGCCGACGCCCCGCCCTCCCTATCCCTCATCATCACGATATCATTTATTATCCTTTAGGCGAAATCATAGTGCACCTGGTATAAAAAAGGCATTGCCCCAGCCTAAAAAATTAAATATTATTCTCAGCCTGGATGGCGTATTTTTTGCCCATCCATTTCATGAAGAAAAAGACGACAACTCAAAAACGTTATTGTACTTCCTTAGAAAGTCATCCCTTTTTTTTACCAAATCACCTCGTCCTGTCCCTCGATGCGTACTTCCAGGAGCAATTGAGTTACTTCAGCTGCTATATTCTCCCGAAATAGCCCCATCGATTAATCTATCTGTTTTTAACCATAGCTCACGGGAAGACGCGCGCGCATTATTTGCGGAAATATTGACCATGGCAATTGGGAAAGATCGCTGTGAACAAGTGATATATGACACCCCAATATACGGTTACAATGATTGTGAGCAAGTACCCAAAGAACACTTATTGCTGATTCAAACACTCTATGGGATCGAAACACCCCCCACATATTATCAAAAGAATATCTACAAGATTGTAAGCAAAAAGGATGCGAACAGTACACTACTCCTTGACGCCAATCCAGAGTCGATTTGTTATCATCAGGCTAAAAATTACTGTGCCGCTCCGTTTGTAGAGTTACAATCGTTTGATCCATTTATTCAGATTCCAGAAGAAGAAAATAATGACGCAACAAGTTTAATGTTCCAGCAATTAAACAGTGTTTATTATATTGCATCGCAGCTGATAAAATTTATTATGCTATTCAGGCGGCAACAAGAGCAAGTCCCTCAAGTAAAAGTGACGACCGTAACTGAGGAGCTATTTCAGTTTCATTTTGAATCAATACCACCATCTCAGTTCAGCCTATTGAAGCGATCTCAACCACGTTTTCAACAAAGGTTTGCTGAACAACACCATTACACAACTGGGCTTAACCTATTAAAACGGTTCAACCCAGAATTAACATTCGTTGACCACTCCCAAATAAAAGCAACGATAGAGAAGCCAATCACAACGAGTGAACAAACTATTTTAGAAAAAAAACACCCCATTGAGCTCCCTGAAGTAGTAGTGCCCTATTATCCTGGAGCAACCAGCAAACTATACTTCACGAGTTGCTCATGATTGGAGTCTGGACAACGCTGCATGCAAAAAGACGCATGCAGCGTTGTCCAAATAAATGAGCTCCTAATTAATTAGGGGTTTGAGTTTTCTAGATGATTATCTCAAAACTCTAATTAATTCTTAAGTTATCTTGATAGGATAGAAGGTGGTGTGATGTATTGAAGGGCTAACGTTATTTGGACAAGAATGCATGCGTCTTTTTGCATGTATTCTTGTCCAGACTCCAATCATGAACAAATAAACTTAAACGGATAAAGCCCTAATGATGCTATTTCCTGTATTCGTAATAGCTGATTATATTTAGACATGCGATCCGTACGGCATAGTGATCCGGTTTTAATTTGACCACATCCTGTTGCTACTGCTAAATCAGCGATAAAGACATCTTCTGTTTCTCCAGAACGATGCGACATCACGCAATGGTAGCCGTGTTGCTTAGCAAGAGCGATTGTCTGACGCGTTTCGGTCAACGTGCCGATCTGATTCGGCTTAATCAATATCGCATTAGCAATGTGATTTTCAATGCCTTTCGCCAAAAAAAGGGCGTTCGTTACAAACAAATCATCACCGACGAGTTGGACCTTATCACCTAAGCGCTCAGTCAACGTATGCCATCCCTCCCAATCACTTTCACCAAGACCATCTTCTATGCTTACAATGGGGTTGTTTTTTATTAGTTCGGCATAGTAATCAATTAACTGATCCGCTGAGAATGTCTTATTTTCAGAATCAAGATGATATAAACCCTCTCGATAAAGCTCACTTGCTGCAACATCCAGAGTGAACACGATGTCTGACCCAAGTTTAAAACCAGCCCGTTCAACTGCTTCCATTAACAAATCCAATGCATGCTGATTGGATTGAAGATTCGGGGCAAAACCACCCTCATCCCCCACCGATGTGCTCAATCCCTTCTGTTTTAACACTGACTTCAATACATGAAACGTTTCAGCACCCATCTGTAATGCCATGGGAAAATCTGTGGCACCCACAGGCATAATCATAAACTCTTGAATATCGACGTTATTGTCGGCATGAGCCCCGCCATTAAGGACATTCATCATCGGCACAGGCATCACCATTGACTCACCTTGATTTAATGCTTCAAATAAAGGCATTTTGTGCGCATTGGCATTTGCCCTCGCACAAGCAAGTGAAACGGCAAGGAGTGCATTCGCACCAAGACGTGATTTATTCTCTGTACCATCAAGACTGCAAAGACGCGCGTCCAACAACGCTTGATCGCTCACGGAAAGATGGATTAACGCTTTATTTATTTCACCATTAATATGTGAGACCGCATGAAGCACCCCTTTGCCAGCATATCGACGTTGATCACCATCTCGCAATTCACACGCCTCACGACTACCCGTGGACGCGCCAGACGGAACGCTTGCACGACCCAAAACTCCATTATCCAAGGTCACATCAACCTCAACCGTAGGGTTCCCGCGCGAATCTAAAATTTCCCGCCCTTTAATGGATGTAATTTGCATTTGCTGTCCTTAAATAATTAGATGTTGATCTACTTAAATTTTCGGTATACTTTACAACATAATTTCGCAAAACGCGTGAATCATGAGTAATATTTTTAATATGTTTGGGCCGTCGCCAATAAAGCCCATTGAGCAACATATCCATACATCGTACCATTGCGCTAAGCTACTCAATCCACTTTTTGAAGCAACACTTCGACAAGATTGGGTTACGGCGAACGAAATTAAAGATAAAATCACAACGCTTGAGCGACAAGCTGATTTAATTAAACGTAATTTGAGATTACACCTCCCAACCGGGCTATTCCTTCCGGTTGCTCGCACCGATTTATTGGAATTACTCAGTGCTCAAGACCACATTGCCAATAAAGCAGAAGACATTGCAGGTTTGGTTCTTAGTCGACGTATGGTTATACCCGACGTTCTCCATCCCTTATTAATGCCTTTCTTAAATCGCTGCCTTGATGCTGCAAAACTTGCATGCAAAGCCATCAATGAACTTGATGAATTGCTTGAAACAGGTTTTCGTGGCAATGAGGTCAGCATTGTAGAGGAAATGATCGTCACTCTCGATGAAATTGAACATGACTGTGATGAACAACTTGTGAAAATAAGACATTGTATTTTTGACTTGGAAAAGGACTTACCTGCCATTGATATTTTTTTCCTATACAAACTGGTTCAATGGATTGGCGACCTCGCCGACGACGCCCAAATTGTGGGCGGACGGCTCCAAATTCTTATAGCCAGGTAAACAAAAATTATGGATCATTCACTATTCCTTATTAGCATTGCCATTGGACTTTGTTTTTTCATGACGTGGGGGGTTGGCGCCAATGACCTCGCCAATGTCATGAGCACAACCATGGGATCAAAGGCAGTCACCGTCCGCCAAGCCATGCTCATCGCCATCATCTTTGAATTTGCCGGTGCGTTCTTCGGCGGTACGGGCGTCACCGAAACCATGCGTGATGGTATTATCAACACCGAGCAACTCACAACGGAGCCTCTGATTCTTATTGAGGGCATGCTGGGAGTCCTCATGGCCTGTACAATTTGGATGAATTTGGCAAGCTATATGGGTGTGCCCGTATCCATTACGAATGCGATCGTTGGTTCTATGGTTGGATTCGGAACGGTGGTCTTGGGAAGTTCTGCCATTCATTGGAGTGAAGTCTCTCATATTGCGATTGGCTGGATTACCTCCCCCCTCATTTCCGGTGTGACAGCCTATACGCTGTTTTTTACAATTCAACAAACCATCTTCATTAAGAGCAACCCCCTGGAAAACGCTAAATTTTATATCCCCGTTTATTTACTTCTCGTGGGTGCTGTTCTTTCATTTATTACCGTATTTAAAGGATTGCATCATTTCAATATTCATTTAAGCATGGCAAAGGGTTTAACGGTCATGTTCCTCTCCAGTATCAGCATCATGCTGCTTGGCATCTTCTTGATTCGACGCATTCCTGAAAACGAGAATATTAATCGCCGCGACCGATTTGCACAGGTAGAAAAGCATTTTGCTATCCTTATGGCGATGACGGCCTGTGCTATGGTCTTTGCCCACGGATCAAACGATGTTGCACTTGCAGTAGGGCCCTTAACCATCGTACATAGCCTAGTCACGCAACCTTCGCAATCATTCGGCGCAGCAAATTATCCTTCATGGATTATCGTTTTTGGTTGTATTGGCGTGATTAGTGGATTTTTGATGTATGGCCGAAAAGTCATTGAGACCGTAGGGAGTTCAATTACCGCGCTCACACCCAGTCGCGCGTTTGCAGCAACCCTCGCCGCAGCAACCACAGTCGTCGTCGCAACGAGCATTGGCATCCCTGTATCGGCAACTCAAACGCTCGTAGGCGCCGTGTTCGGCGTAGGACTAGCTCGTGGTATCGGCGCGTTAAATCTCTTGGTTATTCGTAATATTTTTACATCGTGGATTTTGACTTTACCAGCAGCCTCATTGTTGACGATTCTTTCGTACAAGCTATTTCATTTACTGCTCGGTTAGAGCGTGTTCGAACTGATGCTGCGGTGCGCGCAGTATAGCTTATTCAAAATCCCCTCCCCATGTCTGGGGAGAAGGGAACATTGAAGGACGTTATTCTGAGGGCGACCTAAAACTTGTCCCAAATTTCCGCATCATCTCCTTCCTTCCGAGGCGTATCTCGTAATACAGCGATGCGCTGATGTTTTTTAATTTCTTGTAATTGTGACGCCGTTTTTTCGTGTGTCGCGTCGAAAGTATACAAAAACGTGTCATAGGGACTAACATAGGCTTTATCAATGTCAAACGCACTCATATATCATTCCTGTTAAAATAATCTGGTAATTTTAGCCGGTTTTAACTAATATTGCCATCATACAATATTTAGGAACTACTATGTCAGTCAAAAAAGCAGAATTACATGTTCACCTCGAAGGAACAATCACTCCAAACGTGGCGCATCAACTTGCCAAACGCAATCAATTAATCATTCCTGATGGTTTAATCGCACCCGATGGTGAAAACTATTTATCCAATGATTTTTTACATTTTCTAGGCGTTTACGATACTCTCGCCGCGCTCATTAAAACACCACGCGATTATTACGATATTACGTTTGATTACTTACGAGCACGTGCGCTTGAAGACGCAATCTACGTTGAAATGATGTATTCACCTGACCACGCAGAGCAATCGACTGGAATTCCATCCATTGAACACTTACAGGCAATCCAGCAGGCAACCGATGATGCCGAGGCTCAATTTGGAATCATTGGTCGCATCCTCGTCACTGCTGTGCGCCATTTTGGTGAAGACGCGTGTATTGGTGTTGCTGAGGAGATAACCAGGCGATCCGTTCCTTGTGTTGTTGGTTTTGGTTTGGGAGGAGATGAAATTCATTTCCCACCGAAACTATTCAAACGTTCATTTGAAATCGCTCACGCAGCTGGATTACAGTGCACGGCACATGCCGGTGAATTTGCGCCTGCAAGTGGGGTTATCGAAGCCATTGAAAACCTACACATCACTCGTGTTGGCCACGGCGTGCAGGTGTTTAACTCCCCTGACACCATCAGCTTATTAAAAGAGCGCGGCATTGCACTGGAGCTATGCCCATCGAGCAATATCAAGCTGGGTTTATTCCCCGATTTAAAAAGCCATCCCTTCCCCAAGCTCCTGGAAGCCGGGCTCATGGTTAGCTTAAACTCGGATGATCCGCCATTTATGTTCACAACGCTAGGCGAAGAATATAATCGCGTACAAGCAGCTTATGATTACAGTGACGAAACAATGACCTCCATTACAGCAATGGCAATTGAATCAGCATTTGTGGATGAAGAGACAAAACAAAAATTACGACAAAAAATTAAACCTGACGGAGTGTTAGCGAAGTAATCTAGTGCTCTAAGGACGCTGGCCTCGCTGCGTTCGCAAAGACGACGGATTTTTTTCATGAGGGAGCTCTGCAGAGAACCCACTATAAATTTACACAAAAATTCGTCATTGCGAACGCAGTGAAGCAAGCCAGAGTTCAAAGCACGGAACCCTGGATTGCTTCACTGCGTTCGCAATGACGGCAGATTTTTTTCATGAGGTAGCCCTGGGATGACATTAGACGGCGGATATCTGATTTACGTCGACAGAGCAATTTGATGTTTGCGAAACCTCTCTTCAATTGCATAATTCAGGTCGCTCTGAATGATGCCTTTTCTATTGACGTCTTTAATTAAACATGACAACTGAAAGACCAAGTGATTCGGGCCAAACGATCGAAACAGAACATACGGTTTTGAACGCCCTATTTTAATCACTTCTTCATGAAGATTGGCAATTGATAATAATACTTCACGAACCAGGTTCGTGTCAGTCCCATACGTTACATTGACTTCACAACTAATCCGGCAGTTTTTATCACTAAACATGTAGTTCGTAACGCGACGCGTAATGAGATCGGAGTTTGGGATAATGATATCTTCTCGATTCGGCGTAATAATATGAGTTGATCGAACTCGAATTTGCTTCACAAATCCTTCGATACCATCCACGTTAATTCGGTCACCCGGCTGAATTGGTTTTTCAATTAATAGCAATAATCCCGACACAAAATTATTTACAATACTCTGTAGACCTAAGCCAATACCAACGGACAATGCACCCGCGACGATTGCTAACCCGGTAAAATTAAACCCGGCAATGATTAAACCAACTAACACAGCAACCAAAAAACCAAAATACGTCGCAATCGATGCAAGCGCAACTTGCCGTTCTTCTTCCCCTTCTGATTGATGATGCCGCACAATCCGAGTTGAAATGCAGCGAAACATGATAAAAAGCACACAAAACGTAATCGCACCAACCATGATGTGCATGGGAAAAATGATCATTGATGCAAAAGGAATTCCATCAAACAATTTATCCATAAAACTGTCAACATAGTAAGCAGTAAAATCCATACTATGGCCAATACAATAGATTCCTGTACCAACAATAGCGACTTGCAGGATCACTTTTAGAATAAAAATTTCGGTGAATAGTTGTCCCGTTTTGTATCCCACATATCGCATAACCCACAGATTAAGGTTAGGTTTTATATAAAACGCAAGATAGAGTTTATGAGCCACCAACACCAATAATCCAGTAAAGGAAATTAAGCTCAACGTGGTCAAAGTTGAGAGAAAAAGACGCATTGCGAGATAGTGATAGCCAAGCCCATCTAAGACAAATTCCAATACCATCCAAAACACAGTGACACCATAAATGAGCCGACGATGGGATTGAATGAAATGAAAGTGAGCGTGTTTTCGACAAAAAAGGCAAACAAAAAAAACGAGAGCACTTAAACTCAAAACCAAATAGCCAGACTGCAGCAATTGTATTAGCGGATCACGAGTGTTGATAGGCGTGAATGCAAAATACCCCACTAAACCGATGAGTGCAAAGATCATCCCATTGAACAAAAAAGCTTTTAAAAAGGCTCGATCTAAAGAAAGGAAAAGACAATAGAATCGTAACCACCTCATTTGAAAAAGAAAGGAGAGCAGCGATGCTGAAAAAAAATAACCAAAAAGTAACGTCGGAGTGAGAAGAGCATCTACATTATTAACCAATACACTCCATTGATATATTAAAAAACATCCCGAAAGCAACGTCATAACCCATAAGAAGAAAGAGCTAATCCCAAGTGACTGTGACCCTAATAAACGTCGCATCAACTGGCTTTTTTGCAACTTCAAGAATAAAAACATGGACATGAGGGTAGAAAACAAGGCAATACCAATCCCCATCCCGTAAGAAGGAATTGCCGGTGAGAAAAATAGGTTGATCATCTGAAGGACTTGCTTGTTGGGCGCGTGGTAAAAAACCTCGTCAACGATAGACCAAAGAGGGCTCTCCCTCTTGAGCACTTCTTTTTTAGCAACGCTAGCGCTTGCTGAACGATACGCCTCAACCGCCTCTTTCGCACGAATGGAAAATAATCGACACTGTGCTTGGATGTTTTCAAACTCTTTTTTTTGTTGATTGATATAAACCTGATCAACACTTGTCTTATCAAGATGGCTTGACGATTGGCTAGGAATCGCCAAGGCAAGCAGATTATTTATTTTTTTCTGAGTATCCGTAACACAGTATTCCGCCTGATTATCAAGCTCAGTTAACTGACTGACGGCAGCATCTAAATCGGCTCGATTTAAATCTTCGACGGAAAGCTTTAGGTTAATTTGATCAAACCGATGATTCGCCTGCTTTACATCAAACGAAGGCAATTCATTATCAATTGGCATCGCATGCGCTAAGGTTATCGTGAAAAACAATAAAAAAGAAAAATAAAGTCGCATAATTAAACAATTCAACGGTGAAGATACTTCTAATGTACTACGAGAGTCCATTTGTTAAAAGCTCTGAAGCTCTGATATAACCATTGCGCTAAATTGAAAACGTGTCCCAAATGAGTTACATTTATTAGTAAGGTAATCATCAAAGGTTATATTATGAGTAAATCAGCTTATGTTAGAGCAAGAATAGAGCCCGAGTTAAAAATGCAGGCTGAGGTAATATTTAATGAGTTTGGTCTTACCGCAACTCAGGTTATTACTATGCTCTATAAACAAGTATCAAGAAAACATGAGATTCCACTAGAATTAAGCTTGCCAAACAAAGAAACAGCTAAAGCTATTAATGACTCCTCTAGGGATCCCCGCCAGCTTCCTAAATTTTGATGACAACTCCAGGGAGGGCGGGGTCAGGAAGGATCGTGACGGAAATAACTTCCGTCACGTTGCTTATCCTGCCAATTTTTCCATGTGCTGACGTAATTTTTTCATTGCATTCTTTTCAAGCTGACGGACTCGTTCCGCAGAGACGCCATAATGTTCTGCAAGCGTGTGCAGAGTTACGGCCTTTTCACCAGCCAACCAGCGTTGTTGCAAAATATCTTGACTCCGTTGATCAAGCTCCGCCATTGCGAGATATAATTGCTCACCGCGCTGATTGCCACTATCCTCTTGCTCCACCAAATACGCAGGGTCGTTACGGACATCGTGCAAAAACCCTGAAGGAGATGATTGGAAGGACGAAGAGTCATCTTCATCTGAGTCATAAGCATCATAAGGCGTATCCATTGCATTGAGACGGCGCTCCATCACCAAAACATCTTTAGGAGTAACACCGAGATCCTGCGCCACCGCATTGACTTCCTCATGGCTAAACCAACCCAAGCGTTTTTTCATTTTGCGCAGATTAAAAAACAATTTACGTTGTGCTTTAGTTGTTGCAACTTTAACAATTCGCCAATTATGTAAAACAAATTCATGAATTTCGGACTTAATCCAATGAACGGCAAATGATACCAGCCGAACACCCATCGCAGGATCAAACCGCTTGACCGCTTTCATTAAACCGACATTACCTTCCTGAATTAAATCTCCTAACGGTAAACCATATCCTATGTATCCACGAGCCACACGGACCACATAGCGTAAATGAGCGAGTACCAATTGGCGCGCCCATTCAGGATTGCCGTCTTCCCGGAATCGAGTTGCAAAATCGATTTCTTCTTCTGCTGACAGCATAGGAATTTGATTTACGCGATGAATATAAGCATCAATACTACCGATTGGAACACCGGTACTCAGTCGCTGCAATTGTAAACTCATTGTAGATTTCTCCAGTTATTAATACCTGTTGCCAGGCGTTAAATGACATAACCGACAAATTTTATTGATTATACAACAAAATTTTATTTTTTCAAAAATAAAGGTCAATAAATAGTCAAGGTTCAATCGCCGCCAATTGCCGCTTAACCGAAATCCGCGCCCCTAACCAGCCGAGTAAGGTCGCTATTAAAATAAGAAACAACGATTGACTCATCGACAAACCCAGTACTGAAAAATGCATTTGATACGTCTCAACAAGTTGAGTCAACACCGAACCTAAACTCAACATAAACAAGGAGACAAACAACACAGCCAACACAGCACTCATCAATCCATACCATAAACCTGAATACAAAAAAGGACGCACAATATACGAATTGGAGGCTCCAATGAGCTTTAAGACCCGAATTTCTTCATGGCGCTTACTCATAACAAGACGCAAGGTATTACAGATAATAAAGACCACAGCTGAAGCTAAAAGCACCATCAATCCTTGTGTCATTCGTTCCAACACATCGAGCAGCGCATACAGACGACTCATCCACTGCATGTCCAGGCGTGCGTCATCAATACCAGGCAACGCTTTCAATCGACCATAGAGCCCCTCGAGTTGAAGTGGTGTCGTAATATTCGCTGAGGGAACCACATCAATGACTGCGGGTAATGGATTATCGGGAAGATTTAACATTAAATCCTGCATGCCTTCCTGGCGTTGTAACTCAAGAATGCCTTCAGCAGGTGTTTTCAGTAACGCCTCACCCACACCGTCAGTCTTCTGCACACGGGCAAGTAATGGAGCATAATCATTCGCTGAAGCATTCAGATCCAGATAAAGTGAAATATGACCACCTCGCTTCCAACTATTGGTCAACTCCGCTATATTATTAGTGAATATCCAAAGTAGTGCCGGTAATGTCAATGTAATTGCAATCATGACAACGGTCATTCCTGTTGCGAGTGGCTGCCGACAAAGAGCAACGAAACTAGTGGTCGCCGCCTGCATATGATGCGCCATTAATACACGAAGTTTAGTTAACACACCCGACCTCCTTTTAACATCACAATGCGATGTTTCATCCCGGCAATCAACGCCAGATCATGGGTTGCAACCAACACACTCACTCCCGCTTGATTAAATTGCTGAAAAAGACTCATGACCTCGGCCGATAAAGCCGGATCTAAATTCCCTGTCGGCTCATCTGCTAATAATAATGCCGGTTTATGTACGACTGCACGAGCAATACCAACACGCTGCTGCTCGCCACCCGATAGATAGATTGGCAGCATTTTTTCTTGTCGCAACAACCCCACTCGATCGAGAGCAGCACGTACTCGTTTAGCAATTACCTGCGGTGAAAAACCCTGGACGTGCAAAGGGAGCGCAACATTATCGAACACCGTTCGATCATTCAATAACTGAGGGGCTTGAAATGTAATCCCCAATCGTGAACGAAATTCAGGAATGTCTCGTTTTTTAAGTTGGTTGAGCCGAACACCATTGACGATAATTTGCCCGGAAGAAGGCTGCTGCAACATCGCAACAAGCTTCAATAGGGTGCTCTTACCTGCCCCTGAATGACCTGTCAAAAAGACCATTTCCCCTTTCCCAAGGGAAAAATCAACCTGGCCAAGCGCTTCATAGCCTCCAGGATATCGTTGACTAACTTGATTAAATTCGATCATCATTGAATATTAATTTGACAAAATCAGACGCATCAAATGGTCGTAAATCATCAATTCCTTCTCCTATACCCAAGTAACGAAATGGTATCCCTAATTCATTAGAAATGGCAAACACTATTCCACCCTTTGCGGTTCCATCTAACTTAGTCATTGTGATGCCCGTCACGCCAATCGCTTGATGAAATTCACGCGCTTGATTTAAAGCATTTTGTCCAATACTTGCATCTAAAACCAACATGACTTCGTGAGGTGCGCCAGGATCAAGTTTTTGTATGACGCGTTTGATTTTTTTTAACTCGTCCATTAAATTATGTTGCGTATGCAGCCGTCCAGCCGTATCTGCAATTAAAACATCAACACCGCGCGCTTTTGCGGCTGAAAATGCATCATAAATGACAGAAGCGGAATCAGCGCCGGTGTGTTGAGCGATCACTGGGATCTGATTACGTACCCCCCATGCCTGCAATTGCTCAACAGCGGCTGCACGAAAAGTGTCCCCCGCTGCCAACATCACGTTTTTACCTAATTGCTGATATTGCTTCGCCAACTTACCAATTGTTGTTGTTTTTCCTGCACCATTGACACCAACCATCAGAATAACAAACGGTCCACCATCGGGAGCAGTGAGCGTCAATGACGCTGCATTTAAAGTCACAATGGATTGCAATTGCTGAGCCAGCGTTTCATAAATTGCATTTCCATCATTCAATTGTGCCCGTGACACTTGATCGCTAAGTGGTTGTAGCACACGCTGCGTGGCATCAATTCCGAGATCAGCACGGAGCAAGAGTGTTTCTAACTCCTCAAGCAACTGAGGATTAATTTCTTTCTTACCCAGCAATAACCGGGCAAGACCATCTCCAAGCTGATGCCGTGTTTTACTCAAGCCTTGTTTTAATCGTGCAAACAAGCCTTGTTTAGTCGGTAAATTAGTTTCGTCCATAGAAAATGTCTCATTAATACACCCCCCACTCATGAACCTGGAAAAAGCAGTTGAATGGGAAGTATAAATCTACAAAAAAAAGAATAAGTGTGGCATTCTATCACTATTTTTCATATTGGAGTGTACTATGCGCATTGTATTAATGACGTTCCTAACTCTTATTTCCTATCAAGCACTAGGACAGGTGCAGGAATTTAAGCTGAATAATGGATTGAAAGTATTGGTAAAAGAGGATCATCGTGCACCCGTTGCTGTCAGCATGATTTGGTATAACGTTGGGTCGGCAGACGAACCCGGCGGAATCACTGGCGTTTCGCATGCACTAGAGCATCTCATGTTCAAGGGAACGAAAAAATTCCCACTCGGCGTATTTTCAAAAACAATTGCTGAGTTAGGAGGCGAAGAAAATGCATTTACAAATACCGATTACACTACATTTTTCGAAAAAATAGCCGCAACCAAGTTAGCCGTAAGCTTTGAGCTTGAAGCGGATCGTATGCAAAATTTACAATTTGAACCGATAGAATTTGCTAAAGAAATGAAAGTCATACAAGAGGAACGGCGACTACGAACCGATGATAACCCTCAAGCATTAACCTTTGAACGTTTCCTGGCCACCGCTCATTTAGCGTCACCTTACCATCATCCCGTCATCGGATGGATGAGCGACTTACAGCAAATGCAGATTGAAGATGCGAGTACCTGGTATCACCAATATTATGCTCCCAATAATGCAACACTCGTGGTCGTCGGCGACGTGAACGCAGCGACCGTTCGCGATTTAGCTCAGCGCTATTTTGGGCATCTTACTTCTCGTGCACAACCGGTTCGTAAATTACAAACTGAACCGCCCGTTTTAGGTAAAAAACAAGTCCATGTCCATGCCCCCGCTCAAGCAGCCTCTATCATCATCGGCTACACAGTCCCATCCGCGAAAACAGCAACTGAAGATAATGATAACGATAATAATGTCGATCCATACGCTCTTGAACTCATCGCCGGAATTCTCGATGCCGGGGATAGTAGTCGATTTAATGATCGATTAGTCCGTGGAAACCATATTGCCAGTAACGTAGGGGCTCAATACAATCTTTACTCTCGTTACCAAACACAATTTACAATCTATGGCACCCCCGCACAGTCGCATACAATCCATGAATTAAGGCAAGGAATACTGAGCGAACTGGATCGATTAAAAGATGAACCGATTAGTGCCGCAGAACTATCTAGAATTAAAGTCCAAGTCATTGCGCAAAAAACCTTTGAAAGGGACTCTATTTTTAGTCAGGCAATGGAAATAGGGCTGCTGGAAACAATTGGACTCGGTTGGCAAACAGCGGAGCATTATGCTGCGACAATCAATCGCATTTCACCCGAACAAATCCAAGCAGCCGCAAAACACTATTTCAAGGAAAACAACGTCACTGAAGCATTATTAATTCCTTCTGAGTCAGCTAATAAATCTGGAGAAAAGGCATGAGAACACGATCAAAGTGGATTTGGAACGTGACCGTGGCATTGTTGATCAGCAACATCGCAATGGCCGGGTCATTTAATACGCAATCCTGGGAAACCAAAAATGGCGTGCATGTCGTCTTCTATCCTGCACAGGAAGTACCAATGCTCGACATCAGCATCGCGTTTGCAGCAGGATCCGCTTACGATGGCACACAGTTTGGATTAAGCGCCCTCACAACCCAACTCATCAATCAAGGGAATGGTGGGTTAGATGCAAGTCAAATCGCTGAAAAAATAGAAAAAACGGGGGCGCAATTTAACGCCTCCAATAATCGGGATATGACCGTCCTCAGTCTTCGGACGCTAACCCGTTCTGATGCACTCAAAGAAGCAACCGATGCATTTACGTTGATTATTAATCATCCCGATTTCCCTGAAAACATATTTCTACGAGAAAAGAATCAACTCCTCATGGCAATCAAGCAAGCACAAGATTCGCCTGATGAAGTGGCTAATCAGGCTTTTTTTAAGGCGCTATACCATGATCACCCCTATGCTCACCCCATTAATGGTGATAACGCCCATGTGACGGCATTGACCCCCGCACAAGTGCATGATTTTTATCACTGTTATTTTGTTGGAAAAAATGCCGTTCTCGTATTAGTCGGTGCCATTGATACACAAACCGCTCACCAACTCGCAGATAGTCTCACCGCTGATTTGCCTGCAGGTGAAGCATCCGCTCCGCTACCACAAGCAAAACCTTTAGAAAAAAGTAAAGCCATCAACATTCCTTTCCCCTCCTCCCAAACAATGGTTCGCTTAGGACAGTTAGGAATAAAGCACGATAACCCTCATTATTTCCCCTTAGTAGTCGGCAATTACATTTTAGGTGGCGGCGCATTAGTCTCTAATCTCGCCATTGAGCTTCGTGAAAAGCGCGGATTAACCTATGGCGTGACGAGTCAATTTTCTCCTATGCCAGGTGTGGGCCCGTTTCTTATCAGTTTCTCAACTCGAAATGATCAAGCTCAAGCCGCCGATCAATTGACTCGAGAGATTCTGACTGCATTTGTCAAAGATGGTCCAACCGCATCGCAGGTACAAGCTGCGCAGCAATTTTTAACCGGCAGTTTCCCTTTGTCATTAGCGAGTAACCGAAGCATTGCTGATATTTTACTGAGGATTACGTTTTATCATTTGCCAGAAAATTATTTAAATACGTACATACAACGCGTCAACGCGGTTACTTCACAGGAAATCAAAGACGCTTTTCAAGCGCAGATTTTCCCTAACGCGTTACTTGAAATAACCGTCGGTCAATAATGAAACAAGTCATTCGTATCATTGGAGGACAGTATCGAGGGAAAAAAATAGCATTCCCTGACAGTGACGGCTTACGCCCAACGCCTGACAGAATACGTGAAACGCTTTTTAACTGGCTCATGCATCACATTCGCAATGCACGCTGCCTGGATGCCTTCGCTGGCAGCGGTGCATTAGGTTTTGAGGCGTTTTCAAGAGGCGCTGCTGAGGTATGCCTTATTGAACAAAATAAATCAACCTTCTCCCACTTACAAACGGTCATCTCAAGTTTTAAAACAAGCCATTTAACCATCATCAATGCGAATGCCTGCGATTTTATACACCAAACAAAGCAAGTATTTGATATCATCTTTCTCGATCCACCCTTTGCAACCAGTCAATTGCCCTCTTGCTTAATCGATCTCAGTGCACGACCAATACTCCCAGCGGGTGGCTTAGTTTATATAGAGTCACCACAGGAAATCACTGTAGATCCGTTACACTGGGATATTTTAAAACAAAAAAAAGCAGGACAGGTTGTTTATGCGCTGCTTAAAAAACGATGCCCCCGAGAAGAAACATGATCGTCACTGAAGATATAAATTACCGTACGACTGACATCAATTGCCGTGGCTATTTGGCTTATGATACCCAATTACCTCTGCCGCTTCCTTGTGTCATGGTGGATCATGATTGGGGAGGTCGAGGAGAGTTCGCATGTCAAAAAGCGAGGCAATGAGCATCTGAAGGATATGTTGGATTTGCCATTGATATGTATGGTAACGCGCAACTGGGTCATGACAATGAGCAACGCCGGGCTCTTATGACACCGTTAAGAGAAAACCGTGACTTGCTCGCAACACGTATTCTTGCCGCGTTTAAAACCGTAGCTCAACTGCCCCACGTCAATGATAAAAAAATTGCTGCCATTGATTATTGTTTTGGTGGGTAAGGTTCGCTTGCCTAAATGTATAACCAAGCCGGTTATCGGCTCTAGGATGATCGCCGGCAATTTTAATGCGCATGCACTTTGATAATACAATAATCCATTATTATCCATATAAATCCAAACTGATTCATCAACCTCAGATGATGACTTTATTTCGAATTTTATGTCAATCGTGCGACGAATTAAAATTTTAAAAAATGTGGAACAAAAATTAAGCCCAATCCTCAGTATCATCACTGAAAAACGTTGACATCTTCACCTCCTCCTGTTTCAATCAAGGTATCATTCATCAAATATAAATCCCCATGAATAAATGGTTCATATTGCCAATTATGTTGACAACTATCTTAATGGGATGTGCCAGAGGTACGTTTATAAAACCTCCCGTCAACAACCCAAGTGATGATGCTGGCATTCGTTTGGCCGAAGCGGCAAGCTCTATTAGCAACTCAATGAGTGAGATGGCTCGTGTTGAAAAAGTTATTTCGCCTCCAAGCCGTAACAACCACCTAACCATTCCATCAACTTATAGCCTCCAGACACGCGCCTCTGTTGACTGGTCAGGCCCCATTGAAGAACTCACCGGCCGCATTGCAAAAGCAGCCAACTACCGATTGCATGTTTTTGGCAAAGAGCCCGCCGTGCCCGTATTAATCAGCCTAACTGCAAAAGATGAAAGTTTGGTTGAAATTTTGCGTGATATTGACTATCAGGCCGGGAAAAAAGCGACTATCCGTGTTTATCCGAACAATCAAATCGTTGAACTTCGTTATGCCAAAATCTATTCGTAGCCTCATCCTCACACTGACCCTATTGTGTGTTGGGTGTGCATCGCACCGCACAGCCGTTGAGTTAGGCGATACTAATTCACTACCTGGATTGCAATCAATGTATGCTCCCAAAGGATCACGCATAAAAAAATTACCCTCGATGGGGAAAATTCGTGAAATGGCCCTTAGAGAGACCGCCCTTAGTTTAGGTGCGCAATCAGGACTTGCTGCACGCGCCAAAACCATCGACGATGAACTCACCAGACAAAATCGAAATTTAGATGCCATCTATAATTTTGATGCCCTGGTTCTTGAACACAACGTGTTACCACCCGTGTTACTTGAAGGGCAAAATACCTTCAATTTGGCTAATACTCAGACCATTCGAATTTCTGACCGAACTTACAAGGTAGTAAAACAAGCACGTTTCGTCACGACACCACCGAACTGGCGCCAATATTTATGGATGGATTTTAACACTCCAGAATATCCTAATGTAACGTTACTTCCCAAAACACGTGAAGAACGTCAACTCTGGAACCACTGTGTCGAAAAAGGCTGGAGAAATGGTGTTGAGCAAGCCAATAGTATTTTAGAAGAAAGCATCGCCCGTATTAAAGAGGATTTTTCAGGTATGATTCTCTATCGAAAATTACTCGCAATGAATATGGTCTCTCCTCCCTTTGTCTCTCATACCGATCTTGGCGTAACGGGAGATGGCGATGAAATTCGCATTGATGACCGAGTATTACGAATCACGGCTCTACCCGCTTTGAATGTGAACAGTAAAGAATGGCGAGCCGCCGTTGCAAAAGATGAGTCTGAGCTAAAGCAATTTAGGCAAATGGAACATATGGTGAAAACAGCTAAAATTCGTATTAGCAATAATAGCTGGCAACCTATCATCACTCGAACAACGGACTAAGGCGATGAATACTCATATTAATTTAATGCCGGATGAGCCCACACGATTTTCCCCTGTATTCATGGATCGAGTACTCGAACACGCAGAACATTTGAACGCTTCCGATATCACCATACAAACGGGAGAACCCATTTACGCTGAAGTATATGGCGCCCTAATAAAGCTCACAAACCGAAAACTGTCTAATACAGAGGTTGGCGATTTAATTAATGGGATTTATGGTCCTAATGCAACAACGCAACTTCTTTCCGGAAAAGACATTGATACTCACTATGAGTTTCGCCCCAATCGCGGAGTGCGCTATCGTTATCGTGTCAATGCCACCGCATGCATGGTCGAAGGACATGATTCCATTCAAATCACTCTGCGATCGATTCCAACCACTCCGCCCAAATTAGATCTCTTGGGATTGCCTGAGAATATTCTTGAAGCCCTTGCGCCTCAAGAAGGGATTGTGTTCATTACGGGTGCCACAGGTTCTGGTAAATCAACATTATTAGCCTCCATTATTCGTAGTCTCATTGAAGCAGAAGATTCTAACCGCAAAGTTCTCACTTATGAGGCTCCTATCGAATTTGTATACGATGAGATAGAAACCACTTCAGCAGTGGTCAGTCAGTCTGAAATTCCACGCCACCTTCCCTCTTTTGCAGATGGGGTTCGTAACGCCTTACGCCGTAAACCCCGTTTAATCATGGTTGGTGAGTGCCGAGATACCGAAACGATCAGCGCTGCATTAGAAGCCGCTCTAACCGGCCATCCAGTCTATACGACCTTACATACGTCGGGCGTTGCTGAAACCATGCGTCGTCTAGTGACCTCCTTTTCAGGAGAAGAACGCTTGGGACGAACCATCGATATTTTAGAAACCATTCGTTTATGTATTTGGCAGAAACTTGTGCCAACCGTTGACGGAAAACGAGTTGCATTACGTGAATATCTCATATTTGACGAACCTGTTCGAGATATTTTACTGGAAGGAAATCCAAATGAAATCACCTCGATCACGCGTAAATTAATCCGAGAGAGGGGCCAACTCATGACCGTGGATGCTAAAGAAAAATTTCAGCAAGGAATCATCAGCGAACGAGTATATAAATTAATCATTGCAGGAACTCGAGAAGCACTGAAATAGTCTGATAATTCTGAGTAGCGTCGGAGTAGCTTGCAATTAATCTCAAAAGTGGTATAATTTCCAACAACATGAAAATATAATTATACAACATTGCAGTTGTTGTTTATCTTATTGCCCTTTTGAGTGATTAAAAATTGGAGTATTTAATATGGCTTTAGATAAGCCGGTTAACAATGAACCAACAAAAGAAGACGTTCTTGCCTCTTTAACAAATTATGGACGTTTTAAGTGTCTATCTGAGCAATTGAGAAATGATCCAGAAGTTGCTCTTGAAGCAATAAAGCGTTCGTCCTGCTCCTTTGAGGATGTATCTGATCGTTTAAAAAACGATGAACAATTTGCTATCGCTGCAGTTTCAATCAATAGTTTCCTGCTTAAGAGACTGCCTGATCACTTTAAAAAGAATCCAAACGTGGTATTTGCTGCAGTCGCCAAACCAATCATTCCCTGTTATGGAGGTCATGGCCAACATCCCCAATACATAGATGAATGGGAACATGTTGATAACACGCTAAAAAACGATGAAGCGTTCCGAAAGCGTGTTAGAAAAGCAATACTTCCATCTGTCCTCAATGGCATATCGATGCAAGTTTTTGGTGGTTTTATTACTGTGATCGGTATCGCATCGGTAGCACTCGTATTGGCTACAATAAATTTGTCAACATTGGGTATGGCTGGGATCTTAATCGCTGGTGCTGCTACCTTGGCTATCGGTGCTACTTTTTTTGGTAAGGGACATTTTCAAAAAGAGAAAGAACGCTTAACAGATGATGCTATGAGACAACATGGATCAAGCGACAGCATGGCAGTGTAAAGATTGCTATTCAGGTAGCTTCTGTAACGTCTCTAATTAAACAACTCATTTATCTAGGTTTTGTCTCACTCTACTTAAGTGTTTTATCAGTGTGTTTTTAGCTATTCCCCGCAGACATCCAAAGACAACAATAAAAAAATGACCGAACAACCTGTTTGTATTATAATTTGTTTGTACACAAAAAAATTATACAAAAGGAGTCGGTCATGCAAGTAATTTTACCTGATATTCTAACATTATAAAAGTATATTTTTGTACAATTCGGAGTTCAAGAGAGCACTCTCCCGGCGAATTGCTACAACTGCGGTATGACAGGATTACATTGTCATGCGACCTACGAACGACAATCTGATCGAAAAAACAAAGAAAAAGACTCTTTTAATCCCATTCTTATCCAGCGCTACATATGTCCTCATTGTAGAAAAACATGCTCGGTATTGCCTGAGTGCATACCACCACGTCGCGGGTATCTGTTAGAACCAGAAAACAGAATCAGCTCTGCTTGAATTATTTTGCAAACGGATTTTGATGAAACGGGATTATTTTACAAATAGATCGCATTATGAATCAGAATTATTCTGCAAATGGCATTAAACCATACAAAATAAACGATCGTTTAAAAATCATTGGGAAGTTGACAGCGTGCATTCGTTGAAGAGGTGCCAGCAATAAAACTCACTCCTTGTCCTGCGCATGAGGCTGTATTTACAAACTGAATATAATTATTCGGTGTGGCCGAAACAACCGTTGCATTAAATGAACACGTATGGACTGACCCGGTGAGGGTAATTGTTGCACCATTATACACCAGAAGGAACGGCCAGTTAGAGAGGGTTGAAGGAACATTGATGGTCATGGCTGGATTTGTGCTGACAATGGTAAACGCCGGTTGTGCTGGTGGCGTTGTGCCATTCACGACCAACAGCGCCCCATCCGTGTAACCCTGACAGCCCGTTGCTGCAACCATGATATTGTTAGGAACAAGTACCGCGCTTTTTTGAAAGCAGTTTGAATCAAAAACACCATAAAAATTTTCAGCGTTGCTTGGAGGAGAGGCTTTCGAGGGCTCATCGTAAGCTTCAAATGCCAATAAACCACTGCTATTCACGGGATTATTAACAAACGCATAAAGAAGAGGATAATACACGTCTGCATAAGATACGCCTGTTTGACAGGCCAAATAGGGAGGAGAAACACTGTCGCATGCGTAACCTATAGGATAAGTATATGGCGGAGGTGGGGAAGGTTGCGTCCCAATGGCGCCGGACCATCCGCTCTCAGCCATTAATAGTATCCTGGGTGGTATCGTTGGATTGGGTGCTTGAGCATAGGGTTCTGCCGCAATGGTTTTATAATTCCAGGCGATCGATTGCTCAGTCGATGCGTTATTCACCGAGTCTGGGTTCGGTATGCCCCACTGATAGGGGTATGTATCCATCGCGATAGGCGCATCGTCCCCAAAACTATTGATGAGCAAACTCATATCGGCAATGATGCTTGGATTTGTCGAGGTTAAGTCTTCGCTAAGGAAAGCAATGCTGACAGGAACCGTTCCGGCGTTATTTTGATCAAGAGTCGTTTGTAAAGCCGTC
Source organism: Legionellaceae bacterium UBA6148 (assembly GCA_002423125.1). Lineage (GTDB taxonomy): Bacteria > Pseudomonadota > Gammaproteobacteria > Legionellales > Legionellaceae > UBA11403. Next base: position 7,217 of record DIUW01000019.1, on the reverse strand, counting down.
ACTGCCGTTTGTAAATACGCCTCGTTTGTGTTGTCATAATTTTCATGTCCGGCGAAAACAAGCAGAACGGTAGCGGAGAACTGGGCTGATCCCACGGCAGTGATAACAGCGGTTAACTCAGCTTGGGCCAGCGCAATCGCTGACGCCCCCCCGTTCTCTGGAATGAGTGCTTCGTAGATGACATTCATATTGAGGGCACTGGCCTGATTAATGGTTTCTATCCAGTACGCTGCGGGAAGATCGCCGTACATACGGACACTTTGAAACCCCGCCGCTTTTAATTGCACTAATTCGGCGTGGATATTGGTTGTAGCAGGATTCCCCGCGGTATAAAAAACGCCTTGTGTATTAAAAATATTTAAGGCGCCATCTGGGTAATGATTGGGAGCATAATTAACACCAATATGGGTGGCTGGAATATTATTTTTGATGACGGTCGTTGACAATGCGGGTCTGACTTTAACAACGTTGTGATCATATCCCTCATAACTCACAAGCACTTCTTTTTCCCCGCGCGTTTGGGCAGTCAGAGTGACACTATAAGTACAACTGGCTTTAGGCGCTAATTTTTGACCTGTACATTGATCATCAAAGCTAAATTCACTAGATACAGCACTACATCGGGTACTGGTTTTGCAGATATGAGCTTTTACTACAAATGGCAGCGTCATCGTCCATGGCATGTTGTTCGTGAAGGTATACATCGCTGTTGCACTGCCGGTTGAAGGAGAAATTTGACTTGGAAAAGGAATCGTTAATTCATGAAGAATAGGATTCACTGCGAAAACAGACGTAGTTACAAGAAAAAAACTACTTGAAATGCTTAATTGTTTTACATTCATAACGTGGTTACTCTTAACGATTATCAACAGGTCCTATCGATCCCGGATGGTCAAATAGATAGGTCAAACTTAGCAGTGCTGTATTAGCATAAACGTTATCGAGCTTAAGTCGTTGACTGCTCCAGCTTGTTATGCCTCGATTGGAGCTGAATTCGCCCAAACTTTGAAAGTCATAACCTAATGATAGAAAAATCTGTGGATTGACAGTAAAATCGAGCCCAAGGCCTAAATCATAAGTAAAGTGTGCTTGAGTGCTCGATCTAAAATCAGCAGTATCTCGAGCATCAATATCGGGGTTACCGGTTTCTGTGTATTTTCCGGATTGATTAAATGCTGCCCCAATACCGCCATTCAGATACGGTATGACTCGACCCAATTGAATGAGTTGCAATTTGGTATAGGTAGATACTACATTTGTCTGAATGCCCCATTTGTAACTATAATTATCAAATTCAGACGTAGAGTATTGTGTCACTCGACCAGAAATAGATCGGTTAAAAAGATACTGATAACGCAGTCCTAATGAATATCCCGGTAATAGTTTATCTTGCCGCTTCCAGAATTTTCCTCCTTGTAGAGTCATTATGGGATGATTGGATGATTGCGTCGAATAAAGGTCTATATTATTGGGAGGATCAAAGTCCGATCCATTGTTGACACGCATGATTGAGCTAACCTTTGGTTTTAATACACCGGCTCCAACACCAATATACCAGCTTCCCCCTGCGATGAATGCTGGAGAAAAAGACGAAATTTTCTGATTTTTGGTTGTCGATAATGGATGACGAGCGGTTAGCATCTTAGGGCGAATTTGTTGCGTTACTGAAACGCGCTGGACTGGTTTGTATTCCAGAGAGATCGTTTGCCTCGGCGGAACCGGCCCAATGATGACACGGTAATAAGCCCCTTTGTGATTGACATGAATGGGGCATTTAACCTGATTTTCCAACTGCATCTTCATGCGGAGTGCATTTTTTTCTGATCGAAATGATCCAACTTGAACGATTATTTCTTCAGCACACGGAGTATTTAATGCCTCATGCATGTTGGTACTATAGATTAGTTTTTGTGCGCAAACAGAATGAGAGAGGCTGATGGAGAATAGCATCATCATGGACAGGAATCGATTATTAAAATCCTTTTTTTTCATTAACGCATCCACTTCATTAATTTTTAACTGAGAATAACAATATATTGATTAAATAACAGAAGAGCAATAGTTTTCGGCGGATGAACTGACGAGCAACTGCAATTGCACTTTTACCCTTGATATAACCAACGATCTGAGAAACAGCATATTTTGGTGGTATTGATATCAGCATATGCACATGATCTTGTACCATATGCCCTTCCAATATTTGACACCCTTAGCATGAAAGCGGCGACCTCGGTGTGCCATAATGATCGGCATAGAATCTGTGAGCCCAATAAGTGACTCCATATTTAGAGATTTAGTGAGCTGTGTGCTCATCAAATCGACCAGTGGAACAAATGTATCATGCAATTTGTTAATTCGTTGATCGAATGCACCGTATTTTGGTAGATGAGGAAACCAGCTCATCAAATGTTTCTTCGCATAACGATGAATAGATTTCAATGTACGATACCCCTCGATAACGCCATATAAATAAAGGGTTATCGCTTCTTCATCACTAAATTTTAGATTGGCATAATTGCTCATGCGTTGGCAATAATTTGATAAATTATTTTGGTAATGTTTGCAGACAAACAAATATAATGATATTAATTCAACTTCCCAGTCCGCGACGAATTCCTTCTTAATTTTGATAGGTTAAAAGCATTCGTATTATAAGTGGGCTGGGTTCTATTTCAATTTTTTGCCTTCTTTTTACTAAATTACCTAGAATCAGGCTTATCAGGGATTAATGGTGCATATCATTGGTAGATTAGCTGCCGCACTTTTTATCATGCGTGACAAAATGATTGAAAATGAATATTAATAAGCGCTAGTGTTTTATTTTTAGATCTGAATTGGCATTTAACGGCAATTGTTGTAACGGGTGATTGTTCATCCCTCCGTTATATTATATTTTCCTTCGCGTGTCCCGTTTTATTTTTAATATTTTTTCAGTGCAGCTAAAATAAGGGCGTTGTCAATAATGGGGTTGGACGAATGTTTACAAAATAAATCCAAATGCACCTAAAACCCTTTAGTTTGCTAGAGATTTTTTAAGGCCGGGAATTGCTGGCCAAGTAATAACTTATTAAACGGTTGAAAAATAGCGGATAAAATTAAGGATGCGTGCCAATCGGATTGCACAGTCATGATTTTTCCTATAACTGACATGCATTCTAAATGTTTTTGTGTCAAAATAATAATCTAATTGATTTTTTGGAATTACATATGTGTGATGAAATTTATAGAATAGCAATAGAATCCGACAGTTTTGAAGAGTTAAAAAGAAATTGTAACAACCTTTATATTAATGAGTTAGGTAGAAAAGATGGATTACCCTTTGATATTACAGCTGGATATCTATTGGCTAGAGAAGGGAGAACAGATAAAGTAGAGTGGCTACGACAGCTCGGTGCCGACGTCAATAATATTGCTTTAGGCTATGCCCTATCAGGTTATGATAAGGAAGTGGAAGTCTACCATAAGCAATATCACGCACCCGTTCAGATTATTACTATGGGCTACATACTAGCAAATAATCATGGAAAAGTAGATGAATATTGCACGCAATATCCTGAGTTCATTGATGCTGTTGCTATATGCTATGCACAAACAGGTCATCATGAGAAAGCAGAAGAGTGCCACACACAATACGGTGTAAGCGTCAATACCATTATTATAGGTTATGCACGAACAAGTAATCATGCGAAACTGGAAGAATACCGCGTGAAATACAAAGCAAACCTCAATACAGTTGCTCAAGACTTTGCACGAGAAGGTAATCATGAGGAAGTAGAAATCTACCGCAAACAACACAAAGTAAGCGCTGATATTATTGCTTTAGGTTACGCACTAGCAGGTGATGATGAGAAAGTAGAAGAATACCGCATACAACACGAAGCAAACGTTGATGACATAGCCTTCGGTTATGCACGAACAAGTAATCATGAGAAAGTAAAAGAATACCACTTACAATTCGGCGCAGACATCAAGGCTATTGTTCTAGGCTATGCAATGACTGCTCAAGATCAGGAAGTTGAAGCTTGCCGGAGGGATTTCGGTGCAAGCATTAATGATATTGCTCTATGCTATGCACGAGCAGGCGATCATGAGAAAGTAAAAGAATATCGTACGCAGCACAATGCAAACGTTAAAGCTATTGCTCTAGGCTATGCGCTAGCAGGTAATGGTGAGAAACAAAAAAAATACGACATTGACTACCTACTGGATAGCTACTTAAAAGAAACAACATACGTCACTGACTCTTCCAAAGAAGCAAACGAAGTATCCTGTCGGAATCATCGAAATTGTAACGAGATAACAAGCACGTATTTTTATAAGGACTTTTTCTTCGCGCCGATTCAACAAAGTTTGACACAAAAAAGAGAGGCCGTTAATGCTTTAAAATCAGCGCTAAATGGAGATATTGTTGATTTGAACGAACATTTATTGACCTTAAGGAGTGGTAATTTGGGTAAAGATCTTCGATCTTTCGTTGAACATAGCTCAGGGAACGATCTGGTTGGCAAGAAAGTACTCTCAGTAAGTGACTTCGTACAAGCTCTTCAAGATAAAAACTTCCATCAAGCAGAGCTTAATTTTGTGCCGCGTTTAATTAATACTATACTTTAACCTAGAAAAAGCGCTTTTGTCGCAAGAATAATTTCAGATTCAGAACAAGCTTATTCTGGTTGAGTTGATGCTACCAGCCGGAATAGCTGTTCCAAAACAGCGCCATTGGATGATTGGTTATGCTGCCCTTTCCTGGACATGTGATGTAACTCAATGCCTGCTCGAGTCACGACCTTTAGAAAGATGGCCGGAGTATAGGAAGTATAAACGCCCTATCCCGAAGTATCGCGATTAAAATATCGACAAAAAACAGTATCACAACCAATCAAACTTCATGCATTCAATCCCAACCGAACCCGTTTTCATAAATATCGACCATCCTCAATTGCCAAGATGATTTTTTTTGTGCGATTTATGCCCACCCATAAATCCAGGACGTCAACTATCCGTGCTGCGATTGCCTGCTTATTTTTTTAAAGATTTATCAGAAATGCTGAGCGCGATGGAGGGGCTCGAATGCCTAATCCTACATTGACATGCGTCAAACGCTCTTGTTGTTGATTGATATGCGACATGAGTGAGCTTTTTGTATTTTCTGAAAAATGCGGTTTAGATAAAAATATTGTCAGAATGGGATTACATCAAGTATACGGACACTCTGCTTTCAAACGTTATATCGATAAAATCGCGGAAAGAGATTTTGACAATGTGAACTTCACAATGAAAGAAAATGATCCTACCTGTCATGCTGAAATAAATGCCATCCGCTTTGCGTGTAGAAAAATTAATAATTACCATCTAGAGCACGCCATTATTTTTTGCACTTCCGAACCCTGCCCCATGTGTATGGCGGCTATTTATTTCGCTAATATAAAGGCGTGTTATTTTATTAGTGATAAACATCTAACTGCTAAATTCGGTTTTGATGATGCAGCTATCTATCAAGAATTCACTAAACCGGCTTCATTAAGAAGTATCGAAATGGCTTACTTTAATAATTACGAAGCTGAAGTAAAAGAGATTTTTAATATGTATAAGAAAAAAGGGCTGCCCATTTGTTAGATTAATTAATTGCAGGGATGAAGGGCTCTGTTGCAAAAAAGATACAATTTATAAGTATTTAAGTTTTGGGTCGATCTCAACGGTATATTATAAAAAGTTGGCTAGACTGAACCTAGCCATTAATCATTATGCGATTAGATTTTGATAAGATAATATATCACATTAAATCGAGTTATGCGATGAGTTGATTGCCATCTAATTGCATAATGATTATTATGTGATCAGATTTACAAAAATATGTTGAAAACAAAAATATTGATACTTAGATCATAAATTTATATAATATATCCTATTTTTACACATGTGACCCAATATGTTCTTCGTCCATAAATCAATTAACCCTATTAAATTAAATGGAAAACTTTTAGCAAAACAATTAGAGGAAAAAATAATTGCCCAGGTTTTACAGTTAAACAATAAAACTGGTCGTAACCCTAAATTAGCTATGTTTCTTATTGGAAACGATCCTGCCTCTTTAACTTATACGGCGATGAATCAAAAATTATGTCAGAAAGTAGGGTTTGATTTTGAATTATTTCATTTTAAAAATGAAGAAAAAACCTCCGCCGAAGAGATCATAGCAAAAATAAAAGCCTGCAATGAAAAAGTTTCAATAAATGGAATCTTAGTACAAAATAAAGTGCCTAAGCACATTGAAATCAGGCAATTATTTGAAGCCATAAAACCAGAGAAAGATATTGATGGTGTAACAACATCAAGTTTTGGTAAGCTGGCAATGGGAGAAAAGTCTTTTGTACCTGCTACAGCATTAGCAGTGATGCAGTTATTAAACCACTATAATATTCAAATTGAAGAAAAGCATGTGGTGATAGTAGGTCGCAGTCCAATTTTAGGAAAACCTTTGCAGGCTTTGTTCTTAAATGCCAATGCAACGGTTACTATCTGTCATTCAAAAACCCAAAATTTACCTGAGCATATTAAACAAGCAGATATTATTGTAGGAGCATTAGGGAAACCAAAACTCATTAATGGAAACTGGATAAAAGATAACGCGGTTGTGGTTGATGCAGGCTACCATCCTGAATTGAAAGTAGGTGATATTGAGCTAGAATCAATAATTGAGCGCTGCTATGCTTATACGCCAGTTCCGGGTGGAGTTGGTCCTATGACCAATATTTGTTTATTAAAGCAAACTCTTGATTCTTATGAAAGACAATTAGAACTTGAAAATAGCTTATCTCAAAATACTTACAAATCATTTTTAAGGTAATTAAGCTCCGGACGATGCGATTATGATTCGAATTAAGCAAGATCAGATAATGAACTAAATTCAATAAAATTATGTTCGCAGTTCGCATTTGCCCCGTTTCTGTAATTTAACCCCAATTTGTCCAATTCATTTTTCGTTTTCCACCTTTGCGGTTTATCCATCTAAACAAGACACGCGTGGTTTCGTAAATAAACGAGTTTACTCGGCTTTGATTGTCTGAGATAGCATGATGATTCATCCATCCGACTACAATGCTTTTCACTTGTTATCGGTGGAACAAAATCGCGGATATATGGCGCAGGATTAAATTGATCAGGGTTGTCCTATTTCAGCCTCCCTGATCTAAATTATTCCAAAATAGCCGATTTTAATT
>DIUW01000049.1 GCA_002423125.1 Legionellaceae bacterium UBA6148 | reverse complement strand
AATTAAAATCGGCTATTTTGGAATAATTTAGATCAGGGAGACTGATATAGGATAAACCTGATCAATTTAATCCTGCGCCATATATCCGCGGTTTTGTTCCACCGATAACACATGTTGCTTATAACCATTAATGGTACGCGAGCTTGATTTTCGTCCATGACGCATATCTTTATCTGTAATAGATATTCGTCGATCTTCAGCTACTCCATCAATAATCTTTGACCCAGCACCATCTGGATCTGGCTCTATATTTTGTGTTAACACTGTTTCCAGCAACACCAAAACCTCTTTCAAATATTGATTATTACGAAAATCGAGTGGTTGATTAGTTAGCCATTTCCGCATTGCATCAACATCTTTAATTAAGGTGTTAATAGCATTCTTTTTTTCTTGTGAGTCCGACCAATCAATGTCTAAAGCAGCTTTTATACTACTTTGACCAATTATACATAACCCAGCTCCTTGAATAATTTCAGACGCGGGGATTTGTTTTATTTGTGCTGCACAATCAACTAATAATTCTAATGCATGTCCAATTAAGTTAAATGTGTCTTCAACCCGGCCTAAGCCTTGTAATGGTGCGGAATCCAGGGCAATTCTCAATTGTTTGTAACAAAAACCGCCTACATCTTTTGCTATTTCTACTGTTCTTTCAAGCAACATAACGTCTAAATTATATCTGACTAAGCGATGTCTAAAATCACAAAGTGTTCCTTGTGAAAATGGAGCCATGTCATGCCCTAAGCAGCCAAGAACCATTTGCCAACGTTGATCAAATATTGAGTCAAGTACTGCTGATGCATCCGACACTTGCCCATATGCTTGCAGAAGTGATGCCATGGCGAGCAGCGCAGGCGCAACGCTAGGTTTGCCCCTTGGGTGGTCATCATACATTGATAATAATTTTCTATTTATTTCCTCTGTAAAGATAAGATGACGATTTTGTCTTAAAAAAATAAATAGTTTCCCTGTGCGTTTCAATTTAGAACAAATCCACTTTTCTTGTTTTGTTAAATCAATAGGGACATTCCAGTTAAGTTGATCTGACATACAATATAGTCCAATTAAAGTAAATAATGTATGCATTTGATCATATTTTTACTCTAATGTCGATCTGTATAAATTTTAATCGATCGCTGCTCTAGGGCTGTCCCATCTAAATGTCGTCGTTGCGAACGCAGTGAAGCAACCCAGAGTTTAAGGCACGGAACCCTGGATTGCTTCACTGCGTTCGCAACGACGACATTTATGGGATGGGACGGCCCTGCTAGTCCATCGCGATCAAATGTATCTTGCAAACAGAGACGAACGAATTGGTTTTAGGACGGTGAGGATGTCAATAAATCCTGCATTACTCTTGAAATCTGTTCAAAATATTTGATCAATGATACTTTTCGCTATCGCAGCTCTAATGGAACTATTGATTATCATTTAATGAATCAGCTCGTCCGTAAACCTATCACGACCCGCCCAGAATGGGCATTGTGGGCAGGATGTTTCATTCGGATAATCAATGCCTTCTTCATGAGGACAACCAATAATTTTATCTACCATTAATACCGAACTAACATTAAATTCTTTGATAAAATCCAACATTTCTTGCATGATTTCTGAATTATTTCTAATTTCTGTATTGCAAAACCATTTGTGCATTGGATCAACCTCAGCTTTTTGAGAAGAAACAATACCAACGACTATCTTTGTTGCTAATTTGTTCGTAGGACCATATAAAGCCGCCGTTGCTATAGGATAACCTCTGAATCCTTTATTGACCTTCTTTTCAAGTGATTTTTTGAGTTTAAGTACACTTTTCATGGAGTTTTCTCTAAATGAGTTCAGATCAGTCGTAACTGGATTAAATGCTATGAATTCATGTAAATGCGAATCTGTCCAACCCACCACATCATAAAATTATGGGCGATCTTGGTCGCATTGATGTTATCCCACAAGGGAATCAATCTCAAATCAATTTATTAAATCCATTGCGTGTGAACCCAAATGTGCATTATCTTTAGAGGATTCGGTGTAACAATATCAAGTAAAACACTATAGGATGAAAACAATGAGCGCCTTACCCAACTGCCCACTATGTAACTCGGAATATGCGTACGAGGATGGCGCCATCTATGTTTGCCCAGAATGTTCGCATGAATGGGCAAAAGAAGTGATAGGGCAAGTCATTGAGGATGAGCGAATCATTAAAGATGCTAATGGTAATATTCTTCAAGATGGTGATACGGTTACGGTTATAAAAGAATTAAAAATCAAAGGCTCTTCATCCGTTGTAAAAGTCGGGACTAAAGTTAAAAATATAAGACTGGTTGGTGGCGATCATGATATTGATTGCAAAATTGATGGGATTGGTGCTATGAAATTGAAGTCACAGTTTGTGAAAAAGGTGTAAGATGAACTGAACGACCGTCACTTTAAATGAATTTAGCCCTGGGCACAGGATACGTCAATCTGGCGGCGGTAAAAGACGTATAGCTTGGATCGCGTCTATCTGCCCAGCTTTTTCTGCACAACGTATCCAGTACCACGCTTTTCTTCTGTCTTCAATAACACCGTAACCATAATAATACATATAACCGATAGCATATTGTGCTTCCGCATTTCCCGCTTTGGCCGAGGGCATTAAACGAATAAAAGCCTGCCGATAATCTTGAACTTGAAAACTTTTAATCCCTTCCGCAACATTCATCCGACCAGCCAAACAACCACTCAGAATACCCGCAACGCAAATAATAAAAACAATGACAAATCGCATAGAACTTATTCCTAAATTTTGGCCAATGAATCGAAATGACATCATTAAAATCCACCTTTTTGATTTTCAAGAGACATCGGTTCGGCTGGCGCTTCAAAATTAAGCTCATCTCTTGGTAAACTTAAACGCTCTAAGTCACCCGCGCGCAACACCAATACACCTTCAATTGTAATACGTTTAATGACTCCCCCACCCGGAAGCTCATCACCCACACGAAAAAAATACTCTTGTCCATTCTCTTGTTGAAGAATGACCTGTGAATCATTTTCATTCTCAGCAAATACAATCCCAACAACTTTAAGGTTCAACATCGATTGCCGAATACCTGCAGCATCAAGATTACTAGGAACATAGTCACCAAAAAGTGGATGCCGTTCAATTGTTGTCTTACCCATGCGTCCAATAGCTGCCTCATGAGAATGGTGAGTATCATCTTGAACCTTTTGATTTAATCTAGGCAACACACCAATACCTGAAACAATCTCCCAAACAATCAACATAACAAGCACTATACAGATTAATTGCAAACTAAGCGGCCTCAAAATATGCTGCTTAATTGAATCAAATGCTCCGACATAACTCATTTGCTGGAACCCTTTGTTTTAAAAATAATTGAATGAGTATTACATGCAATGATTAATCCATCAAATGTTCAAACCGGTCGTTCGTCTTAAATATAAAAAGTTTCACTTTTTCAAGAAGCTTCGTTATAATAATCCATTTTTAATAGGTGAATATAATCATCAAGTTTATTAGAAAATTGTTGCGCGGGTCTAAAAAAAGTCCAGTAGCTACTCATCAATCGGCTATAGACCCAAAATATCTCATTCAACGCAACCAACATCAAGTATCTAAAACAGACATGAGTCCCAACGCGCTTGCGGTACTGAATCGCCTAAATAGCGCTGGATTTCAAGCTTATTTAGTCGGTGGTAGCGTGCGTGATCTTTTATTACGAAAGGCTCCCAAAGATTTTGACATCACCACAAACGCAACCCCCAACCAAATCAAAAAACTATTTCGTAATGCTCGAATTATTGGACGTCGATTTAAATTAGTTCATATTCTCTATCATCGTGAAATCATTGAAGTTGCAACCTTTCGCGGACACGACGCAATCGATGATAATCATCAAACCAATGATAGTGGCATGGTGATCCGCGATAATGTCTATGGAACATTTGAAGAAGACGCCTGGCGACGTGATTTCACCGTAAATTCTCTTTATTACACATTAACTGACAGTACCATCGTTGATTTTACCGGTGGATTTAATGACGTGAATCAACGTTTAATTCGTATGATTGGCGATCCAACCACTCGATATCAAGAAGATCCTGTTCGAATGCTTCGCGCGATTCGCTTCAGTGCAAAACTGAATTTTATGATTGCACCCGAAACAGCAGCGCCAATGAACCAGTTAAATAATCTCATCAGCCATATATCCAGCTCCAGACTTTTTGAAGAAATGGTGAAATTATATCAATGTGGGCATGCGGAAGCGGCTCACCCGTTATTGATGCAGTATGGTCTATTTACTCATTTGTTCCCACAAACACATGATCTACTGAATGGACATTATCCCGTTGATGCTTTTTTCATGATTGCACTTCAAAGCACCGATAAACGAATTCAAGAAGATAAACCAGTGACACCCGCTTTTATCTTCGCAGCGCTGCTCTGGTTTCCTCTTATCGAACAGGCGTCCGAGTTAAGGAAACAGGGAGTTGAACCATTACCAGCACTTGATCAGGCAATGTCTTCTGTCATTGCAGCTCAAAATAAAATTGTCACTATTCCCAAACGATTCACACAGGTCATGCGCGAAATTTGGCTTTTACAATTTCGCTTTGCAAAACGCACGGGGCACCGTCCGTTTGGATTATTAGAACACCCTCGTTTTCGAGGAGCTTATGATTTTATGGCGCTTCGCGCACTTGCAGGTGATGAGTCCGTGGAACTCGCTGACTGGTGGACAACATTCCAAGATGTTACACCAGAAATGCAGAAAAAAATGATTGATGACTTAGCCTCGTCCGACGCTCCCAAACCAAAACGGCACCGTCCAAAGAAAAAAAATACAGAATGATTACAAGCTATTTGGCTCTCGGAAGCAACCTTCGATCGCCCGAGCGCCAATTAAGACAGGCCGTCGTTCGTTTAAAAAAAATACCCAAAACAACGGTTATAACATTATCAAATATCCATTTCAGCCCCGCCGCCGGTCGCCGCGCACAACCGCCCTACTGCAATAGCGTTATTGAAATTAGGACATGCCTCTCACCGCAAGCATTATTACGCCATTGTTTAACCATCGAAAAAAAACAACACCGTGTGCGTAAAGTTCGTTGGGGAGCAAGAACGTTGGATATCGATATTTTATTGTACGGCCAACGCACGATTCATAGTCATTGCTTAACCATCCCTCACCCCCGAATGCACGAACGTGATTTTGTGTTAAAACCATTATTCAGTATCGCCCCCAGCTTGAGATCATTCATTGATCTTAAAGATTAAACTATGGATTTCCATCCATCCTATTGATAACGTTACTCTAAATCATCTACACTGAATATATCAAACCAACACGGTGAGGAAATTATGTATTCCACTATTTTACATGCGACAGATTTAAGCGAAAACCACTTCGAGATCTGCAAACAAGCCGCTGAAATGGCAAAACGCTTTGATGCCAAACTCTATCTACTACACGTCATCCAGCCTCCTGCGAGTATGCAAATTGCACAAGGACTTGGTTTTGCTGAATTTGATGCGCCAGTCAAAGATAATGCACAAGTCGTTATGGGCATCCTCGGTGAAGCATTAGGCATCCCAAACGAACAACTGTTTGTTGAGGTCGGATCTATAAAGCTGACGATCCTCGACAAAGCTGAAGCTCTCGGCTGCGGGCTTATCATCATTGGCAATCATGCACCAACTCATTTACCACCCTTCTTAGGAAGTACTGCATACTACGTGGTACATCACGCAAAGTCCGATGTACTCACGCTTAGAACAGAAACAGTAGTGCAACCTGATTAACCTGAAAAAAGCAGTTGCTTTTTACAGGATTAATACCAGTCGTTATAACCAAAGCCATAACCACATGTGCTGCAAGTATTACTGACAGCGCAGGTTCCACATACTGGGCGTACAGGACGCACCCCACAAGTACTGCATGTAGACACAGGGACAGTATAATAACTGTTTGTGTAAGCACCGCATGTACCATTAGAGCAACATCCTGCCAACACTGTAACAGCGCCAACCAATACTATTGAAATAAGTAGTCGTTTCATTATTGCTTCCTTGCGTAGTTAATGTATTTAAAGTCTATGACAAGACTTTAAATTAATCAAGTTAGCAAAACATAGGTCACTTAGAGGCAAAATAAGAATGCTATCCGTCGCGAGGTAGTGAAACCTAAGCGTTTTTAAGCTATCATTTGCTATTTGTAGCTATCATGAAAGACATATGATCATACTATGACTGAGAGTCGTCTTTATTTATTAATTCAGGAGTTGGACTATGAACGTTGGACAGGACACACTTTCGACACAATCGACACTAAACGTCAATGGAAAAACATACCATTACTACAGTATCAAAGAAGCTGAAGCGAAGCATTTTAAAGGGATTCAACGCTTACCTTATTCGCTGAAAGTTCTTTTTGAAAATTTATTACGATTCGAAGACGGCAAAACGGTGACGACTGATGATTTAACGGCCATGGCCAATTGGCTGAATACCAAAACATCAAAGCATGAGATTGCTTACCGTCCAACACGAGTGTTAATGCAAGATTTCACCGGGGTTCCTGCTGTCGTTGATTTGGCCGCCATGCGAGATGCCATCAAATCAATGGGTGGCAATCCTGAAAAAATTTCTCCTTTAAATCCTGTTGATCTTGTGATTGACCATTCCATCATGGTTGATAAATTTGCCACACTTGATTCCATGAAAATAAACACCGCCATTGAAATGGAGCGTAACAAAGAGCGCTATGAATTTTTACGTTGGGGACAAACCGCATTTTCAAATTTTCAAGTCGTACCACCCGGCACAGGTATTTGCCATCAAGTAAATCTTGAATACCTCGGAAAAACAGTATGGAGCAGCGAACACAATGGCGTTTGGTACGCATACCCTGACACACTGGTCGGAACAGACTCTCATACAACCATGATCAATGGATTAGGCGTTTTAGGATGGGGCGTTGGCGGCATCGAAGCTGAAGCAGCCATGCTGGGTCAACCCGTTTCCATGCTTATTCCTGAAGTTATCGGTTTTAAATTAACTGGAAAACTAAATGAAGGCATCACCGCAACTGATCTAGTCCTCACCGTCACACAAATGCTTCGCAAAAAAGGCGTTGTGGGTAAATTTGTTGAATTTTATGGACCAGGTCTTGCCGAGTTGCCCTTGGCCGATCGTGCCACCATCTCTAATATGGCTCCTGAATACGGTGCAACGTGCGGCTTTTTCCCGGTTGATGCTGAAACTATTCGCTACTTAAAATTGACCGGCCGTGATGATGACACGATCGCACTGGTTGAAGCCTACAGTAAAGCGCAAGGTCTATGGTATGACGCTAACAGCGAAGATCCTATATTTACAGACACGATGGATCTTGACCTTACATCCGTTGAGCCCTCACTCGCAGGCCCAAAACGTCCACAAGATAAAGTGAATTTAAAAACACTTCCCATCGAGTTTGATAAATTCTTAAAAGACTCTGGGAAAATTGACGAAAAAAACACAGCATTCCCTGTTAGCAACCATGATTATGAGCTTCATCACGGCGATGTGGTTATCGCCGCTATTACCAGTTGCACGAATACATCAAATCCGAGCGTTCTCATGGCCGCTGGACTTGTTGCTAAAAAAGCCATTGAAAAAGGCTTGCAACGTAAACCTTGGGTCAAATCATCCCTCGCACCAGGGTCTAAAGTCGTCACGGATTATTTAATTCACGCTGGTCTTCAACCGTATCTCAATGAGCTTGGCTTTGATTTAGTTGGATATGGTTGCACGACCTGTATTGGTAACTCAGGACCATTGCCCGATGCCATCGCTAAAACGATAACCGATAATGATATGGTGGTCTGCTCCGTGTTGTCAGGCAATCGTAATTTTGAAGGCCGCGTCCATCCGCAAGTTCGTGCAAATTGGTTAGCATCGCCTCCACTCGTCGTGGCTTATGCATTAACGGGTACGACCTGTATTGATTTAAATCACGATCCGATTGGCAAAGACCAATCCGGCCATGACGTCTATTTAAAAGACATTTGGCCTACACATCACGAAATTGAATTAGAAGTTGCAAAAGTAACGAAACAAATGTTCCGAAAAGAATATGCCGAGGTGTTCAAAGGCGACGACGAATGGCAGGCCATTGATACTGGTAGCGGAACAACTTACGCGTGGAATAAAGACTCAACGTATATTCAACATCCTCCTTTTTTCCAAAATTTAAGTCCAAAACCTGATGCCATTAAACCCATTCAAAACGCACATATTCTTGCACTATTTGGTGACTCGATTACAACCGATCATATTTCACCCGCTGGATCCATAAAAGCCAACTCTCCTGCTGGCCTATATCTACAATCAAAGGGCGTGGTCATAAAAGATTTCAATTCCTATGGTTCACGACGCGGTAATCATGAAGTCATGATGCGCGGTACATTTGCCAATATCCGAATCCGTAATGAGATGACTCCGACAGTTGAAGGCGGCTTCACGCGCTTTATTCCTACCGATGAAACAATGTCTATCTACGACGCTGCAATGCGTTATCAAGAAGAAAATAATGACCTCGTTGTTATTTCTGGAAAAGAATATGGCACCGGATCATCACGAGACTGGGCCGCTAAAGGAACGTTGTTATTAGGAGTAAAAGCGGTTATCGCGGAAAGCTTTGAGCGAATTCACCGTTCAAATTTGATTGGTATGGGGGTATTGCCACTGCAATTCCAAGATGGCGCGTCCAGAAAGACATTACACTTAACAGGTAACGAGCTCATCAGCATCCCTGTAAATGATTCACTAAAAGCACAATCAATGCTTGCTGTAACAATTACCTATCAAGATGGAAAACAAGAAGTCGTCGATGTGATTTGTCGTATAGACACAACGAATGAACTCGAGTATTACCGGAATGGCGGAATATTACAGTACGTATTGCGAAATTTGTAAGGATTGTACATGCCTCATCAGTCTAAAAAAGTATTGAGTGTTTTTTCGCTTGTCATGATTAACGTCATTGCAGTCGATAGCTTACGCACGTTACCGCTTACGGCCAAATTAGGCATGCATTTAATTACATTTTATTTGCTTGCAGCATTCGTCTTTTTTATTCCAGTCGCATTAGTCGCTGCGGAATTAGCAACCGCGTACCCGAGCACCGGAGGGGTTTATATCTGGGTACGCGAAGCGTTTGGGCGACGAGCTGCATTTATTACAATTTGGCTTCAATGGATATATAACGTTGTCTGGTACCCAACCATCATGGCATTTATTTCATCAACCATTGCTTATCTATTTTCTCCAGAGCTCGCCAATAATAAAATTTATCTCATGACCACTGTGATTGGTTTATTTTGGATTTTTACTGCTCTAAACTGCTTTGGGATGAAATTATCCAGCCTAATCAGCACCATGGGGGCATCTATAGGAACACTTTTACCCATGGTTGGAATCAGTATACTCGGGCTTACTTGGGTGATTCAGGGGCATCCCGTCGCGGTAAAAATGCCGATATCGTGGTTTCCCGATTTTAGTTCTTTTAGCAATCTATCCTTATTTCCTGCCGTATTGTTCGGTCTTCTCGGTATGGAAATGTCAGCTGTCCACGCCGAAGAAGTCAAAAATCCGCAACGCGATTACCCTCGAGCATTGCTTTTATCAACCATTATTATTTTTTCAACGCTCGTACTTGGATCGCTTGCAATCATCATCGTGGTCCCAGAGTCAACGCTTAGCGTGGTATCGGGTTTAGTCGATGCTTATGCCATTTTTTTTAATGCATACAACATGCCGTGGATGACATCGATTACAGCCTTGTTGATCGTGGTTGGCGCATTAAGCGGTGTTTCTGCCTGGATCATTGGCCCCACTAAAGGACTACTCGTCGCGGCTCGCGACGGCTCTATCCCCGCAAAATTCACCCGCGTCAACAAACATGGTGCACCTGTCACGATTCTTGTTACTCAGGGACTTATCTTTACATTAATGAGTAGTGTGTTAGGGCTATTTGAATCGGTCAATTCGGCTTACTGGTTATTGAGTGATTTGTGCGCACAACTCGCATTATTGGTGTATATTTTAATGTTTGCTGCGGCCATTAAATTGCGCTACAGCAGGCCAGATCAACGAGGATCCTATCGAATACCAGGTGGCAAGTTTGGTATCTGGTTGGTTGCTGGATTAGGAATTGTATGTTGTGGAGCAACCATTCTGATTGGTTTCGTACCCCCTTCTCAAATTCCAATCGAAAACACAACAATTTTTGAAACATTCCTTATCGGCGGATTTATTGTTTTTGTTTTACTGCCATGGATTTATGCAAAAAAAAAGGGTAAATTATGACTCATGAAACAATGGAATATGACGTAGTCATTGTCGGCGCAGGTCCAGCGGGTTTATCAGCCGCAATTAAATTGAAACAGTTAGCCCATCAACATAACAAAGAAATACACGTATGCATCCTTGAAAAAGGGGCTAAAGTTGGCTCACATATTCTATCCGGTGCGGTACTTGAACCCAACAGCTTGAAAGCATTACTTCCTGATTCATGGGAAAACGCCCCCCTCGACTCTCCCGTTTTGAGTGATTCATTCCGTTATCTGACCGCCAAACATGCCATCACACTCCCAACACCCAACCCAATGAAAAACAAGGGAAATTTCATTATTAGCTTAGGTGATCTCTGCCAATTTCTCGCAAGCGAAGCCGAAGCACTGGGGTGCGAAATATATCCAGGATTTGCCGCTAACGAAGTACTGTATGATGACCATAACACGGTTATCGGTGTCGCCACTGGCTCTCAAGGAATCGACAAAAACAACAAAAAAATGCCGAACTATCAACCAGGCATGCACCTGCATGCACAGCAAGTCCTATTTGCAGAAGGATGCCGTGGCCAATTAAGCCAAGAGCTCATGAGCCACTTTAATCTACGTCAGGGTGTACAACCACAAACCTACGGAATAGGCATCAAAGAACTCTGGCAAATTCCAAGTTCACAACATCAGCCAGGGCACGTCACTCACACCATTGGTTGGCCACTAGATCATAAGACTTATGGGGGTTCGTTTATATACCACCTTACGGATAACCGGCTGGCTATTGGATTTGTGATAGGACTTGATTATACCAATCCGTGGCTCAATCCATTTGAAGAGTTTCAACGATTTAAAACCCATCCTTCCGTAAAGTGTTTACTCACTGGTGGCGAACGCATTGGTTATGGCGCCCGCGCGATCAATGAAGGCGGCTGGCAATCATTACCCAAGCTCACGTTTCCTGGTGGTGCTTTAATTGGTGATGCTGCGGGCTTTTTGAATGTCCCCAAAATCAAAGGCATTCACCTCGCTATTCAATCAGGCATCCTTGCAGCAGAAGCAGCGTTTGATATGGTCATCCAGCCCTCCCCTCAAGGCCGTGAGCTAACCGCTTACCCGGAAAAAGTGGGACAATCATGGATAAAGCAAGAATTATATAATGCACGAAACATTCGCCCTGGTTTTCGATATGGTTTATTTGTAGGTCTTGCAAATGCTACTTTTGAAACTTATCTTACCCGAGGCAAGTCGCCTTGGACTCTCACGAATCATGCAGACAACACCACTCTCACCCCAGCAAGCCAATCCCCCAAAATAAATTATCCAAAACCAGACGGCATCATTACCTTTGATAAATTATCATCCGTTTACCTCACCAACACATTTCATGAAGAAAACCAGCCTTGCCACTTAACCATACTGGATACTGAAATCCCCATTCAGGTTAATTACAAAAAATACGCCTCACCCGAAACACGATATTGCCCTGCCGCAGTCTATGAAATAATCGAAGAAAATGGTAACCCAACTTTTAAAATTAACGCACAAAATTGCATCCACTGTAAAACCTGTGACATTAAAGACCCCAAGCAAAACATCGTTTGGCACGCCCCTAAAGGCGGTGGCGGTCCCAATTATACGGATATGTAGATTATGAATTTATGGATAACCCCAACGCTTACTGCTTCCAGTGATCATCTGGTGAAAAAAACGAGTTCTGAATATGTGAATAAGATGAGAGCAAAGGTTGTTATTCACCACAGATAACAGTAAACTCACGCCATATAAATTGAACATTCGATGAGTTCAGCACCAACAACACACTCACTACCAAGTCCCAGTGGCGCAGCTGGATAGCGCGGCCCCCTCCTAAGGGGCAGGTCGCAAGTTCGAATCTTGCCTGGGACACCATATTTATCAATTAGTTAACCAAATTGCAAGCTGTCAATCGAATTATGTAGAGTGCGCATAGAGTGCTAAATGAATGTATCTTAATGGCTTAAAGTGCATCGCCATAACGAGCAATAAAAACATGCGAGTGTTGAAAGCGATTATTTTAGGAGTTTGGGCGCTGCCTTGTTCTGCATTGATATGCCACCCCAAGATAAATAATCACCTTCCGCAATATATCGTTGGTTATAGAAGCCTCATTGATGAGCAATCAAAAAAGAGAACCGATCCCACAGCTCAGGATAGTTTTCCCGCCGTAATAAAGGGATATGAGCGAAGCTGGTCAGCACATGGTAATTTGCCTGGCTTGAATGCAACGTTTTTATCTGTATCAGAAAATCCTGAGGCTTCCTTTAATGGTGTCATATACAAATTAAGTGATCCAAAAAAGATGGAGCAGTATGACAAGAGAGAACGCGTTTACTGCAGGAGAGCGTTGAGTTTAGAAGGGTTAAATGTGATTGCCGCGACACTGCCTACTCAAAAGCAAGTTTGGATTTATATTTCAACCAAAGAAAATCATCAATATCCAACACATGATTACCCCATTGTGCAGTCCTATGTTGATACTTTTCTACGAGGGTGTGTTCAAATTGAAGAACGGTTTAAAATCAAAAATTTTGCCGAAGATTGCATTAAAAGCACTGATCAATGGCCTGTGTATTGGATAAACGATAGAATTTTTCCGCGGCGGCCTTCTTTATTTGAGCCCTATGCAGCGCAGGTAGATTCTTTATTAAAAACACTGCTGCCAAAACAGTTTAAGAAAATAAGGTTTGAGAACTCTGTTGATACTTCGCATTAACAAAGAAATTTTGCAGTCACGCGAAGTATCAATCATTCATCACGATGCCTGTGCTTTATAGCGGTGTTGGTCTAGCCACGAATCCAAATCATCTTTTAAATATCGAATTGATCGACCAATTTTAATATAATTTGGTCCCGGCGTTCGATTAACCAATGTCCCGTTCACCCTATCCTGAGAGAGAAAGGAACGACTCATACAAATATAGTTTGCAGCCTCAGCTTCTTTATAAACCTTTTTATCCACAGCAACTTCCTCCGTATTTAATATTTAACTGACATATCACAAAACACATGATATACCATGATTATGTATCAATCAACATTTAATACGTACTTGCGTATATTATTTCAGAATAATATCTTGGACATTAAAGATTCTTCTATCGGCTGAAAATTTATCTTTAAAACGATTAATCCCTTCGCCGCGCATTTTAGGTGCAAATTCGGTTAAGTATTTTTCTAAACTATCTCTATCCTCTATTTGATATTGGACTGTCAATTTTTCCTGTGAAAAATCCCCATCCGGTTCTTTCGATTCTTGTTCAAACAGGCTGACTTGAATAAATCCCGGGAATTGAAGCATCTCTTTCACATGCTCTTTTAACCACACCATATAATCAGCATAAACATCCGCATCAATACTGAGGTTCACTTCGTAAATCACCATAATGTTTTCCCACTCTACGAATTACGATTAAGGTTACAGCAGCGCAAATGCTTATCACCAGCCCTGGATTAACAGGGTTCTCGTTAGTCATTATCAAATAAGGTATTAAGCCGCCAAATAATGTCAAACTTATATTATACGAGATTGCCAATGCTTTACCACGCTGAGACGGATCAAATTTAGTAACCATGAATGCAGGCAACGCTGAATTGAGCAACGCCTGAATCAGTGCAAACAAAATTAAGACCCCCATACAGCCCATGACATTTAAGCTAGGTAGCACTGCAAAACAAACATAAGAACATAGCAAATATAACAAAGAGGATATTTTTATTTGCCTCGTTATTCCGATTTTATCGGCCAACATCCCCCCGACTGGAAGAGCAAGCAAATACACCAATAAACAGATGAGCGTTATTAGAATAGACTGTTGATGCGAATGTAGATTTAAAGACGAAGATAAAAAAGTGGGCATAAAAATAAATGTCATATAAAACGCGGAGGCAGATAAACTTGATGTGATGAAAATCGCGGTCAATTGTTTTTTATGCGTTTTTATCAACTCCAAAAGCCCTTGATTAACAGAGTCTTTATCGATAACAACGTCATTAATTTTGTTCCTAATAAAAAACAATATGAACCAGCAAAATGTACTGATTAAAAAAGGGATACGCCACCCATATTGAGTGATCTGCTCATGAGGCATGAAAGTTAGAAGCAGAAACGTACTGAGATTTGCAAATAACAGGCCTAAGCTACCGCCCATGAATGCCAAACTACCTGAGAACGCGGGGCGTTCTTTTCCTTGCTCAACAGCCATGATGATCGCTGAGGTAAACTCCCCAGATATGCATAACCCCTGAATTATTCTACATCCAATAATAGCCCACCATGGATATACCCCTGGCATGGCCGTCGGTAAAAAACCAATCGCTGCGGTTGCCAAAGTCATTAGCAGTGTTGTCACCAATAAAATCTTTTTTCGACCATATAAATCCATCAAATAACCGAAGGCTATGGCACCAAATGGCTTGATGCCATAGCTGATCACATAAGCTAATACGGCGAAATTTATTGCTGTTTTTTTTGAATAAGAGGGAAAAAATACTTCTGACAGAATCGGTATAAGGAAAGCAAACACACTGAAATCATACACTTCTATCAGCGTTCCGAGAAAAGCAGACACGATCGAAATTTTTTTCATTTACATCTAGTCAAATATCGAGTACTTTATTCTACCATTGAATCCTATGGGACAACAGCAGGAAATATCTTCGTGCATTTAGCCTTAAACAGAAATTCAAACAATCAGTTTCCAGAGCCATTCGAGCTGCAATTCAGCAAAGCTTTTCGCTCGCTCAAGCAGTTAGGATGTGATTATTTCTATTTTATGGGAACTGATAGCGGCATGCGTTATCGGTTTTGTACCCAAGAGAATTGGATGGATATTTATTACGACGAAAAATTCATATTGAGTGACCCACTGAAGCGAATTGCTGAAAACACAACATTTATAGCTTTACCATGGGAGCAAGTCACCCATCTTCATGGTGGTGAAAAAAGGACAATGTGTGGTAGAGCGTCTTTCGGCTTATATAACGGATTAACGATAGCAAGAAAATATCAACAAAGAAAATATATTTTTGCACTGGCCACCGAATTAAAAGAGCACGATTTAGCCAGATACCTCATGCTGGAGAAAACAGGTACATTAGAAATATTTATACTCGACTGCATGCAACTGTTTGATCAATACAATCTAATTATGTCTAGTGCTGTTGCACATTGTGCATGAATGTTTTTCAGCTTATAGGGATGATTAAATGCCGCAGATTTCTCTAAAAATATCAAAAAATATTGATACCGCACACATTAATTTTACTGACTTATTCATTGATATTCATAACGAGCTTGGAAAAATACCGGGTTTGAATATAAATACTTGCCATAGCGGGATCATTCAGGAAATCTATTCGTATATTGGTCTCGGTGACGAAAAAGCAACGAAAGTTTATTTAGAGATCCTTTGGCTTGAAACCGATCAACGATCACTATTAAAAAAAGAACTTGCTAAAAATCTAATGACTATATTGGAAAAAAACCTTGTTCCACTCGTCCAAGCACAAAACCTAGTTTGCATCCCAAGAATTCGCATAGGGAATTTAGGTGTGCTTGATCAGGACTATCACATTGCAGGGAGTTAATCCTGCAATTTCGACTGTTTTCTCACAACCTCATAAATACCACTCCAATCTTTGTCCTTCATACCCATAGACATTGCGGTTTCATATCGCTTGTTAAGAAGATTACAGAGCTCAGGAGCCACGCCTGCTTCTGAAAAAGCATCTTGAAAAATGCGCGCATCTTTTTGGCCGCCAGTCATCGTGAAATTCACTTGATCAAAATCTCGTTCAGCAATTTTATCAATATAGCGTTTAAAGGCAGGATGACCATATATTTGCTGCAATCCCATTTTAACGATCTCTTTATCCAGACCACTTTTCTCAGCAAACACAAACAGCTCGCTCATGAGCTCAAGTGCCGTCATCAAACTATAGTTCATACAGATTTTCATTAAATTGGGGGCTTTAATATCAACTTCATCACCCAGCGGAATCACATGCGCTGAGAAAGTAGATAACAGAGGATGAACCATCTCAATCGACTGCTTATCTCCTGCACAAAAAGCTGTCAACCCACCTTCGCGAGCCACAGCTGGCACACCTAAAACAACGGCAGATATATAACGTGTATGCGCTTTCTGATGAATATCTAATAGCGTTTCAGCGGTGGTAGGCAATATCGTCGATAAACCAATATGAATAGCCCCTGGTTGCATACGCAGGAGCATAGTATGCGCAACGGCCAAAACAGCCTCATCATCCAGCAGGCTTGTCATTACAACATCGGCATTAGCAACTGCTTCGGGTATAGATAGAGCATCATGCGCACCAATCGCTACCAACGGCATGACTTTTTCGTGCGTTCGATTAAATACAGTGACAGTATAATTCGCCAGTAGTAGCCGCTCTACCATTGCACTGCCCATGGCACCAAGCCCAATAAACGCAATATTCACACGCACCCTCCTTTTTATACATTGTCTAATGTGGCATCCATCGTAATCGTTGCTTTCATTAATTTAGATATTGGACAGCCTTCCTTAGCATTTTTTGCAGCCTGATTAAATGCATCATGAGAAGCATTGGGAACTCTGGCCGTCACCTGCAAATGAATTGCAGGAATAGAAAATCCCTCTTCTGATTTTTCTAATGAAACAGTTGCTGTCGTTTTAATGCTTTCAGCCTTTAAACCTTCTTTTTCAAGTTGAGCAGAAAATGCCATTGAAAAACATCCTGCATGTGCCGCTGCTATCAGTTCTTCTGGATTTGTACCTTGACCACTCTCAAAACGCGTTGTAAATGAATATTGGGTATGATTAAGAACTCCGCTTTCCGTCGAAACAGTCCCTCTCCCATCCTTCAAACCACCTTGCCATTCGGCTGATCCATGACGTTTCATTGTCGCTCCTATTTAGTTTATTAATCTTTAATCGACTTACCACGTTATTGCCATTTACGAGTATAATCACCAAATTAAAGTCTATATTAAATTTAACCTTCTGCCAAAAGAGACTGTGAAATAAAATGAACCATCAACAAACAATAGTGCCCTGTGATACTTCGATCATTCCTTCTATTTTATATGGTACAGCTTGGAAAGAAGATGACACTAAACGCTTGGTAATCCAGGCGCTCAAGGCGGGGTTTCGAGGTATTGATACAGCCAATCAGCGCAGGCATTATTTTGAAGAAGCCGTTGGTGATGCAATTCAGCAATTTTTAACAACCAGTCAAGAAACACGCGGTAATTTATTTATTCAAACAAAATTCACTTCTGTACATGGACAAGATCACCGTAAACCCTACGATGAATTTGATTCATTGACCAACCAGGTCAAGCAATCATTTACCAGTTCGCTAGCTCATGAATCCCCTCATTTTTAAAGACACAAAAAAAGACTCTTCCAATACGATTGGCCCTCTAGAA
>DIUW01000047.1 GCA_002423125.1 Legionellaceae bacterium UBA6148 | reverse complement strand
TCCCGGGGTTATTGAGAAGTTACCAGGTGGCTGCCTGTAGCAACAGTTTGTATAGCGACTTCGTGTCGCACTTGTCGTTGTTCTGATTGCTACCGCCGCTACTGAAGTACTCGTTCCACGCGTTGTTCTGGGGATTGCCCGAGTTCTCGGTAGAACTCCAGTAGTTGCCTGCAATTCACTGATGTTTTGAATCCTATCAAGGCGTCTTGATGGATTGCAATTACACTGCCTTTTGAGCAGTCCCAGTGCGCTTTTAAATAAAACCTGCTCTCTCATAAACGCCTTGACGCTTATGATTCTGGCTTTATCGGTTTGCATTCCGCCAACCAATAACTTGTTTACCGATGCTCTCTAAAAGCCCGCTTAGCAAGGCTTGCTTCTTCATCGGCAATAACTTCATGTCCACGCATAGGCGGATTTTTAATTTCAACAATTCAAATTCATCCAAAAACGCATCCAAATATTCGGCTTTGCTGGTGGATTTGTTCGCGCGATAAATGCTGCTTGTTAGCTTTAAAACATCTCGCCGCATGTCCTCTCCTAAAGTGAATTTGTAATCCCGCGCAAATTCCCGCGTATACTCAAACACTTTGATGGTTAACTGATAAGTCTCGCGGTATACCGGTAATTCGGTGTATAGCGCCATGCTAATTGTCCTGAAAAATGACCTCGCCGCCTGGAGGCGCAACAAGGTCAAGGTCAAAAGAAAATAGGTCAATAGTTAAATAGTTAAAGCCCTCGCACACCGAACCCCACGCTGCTCGTCCTTACTGGCGTTGCCCTGGAAGCTGCTGCCGCCGCTACTAAAGGACTCGAACCACGCGACGTTCAGGGGACTGCTCGAGTTCTCGGTAGAGCTCCAGTAGTAGCCTGCAAGGCAATTCGTTGAGCTGGGCGGACTGCACGAAGTGCTTGGTATTCCCGCACCGGGGTCTCCAATCAAGAACCCAAGCGAACCGAGCATACTTTGTGCGCCTGAGGGACATACGCTACCATTCACCGCATCCATTTCGCAAATGGCCGGCAAAGACCAGTCTGAATAGCCATTAATGATTGCTTCACATAGGCCCGCAGCATAATAAGTGAGCGGCGTTGGCGCGCTTCCTCCGCTGACTCGATTAAAGTTATAGTAAGACACAATATTGCTTGAATTGCATGCGCCATCGGAATCACCATTGCATGATGTATAAGCAGGCGTTCCTGCTGGGTAGGTCGGGGTGGTTGGCGATGGGCTTAGGGTCGTTGATATTTCATTGATACCAAGAATAGTGGTGTAATCTACATTACCACTTGCAGAGCCATCCCCGTTTGAGCTCCAAATAATACTCGTTAATTGAGGGCCAGTGCCAATATAAGGCGCCGCCTGGTCGACGAGAGAAGCGACTTTTCCACCTATGCTCCCGGTGTCGGGGGTTGCATCATTGACTGCGTAAATAAATCCACCTTGATAAATGCAACCATAACTCAAAACCTCGGCAGTTGCCGTGACGGATGCTGCATTCGATGCGCTTACAGTGATGGTGCCTGGTGTTGGCGCTATACCCGTTGTACAGTTGGTGCTTGCATTTTCTCCTGGTGTAACGGTGATATCACAAGTACCTCCTGGCGAAAGTGTTGTGCTGCCGCATCCTGACAGTGTTGTGCCGGTGGGCAAGCCACTTGGGGTGACTGTCGTAATATTAGCCGGACTCCCTCCTGTGTTTTGGATGGTGATTTTTCGTGGCGTACCGGTTAGTGCCGCATTTCGGGTCGTAGGACAGCTGCTCGAGGAGGGCTGGCAATTCACTGATAATGCCAGGGGAAAGGTTAACGGGCTAGTGACGGCCAGAGTGGCACTGGGAAGCGGGCCGCTCGAAACTTCCACCGCCAGCGGCTGCGCTTTCCCTCCATACACGGGATTTGTTGGGTCCGGTGCGGTGCCTACCGCTGCTATCAAGGTGTAACTGCCCGCACTTAAACTGCTATTGGCACTTAAGCTCAGCTCTAAACAACAACAGTTTCCTGATGATAAAGAAAGCGGTGCGCTGCATACATTAGGGATGCCTGTGCAAGCGGAGACGCCCGTTGTTACTTGGCTGGCGTAACTTCCTCCGCCAAGGTCATTAAAATAAAGCGGCAAATTGCCTGATGGAACACGGCCATCTCTACAAGCCGAATAATTTGCGCTACCGGGATTCCCCACCGAAAAACTGGTGCTCCCTCCGACAAAGGTTAGTGTAATGGGGTTCGTTCCTGCCGTCAGCACGTTTGCCATTAGGCAATACATTCCCACCCCAATAAGCCCCTTTCTTCCGGTCGATTTCATCCGCATCATCCTTCTTCCTTATAAAATATAACTGAGTTGAAAACGTAGCTGATTACTCCACAAATGGGATATTCCCAGTGATTGATTGGTCATTGCTGCTGGCGAGGTTCCTAATGAGGCAGAGCCTAAGTCCGCTATCTGATAACCTATGCCCACTCGAATACGTTCATTAACATTATAATCTCCGCCCACACCCAGTCCCCAACTAAATGACGTTTGGCTGTGGCTTGAAAACGGTGCCATCGGTATGGCTAATGCCGTTGTCGGCGTTTCATGATACCCGCTCGCTCGGTTAAATGCGGCGCCTAATTCTACACTCACGTAAGGAAGCAGGCCTGGGTAGCGAGTCCATGTCGTAAGGAACTTATTACTCAACATCACGCGACCGTGGCTTATCTCATAGCGATACGTAAAATTATCAAATGCAGGGATGCCAAATTGCCAGACATCGCCAGTTATCCCTATCGACGTATTGCCATAACCCGCAATCCCGGTTTGAATGCTTAACCAATCGCGAAAAGCGTGCTCTACTCCCACAAACCCGCCAAAATCACCGACTGTCTTCCATTGTTTACTCGAAGCATAGGTATTGTGGAACGGCGAAATTAACGTCAATGATTGAGAACCACCCTGATACACAAAATCAGGGCCCATGGTCACCGTCGCAATTTTTTTACTGGTTCCCCAGTAATCGGATACAACCCCCATCGTGCCAGCATAAAGATTTTGCAGTGCCAGCACTCCTATTCCAAACCACAATCCTTGTTGCTTCATGACCCTTTCCTTCTGTAGTAATTAATGAGTATTTCGTTCGTGCTCTGCGTAAAAGCAAGGCTTTGCGTCGGGTTTCCTATAGGTTGTATGAAAAAATGGCTGTGGAGAAATTCACAAAAAATGGCGCGCACGAATGTGTAATTTTGAGAAAATATAAAATAAACAGCGTAATTGAGCAGGGTTTAGTGCGCTATTGTTCTGAGCGTTGAGCGTTGAGCGTTGAGCGTTGATTCAAAATCATGAAGGGTAAACGCAATCTTTGCAAGCGCCTCTCCACAAAAAGGCATGTTTTCGTTTGAACGCAATCCATGGTATGTCCTTATGTTTCCAGTACTCACACGTTAGTCCTTTATCAAACTTTAAATACGACCCGCAGCAGCGCTCCCCAGCTCTAACTACACCAACAATAACGCTGCTTAAGTTGCTATAATACAAAAATCCTAACATCATTCCATAGCTTTTTAAAGAGCGTTCTACTTTTTTTGGAGTCCTCTTCCGCCTAATTTCTCCACTTCAAAAGCAAGATTAAGCGGCTGCGTCACTGCGATTCTTCCGCAGTGACGCAGCTTCAGCGCTGCAAAATTTTAATATAGATTCAACACATTAACCTCGCTTTTTCAGGCGAACACAACGAGAATGAACAAAATACGCCTAAAAATAACACGTAAATTAGCTTGAAAAACACGATTTGTTTTGATAATCTTTTCTAAAGCGCAACTGATGAACCGGTGAAAATCCGGCGAAACCTTCAACGGTCTTACGCAAAAGTCACCATCATTCCCAAACCTCATGACGGGGCGTTCAGTCGGGAACCGCACACATCACCTGATTCTTCAGGACTCGGCTTTAGCCAACAAGCCGCAAATTCCATCGGAGTTTGAACCTCACAATAGTTTTTCGTATTGACCCATTGTCGCGCTGCCTTTCATTTGAAATGCATTGCGCCTATTAATCATCCCAACCATAAG
Organism: Legionellaceae bacterium UBA6148; assembly: GCA_002423125.1. Classification (GTDB taxonomy): domain Bacteria; phylum Pseudomonadota; class Gammaproteobacteria; order Legionellales; family Legionellaceae; genus UBA11403. The sequence goes on along the minus strand of DIUW01000047.1, from coordinate 2,617 downwards.
GAGACAAGCACCAAACAAACCGCAGTAACTTAAGGCTCTATCTACGTTGTCACCAACGTCTGATTTGCCCCTGAACTGAGCCTCGTGGCGCAAGCCAAGTACCACGTCTTGTGGACTGCTCTACCAACACTAAACAACACCCTGGGCAAATACCGTTATGAAAAAAGCCGGATGCTCATCATTGAAATCGTACCGGAACCTTTACGCAAAACACCAGCTCCATCACTTGTTACAAGCCTTTTCAAATCACGAAGCAAGCTGCATGGTCATGCGTGAAATGGGTTTGAAATCACGTACAACACTTTGGTGGTATTTGCATGAGTAAGACAAAATTAAGAAGCGCGAAATTTTCGATCAATCAATTGGTCAAACAAGACCTAAGCCACTCCTATGCAAGCCAAGCCGATATGCGCCACATGCTGTTCCGTTGCATCAAGGATTTACATGAATTGGGTTACAAGGTCGGCCATGTGAAGGGTTTTCAGTCCAAGCATATCTTCGCTCTTGTCGAGCATTGGAAATCACAAAACAAAAGCCCTGCCACCATCAAAAATTACATGTCAAAATTACGAACGACTGCAAGACTGCTCGATAACGCAAACCTGCTCAAGCCAGACAACGCCGCCTATCATATTGATAAACGCTCTTACGCCCCTACGCAAAACAAGGCCATTCATCAAATCGATTTAACGAAATGCACAGATCCCTATATCCGCTTGTCACTTGAAGGCCAAGCCTTATTTGGCCTTCAAGTGAGGAATCGATGAAATTCACAGTAAGGGATGCGATTGATGGTAATACAATCATTATCAAGCCCAGTTGGACAAAAGGCGGCATTGGCCGAACGGTTGATATCACAAACGATGACCAGCGCCAATGGTTGAATCAAGTTGCCAGATTGGTACCACCTGGTCATTCACTTATCCCTCAAGAGCGAACTTATAAGCAACATTTACATCACTATGAAGCACAAGCAAAATTGATGGGTGTTTGTAAACTACATGGCTTGAGACATGCCTACGCCCAGCGCAGGTACAAGGAACTCACTCGTCTATTTGATCCAAACGGACAAGGGCTCACTCCACCGATTGATGGTAAGACGCTTAGAGGAAGTCATGACGGACTAAAATCCCCCATTCACATGGTCAGTGCTTGGAGCTCTGCCAATGGAGTCGTTTTAGGGCAGGAAAAAACAGCAGAAAAAAGTAATGAAATCACCGCCATACCGGAATTACTGCGTAGCCTGGAAATAAAAGGCTGCATAGTGAGTATCGATGCCATGGGTTGTCAGCGAGAAATTGCTGACCAAATTATCAGGCAAAAGGGTGATTACCTCCTTGCCCTAAAAGGGAATCAGGGGAACCTGCATGAAGAAGTGAAAAGTTTTTTCACTACGGCGAAAGAAAGCGCGTTTAAAAATGTGACTTATGGTTTTCACTAGGATATTGATGCAGGGCATGGTCGAATCGAAGTACGCAGAGCCTATGTTTTAGACTTCGAACAATATAAGAAACTCATTCCTTCAGGTTTGAAGTGGAAAAAGCTTGCACAAATAGTGATGATTGAATCGACTCGAGAAGGGGTCGCCTTTAAAACACAAGAGACTCGTTTTTACATCACATCAAGTCTTGAAACACCAAAAAAATTGTTAGCTGCTACGCGTAAGCACTGGGGAGTTGAAAACAGTCTTCATTGGACGCTTGATGTTACCTTCCGAGAGGATGAGTCAAGGATTAGAAAAGATGCTGCGCCTGAAAATTTTGCAATATTTAGACATATCGCACTCAATATTATTCGGAAAAACACTTCCATTGATGCCAGCGTTAAACGTAAACGGCACATGGCCGCTATGGATGACGATGTTAGAACTACTCTAATCAAAGAGATGCTCAAAATTTAGATGCGGTTGCCCTGCACATAGCCCTCTAATATATTTTCATCAAGCGCTGGTTTAATTCGAACAACTTCTTTCCAACGTTTATTATAAACGTGTGACATTTTAATATCTTTAATTTCACTATCACTTAAATTGTCCAACATATCTTCAGATATGCTTGGATATTCCTGATCTAAATGGTTAACTTATAAAGAGTCGCAGCAATTACTATCAGAATTACCTCCTCATCTACAAGATATGGCTCGTTTTAGTCTTGCAACTGGTTTGCGTGAATCAAATGTCACTGGACTAAAATGGTGTGACGTTGATTTGGATCGACGTCATACTCTCGTTCACCCGGATGAGTCTAAAACAAAAAAAGCTATTCCTGTGCCTTTAAATTCTCAGGCCATGCAAATCTTAAAGATGCAAAAGGACAAGCACCCGATTTGTGTTTACATATAAAGGTAATCCCGTCACTCGCTGTAATAATCATGCATGGCATAAGGCACTTATTCGTGCTGGAATTGAAAATTTCCGGTGGCACGATTTACGACATACTTGGGCAAGCTGGCACGTACAAAATGGAACAAGTTTGCAGGAACTGCAACAACTAGGTGGTTGGTCAAGTTTTGAAATGGTATTGCGTTATGCCCACTTGTCTAGTGAACACCTAAAACAAGCGGCAGAACGAATACAGAAAAAAACAAACTATCACTCGATCCTCAAGTTTTTTAATTT
>DIUW01000062.1:698-2922 GCA_002423125.1 Legionellaceae bacterium UBA6148 | reverse complement strand
TGAAGCAACCCAGAGTTTAAAGCACAGAACCCTAGATTGCTTCACTGCGCTCGGTGCGCCATGAGGTAAAACCAAGATCACTAGATTACTTTGCTCTTAAAAACTTGAACATCGAGTAATANNAATCCTAATTTAGTTCTTCGCCATAGAATATCATCTACTGATGTCGCCCATTCTTCATTGATTAAATAATCCACTTCCCGCTGGTAGAGCGTGTTTTCAAAATGGATCCCCAAATCGCTTGCTGACGCACATCCTTGAAGAATATTTTCTGCACGAGTGCCATAGGTTTCCAGGTAATATTTTAGAACCACGGCATCAAGCCATGGATAAGACTGACGCACATGATGCGGATAATCGCTGAATGACTGTGATCCCGGGAGAATGGTTTTATGAGTGCTTGAGTGCGCCATAGTGGGGAAGACCGTGCGTAATTGATCAACTACTTTTTCAGCTAAGATGCGATACGTTGTGAGTTTTCCGCCATACACGACCACACAAGGTGCAGGTTCTTTTGCAACAGAGTAAAGGTAATCGCGTGAAAGTGTTGACGCATTTTTATGGGGAGTGCTTAGCAAGGGGCGCACACCACTCCAACTGGTAATGATTTGTTTCTTTTCTATTTTTTTTCCAAAATAACGATCAATTAAATCAAACAAATAATCAATTTCAGCATCGGAAATTTTGAGAATACTGGGCTCGCCAGCGAAGGGTACATCGGTTGTGCCCACTAAGGTGTAGCCGAAATAGGGGATGGTGAATACAATGCGCTTATCATCATGTTGCAGTACATAGGCATAGTCTCCTTCATATAGTTTTTCTATAACAATATGACTGCCTTTTACTAACGATAATGTGTGATCGTTTGGAATGTTTAGGACGTGATTAAGTGATTCAACCCAAGGGCCGGCTGCATTGATAAGCGATCGCGCTTTGATGACGCGTGGATCGTGATGTGGCGTTTGAACGGTTAGGTGCCAAATTGAATCGATAACTTCAGCGTGAATGACTTCTGTCTGAGTCAATATGCGAGCCCCATGTTGTTTAGCGTGCAGCGCATTTGTAATCGTCAAGCGAGCATCATCTGTCCTGCAATCATAATACTTAAATCCTTGCTGGATAGACGATATGAGTGGATTAAAATAGCGTGTGTTGCGGTTTCGCGTCAGAGGCTTGCTTGCAGGGAGTGTATTTCGACGACTGAGGTTATCATAGAGAAACAATCCGAGTCGCAAGATCCATTGCGGACGTTGTTTATTTTTTTGCGGGATAATAAAACAGAGAGGGTGTACAAGGTGAGGTGCAATCTTCAACAGAATTTGACGTTCGTTTAACGATTTTTGTACTAAATTAAAATCAAATTGTTCTAAGTAACGTAGTCCGCCATGAATCAATTTACTACTGCTTGATGAGGTTTGAGAGGCTAAATCTTGTTTTTCACACAATACGACTGACAAACCACGTAATGCCGCATCGGCTGCACAGCCACAACCGTTTATCCCTCCGCCAATAATGGCGACATCAAATAATTTTGTCATGATTCAATCCTTTCCGTTTGATTATCCTGGAAAAAGTAGTTGAAGGCTACTACGCCTCCAACTGCTTTATTGTGGTATTAAGGTCTATTTTAATCATAATCAACATGATAAAATTGAAGATAATTTTCTATTGAAGTAAGTGTGTGTTACCTTCCCGCGCAATCCTACTCGTGCAAAAAGACCACACACATGGAAAAGTATATCGTAGTACTCACCAAAGATGAACGTGAAAATTTAATTTCATTGATTAGTAAAGGCAAAGCATCTGCAAAAAAATTAACGCATGCGAGGATTTTATTGGCAGTAGATGAATTTAATGATAATCAACGAACGGATGTATCTGTTGCAGAATCACTTCATGTCAGCGAGAGAACCGTGCGTCGCATACGGACAGAATGTGTTGAAAGCGGGCTTGGCAGCGCGCTAGAAAGAAAACCACATTCCGCAACAAGACCACATAAAATACAGGGTGAAGAAGAGGCTCACTTAATTGCCTTATGTTGTTTTAATCGATATTTAGATTCCAACTATCATTATGACCCCAAGTAAATCAATATATTAAAAACATGAGCATCGAATAATAGGCTTAAAAAATACGTATTAAATCAGAAGTTTATCATGCTAGACTTGGCCCGGTAAATTGATTATTCAGAACCAGGAAGGTCGTGAATTAAATGAGCAATAGT
>DIUW01000062.1:0-606 GCA_002423125.1 Legionellaceae bacterium UBA6148 | reverse complement strand
TTATTATATTTTCAATCGCACTCATTCCCAGTTTTATGTACATGTTTCTTCTGTTGAACTACCTTGTTGATCGACGAAAAGTCACTATTGATGAATATCCGGAGCTACCTTTTGTTACCGTCCTCATTGCGGCATATAACGAGCAAAAGTCGATATTAAAGACCCTTTGCTCCATTAAAAAGCAGCAGTATGCGGGGAAAATTGAAATCATTCTAATTGATGATGGCTCAACTGATGCGACGATCGACATAGCCAAGCAATCTAAAATGGATAATTTGACGATTATAAAAGCAAACCATGGCGGAAAAGCGGCCGCATTAAATATTGGTCTTGAGCATGCTAAATCTTCTTATGTTATAACGGTTGATGCAGATACATTTTTGACTAAAACATCGATCAGCAATTTGATGAGTAAGCTTATGTCTGCTCAAAAAGGAACCGCCGCATGTGCGGGATCAATTTATATAAAAAACACCGAAAAAACATTAATGACTAAAATTCAGGCATGGGATTATTTTCTTGCTATTGCTGTTATCAAACGATCACAAAGCTTTTTGCAAGGAACTTTGGTGGCACAAGGTGCTTTTTCAGCTTATGAAAAAAAAG
>DIUW01000054.1 GCA_002423125.1 Legionellaceae bacterium UBA6148 | reverse complement strand
TTAGCAGGCCGTAACGAGCCTGCGAGTTTAGGTCTGCTTAATGTCCGGGATCCATTGTCGCATTGGATGGGTGCCAAGCCTGGATCCCGGACATTAAGCGCGACTAAAGCTCGCAGGCTCGCCAAGTCGCACTAAATTCCGGGACGACAATCACAGATGCCAGTCAAAAACTGCGGAATTGATTTACAGGACTGGTGTAGGCCCCAAATCGGAGGCTACATCCCCTGATTTGACAGCGATTCATCTTGCTGCTGGTCGATTTGCGCATAAACGTCATCGGCGCTCATATGGCCGAGGCTAATCGCTCGAGCAATCGCATGGACTAACTCTACGCTCACATCCTCATCATATGTATGCAAAGGAGAATGACGATCTTGGCCGACACCTGGCGCCGAATCTAAAGCACTGGAGAAATAGGAGTGCCCTTGCTCCTCATCGACATGGCGAACCCTGCCTTGTAAATAATCACTGGTCGGCATACCTTTAATGTAGAGTTCCAATAACTTATTTTTAGTCAACGTGCCGTCTTTTAACATATGATTAAGATTATTACGTAAGCCTTCAAATTCAGCGATAAGGCGTTGTTCTTCTATCTCAATCCTTAGCAAAATTTCAGATAATTCAGGATCGGCAACCGGCCGACCGAGAGTAGGTTTTACCTCTGAAAAAGTATCATAAATATCTGATTTAAAAGCAGAGGGATCTAATAATTCTGGACGATAATGCCCTGCTTTTAATTCAATCACAACCTTTGGTTTGGTCGCAGACACTTTGATGCCCGGCGGATAGTTTAAGGAGGGAAAATAGAGTTCTTTACCTGAGGCCACCACTCGAACTTCAATCGGCATATCCAATGCATACGCCAACGCTAAAAGACTACTGTCGTCTATCTTCGTTGTAGGGTCACGCATCAATGCAGGTGACGTTTGTTCGTGAGCCTGGATAAACGCACCTCGGTACTTTTCGGGACGTGCAACCATCTCATCGACAGCCAGCTGTCGCAAGGTAAACGCCATGGTTTGTATAAGTTCGGTTTTAGAAACATCAGCCAACAGGCGCGTCATCATATTGCTGACCGTCGTCAAACCACTCATCTGTGGACGATGTTGGGGGAAATAAACAAAATGCCGAGAGAATACTTTATTTAATAGATCAATACTAAAGTGCGAGTGCATCAAAAAATTATCAATAAACCCAGCCGCAACGGAGCGAAAACCGCAATCGCCATGACCGCCAACATGAACGGCAATGCGCAGCTTAGTATGGGTCTGTGCTAAAAAGCCTAACGTCGGCGTGACAGCCATGACACACTCCAATAAATGATGATAATGTCTAGTTTAGTAAAATTATATTAAGAAAGTATGAACAAACCACTCACGTCATTAATACCTTATTTTTGATTAAATGCATCAACCACGATTGAAGGAACAAAACGTGATATATCGCCCCCTAATGCTGCGATCTCACGAACCAGGGACGAAGAAATAAACATCAAATCTTCTGATGGCGCTAAAAACAATGTTTCCACTTGTTTCGACAGTTTACGATTCATACCAGCAAGTTGCAATTCGTAATCAAAATCAGATACTGCGCGCAAGCCACGCAATATAATACCAGCCTGCTGTTCATGAGCAAAATGAATCAACAACGTATCAAATCCTACGACACGCACCCCCGGTAAATGCGCGACCGTATGTTGAATGAACTCAATGCGCTTTGCCAGTGAGAAAAAAGGATTTTTTGCTGCATTACTCGCAACGGCTACAATCACTTCAGAGAATAATTGTGATGCGCGAGTGATGATGTCAACATGACCATTTGTGACTGGATCAAATGTTCCCGGATATACTGCTCGTTGTTTCATAAATAAGTGAACGGCTCAATAAATAATGGTGGAGAGTCTAACGTATTGTGGGAAAAAATACCAATGTCTATTTCAACGGAATAACATTAATGAACCATTCGATGATCAAAAACAAGCCAACGACTAAGCCACATGTCCTTAATAATAAAAAAATTTGAGCTTTTTGAACACCATGATGAGACATTATTCTTAAATGATTTATTTTTTGTAAGTGATTCCCAAATATTTTTTTATTCGCGATCATGGGCTGACCATTTGTTTTGAATCGATGGATAGGACTATCTTTAAAAAACTGAGGGCCGTAATTGACGAGTAGTTGCTCACCCGGCGAAATGTCTCTCTTAGCAAAGTATACAAAAACATCAATACCACGAACAAGTTGATTGAACGCGTTTATATTTGCAGTACATAAAGACGTTCGCTGGGAGCTAACCTCGTTCAAATCTGAACTCGGTGCATGATTAATAAATTTTGATAAATTACCGCATTTAAATGCATCGAGACACATGTTTAACGCATCAAATTTATGAGTATAAACATAAGATGAACTTGGAAATCGATGTATCGATTTTAAACCGGTATAAAAAGAAATGAGCTCGCCTTTTTTGATCGTCTGGTTACTGAACACTCCGAAACCAATCGTAGGATGAATATAACGTAGTTCATAACGCCTCCAATCAATGGGGGCTTTTACTAATTGAATAAACTCATCATTTAGGTCATAAAGTGCATCACCATCAACCCTGTGAGGAAGATCGGCCATCGTAAAGCAGTCATTAATCACCATTGTTTCTGTAAACTCAAATTGAGATCCCGCTAAATGAGTTATCACACCATTTAGCTGCTTAATCGACAGACATTCTCCGGCGAATTTATAATTCCCAATGGAAAAACAAATTTCTTTTGCAAATGGGGAATGCTGAAAAGCGGATGACGGATTTATTTTAAATTTACATTCATGTGGTTGATTCGAATGTAATAATACCGAGTACACATAAATTGCCGAGTAAAATAATTCATCGATAGTTGCATATTCATAGTGAAATAGATGATCTGATGGCTGATGAAATGGCTCGGCCAATAGTGGATGACGAAAATCGGAATTCAATAATTGTTTCAGTTGAATCTCTCGATCATTGTCAAACTGACAAAGACCCGTCGCAAGGTTAATGACCACACGACGATCCGGCGAGTCTTGGGACGTATTGGTGAGCATGAGAGTAACCACATCAGATCCTTCTTGCCTTTATCCAGCCAGTTCTTCATTCATCTGCTACACTTCATAAGCAATAGCTGTTTTTAAAATAATTCTAGGAGCAAACCATGAATGCTTATAGACCAATAATAACTCTTTCTTTTTGTTTGCTGGTTGCATGTGCGCCTCTAAGAAAAACAATAGAAACGCCACTACCACCACAGCATCCAACAACGTCGACGACCCCATCGTCTGAATCCACTCACACGATTGAACACGGCAACCAGGCTCAAACGACGACTCGAACCATTTCCTCCTGGGATTTGTCCGGCGCAATTGCGGCAAGAAACAAAAATAAATCATGGACTGCGTCAATCAATTGGCGACAACAAGGCCCCAACCATTACCAAATTCGACTGTTTGGTCCTCTTGGTGGAGGTGCTGTTATGATTGAGAAACAGGGCGATGTCATCACCTATCGTGATGGACCTAAAAAAATTACATCGGCTAATGCAGACAAACTGCTTCTCGCGCAAACCGGTGTTCAATTGCCAGTCGCCAACCTATACTATTGGGTGCAAGGTACTCCCGCGCCAGGGCCTGTCGGGTCAGAAAAACAAGGCAAGGTATTATCTCAACTACACCAAGCGGGATATACCGTTACTTATTTAGAATACACCACCGTCAATGGAACCACATTACCGTCTAAAATTCGACTCGAAGGACATGGTGTAATAATCAAATTGATTATAAAGCACTGGAAGATTTAGACGGAAGCCGGGTTGGCGACGGCACTATACCCGAACTGCCGTTGCCAAAATTAACCCTTGGCGATACATAGCAAAAGCCCCGGCCTGATCGTCGAGTTGTTCGAGTAACTTGCCAAGTTCGGCATAAACGACAGGCGTTGCATCTAACCGTAAGCATCCTTCAAAGTAAGCTTTAGCTTTACCCCACAACTGATTGGATTTACTTAATCGCCCCAGACATAAGTGCAGCGCCGCAGAGTTTGGTTTTTTTTTGAGCAATGACTCTGCAAAATCCAAGCGAGCTGTTTTAACATTAATCTCTCCATACAACTTAATTAATGTCTCATTAAACTCATGACGAAGGCATTGGCGCAAACGTAACTCAGCATCGACATCGGCATGATGCCTCAATAAATAGCTACAATACACTGCGACAAAAGAGGCATCTTGAGCGAGTGGCTTCGGCAATCGACCAAAAAATACGGCTGCTGCATCAGAATTACCGTGCTTGCAACAATCGGTTAAGGCATGAAGATACGCTTGATGTTGCAAGGCATCATACGCACTCCCTGTAACAACCTGATTACGCTTCAAGTCCGGCAATAATTCAATCAACTGCGGCCAATCTTTCACTTCTTGATAAAGAAATACCAATAACCTCAGAACATAAGGATGCTTTGGTGCGATATCTTTTAAATGTCGCAAAGTCGCCAATGCTTGCTCCCATTGGCGGTTGGCAAGCTGTAGTTGCGCTTGAGTCAGCTCAACGGCTATTTTAGCCTCTGGCATACATTGCTGAGCATCGCGAAGAAAATTATCCCGCATTTGATTGTTGCCTAGTTCCTGTGCTGCACGTGCCGCCGTCAAATAATTCAGCAATGGCGTATCGGCATCAGGTAACGCTTTAATCAAATAATTTTGGGCACGCTGCCAGTGCCCCTCACTAAATTCAATAAGCCCCTGACGTGTTTTCATTTGCGAAGCTCGAGTCCGTCGCTTAGCCTTCCAACGTCGCCAGGATCTTGGACGACCGCACAACCAAGACAGGAACAACAAAAACAGATGCAATGCAACAAAAGCAAAAATTAATATAATCCCACTAATCCAAAGGGTTGTTTCAACGGTCCAATGGTTGACGGCTATCAACACATAACCCGGATCATGTTGAAGATGAGAGCCGAACCAGACCGATACCCATAAAATTAAAAAAATCCATATTGTTTTTATCATGATGATTTTTCCACGACCGATCCCGCTTCTGGTTTTGAATCAATCACTTGATTCAATAATACAAGCGCGCGCCCAATCTCTACTTTTTCATGGAGCAGCGTTGTCTGAGTCAATGCTTTTAATTGCTTCAGTAACGCCTCTGTAGTTGAGTCGTGACGATCAAATAACTGGGTCACTTTGTTGATCGCTTGCTTCAAGGCAAGTTGATAAAGCGCCTCATCTCGCTGCAAAACGGCCAGTTGTGCTTCTTGCAACATCAGCTGAATACTTTCACGCAATAAAGCAACATAAGCCGGTGTCATCAACGGTTTTACATCTTCATTAACACGTCGAACAACCACTAATTTTTCTAATAACTCCAAACTCGTTTTCAAACGCTCACGCCAAGATGAAGACTGTTCAGGTTGAGGTGTTATCGCGCTTTTATCATTCGGCAATACCAGGACTTGATGAATCAGCAAATGTTGTGTCAACTGTTGCGCAGCATCCAATTGACTCAATATCCCTGTCGTATCTATTTTTTCCACCGCGTCCACTCGCGCCTTTTCTTCAGCAATCTCGCGTCTCACATCAAACAAGCGTTGTTCATGAGCATTTTCTAATACCGTATCTGCTTGCCCCAACAGCGCACTTGTCGCTGGCATATTATCGGTCCAATACGCATTGGCTTGCGCTAACTCAAGAAAATAACGTGCTTTAAGAAGCGCCCAATCATCGGCCCGATACGCTTGTTGCTGAAGCTGCGTATGCATCTGTTTATCGAGCAGGGTCAGCTGATCTTGATTCATACTCACTTGGTGACGTGTCGAGTCAAGTCGCGTTACTGTGTCAGTTTGTTGGGCATTAATGGCAGAAAGCTTTGCCATCATACCTTGCAATTGTTGTGTAGTCCCCTGACGACACTGAGTAACAACATAGGCGGCATAAGCAGTGCAACCCACAGCAATGATAAGCAATAAAATTGTCCACCCCCGCGGCTGAGAGGGTTGTTTCTGAGGTTTCGTCGGAGCCTTATCTTGGCTTATTTCGGGCGTTGTTGTCATCACTATCTTCCTTAGATTTTTAAATTACCATCGGTGCTCACAACGATTTTTTTTAGTCCAAAACGTGCAGCAGCAGTCGCTAAGCGTTCGCTTTTCACTAAACAGATTTTACTTTGAAGCCAAGCATGCGCTCCTTTGCCAAACAGGCAGAATAAATTATGCATCGCTTCTTCACTTGTAAACACTATAACGTCAATGGCGTCTTCGTGCCACAATGATTGGATATACTGTTGGTTTATGGCAGGTACAACACGGCGATAAACTGCAATAGGTAAAACGATAGCACCACGCATTTTTAACGTATCGGCTAATAAATCTCGTCCATTTTCGCCTTTGACTAACACTATCGCTTGCTTTTCTACGTCCCGCAAGGATTCAAGAGCTAACACATCTTCACTACTGGCGGATAAAGGGACGTCATCCACGCGTATTTTTCGAAGAGCAAGAGCATCGGCCGTTGCCTTCCCAATAGAGATGACTCGAATTGATGCGGGCCAGTTGCGATGATTGACCTCGAGGCCGTCAAAAAAATAATGGACTGCGTTGGTACTGATAAAAATGGCATGGCGAATCAACGATAGATCGCTCAGTTGATTAATCCAATTGTTTTCAACAGGTTCAATCGCTAAGGCAGGGCATTCGATTGGAATCGCTCCGATATCTCGAATCGCTTGACTTAATCCTTTATTTTGCCCTAGAGGTCGAGTATTTAAAAAACGTAATCCTTTCCAATCGTCCATCATGTCCTACCTAGATTTTACCATCATAAAAAGGGCCTTGACCGCCGCTCCGACCACTACAATCCAGCTCTAGCGCAGATTCTAGACTCCGCGAACAAGTCGCGGAGCGTAGGCTGGTCGGAATGACGGTCAAAACCATAAAAAGCGCTTGAAATTACTCAGCGGCATTCAATAGTTGTTCGGCACCATCCGCTATTAATGCCTGAAAAACGTGCTCAGCAAGTTGCATTAACGCGGGTTGTGCCCCTTGTTGGTGATTGGAGATAACATGCCGCCCATCGGCTGAAGCGATTTTAGCACTGATGACACAATTAAACTCATCAAGAGGCCTGCAATATACAGCAAGCGGTGTATGGCAATTACCTCCCAGTAATGCATTGACTCGACGTTCAGCATAAACACAGCGGGTTGTCAGCGAATCATTCAGCGGCAAGAGTAAGGCTTGAACCGCTTCATCATCGGTTCGACATTCAATCCCTAGCGCCCCTTGACCGCACGCAGGCAACATTTCATCAGGACCAAATTGTTGTCGAATGCGAGACTGAAGCCCCATGCGCTCTAGACCCGCGGCAGCAAGAATAATGGCTTGATACTCACCCTTATCCATTTTTTCAAGGCGAGTATGGATATTCCCGCGCAAACCATGCACCACCAAATCAGGACGTAGTGCTAATAATTGTGATTGGCGACGCAAACTAGAGGTTCCAACAATGGCCCCTAATGGGAGACTATTCACATTGTCATACAAGGGACTGACCAAGGCATCAAATGGATTATGGCGTGCACAGATAGCCGCTAGCGATAAGCCCGAAGGAAAAGCGACGGGCACATCTTTCATTGAATGAACCGCTAAATCAGCACGTTTATCAAGCAATGCTTCCTCGAGCTCCTTAACAAACAACCCCTTGCCTCCAATGGTCAGTAATTTGTCCTTCAGAAACATGTCACCCGACGTTGTCATCGGCAAAAACTCTATCTCTAAATCAGGCCAATGAAGTAATAACTGTTCGCGAATGGAATTTGCTTGCCATAACGCCAGAGGGCTTTTTCGTGTAGCAATTCGAATTTTTTTAGACCGCATAAATCAATCAATCTCTTCATATTTAATAGATATAGATTACAATATATGGGCGATACTTCCTACTCTTGATCTTGCCAAACCAAGGGAAAATGAGGCCAATCATGCAACATCTGAGGAAGTAGTGACATCAATACTTGACTCAATCAGCGCTTGGCGTAAATTAGAAGTAAATAAGGATGTCTTTCAATTACGAAGAACCTATTTTTTTATTGATGATGTATTCACACGAAAAAGCGCAACGGAAAAGATGTTTGATGAACTTGAGAAGCATAGGCCGAATTGATATCAAAACGGATAAATGCGATCGTGATGGGGATAAAGTGGAAAAGGGAAAATCATGACCGAATTAAAAATTAAAGCAGCAATCGCAGCACTTTCATACATTGAAGACAATATGATCATCGGCGTAGGCACCGGCTCTACCGTGAATTGTTTCATTGATGAATTAGCTAAAATAAAACATCGCATTGATGCCTGTGTTGCAAGTTCGAATGCGACCGAAAAAAGACTAAAAGAGGCTGGAATACCGGTGATCGGCCTAACCTCTGCAAGCACCCTTCCTATCTATATTGACGGGGCAGATGAAGTCAATGCACACCGTGAAATGATCAAAGGCGGTGGTGGCGCCCTCACTCGTGAGAAAATCTTAGCCTGCGCGGCCAAGCAATTTATTTGCATCGTCGATGAATCCAAGCTCGTCTCTCGATTGGGTCAATTCCCACTGCCTATCGAAGTCATACCGATGGCACGAAGTTATGTGGCACGTGAAATCGTCAAACTCGGCGGATCGCCCGAATATCGTGAAGGATTTCAAACCGATAACGGCAACATCATTCTTGATGTGTATGGGCTTGATATTCAAATCCCCATCGAATTAGAAGACGCTATCAATCGAATGACTGGCGTCGTTGAAAATGGAATGTTTGCAAGAAGACCGGCGGATCTGGTGATTGTGGCAAAGCGTGATGGCTCAGTCACAAGGATTTAATCTTGCTTGGAATGAGTTAAAACGCCATTCTCAACTTTCGTGACCGGACGTTGAACTGATCGGGCAGGGGCACGAAAGTTGAGAGTGGCGTGAGTTAAAACACATGAGCACATAAAACAGGGGTGGAGTAATACGCCCAAAGCTCTAGACTTTGATTTTCTGGGATATTGGCGACCTTGGAAAAGTAATAAGTGTCTTTTCCGTCTTGTGTTGAACTCCAGTAAAATACGTTATTAGGATACGCAGGATAAGCGTTGTATACATTTTTTACATTTTGTATCAATGGATCACCACTATTCGCTTTACACAAAGTACTAGTTATATCGGTCCCTAATTCACATATTGCAGGCAAATACCAGTTGGAATATCCTCCCGTCCTATTTTCAACGCACTGCCCTGCTGCAAATGAGAGTGGCGTCTCTCCTGCACGGGTAAGAGCACTAAATATCATTACCGTATTATCCACCCCATTAAAATTCGTAGTGTTTGGAACGGGAACACATTGAGAAGGAGTAGCAGCATTACATCCACTTGACGCATCCCATGGCACAGTCGCCACATTACTTAATGAAGACACTTTTCCGCCGATACTCTGCGTTAAGACGGGTGTATCATCCATCGAAAAAACATAACCGCTTTGATAGCTATTACCATAAGTTAATACCGTGACAGATGAAGTGACCGTGTTGGTGTTGGTTCCAGACGCGGTTAATACACTTGGGTTCGGGGCATTAGGCGCTGGAGCCGTCGGCGTTGTACCGGGGGCAATGCTTAAAACACAATGCCCCAGGGGGGCAATATTTCCGCATCCTTGTGCGGCCGTTGGGCTGATTGTGGTTTGGGACGGTAGTGCCGGTGAAATACTGAACGTTACATTTGTTGCGGTAAACAACGAGGAGGTGTTGGTGATTGTCAACTGTCTCGTTTTCGAGGCCCCTGGATTGCAATTATATTCAAGATCGCATCCATTTTGAGCGGTGAATGTGCCGTTTTTTGCAAGTAGCAGTGAGCCTGTTGATATACTTAATTGTGCCTGAGTCACTGAAACACTCGCGTTAATGGCCGGTGTATTGGTGCCTACAATTTGAAACGTGCTTGTGGGGACAATCGTAGATCCTGGGGTATAAGTGAGGGTGCAAGTGCCTTGCGGCAATATCGTCGCACAGTTCGCTGACGTTTGCGTAACGCCAGCGGGTAGCCCGCTGGAGCCGACGTTGATGGCCGTCACCGTGGAGGATGAATTTTGAACAGCAATTGTTCCTGCTGCGCCATTGGGCGTTAACATCAACGTTTGAGCGGAAGGAGGAGGATGCGAAGTGGTCGGAGAAACATTTGTAATGGTCAAAGACGCACCGGTGATTGGCCTAACTTCGACTTCGATATCCGATTCGGTCGTGTTCGTGCCATAAAATTGGTCAAGACCACTGAGCACAAAATTAGTTCCCGGGGTCACCGTCACCACACAGGTTCCTGAAGGCGAAATGCTCGCAGAGCAAGGGTTGGGCGTTTGGGTTACGCCAGCTAAGGTTAACGTGGAATCGAGAAAACCAGTGACATTTTTCGCGGAGATACAAGCGGATTGATTCGTGATGGTTAACGCCAGCCCTGGTCCGCCGATATCTAAAATCAACAATGAAGGCGAAACGCTAATGGGCGCAATGCCTTCTGCAATATGCACGGTTGCAGTGGTTGCCGTTGTGTTAGTGCCTTGAATAGTCACTGTTTGCGGGGGTTGATGCGTTGTACCTGGTGTAACAGTAAACGTACAGGTGCTAGCGCCTGGTGCAAGACTGCTGCAGCCACTCGTAGCAACCGCAGCGCCTGTAACCGAGGTCATTTGAACGGCTTGTGCGGTGACCGTTGTTGAATGGTTGGTCACGGTAAAAACACCCGGAGCACCACAGGGGAGAGCTAAGCTGTTTGGGTTCTCTGTCAAGCCTAAAACCGTAGGGGAAACACTGAGCAATACTTGCTCATAGCCAGTCCGAAGGATATGTAAACTATTGAGGGCACTGGGCTGCGAACATAAAAAAGGATCGGGCGTATTATTCCCCGGCCCATTCGTTTTACAAACAACCGGGCCAGCAACAATTTCGCCTTGCAGTTGACTGCCATCGAGTTGCAAGGTCAGAAAGCAAGATTGATTATGGGCTAAAGTAAACGGATTACTGCAGGGCGTGGCACAAGGAGCCGTGCCAACAACACTCGTTTGCTGAACAATACCTGGAACAGGACTCACGGTGAGGGTACGCGTAATCTTCGTGCGATTCGTCACGCAGTAGCTCACGGTTGCAAAACCATTGCTGGGTATAGACCAAGTGGTCGCGGTTGTGGGTATGATATCAAATTTGGGCTGCGTTTCGGCATATAGAGCGGTCGAGATGAAACAGAAAAGAGTCGTTATGATAAATATTCTGATGAAGGGTCCATGTTTCATTAATGCGTCCTTTTTGATCAATTTTGCAAATTTATGAATTTAGAATAATTCAAGTGATTACTGAGGGTCAATGTTACCGTATTATGTCAGGGCAATTTGATAATGTCACCTTTTATAAATGTTACACAGAAGTAGATTATCCGCTTCAAAAAATATATAATTGCTCTTTTTGCTCTCAATTGAAGCGAACATATATGAATCTTGAAAAACAATATGATGTCATTGTCATCGGCGGTGGCCATGCAGGAACCGAGGCGGCTTTAGCGGCTGCTCGAATGGGGGCGGATACTCTGCTCTTAACGCATAACATGGATTTGCTCGGGCAAATGTCGTGTAATCCGGCTATTGGCGGAATTGGCAAAGGTCATTTGGTTAAAGAAATCGACGCATTAGATGGTGCGATGGCGGTTGCTGCCGATTTGGCGGGTATTCAATTTCGCATACTCAATGCCTCCAAAGGCCCTGCTGTTCGAGCAACACGAGCTCAAGCCGATCGCGTGCTGTATCGACAGGCGATTCGATCGCAACTACAAACTCAACCCCATTTAACCTTATTTCAACAAGCCGTTGACGATTTAATTCTAGAGGGCGATACCGTTGTTGGGGTTGTGACACAAATGGGTTATACGCTGAAAGCCCGCGCTGTTGTTTTAACCGTTGGAACCTTTCTTGGCGGTAAAATTCATGTAGGCTCAAGCCAAACGTCCGGTGGACGCGCAGGCGACCCGCCGGCGATTGCCTTGGCGCATCGGTTGCGTGAGCTCAATTTACCGGTTGGCCGGTTAAAAACCGGGACGCCGCCACGGATTGATGGGCGAACGCTCGACTATAGCCAAATGGTTCCCCAGCCGGGTGACACCCCCATGCCGGTTTTTTCCTATTTAGGCAACGCCTCTCAACACCCCGAACAAGTGATGTGTCATATCACCAGTACAACGACAGCAACACATGAGATTATTCAAAACAACTTACACCAGTCGCCCATGTATTCGGGCACGATTGAAGGAATTGGGCCTCGCTACTGCCCCTCCATCGAAGATAAAGTGGTCCGCTTCGCAAGCAAATCCTCACATCAAATTTTCGTTGAGCCAGAAGGCTTAACCACCCATGAAATTTATCCAAATGGCATCTCAACCAGCTTGCCATTTGATGTGCAAATACAATTTGTACGCACCATCAAGGGCTTCGAGAATGCTCACATTACTCGCCCCGGATATGCCATTGAATATGATTATTTTGACCCGCGTGGATTAACCCGTTATCTACAGACCAAACCCATGCCTAATTTATTTTTTGCAGGCCAAATTAATGGCACCACCGGGTATGAAGAAGCCGCAGCGCAAGGATTAATTGCCGGTCTAAATGCTGCGCTATACATTAACGACAAGGCATTATGGAGCCCACGTCGTGATGAAGCATATGTTGGCGTGCTCATCGATGATTTAATCACTCAAGGAACTCAAGAGCCCTATCGCATGTTTACGTCACGCGCTGAATACCGACTTCTTTTACGCGAAGACAATGCCGATCTCAGGTTAACTGAAAAAGGCCGTGAATTGGGTCTCATCAGCGATGTCCGTTGGCACGCATTTTGTGAAAAGCGCGAATCGATCGAACTCACAAAACAACGCCTCAATGACGCTTGGGTTCGTGTGGGTCACAATGATGCGTTAAAATCAACGCTTGAAGCCGCACTGCTTCATGATTGCCGCGCCGTTGACCTACTCAAACGTCCAGAAATAAATTATTCACATCTGCAGGCATTGGAAGACCTCGAATTACCTAAAGTCAGTGATGCAGTATCCTTACAGGTCGAAATTCAAAGCAAATACGCCGGCTATATTGATCGACAGCACCAAGACATTGAGCGGCTGCAAAAACAGGAGTCCACACTTATCCCGGCTCATTTCGATTACAGCCAAATCAGTGGTCTTTCCAATGAGGTCGTGCAAAAACTAACGCGTGTTCAACCAACGACCATTGGCCAGGCAGGAAGAATTTCGGGCGTCACTCCAGCCGCACTATCGTTGCTGTTAGTCAGCCTTAAAAAACAGTCTGTTTCAGCATGAACGAGCATGATGTGTTAGCAAAGCAATTCAACGACCTTGGCTTCACTTGGCCTGTAGATCCGTTTATCACTTACTTGACCTTGCTCAATAAGTGGAACAAAGCGTATAACTTAACCGCCATCCGCTCACTAGAAGGAATGGTCACCCACCACATCTTCGATAGCCTTGCCATTCTACCCTGGATTAAAGGCCCACGATTATTGGACATTGGAACAGGGGCGGGACTTCCTGGCATTCCATTAGCACTGGCGATGCCATCGCTTCATGTGGTTTTGTTGGATAGTAATGGCAAAAAAATTCGCTTTTTACGCGAAGTAAAACGTGCGCTTGAATTAACAAACGTTGAAATTGTACAATCTCGCGCAGAAGCCTATCACCCGACTTCAAGTTTTGATACAGTTACAAGTCGAGCGTTCAGTACGCTTGAAAGCTTCGTCCATTGGACGCGTCATCTCCTCTCAGAAGAAGGGATTTGGCTCGCCATGAAAGGACGTTATCCTGACACTGAATTAGAAGCAATGAACACCCCCTATCGCGTTGAAACATATACCGCACCCGGAATCATTGGTGATCGTTGTTGTGTCATCATACAAACCAAGGACTCACCATGGCAAACGTAATCGCCATTGCAAATCAGAAAGGTGGTGTAGGAAAAACAACGACTGCTATTAACTTAGCAGCCTCACTAGCCGCTCTTCAGCAACGTGTTCTACTCATTGATTTGGATCCTCAAGGCAATGCAACGATGGGATGTGGGATCGATAAAAATGCACTCGTACACACAGCCAATGATGTTTTATTACATGATTGCCTGGCGGAACAGGTTCGCCTGACAACCAGTAGCGGTTTTGATTTAATCCCTGCCAATGGCGATTTAACCGTCGCCGAAGTCAGCTTAATGGCAAGCAATCATCGTGAAACTTTTTTGTTAAAGGCTCTACAACCGTTGCTATCGGCTTACGATTTTATTTTTATTGATTGCCCCCCCGCATTAAATACACTGACAATTAATGCGTTCGTTGCAGCCGATTCAGTACTCATTCCGATGCAGTGTGAATACTTTGCCTTAGAAGGCCTCGCTGCGCTATTATCAACGATTGAGCAGGTACAAGAATCGGTCAACTCACGATTACGTCTCGAAGGAATTCTTCGTACCATGTATGATGCACGCAATCGATTGTGCGGTGACGTTTCCAAGCAATTAATCGACCATTTTAATCATAAAGTTTATCGCACGGTTATTCCAAGAAACGTGCGCTTAGCAGAGGCACCAAGCCATGGATTATCGGCAATGCAATATGATAAAAATTCCGCTGGTGCGGCAGCATATATGGTTTTAGCCTCAGAAGTCATGGGCAAACAAACCGTGAACAAACAAACCGTGACTCATTAAACAGTGACTCATTAAAACGAGGCTTTCTATGACGGTAAAACGAAGTGGCTTGGGACGTAATTTATCTGCGTTGCTAGGCTCATCAAATGGCAGCACTCTCTTAGCCGAAAAAGAAGCAGTAACGCCACATCGCATGACGTTAAACGCAGATTTGTTACAACCCGGGCGATATCAACCACGCGCCACATTTGATGACGAATCCATCAGTGAACTGGCTGGGTCCATCAAAAAACAAGGGCTACTGCAACCGTTGCTCGTACGTGCAATTTCCGACGGGCGATATGAAATTATTGCGGGGGAGCGGCGTTGGCGCGCTTGCCAATTGGCTGGGGTAACGAATATCCCCGTTGTCTTGCATCATGTTGATGACGAAACCGCTATGGCCTTGGCCTTAGTTGAAAATTTACAACGCGAAGACTTAAATGCGATGGATCAAGCGCGCGCCATGCATCGGTTAACAACCGAGTTTTCACTGACTCATCAACAAATTGCCGAACTCCTTTCTAAATCACGCACTGCGGTGACCAATTTTTTACGATTACTCAACTTAAACAGCGACGTGAGAGTGTTCTTAGAGCATGGTGATTTAGATATGGGGCACGCTCGATGCCTGCTTATGCTGGACGAACATCAACAAAGCCAGGTTGCGCAGTTAGTTGTGGCTAAACAATTATCCGTGCGCGAAACAGAGGCGTTGGTTGCTCGTGTCAAATTAGGTGAGCCGGTGCGTTCACAGAAAGAACCCATCAAGCCATTGTTCGAGGAAGCGTTAAAAGGTTTATCTAAACAGCTGCAAACCAAAGTAAAATTAAAACCTGGCGCAGCTGGAAAAGGGACATTGGTCATTCATTACAGTGATGAACATAATTTACAACTCATGCTCGATAAACTCATAGGCTAAACAATGTCAATAATCGCAGGACTAGCGGCAGAAGAGATTGCGCGGGATTATCTAATCGCGCAAGGCATGAAATGGGTTGAAAGTAATTATCGCTGTAAACTGGGTGAAATTGATTTAATCATGCGAGACAAGGATCATATCGTATTTGTTGAAGTGCGCTCTCGAGCCACAGCGTCTCACGGTGGTGCGATAGAAAGCATCACCTACGGTAAGCAACACAAGTTACTCCGAACAGCATCGCTTTATCTGTTAGTACACAACTTACACAACAACGTTGCTGTGCGGTTTGATGTAGTCTGCATTGAGGGAAAGCCTCCTCAATTAAATTGGATAAGTAACGCGTTTACTGGATGAAAAAACAAAATGGAACAACTTGAAGAACGAGTACGACATTTGTTCGGCATGAGCATTGAAGCCAAAATGACTTTAGCAGACACATTGGCCTCTCCCATTGCAACTGCAGGACAACGTTTGGTCGATTGTTTGCTACGCGACAACAAAATATTACTGTGTGGTCATGGCGGTTCAGCTGCCAATTGCTTGCATTTTTCTGCCGCTCTGATGAATCATTTTGAAGTTGATCGCCCTCCATTACCGGTTATCACGCTTTCAGCCGATGTATCCATCCTATCGGGCATTGCAAATGAAGGCCATAGTGAATTATTATTTGCACGCCAGATACAGGCTCTGGGACAACAAGGCGATCTCTTGCTCACATTAACCACATCAGGAAACTCCAATGGCATACTACATGCCATCGATGCAGCGCATGATCGGGGAATCGATATCATTGCATTAAATGGGCGAGAAGGTGGTTTATTAGTGAATCATTTAGGGCCTGAAGATATTGAATTAAGAGTGCCAGGAGATCATCCTGCACTGATTCGAGAAATGCATTTATTTATATTGCATTGTTTTTGCGATTTAATTGATCAATCTTTATTTGGTCAAATGACGGGGTAAATCGATATGAAGTTTAAAGCTATCATTTTTTTAGTATTAAGTGGACTTATCAGTGGTTGTGTCGGCGTAATGGTCGTTGGGACGGCGGGCAGCATGATGGTTTATGATCGACGAAGCCTCTCGATGATTGAAAGGGATTCGCGAATTTTTTACGTCATCAATCGCGCGCTTGCCAACGATCGACGTTTCCGTGACTCGCATATTTCCATCACAAGCTTTAATCAGGTCGTACTGCTTACAGGTGAAGCAACATCAACTCAGCTCAAAGTCATCGCTGAAAAAGTTTCTCGAGAAACGCCGAATGTCCGCCGTGTCTATGATGAGCTCACCGTCAATGAGCCTATTTCAATTACGCAACACAGTAAAGATTCATTAATATCAGGGCATGTACGCACTAAAATGCTTACCCAAAATGGACTTGAGTCCGGTTCAATTCGCATTATCACAGAAAATGCAACGGTTTATCTCATGGGAATAGCAACTCATGAGCAGGCCGATTTGGCAGTAAACGTTGCGCGACAGGTTCCTGGCGTTCGTAAGGTTGTTAAGATTTTTCAATATATTGTTTAATGGACGGATGGATCGAATGAGCCTAAAAAAACATATGCTGCGTGCGAGGTATATACTCTTAGCATGTAGCTGCATACTCCTATCAAGCTGCATTGGCAGTATTTGGACGGGGGCTGGGCTTATTTATGATCGCCATTCAGCACTTCACTCATTCAATGATATTGAGCTCAACGCCTCTACCAATCATGCGCTGTATGAAGATGACTTATTTCAGTGCCCAACGTGCCACATTGAGCTGGCTGTTTTTAATGGCGACATTCTACTTGCAGGCCATGTAGAAACAACCGAAATGCGTGAGGAAGCCTACAGACGGGTAGAAAAAGCAAAGCTGGATTATCGCCGTTTATTTAAGTTCATCAGCACAAAACCGTATAGAACACATATCACCAGAGACAGCTGGATTACGGCTAAAATTCGTGCTCAAATCATAGCAGATTCCGAAATCAACCCGCGAACATTCAAAATAGTCACTGCCGACCAAGTGGTTTATTTGATGGGCGACGTTATGTTAGACCAAGCCAATTGGGTCATCGACATCGCTAAAAAAACAACGGGTGTACTTCGTGTGGTGAAATTATTTAAATATTATCAACTGATCGACCACCCCTCCAAATAACGTCCTTCAATTTTCCCTTCTCCCCAGACATGGGCAGAAGGTGCCCGTAGGGCGGATGAGGGGATTTTGAACCTGGAAAAAGTAATAAATAGCACCACGCTCAACGTTCGAGCCCTTGCCCGATCAGTTCAAAATCAGGGCTCGGTCACGAAAGTTGAGAATGGCGTTAAATCAATCAATGAACATTTCCTTTAGCTACTCGTGTGCAAAATTTTCGTAAATTCCACTCTCTAACATGACCCGTAGAGGAATTGACTTTTTGTTCTCCTTCTTGACCATTGAGGTGTTTTTGAACCGGGTGAGATCGACAATGTTGTCGGTATGGAGTATGATTTTTATCGTGTTTATGGTGAAGAACATCGCCATAACGTTGGAGCATTTTAGCACGCATGCTTGCCGTAGTATGTTGTAATCGTTCAGACATGATAGACATCCTTTCATGAATAAAACCAACGGGGACCCGACAACTCGGGTCCCCACCCATACCCATCGGAACTGAAGCGACTGGATTCCAATGGATATATAAACTGAACAGATCTCACTGCTCTTCATTCAACTGAGTAAGGGCTAAGCGCCCAATATGGGCGAATATTGCCCACTAAATGAAGTATAGCTAATTTTAAAACAAGCGCTAGTCAGTTGACAGGGAATTGCTTCTACATCGATTTTTAATTTTTCGCATCCCCGAAAATATTGAATCACAAATACTAGAAGGAAAATGCGAAGGTAATGCTTGAGTAACATGGCTAATGGCGCTCTCCATATTAATGAGCGTACCAACAAAAAGTTCGTTCATATAAACATAAAGATCGTGGTATTGCTTTTTTCGTCCCATTTACCAGTTATCTCCACTGCTATCATTTGCATCTGTTTTAGGTCGGATAACCATCTCAAGATCAAGAGCTGCAAGCATACGAAATAAGGTCTCGAGTCGAGTGCCTGGCGCTCCTTGTTCAATGCTAGAGACTGTTGTTTGATTCAATTTAAAACCACTCCCAACCGTATTTTGACTAAGAATTTTTGATTATTTAGAAAATCGTGTTTGCACCGCAGAAGATCCTAAGCAACAAGGCAAAGCACTAGCGTATAATAAGTCTGGATTGTGGCGTTATCGTGTTGGTGACTATCGAATTATTTGCCAGATTAAAGATGAAACGGTAACCGTTTTGGTGCTCTCTGTAGGTCATCGCAAAGAAATTTATCGTTAGCTTGCTAAGCCTCATTCTCTTGATATAATCATGTACTACTCCTCATAACAATAAAAAAAATCGATGACAACTGCCAAAACACCACTGTATGCAAAACACCTTGCTAATCATGCTCGAATGGTTGATTTTCATGGATGGGAAATGCCATTACATTATGGATCACAGTTAGAAGAGCATCACATCGTACGTCGAGATGCGGGAGTATTTGATGTCTCGCACATGACCGTGGTTGATGTTCTCGGCGCTGGAACACGGCAATTTTTGCGAAAATTGTTAACGCATGACGTGGATAAACTCCACCATACTGGGCGTGCTTTATATAGCCCAATGTGCAACGAATACGGTGGTATCATTGATGATTTGATTGTCTATCAACGAACGTCTGATAATTATCGCTTAATATTAAATTCAGCTACACGCGATCGTGATTTAATGTGGCTGCGTGAGAGAGTTCAAGGCTTTTCTTCTGGCCTTCAAGAACGCCATGATTTAGCGATGCTAGCCGTTCAAGGACCCCTTGCTATTCAGAAATTACTAACCATTTTATCACCGGCTCAAGCCGATGCCATATCAACTCTTGCGCGCTTTGAATGTGTGGATGTCGACAACTGGTTCTTCGCTCGAACGGGCTATACCGGCGAAGATGGCTTAGAAATTGTCATGCCACAAGAGTACATTGAAACACTATGGACTGACTTGATGAATGCAGGAATTCGCCCCTGCGGTTTAGCCGCACGCGATACGCTTCGGCTAGAGTCTGGGATGCTGCTTTATGGCCAAGACATGGATGAAACAACCTCCCCCTTGGAGTCCGGTCTTGAATGGACGGTAACCTGGGAACCGCATGATCGTCATTTTATTGGCATGGGCGCACTGCAGTCGCAAAAACAATTTGGCGTCAAACGCAAGCTTGTCGGCCTCACCTTAAAAGATAAAGCCGTGATGCGAAGCGGCCAGCGCGTATTCGTGGACGGTGTCGCTGCAGGAGTGATTACCAGTGGCAGCTATTCCCCCACATTATCATGCTCGATTGCATTGGCGCGTATTCCCACGCCCATGAGCCAAGACATCAGCGTTGAAATACGCAATAAATTATATCCCGTAATCGTCGGGAAACCTCGCTTTTACCCTATTCAAGCCTCTCAATCATAAGGATATCTCATGACTCAAGTCCCAGAAAATTTAAAATACACGTCAACTCATGAATGGCTCGATAAAGAGGCCAACGAAGTCCGAGTTGGTATAACCGATCATGCTCAACAGCTGCTTGGCGATTTGGTCTTTATTGAGCTTCCAGACGTTGGAAAAACCGTATCGGCTGGTGATGAACTGGGCGTTCTTGAGTCGGTTAAAGCGGCCGCTGATTTTTATGCCCCAATCAGTGGCGTCGTGATTGCTGTGAATCAAGACGTAACCGACAATCCTGCCCTTTTAAATGATGACCCTTATGGCAAAGCGTGGTTAGTTAAATTATCAATCAATCATAACGATCAAATTGAACAATTGTTAAATGCCGAGCAATACAGCGCCAGCATCGAAGGGGATCATTAAACATGCCCTATATCCCTCATACCCAAGCCGACACAGAGGAAATGCTCAAACACATTGGCGTACCGAATATTCAAACGTTATTTGATGAAATACCTGAAGCACTACGTTATGGTCGACTCACTGGCATTCCTGATGGGATGAGCGAAATGGCTATGCTGCAAAAAGCACAATCGATGGCCAATACCAATCAAAATGGCATTTGCTTTATCGGAGCAGGCTGTTATGAGCATCACATCCCCTCAGCCGTATGGGATATTGCTTCCCGCGGCGAATTCCTTACTGCTTATACGCCTTATCAAGCAGAAGCAAGCCAAGGAACGCTTCAACTGTTGTATGAATTCCAAACCATGATTGCCGAACTCACCGGTATGGAAGTCGCTAATTCATCGCTATATGATGGAGCAACAGCGCTTGCCGAGGCGGTCTTAATGGCCGTGCGAATCAACACACAGAGTAAGACAAATCGCGTTTTAGTTGCTGGAACGGTTCACCCATTCTATCGTCAAACTCTTGAAACCATCGTCCGGAATCAACATATCGAAATAATCACGTTACCCTTTGATCCCACCTCTGGCATAACCGCGCTTCAAGCCGTAGAAAAATATCAAGGTGAAGATATTACTGCGCTCGTCATCGCACAACCCAATTTTTTTGGTTGTCTTGAACAAGTTGATGCCCTCACCGATTGGGCTCACACAAACCAAACCATTAGCATTGCTTGTGTCAACCCCATGTCATTAGGCCTTCTAAAAGCTCCCGGGAGTTGGGGACAAAATGGTGTGGATATTGTCTGTGGCGAAGGCCAACCATTCGGTTGTCCAATGGCATCGGGTGGACCCTATTTTGGTTTTTTTAGCACGCGAATGAAATACGTTCGGCAACTACCAGGGCGACTTATCGGCCGCACGCTGGATAAGGACGGAAAAACTGGATTTACTCTCACCTTGCAAGCGCGTGAACAACACATTCGTCGAGGCAAAGCCACCTCGAACATTTGCACTAATCAAGGGCTTTTAGTGACCGCCGCAACCATTCATATGAGTTTACTCGGCTCTGAAGGACTTCGACAAACTGCAATCGCATGCCACCAAAACACGCGCGAGTTAATGACGGCACTCACGTCAATTCAAGGTGTGGAGCAGGTTTTCAATGCCCCTTATTTTCATGAATGCGTCATCAAACTCAATCAACCCGTACCGCTTGTTCTGCAGCGTTTAAACAACGCATCTATCGCAGGAGGCTACGCCATCGAATCACATTATCCTATGCTGCACAATACCTTGCTCGTATGCGCCACAGAAATGCGAACCTCGAGCGATATTCAGCAATACGCGAAGCAACTCGAAATCATCATGACGGAGCACTGATCCATGTTTATTGTTGAAATCACCTACAAAGCCCCTATCAAAGAAGTTGATAAATATTTACAGGCACATCGACAGTTTCTTGACGCTTACTACCAAAAAGGCTTGTTCTTGGCATCGGGGCCCCAAATACCGCGCATAGGTGGCATACTGATTGCACTGACCACGGATAAAACCTACCTTGAGTCGATATTGCAGGAGGATCCCTATTGCCTCGCAGAGATTGCTGATTACCGACTCATTGAATTTACCCCTGTCAAACATCGTGATGAAATCAACGAACTCATTTTAAAATCGGAAGGTAAGCTATGTTAATTTTTGAACGGTCGCAATCCAATCGTCAGGCAACTGCACAAGCGCCTCAGCTTCACTCAGAAAGCCATGCCATTCCTGAAGCATTTTTACGAAAGTCACCGCCAAAATGGCCTTCTTGTTCCGAATTACAAGTCGTTCGTCATTACACCAATTTATCTCGAAAGAATTTTTCGATTGACACCCAATTTTACCCACTCGGGTCGTGCACCATGAAATATAATCCTCGCGGCGTGCACAAAGCCGCATCACTTCCAGGATTCGTGAGTCGTCATCCGCTCGCGAGTGAAGAGGTTAGCCAAGGATTTTTACAGACACTTTTCGAGCTGCAACAATTTTTAGCTGAAATAACCGGATTACCCGGAGTATCGCTAACGCCTATGGCAGGGTCACAAGGCGAATTTGCAGGTGTCGCTATGATCAAAGCCTATCATCAATCCAGAGGCGATCATGAGCGAACTGAAATCATTATCCCGGATGCCGCTCATGGAACCAATCCGGCCTCGGCCGTCATGTGTGGTTATAAAATCATTGAGATCTCTACCGGTAAAACGGGTGACATTGATCTCGACATATTACGCCAGCATGTCAGTTCCAAAACAGCAGGGATCATGCTCACGAATCCGTCCACATTAGGATTATTCATGAGCAACATTAAAGATGTTGCGGGCATTGTTCATCAAGCCGGTGGTCTTCTATATTATGATGGTGCGAATTTAAATGCAATTTTAGGCAAAGTAAGGCCTGGCGATATGGGGTTTGATGTCATGCACATGAACTTACATAAAACCTTCGCAACACCACATGGCGGCGGCGGCCCTGGCTCTGGTCCCATTGCAGTATCAAACCGACTTTTGCCTTTTTTACCCACTCCACTGGTTATGCAAACAGCAGAAGGTTATCGCTGGTCGACTCAGGATGACTCCCCGCAAAGCATTGGTCGATTATCGTGTTTTATGGGTAATGCTGGCATTTTACTTCGAGCCTATTTTTACATTCTCGTCTTAGGCACAGACGGTTTACATCGTGTTGCAGAATACGCGACGCTCAATGCCAACTACTTACTCACGGAGTTAACCAAAGCGGGATTTACCCCTGCTTATCCTGAGCGACGTGCAAGCCATGAATTTTTACTCACCTTGAGTAACGAAAAGAAAAACTACAATATCAACGCAATGGAGCTCGCCAAACGATTGCTCGATTACAATATGCACGCACCAACGACTTATTTTCCACTTCTAGTTCCAGAATGCTTACTCATTGAACCAACAGAAACCGAGTCGAAGGAAACATTGGATGAATTTGTCGAAGCAATGAAAGCGATTTTAGCCGAAGCGAAACAGCAACCTGATCTCCTCAAAAATGCACCACATACGCTCCCGGTCAAACGCCTTGATGACGTTAAAGCAGCAAGAGAATTGGATTTAAATTATTTTAATACTCGATGTTCAAGTTTTTAAATTTGACAAATTAAAACGCCGACGCCCCGCGGCTTAACCGCGGGGTCCATGAATCTAGCGGTTATTCATCTACATTCTATTCAGCAGTTTTTAGAGTTTTTGCATGATCCGTTCGGGCTGAGGAGGCGCAAACACCGTACTTGGGGCGTATCACATCGTGCTGCGCGCCGTCTCGAAGCCTGGGGAACTGTGCCAAGGCTTCGAGACGGCGCATCAGTGTACGTATATACAACCACGCACTTGTGTATGCGCCTCCTCAGCCCGAACGGATCTCGAGTTACACTAAAAACTGTGGAATCGAGTTTATATTATGTATATCAAGAAATACAAAAAATAATTGAAAAAAACATCCCACAAGAAACTCAATCAATGCAATTTTTGTAACTCCCCACGTCGTCCCGAGCACCCTTGCGTGTCGCCATCGTCAACATAACAATGGATACAAATCAGCCCATTCTGAATTTAACGCATTAACCAGGTTATCTTTCTTTTTTCGAGACCATCCTTGATTTGTTTCTCTCGCGCTATAGCCGCCATAATATCAGGACAAACTTCAAATTTGATCATATTCACATAATTTATCAAGCTTTTTTCAAGGCTTTTTCTAAATTGTACCACGCAAGGGACAACGTGGGGAGTTACCAAATTATTAAGTTAAACTTCGTACACACCTAACACGGATGGTACTTATTCCCTTCATACCATCGAATTGCATACTCTGTCCGTTGAGAGTTCAAACCGATGAGCCCATGCGCGTCTACCTGGATCTTGCTGATACTCAGTGGAGCTCCAATAATAACCAGGTAAGTCAGTTCCACGATAGTTTGTAACGCTTCCTGTAAAATTTCCCATGTTACCTTTGTCTACCAAATTAGATTGGATATTTTGCATTGCGGGTAAATCAGAGGTACCACAATCAATACGTTCACAGCTAATGCATGGCTTTCCAACAAAAGGCAGGGCTGAATTAAAATAACCTTTCTCTCTGTGTAAAAAATCATTATACTGCGCGCGGTCTATTAAGGAGAAAATAAAATGCTTCCATTCACACCCGTTTATATTCCCGCTCCCTTCCCTCCTGAATCTGATCAGCAGCCTGCTAATAGACCATATGAACCACAAGGCGTACGACGACAGCCTCCATTTTTTCAAGCACCCCCTCAGTATATCGATACTCGTATACAACTACCTTCGCATCAAGGTAATCATTTTATAGCACCCCCTGCACTAACATCGAATGTTTTATTTAAGGTTCAAGTAGGAAACCGCCCCTCCAACGAAGTCATGGAGGATCTTGTTCTTCAAAATAAAGAAAATCCTTCGGTACAAGCGCAGCTGGGTCAAAGCAAAAAAAATGACTCGACGCGAGAAACTCTGTTTGCGGGATCCAGAGCTAGCGGAGATTCTAGAGTCGCGGAGCAGAGCCTGGTTGCAGCGGAGGTTAAGACCAAAACTTTTTTGGAAGATCCCCATCGACTTGAACAACGTCTTAAACAAGTGCAATTTGGTTATGTAACACCGGGGTATCTACATTATCGTGCAGCTCATCCTCCGTCAGAAGATATGAGTACATTTGAACCTACGCGTCCTTCCACACCCGATATTCACGAGAATATATCTAAAAGACATTGGGAGAGAAAGCTAAAGGAATGGAAAATTAATCTACATGTATATGATAGTCATCCTTGCCCTGTAAATTATGAACAGCACCCTGAATGGCCAATAACTCAAGCTAAAATTGAGGCAGCACAAAAATTGATCAGACCTGTCAAGGAAAATTTTTTTGATGAGGATACCGCAATAGGAATTACTTTCGATTCTACCTATCTTAATAAAAGACCCTACCAAAACACTCCTACGCCATTTGAATGTCTTGTTGTGAATTCGCATGCTTTTTTCAGCCAATCCACTGACTCAATAGGGGAGAGAGAAGCATCACGTGTTTTTGACGAGACCCCCCAACCTGATGGGCCGGTATACTGAAAGGTTCT
Source organism: Legionellaceae bacterium UBA6148 (assembly GCA_002423125.1). Taxonomy (GTDB): domain Bacteria; phylum Pseudomonadota; class Gammaproteobacteria; order Legionellales; family Legionellaceae; genus UBA11403. The sequence continues at coordinate 43,411 of DIUW01000054.1, read as the reverse complement.
GTGGCGTTGCCGCCTTTTTCATTTCAACAATTAGGCGGAGTTCCCGGGTGAATCGAGGTGAAGCCCGGGATTTAAACGTCCGATCACGTAAGAGGCAGTGTCACACCCGTCTGCCCTTGATATTTCCCTCCACGATCACGATAAGAAACCTCACACACGTCGGTTGCTTCGAGGAAGATCATTTGGGCGATACCCTCGTTGGCGTAAATTTTGGCTGGTAATGTCGTTGTATTGGAGAATTCCAACGTCACATGCCCTTCCCACTCAGGCTCAAGCGGCGTGACATTTACAATAATACCGCATCGTGCGTAAGTCGATTTTCCAAGACAGATGGTGAGAATATTACGAGGAATACGAAAATATTCGACCGTTCTTGCGAGTGCAAAAGAGTTCGGCGGAATAATACATACATCCCCTTCCACATCAACAAAGCTGTTTGGATCAAACGCCTTAGGATCCACAATGGCTGAATTAAGATTGGTAAATAATTTAAATTCTGTCGAACAGCGCACATCATAACCGTAACTTGAAACACCGTACGAAATAATACGACCCTTACTGTTTTCACGAACTTGCCCTGGCTGAAACGGTGTAATCATACCGTGTTCTAATGACATTTTTTCAATCCAACGATCCGATTTAATTGACATATGAATTTCTCTTATAAAAATCAAATAAGTATACAAATACTTATGCTTATGCGCGATCTTTTTTTATCGCTAGATGGCAATTGGGGCTTTAATGCTGGGATGTGATTCATAATTCACTATCTCAACGTCATCAAAGCAATAATCAAACAATGATTCCGGTTTGCGCTTAATATGCAACTGCGGGGCGGCAAATGGCGTACGTTGTAATTGCGTTTTAGCTTGCTCAAGGTGATTCAGATACAGGTGGCAATCACCACCGGTCCAAATAAACTCCCCAACGTCTAATCCGCATTGTTGAGCGATTAAATGGGTCAGCAATGCATAGGATGCAATATTAAACGGCACTCCCAAAAATATATCAGCAGATCGTTGGTACAACTGGCATGATAATTGGCCATTTGCAACGTAGAACTGAAACAAAGCATGACACGGTGGCAATGCCATTTGATGCAACTCACCGACATTCCATGCGCTCACAATGAGACGGCGCGAGTCCGGATTAATCTTTATTTGTTGAACAACATCACTCAGTTGATCAATGCTACGTCCATCGGAGGCTCCCCAACTGCGCCATTGATGGCCATATACGGGCCCAAGATTTCCAGCTGAATCGGCCCACTCATCCCAAATACTCACGTTATTGTCTTTTAAATACGCAATATTTGTATCCCCCTTCAGAAACCAGAGCAATTCATGCACAATACTTCGAATGTGGAGTTTTTTGGTCGTGACTAAAGGAAAGCCTTGTGTAAGATTGAACCGCATTTGATACGCAAAAACCGACAATGTACCTGTTCCCGTTCGGTCTTGCTTTTCTACACCATGCGCCAATACATGTTCAATCAGATTAAGGTATTGTTTCATTTCGTTTGATTCCCCATAACAGTAGCCCAGCAATCAGCATTGGTATAGAAAGTAGTTGGCCCATAGTCAGCCAATTAAACGCTAAAAAACCTAGCTGTAAATCAGGCTGACGAAAGCATTCAACGGTCAAGCGGCTAATCGAATAACCGATTAAAAATACGCCTGATACACAACCCGCAGGGCGTGATTTTGCTGCGTACCACCAAACAAGAATAAATAATGCAATGCCTTCCAAACCCAACTCATAGAGCTGAGAAGGATGGCGCGGTGCATCACCAGCCATAGGAAATACCATTCCCCATGGCACATCCGTAACACGCCCCCATAATTCGCCATTAATAAAATTCCCAATGCGCCCAGCTCCAAGCCCAAGCGGCACGAGTGGCGCTACAAAATCAATGACACTTAAAAATGACTTTTTAGTTTTATGTGTAAACAATACCATTGCAACAAGAACACCTAGCAAACCACCATGAAACGACATGCCGCCTTCCCAGAGTTTAAAAACCAGCAAGGGTTGATGGATCCACTCCTCGGTATTATAAAATAACATATATCCGAGCCGCCCACCGATGATCACACCGATGGCCGCAAAAAAAATCAAATCACCAATTTGTTCACTTGTCCACGGCAGCACGTAATGTTTTACACGCCATTGGGCCAATCCCCAGGCAAGTGCAAATCCAATAAGATACATCAGACCATACCAGTGCACATGAACAGGGCCTATAGAGAAAGCGATAGGATCAATATGAGGGAAAGTAAGCGGATTATAGATCACGATAAGCTTCATCATCTTCTGATGAATTCCATTCACTTAAACTATTCAAAACAGCCGCATGATATAAATAATCGAATGATTTTGCTTTGGCAATCATTGCTTGATGATTCCGTATTTCAAATGTAATTTTATCCCCGGGCTTTAAATGCAGTGCATTACGAATTTCCACAGGAATAGTCGCTTGCCCTTTTGATGTCACAGTTGATAATAACATAGGTATAACTCCTTACCGTATTACACCATTACAGTATAAATTTTTCCCGCATTGAAATCCAATCTTTCACGATTTTCCGGCCCGAATCAATCCACCCAGACCTTCAGCAATCAATGCTTGTTGCAAATGTGCTCGAATTTCAGTGGGATGATCAAGCTCAAGTACTTCAGCCAACAGTCGACGTGCGTGAGCAATGGTAAACGTACGAACCACCCATTTCACACGAGGAAGACTTGCTGAATTCATACTGAGCGTGTTAAATCCCATTGCCAGCAACACCACCACGGCAAGAGGATCACTTGCCATCTCTCCGCACACGCTGACCTCAACGCCCCCCGCTCGCGCACCTTCAACAATTTTGTGCAAGGCCATCAGCATCGCCGGGTGTAGTGCATCATAAAGACTGGCGACACGCGAATTATTGCGATCTACGGCTAATAAATATTGAGTTAAATCATTCGTTCCAACTGATAAAAAATCAACTTTTTTCGCTAATTCACGCGCCAAATATACGGCAGAAGGGACTTCAATCATAACGCCTACCGGTGGTTTTTCAATTTGGCAACCTTCTTCCAAAAGCTCAAGATAGGCTTGATGTAGCAATTTTAGAGCCTCATCCACTTCACTCAAAGAAGTCACCATCGGCAGCATGATTCGTAAATTATTTAACCCTTCATTAGCGCGCATCATCGCGCGGACTTGCAATAGAAATACGTCGGGATGATCCAGTGTGATCCGAATCCCTCGCCACCCAAGATAAGGGTTGTCTTCTTTAATTGGAAAATAAGGCAGAACTTTGTCACCACCAATATCCAGGGTACGCATCGTGACGGTACGCGGAGCGAACGCTTTGAGTAACTGGCGATAGATAATGCATTGCTCATCTTCGGAAGGAAATCGGTCACGGCTCATAAACGGGATTTCAGAACGATACAGGCCAACCCCCTCGGCCCCCACGCTCATGGAAAGACCCGAGTCCATTGCAAGACCGGTATTCACCTGTAATGAAATACGGTGATTATCCATTGTTTCTGCGGGCTTATCACGCAAGGCCACAAGGCTTTGGTTTAATTCATTTTCTTCTTGAGCTAATTGCTTGTACTCACTCAGAATCGCGCGGGTAGGTGACACAAATACATGCCCGTTATACCCATCAACAACCATCGCTCGACGCGACAATTGATCAATATTAAGCCCACGAACCCCCATTACTGCGGGCACGCCTAACGCGCGAGCTAAAATAGTCACATGCGAATTATTGGATCCTTTGGCCGAAACAATGGCGGCTAACTGCCCTTCGGGGACTTCCGCCAAAGCCGCAGCAGTAATATCGTCTCCCACCAAAATGGTACGTTTCGGATAGTCTATTTCTTCACGCTGAGAGGATTGCAATTCAGCTAATACACGACGACCCAAGTCACGAAAATCACTCGCGCGTTCACGTAAATAATCGTCTTTCATGTTTTCAAATTGATGAACATGACGTTTAATCACAGAGGCTAACGCGGCCTGTGCAGTAAGACGCTCTTGACGAATTTCATGCTCGACGTCTGCGCCCAAACTATCGTTATCCAAAATACGTAAATAAACATCAAACAAAGCATGTTCATCTTCATCAACCGTCAACGATAACCGACGCCCCAGACGCTGTATATTATCCCGCGCGGCTTTTAAGGCAATATAAAAAATGGCCGTTTCAGCATCAAGAGAATCGGTCATCCGCCGAGGGACCGCATCAATATCAGCGGCATGATACACAACGACCGCAGTGCCAATGGCGACTCCAGAAACGCAACCGACTCCACCAAGAACGAGCTGACTTGTTTCTGATTTAGTGGTGCCTTTAGAATGGCTTTGAGTAATATGAGCCAACTCTCCGGTTGCATCTGCATGAGAAAGCATCCCGCCTAATTGGGATGCCAATGTGATTACAAACGCTTCTTCTGCATCATCAAAACACCGACCTTCAAATCGTTGAACAGCAATCACACCGTACAAGTGGCGATGTTGAATGATGGGCACGCCCAAAAACGCATTAAGCTGGTCCTCTCCTAGGCAAGGATCTTTATGGAAAGTCGGATGAATTTGGGCATTATCAACATTAATAGGCTCTTCGCGTCGACCAACCATCCCAATCAAACCGCCATCCATACCCATACGAAAATTAGACTCTGCTTGTTTGTTCAAGCCGTCTGTCGCAATGAGAACATACTCTGAGTGTTTTCTGTCGATAAGATAAACTGACACAGCGTCAGCACTAATTGCTTCTCGCACCCGGAGCACCAATGTATGCAATGCATTGGTTAAATCACTAGCCGTAGTTACATCCTGTACAATACGTTTAAGAATCTTTAACATCTGGAGCTATGCTGACCTCGTTTGTGGCCTGTTCCAAAGGGAGTTCGGCGTTTTTTTAGGCAAGGCTCAAGCTCTTTTAGAGCTTGAGCATAAACTTGTTTTTTAAAAAATATTACTTGCGATTGTGGCTCGTGATAATCAATCCAGCGCCAGCTATCAAATTCCGGCGAATCACTTAAATCAAGGCGAATTTTTTGTTCATTGCTCACTAATCTCAGCAAATACCATTTTTGTTTTTGACCAATAACCAACGGCTTGCTATTCAGCCGTAAGTATTGTTTAGGTAAACGGTAATTTAACCAGCGTTTTGTTACGCCTAAGACTTCAACATCGTCACGCTCTAACCCCACCTCTTCACGTAGCTCGCGATACATTGCTTCTAAAGCATTTTCACCCGCACTAAGACCACCTTGCGGAAACTGCCATGCATCATGACCAAACCGCCGCCCCCAAAATAATCGATTCGATTCGCTGGCGATAATAATACCTACATTCAGCCGATAACCGGCTCTATCAATAATCATGTGATCTACTTGCATTTACATATTAATGCATTGATTCTTCCACAGAATGCAGGGGTTTGGCAATCATTTCGTTTTTTTAACGGGCCGTTGCCATCCATTGATTATTTTTTGTTTTACATCAGAAATAACAAGCTCGCCAGCGGGGACATTTCGACGGATCGTCGCTCCGGCACCAATCGTAGCATTTGCGCCAATCGTAACGGGTGCTACGAGTTGGGTATCCGATCCAACAAAAACACCATCCTCGATGATCGTTTGATGTTTATTCGCACCATCGTAATTACAGGTGATCGTCCCGGCGCCAATGTTCACATCACGGCCAATCGTCGCGTCGCCCAAATAACTTAAATGACTGGCCTTGGTGTTTTCACCCACAATAATATTTTTAGTTTCAACAAAGTTACCGATCTTGCACCGACTGGCAAGCTTGGTACCTGGACGTAATCGCGCAAAAGGCCCAACCGTACAGGCATCTCCAAGATGGCTATCGTCAAGTACGCTGTTCGCATAAATCACGCAATGCGAACCCAGCGTCACATTCTTCAACACACAATTCGGTTCAATAATGCAACCATCGCCGATGACAACATGCCCTTCAAAAACAGAATTGACATCAATAAACACGTCTTTGCCACACGTCAACTCGCCACGAATATCAATTCGTGCAGCATCGGCTATACGTACCCCAAATAACATCAATTCTTGAGCCTTCCGGCGCTGCCAGACGCGTTCAAGCTCTTGCAGCTGCTCAAGTGTATTCACGCCATGAACATCGGTAGAGGAGGACGTATGAAACGATACGATGGGTGTGTTTTCTTTGGCTGCCATGGCAATGATTTCAGTTAAGTAATATTCGTGCTGCGCATTGTCAGCACTTGCTTGAGGCAACCAGCGCATTAAATCCGATGCGGTCGCGCAGCAAATCCCACTGTAGATTTCACCTATTTTTCGCTGCTGATCATCCGCATCTTTTTCTTCAACAATCGCGCGAATTGCGCCACGTCCATCACGCACAATACGCCCAAGTCCAGACGGATCATCTAACGTCGTCACCAGTAGCCCTAGCGATCGATGTTGGGTCGATTCGGCAACAAATTGCGTCAACGTATCCACCTGAATTAAGGGCACATCTCCGGACAATACCAACACGTGACTATCCGCAGCAATAAATGGCAATGCTTGCATCACGGCATGACCGGTTCCCAATTGCTGCTCCTGCAATACCCAATGCACCGGAAGATCGGCAAGCGTTGATTTAATTTGCTCACCACCAAAACCATAAATCACATGAATTTGAGCAGGATTTAAATGCGTCGCCACCTCGACTACGCGGGCAAGCATCGCCTTCCCTGCAATAGGATGCAATACTTTGGGTAACGATGTGGCCATTCGTTTTCCTTGGCCAGCGGCTAAAACTATGATATGAAGAGACATGATGATTATGATTCCCTTTGTTTTAAATAATGATTGTTATAATACAGTTATAATACAGTATAAGGACTGAAGTTATGAACTCCATTTTTGTTGAACTATGTAAACAACATTTGCTTAATATCATCGACACCGCTATTGACGAATCTCAGGCAGCAGACCAATCCGTTCAAAATAAAGTATTAAGCATGGCGGGGTGGCAACGTAGGCCTGATCTGGCCGAAAATAAACGTCAGTATCTGAGAAACTTGCGAAAAATTATAGAAGCGTATAATCCCACGGTTATTGATGATGACACCGCACTTACCTTTTTCAACGAAACATTAACAACGACGAGAAGATCAATCCTTGCTTTATCTAAAGAAAAAGATAAGTCCGAAGGCATCACGGGCGTTGCGTTGTCAAAAGGGCTCGAGCTCATCCCGGCCATGATTGAGGAGCTACGGCATTCGTTGTTACTGAATATTCCCTACGACAACCAGCCCTTGCATATTTTTCAATATTACGCAGCGCGCTATTTTGCAACAAAAGTAGTCAGTCAAATCGATGCAAGCAACTTACAACAAGTCGCTGAAAGTATGCAGCTTTCCAATTTTAAAGCACGAGAACGAGAGCGCTCACAAGCAATTTTAGAGATCATATCGGAGTGTAAAATTACGATAGCCGCACTCCAAATGGATCTCCTTCATTACGAGAAACTTGCCCGACTGCAGGTCACTACAAGCATTGATCGATTAAAAACCGCAGATTCCCAATTAACGATTAAGTACGGACAATTACTCGCCAAAACCACATTCGCGCTATCTTTCTTTGGAGGAGCTCAACCGGATGAAACTCTATTGACCAGTTTGCTCGATATGGCTCTCATCGATATTAAACAAGCAACCCCAGGACTGCCTAAAGTCGCAACATCAGAATGGGATGATGTAAAATCCGAGGTACAAGAGGCCGCAATCATAAGCACGGATGAGCATGAAGGATCGTCTAGAGAAGCGGTCACTCAAGCAGAACAAACGGATTGGTTTAATATCATTAGGTTCTTTGATCAAAAACCCATACCTCCCCTGCAAGAATCATCGACATCGACATCGATGCAGAGCATGCGCAACGATTGAGCGAAACCGCAAAATAGATAAGGCCGAAAGGATGCCCCCTTTCGGCCTTATTGGTTTACGAGGTTGGTCGCCATGATTCAGCTACTCATTCCATCAACCCTTGGCTCACACAGCGCAAATCGCGCACTGGGTGTTCGCCTGTTTGGACTCGACTAAAACATATTCCTTACGTTTCGCCGGTCATTTTATCGATTTCAAAACAAATGTCAACTTTTAATTTCGAAACGAAACTCAAAGTTTCCAAATGACATCAAATTTGCGTATAAAAAAATCATTTGTTACACTGGCTCTGAACGAACAACTGATACGAACCAAGGCGTACTGAACAACGATGGAAAAAGTCGACTTAACCAAACAGTTTGCCCACCGCTTGCGTGACTCATTAATTGCAGCTGGCTTTAACTCGCAACGCTCAACTTCAGGGGTGGATATTTATAAACTCGCGGAAATCACTGGGTATTCAACACAAATTTGCCGAAAATACCTCCGTGGGCAAGCTCTCCCCGAACCCGCAAAGCTGGTTGAAATCGCCGCACAACTCCACGTATCGCCAGGCTGGCTCTTATTTGGCGACGGCAACAGCGATCTCAATGAATCGGCCGATAAATTAACAATCAGTAACACTTTAATCCGTTACATTTTCGAACGGGCATTTACCCTATATAATAGCGGTCGAACACAAAATGAAGTCTCTGATTTTTTAATGGACCTTGCCAAGGACGTGAGCCAAATTAATGCGACGGATGAGCAATCAAAAAAAATTATAGACTTGGCGTTATCCTCGGCGAGCCATTTTAGCCGTTAGATGAATTGATTATAAAAATTTGTAGAAGAAACACTTATGGACATCTTCCAACAAGACCTTGCACTCCACCCTCAATGGCTCGACAAGCTCTTCGCCCACAAATCCAAAACACGCGCTATATTTCGTGATGTATTGACACTACACGAAGTGAACCACATCGCCATGACCTACATCACGCCCCATAATACGCTACTCACACTCTCGTCAACACCATCACTGGAATATAACTTATTCAGCAGTGTGTTATGGCGATTTGATAACACCTATAACCCAGACTGGTTTAAACAATGCATTCACGCAAGTTGGCAATCACTCTATTCCGCAGAACGCTATGATGAGTTATATTACATAAAACAAATTAAACCACGCTATCCTTTAGGAATATCCATCGCGACAATACTCGGTAGTGGCCACGTCATTTATTCTATAGCGAGCGCAATCGACTCAGAATATACGCGTGAGATTTTCAGCACCAAACAAGACGAACTTCTGAAGTTAGGACAATATTGCACGACTCATTTGAGTTCGCTATTCATTGATGAAGAAGAAGCACACTTACCCCATACTGTAGGCATATTATGAAATATCAAACCAGGGCCATCCTTGCCGGATTTATGGGTAATTTTGTCGAAGCCTATGACGTGGCCATCTGTTACTACCTTTCATCTGAACTTTCACGCATATTAATGGGGAGTAACCAAGGCGACCCACGCGTGGTATTGATGCTTATTTTCGTGGCTTATCTTGTGAAACCCGTTGGTGCATTCGCCCTAGGTCTATGCTCTGATCGCTATGGTCGGAAAAAAACCATGATGGTATCCATTATCATGACGGGCCTCGCAACCGCACTCATTGGATGCATCCCCGAATTTGCAAGTATTGGGGCTATATCAGTGGTGCTTTTGTTAGGACTCCGTATTGCCCAAAGCATTGGTATTGGCTCAGAGTTTTTAAACTCATCCTCTTTTTTAGTCGAAAGTGGCGAAGCAAAACAACGTGGATTTCGAGGATGTTGGTCATCAGTCGGAGTGAAGGCGGGTACGATATTAGCCTGCATTTTGGCTGAAAGTGCGCATCGAGTCATCGTCAATGATCCTGAGTATGACTGGGTCTGGCGCGTACCCTTTCTATTGGCTATATTCGCCATGATAATTGGTTTTATCATCCGTTATCGAATGCCCGAAAGTTTAAGTTATGTGTTGTATTATGCCAACCGACACAAACCAACGACCCAACAACTCTATAAACAGTCCATCCGCTTCATGCAACAATACCCATTTTTATTTCGCTATGCCTTTTTTGCAAGTTTTTTATCCGTCGCCAGTAGCTTCTTCTTTTATCTTTATATGCCCTTGCATGCCGTGCATGACGCCCATTTTTCACGCTCATTTGTCACAACATCAACCCTGTTGTCATTGATAGTCACCGCTGTTTTAATTCCTATTTTTGGCTTTTTATCCGATAAACGAGACCGTCTGAGCATCATTACGTTTTCAACCGCAGGGATGCTCATGCTATCGTATCCATTGATGGTTGCAGTCCACTTTGGGAGTCCCAGTGAATTTTTAATCATGCAACTGCTCATCTCAATCCCTTGCGCGGGTTATTACAGCGTATGTTCCGTCATACTCACCGAGTTATTCCCCATACACATTCGCTGTACCGCATTGTCCATTACGTTTTCAATCGCAGCAAGCATTGCAGCCGGCGTACCTCCAGTACTGGCCGACTACCTCACTCATATAACCCAATCACCTAACTCCCCCTGTTTAATTATTATGAGCATTGCGGCCATCCTGTTATGGCATATCAGAACATTAGGCAAACAGTATCGTTGTGGGAAAAATGAATACCGCAGTATTCATCTATTTGAAGAGCCTTTAGTGTTTACTCTCAAATCATCAACCATTACTGAAAGATAAAGACACTGGCATTTTCGACGGCATGGACGATCCCGGGGGTAAGAACGAAAATCGACGCAGCGATGACATATCTGAAGATAATGCTGGAGATTCGGAAGTGCTGGCTTCTTGACTAGACGTCAATTGGTCGTCTGATGCGGATCGATGAATATTCTCAAGAATTAATGAATAGTCATAAAATCCATACTCAGCCATAAAATCAACATCTTGGGCATTCTGACTCTGCGTTTTTTTTACAGATTTATCATAAGTCACTAATCGATCACGCAACAACACATGCAAACACTGAATGGACTCAACAGAATAACGTTGCTGAGCACGCGTATGCAGCATATTATTCGCTGAAATCAGCCATTCTAACCAATTTGGATAAAGAACATCTTTATTATAATGATAGTCAATCAATGCCGTCTCTAAGCATTTAATAAGCGGGGCATGTTGTGGATGACGTCGTTGGGACTTGTCATTAAAAGCAAGGAGTAAGTGCTGTAACAATAAATCTGAATTCGGTTTCATGTTAATCCTTTAACAATCAATACAGTGCTCATGTCGACATGAGCTAGGTAAACAGCGTATTATAATAATCATTACAGTGCAATACTAATAGGTACATCTAATGAACGATCTCATCGAACGCAAACCCTTCAATGAATTCACCGAAAAAGCATATCTCGACTACTCAATGTATGTGATTTTAGACAGGGCGCTCCCCCATATTGCAGACGGATTTAAACCCGTGCAGCGCCGTATTGTGTACGCTATGTCGGAATTGGGACTTAAGTCGTCATCAAAACATAAAAAATCAGCACGAACCGTCGGGGATGTATTGGGTAAATTTCATCCGCATGGCGATTCCGCTTGTTATGAGGCCATGGTGCTCATGGCGCAACCCTTTTCATATCGCTATCCGTTTGTGGATGGCCAAGGAAACTGGGGGTCAGCAGACGATCCAAAATCATTTGCAGCCATGCGTTATACGGAAGCGCGTCTGTCGCCTTATGCCGATACCTTATTGAACGAATTACAAATGGGTACTGTGGAATGGGTCGATAATTTTGATGCGACGATGCAAGAGCCGTCATTATTACCCGCAAGACTTCCGAATGTATTACTCAATGGAGCAACGGGTATTGCGGTTGGCATGGCGTGCGATATATTGCCCCATAATCTCACCGAAGTGGCTAACGCGTGTGTGCATTTGTTAGATCATCCAGACGCGTCATTGAGCGCTATTTTAAAATTGATTAAAGGACCCGATTTTCCAACACACGCTGAAATTACCACGCCCGCTTCAGCATTACACACGCTGTACTCGACCGGAATGGGCTCTGTCAAAATGCGTGCCGTCTACAAACGGGAAGAGAACAATATTGTCATTACGGCAATTCCTTACCAAGTCTCTGGCGCGAAAGTCATGGAGCAAATTGCCGCCCAATTGATACAAAAAAAATTACCCATGGTGGATGATCTACGCGATGAGTCCGATCATGAACATCCTACACGACTCGTCATTATCCCTCGTAGCAATCGAGTTGATGTTGACGGCCTGATGTCTCATCTATTTGCAACGACGGATCTGGAACGCAGTTACCGTGTTAATTTCAACATGATTGGCTTAGACGGAAAACCACAAGTCAAACCGTTAATGTCCATTTTGCATGAGTGGCTGATATTTCGATTATCCACAGTCAAAAAACGCTTGCAATACCGTTTAGATAAAGTACTTGATCGCTTACATGTATTAGAGGGCCTGCTGATTGCCTATTTAAATATTGACGAAGTCATCAAAATTATTCGTGAAGAAGACGATCCAAAGCAAGTATTAATGACACGGTTTCAAATCAGTGAGCGTCAAGCTGAGGCCATTCTTGAAATCAAGTTACGCCATCTAGCCAAGCTTGAAGAAATGAAACTGCGTGGAGAACTAGATGTGCTCGCACTCGAACGGGATTATTTAATGGCGATTCTGGCCAGTCCCGAGAAGCTGAAGACCCTTGTAAAAGAAGAAATTATTAAAGATCGTGAGACCTATGGTGATGCACGATCCGCCCCCATGGTTGAACGCGGCGAGTCTCAAGCGCTCAAGGAAGAAGATATTGTTATCAATGAGCCCATCACCGTTGTCTTATCAGAACAAGGCTGGGTGCGCGCAGCAAAGGGCTATGATATCAATGGCCGAGAGCTAAGCTTCAAATCCGGCGATGCCTTTCGCGCACAAACCAATGCTCGAAGCAATCAACCGGTTATCTTTTTTGATAATTTCGGCCAAGTCTATTCCGTACCAGGCCACACCTTGCCGTCAGCACGTGGGCAAGGCGAACCATTAACTGGAAAATTAAATCCCCCTGAAAAAGGACAATTTGTTGCATTAATCAGTGGCGCACCGGAAGACTGGGTATTACTTTCCAACGACGCAGGCTATGGATTTTTAACGCAATTAAGAGAACTTTTCGTCAAGCAGCGTAGTGGAAGAAGTTGCTTGAAACTACCCAAAAATAGCCTGATGCTACCCCCACGGATTATGACTACGCGTGAAAATGCACAAATCGCATGCGTCACCAGCTCGGGCCGCTTATTACTCTTCTCGGTCAATGAGCTGCCGGAATTAACCCGTGGAAAAGGCAATAAGATAATCAATATCCCTTCCGCAAAAGCAGCGACACGTGAAGAGTACGTTGTTGATATACAAGTGATTACACCCGACAGCACCCTAAGTGTTCATGCGGGAAAACGTCACTTCACCTTAAAAGCCGCCGATCTACAGCACTACCAAGGTGAGCGTGGACGCAGAGGTCATGCGTTGCCACGGGGGCTTCAGAATGTTACTGAGCTCGAGGTTGGGAGATCGTAGGCCGACCTCCGATCTCTCCGCTACGATCTTCTAAAAAGATCGCTCCGGTCCTCTGCGTTTATCACGCTGCTCTTGACGCGCGGCTTCAACTTGTCTTAACCCCTCAGGCGACAATAACTGTTGGCTGGCTGAAAACCAACATAATCGGCTGGATGAGAAACTACCATTGATGAGTTCCGAACTATTCGGCGAAGGTGAAGACGCATTAGGGTCGACAGTGAGATTGCTGGGACTCAGATTATATGGCGATAACGACTTACAATGCTGCTGAAGTAGTTTATTATATCGTTTAATCCTATATCGACCAGCATCATCCATATCAGCATATGCCGTAGGAAATTTTCCATTATGATTCGGCGCATACGCTAAAAATGGACCATGACTTCTTTCTGGGACTCTTTTGTGGAAAATAGGGATTGTGACTTGCCCTAAGCACGTTGTAAACACAAGCTCATTAGGTGATTTGGAGCCATAGTTCTGCAGTCGTGATTTAATAGCCGATTGCAGATCGATGACCTCTCCAGTAGCATCATGGGTTAAATGGTCATTTATTGTTGATTCGTCGGTATAGTCACCGGAAACAAATGTCCAGCCAAGTGGAATTTTCATAAAAATCATATTTTTCACCAAAAATCAAGATGATCAATTCGATCGACAAAAAAAAACCCGCTGAGCGGGTTTTTTATAAGAACAACAACAATTAACGTTTTGAGTATTGAGTTGCTCGTCGAGCTTTGTGTAAACCCACTTTTTTCCGCTCTACACAACGTGAATCACGTGTGAGTAGTCCGCGAGCACGAAGTTTTCTGCGGAAAGAGTTAGGATCAGGCTCATCACCTTCCTTCATTCCTCTTTCGTCATAAGAAACGAGCGCACGAGCGATGCCTAAACGTACAGCGCCTGCTTGACCAGATATTCCACCGCCGATAACGGTAATGTAAACATCAAATTTACCTAGCATTTCAACCGTTTCGAGAGGCTGGCGTATAACCATGCATGAGGTTTCTCTTCCAAAGTACTCTTCTAGAGGGCGTTGGTTAATAATAAAGTTACCCTTGCCTGGGCGTAAGAAAACCCTTGCAGAAGAGCTTTTACGACGACCAGTACCATAGTATTGTTGCTTCTCAGCCATTATTTTCTTTCCTCAATCACAAGTTCTATTGGTTGTTGCGCTAGATGAGGATGTTGATCCCCTGCATAAACTTTAAGTTTGCGATACATTGCTCGACCCAAAGGATTTCTGGGAAGCATGCCTTTTACGGCAAGTTCAATAATGCGAACCGGATCTTTCTTTTGAAGTTTCTCAAAAGAAGTTGATTTAATCCCGCCAGGAAACCCTGTATGGCTATAATAAGTTTTATCAGTAAATTTACTACCTGTAACAACCACTTTTTCTGCATTCAACACAACAATATAATCCCCAGTATCGACATGAGGTGTATATTCAGCTTTATGTTTACCGCGCAAACGGCGCGCAATTTCCGTAGCCATACGACCCAACACTTTGTTGTTGGCATCAACGACATACCAATCACGTTTAACTTCGTGTGTCTTGGCGCTTATTGTTTTCATTAAATTAACTCCGTGCTGCCCTAACCATTCAATATTAGTCTTGGACGGGCGATTTTAACCAAAACTAGATCAATTTACAAGTAATGCACTCTATTTTTCTTTTTTGCTTACTAATTTTTCTTTAATACGTGCTGCACGACCTGCTAAATCACGCAGATAATACAGTTTCGCTCGGCGAACATCACCACGGCGCTTCACTGTAATGCTGTCAACAACGGGGCTGTACGTTTGAAACACTCGCTCTACGCCAACATTATGCGAAATTTTTCGCACGGTGAACGCTGAATTTAAGCCTCGGTTACGTTTGGCGATAACAATGCCTTCAAACGCCTGCAAGCGCTCACGTGTACCCTCTTTCACCTTAACCTGTACCAACACGGTATCACCGGGTCCAAACGCAGGGATTTCTTTGCCTTGCATTTGCTCAGCATTAATTTCGTCAATAATATTCGTCATCTGATGCTCCTAAACTGGGTGATTATGCTAAGGAACGTGACCGAAATAACTTCCGGTCACGTTCCTAATCCTAAATCTGCCCCACCATTTTCAACTATAAATTCGATAAGCAACTGCTTATCTGCTTCGTTTAAATTCAACACTTCCAGTAACTCTGGACGTTTGAGCCATGTTCGCCCTAGTGCCTGCTTCTTCCGCCAACGCTGGATTTCTCGATGATTTCCATTTCGTAGCACATCCGGTACGCTCGCCCCCTGTATCAACTCTGGGCGTGTATAATGAGGATGCTCAAGCAAACCATGCATGAACGAATCATGCCCGGCTGATCCAGGATTCCCCAGCGCACCAGGCAGTAATCTTATGATGGCGTCGATAAATACCATGGCGGCCAATTCCCCACCACTGAGCACAAAATCACCCAAAGACCACTCTTCATCCACATGATGATCAATAATCCGCTCATCAATGCCTTCATACCGTCCCGCTATAAAAAGGATCGGCTGTTCCAGCGCGACTAATTCATTTAAATCACGTTGCTGAACGCGTTTTCCCTGCGGACTTAAATACACAACTTTGCTAGGCTTCGACATTTGGGACTGTGCGTGAGTAATCGCGCCAAACAAAGGCTCATACATCATCACCATCCCAGGGCCACCGCCGTAGGGTTTATCATCCACTTGTCGATGTGGTCGCATAGACCAATCACGAGGGTTGAAGAGATCCACTTTCGCCAGACCTTGTTCAATCGCTCGTCCACAAACACCGTGAAATAAGCTTGAAAACATCTCGGGAAATAGACTAATCACCCCCAGATGCATCATAAATATTCATTATCCCAATCAACGGTAATTTGCCTTGTTTCTTCACAAACACTGAGAACAACAACGCCAAATCGGTATGGAATTAAATATCGCTCGTCGCCTGTAACAACTAACACATCGTTTGAGCCTGTAGCAATCACTTCAGAGACTGTTCCCAGTAGTTTGCCATGGCTATTCACCACCGTCATTCCAACGAGCTGATGCCAGTAGTACTCCCCTGGATCAAGATCAGCCAATTGTTCTGAAGGAATCGCGATATCAAGATTAGTCAATTGGGCAACTTTGTCTCGATCTTCATAGCCCTCAATAAAGGCGACAATAGAGCGAGTATGCTCCTCTGTATTCAGAATGTTGAGTGGTGTCCACTGGCCATTCATCAATACAAACCAATCAGGATAGGACAGAATATTATGAATCGGGTCAGTAAACGAATGTACGGATACATAACCCTTTATCCCGTGAGGGCGCCCAAAGCGACCAACAATAACCCAATCTTTATCTGCTTTCACTCAATGCTCATCAATGATTACTCAACAGCAATTATGCTGCAGAGGTTACTTGCTTTTTCATGTGTTCTTTGCATAAAGATGCAACACGATCAGACAATTGAGCGCCAACACCTTGCCAGTGGGCTAATTTTTCCGTTTCCAAATGCAAACGAATTTCTTGTCCACGAGCAACAGGGTTAAAATACCCAATACTCTCAATATAGTTACTGTCACGGCGTCTGCGGCTGTCAGTCACAACGATGTGATAAAAAGGGCGCTTCTTAGCCCCAGTTCGTGATAAACGGATAACGACCATTTTTTCCCTCTATTTAGTGCATGATTACTTAAAAATGTTCGGTATTGTACGAAAATTAGCGACGCAATGGAAGTGTTTTTTAAATTTATTTTTCATACAAGGCAACTTGGATATCCGGGAACCTTAATCCCCAGGAAACATATCCTTTAGACCTGCTATTCCACCCATCCCGCGCATCATTTGTTTCATTCCGCCAGGCTTACTCACCTTCTTTAACATTTTCTGCATTTGTTCAAATTGCTTTAACAAGCGATTCAAATCTTGTATTTCAGTTCCTGATCCTTGCGCGATACGTCGCTTACGTGATCCTACAATAATTTTAGGAACACGTCGCTCTTTCAAGGTCATTGAATTAATAATTGCGATTGTTTTCTGCAACGATTTATCATTCATGTGCCCAGCAGCCTGTGCGGGAAGCTGTCCCATGCCAGGTAATTTGCTCAACATACCACTCATGCCACCCATATTGGTCATTTGCACGAGTTGCTGCTTAAAATCATCTAAATCAAAGCTTTTTCCTTTTTTGATTTTTTTAGCTAATTTCTCGCTAGCCGCTTTATCAGTTTTACGTTCGACTTCTTCTATTAGTGTCAGCAAATCACCCATTCCAAGAATACGTGATGCAACACGCTCAGGATGAAACGCTTCTAGGGCATCTAGTTTTTCACCAACCCCCATAAATTTGATCGGTTGCCCAGTAATGTATCGAACGGAAAGAGCCGCCCCACCACGCGCATCACCATCCGTCTTTGTTAAAATGACACCTGTCAGTGGTAATGCATCATGAAATGCTTTTGCCGTATTCGCAGCATCTTGACCCGTCATGCTGTCAACAACAAATAAGGTTTCAACTGGCTTAATCGCATGGTGCAGCGCTTTAATTTCAGTCATCATGTCTGCATCAACATGCAAACGACCGGCTGTATCAACCAGTAAAACATCCATAAATTGTTTTTTAGCGTGTTCTAGCGCTTTTTGAGCAATAACGATGGGCTTATCCGTGGGATCGGCTGGAAAATAGGCAATATCGAGATCCGTTGCCAGTACGTTCAGCTGTTGAATCGCTGCCGGACGATAAACGTCAACGCTGACCACCATGACTTTTTTCTTTTCGGTGTCCCGTAAGTACCGAGCCAATTTTGCAGTGCTTGTGGTTTTACCTGATCCTTGGAGACCCGCCATGAGCATAACCGCAGGAGGTTGCGTTTTAAAATCAAGCTCGACGCGAGCACTCCCCATCACCTCGATCAATTCATCGTGAACAATTTTAATAAGCGCTTGATCCGGCTTTAAGCTTGTCGCGACATCCTGGCCCAGGGCTTTTTGTTTGACCTGCTCAAGAAATTCTTTAATAACCGGCAATGCAACATCCGCTTCAAGCAGCGACATCCGAATTTCACGCAGAGCATGCTGCATGTTCTCTTCGGTCAAACGCCCCTGACCGCTTAAATTTTTAAACGTTCGCGTGAGTCGTTCAGTTAAATTTTCAAACATAGTCCTTGTCCTCTATCGAATGAGGGTTAAAAATTCTGTACGGCTACTTTGATTATTGCGCATTTCACCCAACATCACGGATGTCGTCATAACGGAATGTTGTTTTTCAACACCGCGCATCATCATACATAAGTGCCGCGCTTCAATAACCACTGCTACGCCGCGTGCACCCGTAATATCTTCGATGCAATAGGCTATTTCGGATGTTAGGCGTTCTTGGAGTTGTAAGCGTCGTGCATAATAATCAATAATACGGGCAATTTTGGACAAGCCCAACACTTTTCCATTCGGTAGATATCCAACGTGGCATTTCCCCAAAAATGGTAACAGGTGATGCTCGCACATTGAATACATTTCAACGTCTTTTACAATGACCATCTCACTCATTTCTGAAGCGAATAAAGCCCCATTAATGATGTCTTCGAGCGAGTCCTGGTAACCTTTCGTTAGGTAACGCATCGCTTCGGCTGCACGCGCAGGGGTTTCAAGCAAACCTTCTCGATTTACATCTTCACCAATGCTTTGTAGTATTTGTTTATATTGTTCTTGCATAATCATTTGCTCAACTCTAGCCTGGAGGCCACATCATCTGTCGCCCACCCAACATGTGTAAATGAATGTGGTAAATTTCCTGTCCGCCACCTGAATTTATATTAAAAACCAATCGATATCCCTGCTCACTGAATCCATTTTGAGCCGCAAGTGTCTTCGCAGTCAATACCATTTGCCCTATCAATAACTCGTCCCCAGCTTCACAGTCATTAATAGTTGAAATATGTCGCTTTGGAATAACCTGAATATGCGTGGGCGCTTGAGGTCGAATGTCATGAAACGCCACCACTTCATCATTTTCGAATACAATATTGGCAGGGATTTCTTTTGCAGCAATTTTACAAAATAAACAATTCGTCATAGTAATTTTGCCTTTTTTAAAGTTTTTCCGCATAATACTGCATCTTTCAATATAGTCAACAGGTGATCATTTTATGGGATTAATGCGAGTCAGTGCTGGGCGGGATGTGCCCAATGAAATTAACGTTATTATTGAAATTCCAATGCACGGAGAACCAGTAAAATACGAAGTCGATAAAGAAACCGGCGTTTTATTTGTTGATCGTTTTTTAGCGACCGCCATGTACTACCCTGCGAACTATGGCTACATTCCGCAAACCCTATCTGAAGACGGAGACCCAGTCGATGTGCTAGTCGTCACTCCCATTCCACTATTAAGTGGATCGGTTGTACGTTGTCGTGTTGTTGGCATGTTAAAAATGACCGACGAATCGGGCACTGATGCTAAACTGTTGGCGGTCCCCATTGATAAGCTTTGCACCACATATAGTTCCGTCAAAACGCATGAAGACTTACCCAAACAACTGCTGTTAACCTTAGAGCATTTTTTCGAACATTATAAAGACTTAGAAACAGGCAAATGGGTAAAACTGGATGGCTGGGCTGGTCCTGAAGAAGCGCGTCAGGAAATCATGGCAAGTATTGAACGATTTCAGTAATATACATAGGGGCGATCGATGATCGCCCCTACTCGATCTGATCTACACTCCCCGAATTGAAAACGCGAGAAACACATAGGTCCAGCCGGCGATGATCAGCTCAATGGCAACAAATAATCCAATAAACCATAATCCACTATAGGGCCATTGCATCAGGATCAACACGCCCAATACAATTGCCGCAAGTCCCGCTAAAAACAACCATCCCCAACCTTTTGCTTCACGCAGCACTATCGCCATCCCCAAGCGAATCAACCCAATGACAATCAATACTCCTGCCAAAGCCGCTGTGATTAAACTTGACGCAAGCAATGGATCATAAATGATCAACCCACCCGCGGTCATATAAAGCACCGCAATCAGCGCATGTGACAAGGCGCCTCGCCAATGCTTCGACTTAAACACATCAAAAATTTGTGACAGTCCAGCAATGATAAGTAACACCCCCAAAAACAGCATACTGGCGAGCGTGACACCAACTACCATGCTTAACGCGATGGTGCCCAATGCAATAAACAAAACCCCTAGCGCTAATAACCACCCCCAACTGCGTTTTAATTCTGGAGGGAGCAGACTAAAATTTTGGTTTGATTTTGACATAGTGATATCCTTATTAGTATGTTGATGTTCGGCGATGCTCGACTTTTTTAGTACGACTTATCCATTCTACTCAACCGAGTTGTAAGGTCAAAACACAGACCAAACACTCTTTTTATTACTGTGCAAAAAGGTGTGAATAACTTTATTTAAATCAATATACTATCCGATCGATTAATCTTTAACTCATTGATTAAAATCAAAAAAACAAATTAACCAAAAATTACACGTTGTGGATAACGTTGTTAACACATTTAATGCCTGACCGCATGAAGACAATAATGGCCCTCGTGTTGATCAAGATAAATACTGACATTTGGATTATCAATTAAACCACCACCGTTATCCGGAAGAAGCAAACACTCTTCGACATAAGTCACCTGGCTACTACCATCGACCAGTAAACGATACCAAGGATTACGCCCGGCAAACTCACGAACGGATGCTTGTGGATTATAATGCCCTGACGCTTGGAACAATGGGTCAACATCGACAATAACGCCACGATAACCTTGACGAGTATGCCTGACCCAATCACCTATGTTATATTTGGCTCTCTTGTCCATCATGAGATCCTTGTTTGTAAGTCCTCTTAAGGCTGCCGTTTACAAATTTTGTCTGCCAAATAGCCAATTGCACCGGCATAATAAATTGAATTGTTATACCGTAAAATCATTTTATAATTTGGATAAGCAAGAAACACTGGGCCACCCAAAGGTTTGACAATACTTGCTTGCAAATTTTCATACGGCAACGCTTGACCGCTCTCCGTACGAACACCCATCGCGTTCCACTCACGAGCCGATTTAACGATGGTTTTACCTTCCAATTTCATATCGAAATTCGCAGGCAATTTCACATAAACCGCCCATGGCTCACCCGCTTGCCAACCATTTTTCTTCATGTAATTTGCAATCGAGGCAAACACATCCGGCTTCGACGTCCAGATATCTTTATGCCCATCGCCGTCGTAATCCACCGCATATTTTACCCAACTCGACGGTAAAAATTGTGGTTGACCTGACGCGCCAGCCCACTCACCTTTAAATTTATCAAGGGGCACATGGCCATCATTCAAAATATGCAGCGCTAAAAAAAGTTCATGCCGAAAAAATTCAGGGCGATTCGACTCATAAGCCAGAGTGGCAAGTGATTTAATGACCGGGAAATTACCCATATAACTTCCGTAGCTACTTTCTAGACCCCAAAACGACACAATAAAGCAGGGGTCAACACCGTATTCACGACCAATTTTTTCAAGCACGGCACGATTACGCTCGAACTCTTTTCGACCAATAACGACGCGATAACTATCCACGCGGGAGCTGAGATATTTTGCAAAAGTGAGTCGATGTTCTGGCTGTGAACGCGCCAAGCCTTTCACCTGACGGCTTGGCTCTGTCATCCCGGCAAAGGCTTTATCAAACAACGCAGGAGGAATTCCTTGACTTAACGCCTCTTCTCGCACTCCGGCAATCCATTGATTCCAACTGAGTTGATTTGCAAAAATATCGGCCGACAGCCACATCAAGCTCATAAATAAAATTGCTCCCCATCGTTTCATAACGGACTCCCTTATTATTAATTTTATTATTGATTTCCAATCATCATCGACCCATATTGAGAAAACTTTAATATGTGACGATAGAACTGCGGTGAAGACACTGGCTCTGTTGTAAAAAAGGAATTATGCTCTACAAAACAAAGTAAACAAGGATAACATGAGTATCGCATTAGTTTGGTTTAGACAAGATTTACGATTGACGGATAATCCTGCATTTTTTCAAGCTTGCACCAATCACAAGCAAGTGATTCCAATCTATATTTTGGATGAAAAAAACAGTCTTCTTGGCGAAGCGCAAGCGTGGTGGCTTCATCACAGCCTCCAAGCGCTCAATCATTCGCTAACCGCTCAGTTTGGATTAAAACTGATTCTCCGCAAAGGAAACCCTTTAGAGATTATTTTAGACGTGATCAACGCGTTTAAAATAAACGCGATTTATTGGAATCGATGCTATGAACCCAACAGCATCGCACGCGATAAAAAAATCAAAACAACACTTCAAGAGTCAAAAATTGATGTCTTTAGTTTTAATGGAAGCTTATTGAATGAGCCCTGGACCATAAATAATAAAAGTGGTGGTTTTTTTAAAGTATTTACCCCTTATTGGAAAACCTGTCGACAAGCGCTTACACCTCAACCGCAGCAATTCATATCCCATCATCTTGATGCCGTTGATGTAAAAAGTGATGATCTTGAGGAGTGGCAACTTTTACCACATCTCGACTGGGCATCCCAATTTCCTGATGTTTGGACTCCAGGGGAGGACGGTGCGCAACAACAATTGAATGCATTCATCACACACCATCTTCATGGTTATAAAACCAATCGAGACATCCCCGAAAAACAAGCCACTTCACATCTATCTCCCCATTTACATTTTGGTGAAATCAGTCCTTGGACCATTTTAAGAGCCATTGAATATGCGAAGATTGAACCTCACTGTGATTTAGCCGGAGCTGAACATTTTTTATCCGAGATCGGCTGGAGAGAGTTTTCTTATTATCTGCTCTACCATGTCCCCTCTCTACCCTATAAAAACGTTAAGAATGAGTTTGATGCCTTTCCTTGGCATAATGATGAGTCACTATTAAAATGCTGGCAACAAGGAATGACGGGCTATCCCATTGTTGATGCAGGGATGAGAGAACTATGGGCAACCGGATACATGCATAATCGGGTGCGAATGATAGTCGCCTCTTTTCTCACCAAAGACTTATTCATTGATTGGCGATTAGGAGCCGATTGGTTTCTTGATACGCTAGTTGATGCTGATCTTGCTAATAATAGCGCCAGTTGGCAATGGGTCGCTGGCTGTGGGGCTGATGCCGCGCCTTATTTTCGCATTTTTAATCCCGTACTTCAAAGCAGAAAATTTGACCGGGATGGGGTCTATATACGCCGCTGGATTCCTGAGCTTGCGTCCTTAAATAACGAGCTGATTCATGCCCCTTGGGAGTCGACAAATGCAGCATCGATTTATAGCAAAATCAATTATCCCAAACCCATCGTCAATCACAGTGAATGCCGATCGAGAGCCTTAGACTATTACGGTCAATTAAAATCCTAAAATGAGATATCGCTCCCCTTGGCAATCACGCTATTTCACGCTAGGATATTATTTTTTTGTAGGAGCTTGGATTTATGCAAGAACTCGACACGGCAAGTACAGAAACGTTTCAACAACCGTTATTACAACTACAAACCTACCTGAACTCTCGTATTCTTGGCCAGAGGTCGCTCATTTCGCGTTTATTGATTGCGTTGCTCGCCGATGGGCATTTACTGGTTGAAGGCGCTCCCGGTTTAGCTAAAACACGTGCCGTTAAAGAACTCGCTGCCGTTGTTGAGGGAAGCTTTCATCGAATTCAATTCACGCCTGACTTATTACCCGGTGACTTAACCGGCACCGATATTTATCATCCCGAGGATGGGTCGTTTGTATTTCAGCCTGGCCCCATTTTTCATCATCTATTACTTGCAGATGAAATCAATCGTGCGCCAGCAAAAGTGCAATCCGCTCTTTTAGAAGCAATGGCCGAACGCCAAGTCACTATGGGCAGTAAAACATACCCATTGCCTGAGTTGTTTTTAGTCATGGCCACTCAAAACCCCATTGAGCAAGAAGGAACGTACCCATTACCTGAGGCGCAGCTTGACCGCTTTTTGATGTACGTCAAAATAGGTTATCCTGAAGCTCAAGTCGAACATGACATTTTATCGTTGGCCCGACGTGAAGCACTTGCCCAGCATTTACCGAAGGAAGAAAAACAACCCTCTGAAAAAAATAGGGATCTCTTATCGCAAAAATCACTGTTTGAGGCTCGTAAACAAGTCCTTCAAGTACATACCAGCGACATGTTAGAACGTTATATCGTGCAACTCGTCGTCGGAACGCGCAACCCCATTGCTTACAGTGAACAACTCGCACGATGGTTACGCTATGGCGCAAGCCCACGCGCGACCATCGCGCTGGATCAATGCTCTAAAGCACATGCATGGCTTGCTGGACGAGATTATGTCATTCCTGAAGATATCCACGCGATTGCGCATGATGTATTACGACATCGTGTACTCTTAACGTATGAAGCAGAAGCAGAAGGCGTTAGCCCGGATGACTTTGTGGATGAATTATTACGTTTAGTGGCTTTACCCTAGGATTGCATTATGACGTTTGGTGTCACGACCGAATTAGGCGAACTCATCGCTTTACAGCAATTTGCTAGAGCCGTACGTTATCGGCCAGACCAGCGCTCCTCCCGCGCAGGAAATCATCTGTCCAAACGTCGTGGCCGAGGAATGAATTTCGCTGAAGTCCGCAACTATCAAGCTGGAGATGAAATTCGCCATATGGAATGGCGGATCACTGCTCGCACGGGGAAACCGCATATTAAACTCTACCAGGAAGAGCGCGAGCGACCGGTTGTTTTAGTGGCCGACTTCAATCCATCGATGTATTTCGGTTCACAGCTTGCGTTTAAATCAGTCATAGCCGCACGTCTCGCGGCAATGCTTGCGTGGACGGCAGTGAAACAAGGCGATTGGGTCGGCGGAATTTTTTTCTCAAGCAACAAACACAACGAATACACGCCGAGAGCACGTGAAGCAGGTGTCCTTACGCTGATTAACGCCTTGTGTGACTACACTCGCTCGATCCCTTTGGAACCATCAAAATCAAAATCGCTTCAACATGCCCTGCAGCGACTGTGTCGTGTCGCACGCCCTGGTAGTATTGTCGTCATCATTAGCGATTTTTATCAATTTGACTCCACGTGCAGCCAGCTACTCACTCATCTACGTAGTCATAGTGACGTACTGGCCTATCACGTCTGCGATCCACTCGAATTAACGCCACCCAAGCCGCATCATTATGCAGTCACCAATGGCCAAGAAGAAATTTTACTCGACACCACTAACCACAGCGTTGCCCAAGCATATCAACAACACTGTGACGACCGAATGAACCGCCTACAACAACAATTTAAACGCTTACATATTCCATTGATACGAGTCACGCCAGAAGACGATATACCCCGCTGTGTGTATGATACTTTCCCAAGGAGAGCGCATGCTTAATCGTCATCCAGAACTCGCCCAACTGCGCGATATTCACTTACCCGACGCAATCGGTTACTGGCCGCTGGCACCCGGCTTTTATATCCTTGGGGTTTTCGTGCTCGCTGTACTGATTGGCGGAGGATTTTTACTGATTCGCTATATTCTGAATGGTCGCAGCAAACGCCACGCATTACGTGTTTTGGAAACCTATCGGCAGGACTATTTAAAACACTCCAACAGCCAGTTAAGCGCCGCTCAAATCTCCGAATTACTCAAACGAGTCGCATTGGTTTATTACCCGAGAGAACGTGTGGCGAGTTTACAAGGAGATGCTTGGGTTGATTTTTTAACTCAAACAGCTCACCGCATTGATTTCAAACCCGTGCGCGCATTGCTGATTGAGTGCCCATTTCAGCCACCACAACCGCTCGATTTACGGCCATTATTTAATCAAGCCAAATTATGGATTAAACAACGGAGGGGTCGATGTTTGAATTAGCTCTCCCTTGGGTTTTCATCGCATTGCCTTTGCCGATGATGATCTGGTTCTTACTACCGCGCGTACCATTACAACTCCCGGCTGCGTTACGAGTTCCTTTTTTCAATGACCTTATGATCCTGATGGAAGGCAATTCATATCGCTTGGGCAAGCCGGCACAGAGCATGCTGCTTCTGTTGATTTGGGCATTATTACTCCTCGCATTGTCTGGGCCTCGGTGGGTAGGAGAACCTCTCCCTATCGCACGCGAAGGGCATAATATCATGCTTGCACTGGATTTATCTGGCAGTATGGAATTGGACGACATGGTGTTGAATGGTCGTCGAGTGACCCGATTGACGGTCGTCAAACGAGCCGCGATGCAATTCGTCAATGAACGAAAAACGGATAAAGTTGGCTTAATTCTTTTCGGCAGTCAAGCTTACTTACAAACGCCACTGACGTATGATCACCACAATGTGATCATGCGGATAGAGGATGCAACCGTCGGACTCGCAGGCAAGACCACGTCGATGGGTGATACCATCGGACTTGCTACTAAACGACTGCAGAATGTTCCCGCAACAGGGCGTGTCATTATTTTATTGACGGATGGCGTGAATAACTCTGGCGTCTTAGATCCTCTAAAAGCAGCGGAGCTTGCCGCCACAGAGGGAATTAAAATTTATACTATCGGTCTAGGCGCCCATAACGACCCAAGACTTGCCCAAACGTTGTTTATGAGCCTTAATGCTGATTTGGATCTCGATGAAGATACCTTAAAAGAAATCGCCAAAATGACGGGCGGACGTTATTTCCGCGCGACAGATGGCCAGTCGCTGCAAGCGGTGTACCAAACCATTAATCAAATGGAAACCGTCACACAAGAAAAACAAGCCATACGCCCACAACACGATTATTATGCCTGGCCTTTAGCCATTGCTTTGTTTTTATTTGCCTATTGGCTGAATCGGCAATTAAGAGTCTGGCCGCGTCATCGCAAAACCGCATCCATCAGGAGTGACTATGCTCAGTGAGTTGCACTTCATTAGGCCCTACTGGCTACTTATGGTTATTCCACTGCTTGCATTTGCATGGCATGCATTGAAAAAAAACGCACATGATCATGCATGGAGCGACGTGTGTGACGCTCATTTGTTACCGTATTTAATCCAAAAAAAACCACAGTATAAGCGTCGATTTTCATTGATAGGCTTACTTTTTAGCGCGCTATTGATGATAGTGAGTTTAGCCGGCCCATCGTGGTCGCGTTTCCCTGTACCCACTTACCAACCCATACAACCTCGCGTCATTCTTCTCGATATGTCTGACGCCATGTTACAAAATGACGTGTCTCCCGATCGATTAAGTCGGGCTAAATTTAAACTGCATGATCTCTTCAAGCGTCGCGAAATGGGGCAATTTGGCTTGGTGGTTTATAGCGGGGAACCGTTTGTCGCGTCACCCTTAACTGAGGATAGTCAAACGATCGATGCATTATTGCCGACGTTAACCCCAAGTATCATGCCCGTGAGTGGACATCATCTTGATACCGCTTTGAACGAGGCCGCTCAACTCATCAGGCAAGCAGGATTTAATCACGGCAATATTTTAGTCCTCACGTCACGAGCACCGACATCCGAGGATATTGCTTCAGCACGTGCTCTGGCGGATAAAGATATCCGAGTATCGGTCATGCCGGTATTGAGTCACGAAAAAGCACAAAATCCGTTGTTTCAACGGTTAGCCGATGCAGGTGGCGGTCAATTAATCCCTTTTTCTGATCAATCCGATGATTTAAATCACTGGTTAAGCGCGACTCGAACGCATCAATCCTTTAGTGCTCACTTAGAGAATGAAGTCCCTGTATGGCGAGATCAAGGTCGCTGGTTTATTTATCCCGCGCTATTGTTATTGTTGCCCGTGTTTCGGCGTGGTTGGTTACAGAGGATTTCATCATGAAAAAACTCATCTGTATTATTTCACTCGGCCTACCCTTTGTCACACACGCATTCAGCTGGGAAGATTTATGGCTCACCAAAAACCAACAAGCCCAAAAAATGATGGAAAAAAATCAATTTTTCGAAGCAAGTCAACGTTTTGAAGACAGCAACTGGCGAGCTACAGCGGCTTACCGCGCAGAACACTACAACGAAGCCGCATCGGGTTATCAAACAATTGGAACGGATGACGGATATTTTAATCAAGGCAATGCACTTGCTCATCAAGGGCAATATGAAGCAGCATTAAAGGCCTATGATCACGCGCTGAAGATGAACCCGCATCATAAGGATGCCCTATATAACCGAGCAATGATTGAAAAATTACTGAATAAGGATAAACAAGATAAGCAAAATCAAGATAAGCAAAATCAAGATAAGCAAAATCAAGATAAGCAAAATCAAGATAAGCAAAATCAGGACAAGCAAAATCAAGATAAGCAAAATCAAGATAAGCAAAATCAAGATAAGCAAAATCAGGATAAGCAAAATCAGGATAAGCAAAATCAGGATAAGCAAAATGCCGACATGTCTTCGGCTGAAAAAGAGAAGCAACGTGCCAAAGAACAATGGCTAAAGCTTGTTCCTGATGATCCGGGCGGCTTAATGCGGGAAAAATTCTTACGCGATCATTTACGCAGACAAAATAGGTGGGGATCATGAAACAATATATACTGCGCGCGGCCACAATTTGCGGCTTTTTGACGACCTACCTGACCATCGGCGTAGCTGCAACCACCGTACAACTTGATCCAACTCACATCCGTAAGAACGACACATTTCACTTGATTCTGACCTCCGACAATGCCCATTCAGGCTCATTACCAAACCTTTCCCCCCTGCAAAAAGACTTTGTCATTCTAGGAACTGAACGCAACGTATCCTACAGCATGGTGAATGGACAAACGACATCCTATAGCCAATGGATTATTCTATTGCGTCCCCAAAAAGAAGGAAATCTGGTTATTCCGGCTCTGACCATTGGCCAAGATAAAACAAAGCCTAACGTTATTGCTGTTGGCAACGATCAACATGAAGACGTATTATCGACCAATGATGCTGATACCGCTCCATCGAATGCATCAGACGATGTCATGCTTAAAACGACCACCAGTGAAATGAAGCCCTACGTCAATCAGCAAATATTGTACACCGTCAAATTATACAGTAATCAACGTTTAATCAATCCACAATATCACGCACCCAACGTTACAGATGCATTGCTGATCCCTCTGGGCGACGGACGTCATTACCAAACGCAGATTGACAATCAACTTTATGCCGTTGAAGAACAGCAATACGCCATTTTCCCTCAAAAAAGCGGAAAACTGACCATTACGTCGCCATCATTAGATGCGGAGGTCTATGATCGTTTTCCAAGACACGTCACGGCACAAACATCACCTACTCAATTATCCATACGCCCTGCGCCTGAAGATTATAAAGCGCACGATTGGCTGCCGGCCAAAAACATCACGCTATCAGAGACCTACGACCCGCCCAAACAATCGATGAAACAAGGCGATACGCTCACGCGAACAGTCACCATACATGCCACGGCGATGCCTGCACAATTATTACCAACACTATCCTTTAAAACCAATAAAGCATTCAATGTTTATCCAGAAAGCCCCGAAGTCAAAAATACCGTTCGTGCGAATGAGCTAACCGGGACATCAACTATAAAAGTCACTTATTTGCTGAATCAATCAGGCAATATCACCATTCCTGAACTCCATCTTCCTTGGTTTAACACGACGACTGGCAAAATAGAACAAGCCTCACTCCCTGCCCATATTCTCGCCGTTGAACCCAGTGAATTAACCACCACCAACACAACCGCAACACCACAAGCCGAAACCCAATCTCCCCCGACACAACCAATCCATACAGAGTCATCATCAAAGGACATTCAATGGGCCTTCTTCGTAGCCGGATTTGCGCTGGCATGTGGCTTAATGACCTTACTGTGGCGGTTCCCTCCCCGTTTAAAGCGTAACAACGGCAACCAAACCGCGGTTAAACAGTTACAGGAAGCCTGCAAAAAAAATCAACCCGCATTCGCACGAGACGCACTATTGAGTTGGGCTAAAATGCGTTGGCCAGAAGAAACCTTTCTTAATTTACAAGACATTGCAAACCACACCCGCGATGTCCATTTAAAAAAACACCTACTAGCATTAACGCAAGCACTCTATCATTCCAATCAACAGCGAGCATGGCAAGGTGACGCATTGTGGCAAAGTTTCAATACCTACCGCCAAACACAACCAGCAACTCAAGCCCATAAACCCAAGCGAATCGATTTACCTCCGATTAATCCAATCTCCAAGTAATTTATTATTTTGCATATTTATTAGTCTAATCTATATTTAAATAATCTGGTGTTAGATATTTATGTGTTAAAAACTTTGGAGAAGACCATGGGATTTTTAGATGATGCGATAGAGGCAGCTAACAAGGCAGTCAAAGAAGTCCAAGAGAAAATTAACTAGCTAAGATGAATGAAGACGCAAAGAGACAATATTTAATACAATTTTTAAAAGAGGGTAAAATTTCACTTTCATCTCTCGTATGTAGAGGAAAATTTCCCTCCCATTAATCAAGTGACTCAGGCACTTGGATCTGCCGCCCGCACTATATTACAGACCTTTGATAGAGCCCCTCAAGAAACGCCAAATCAAGATCTCATAACAAAAGCTAAAAACAACATTAAATTAGCTCGACTTGTACTCAATGAGGAGAAAAAAAAGAAAGGACTAACGGCTGAGATTGAGGCTTTCATAAATAATACCCAGACTGGCGATCAGGCAAGGATTGACAAATCGTTCAAGGATCTCTGTATTAAAGTATGTGAACACCGGTGGAAAGTCAGCTTGGAGGGAAAAACTTCAAATGTTTTTGTAGCGTATGTGACAAAAAACTTTAATCGACTTGCCGAATTTATGTTCGGAAGCATTAAGGGAGGACGGCTTGAGTCCATTCGCAATAGATTCAAGGCAGCAACGAGAGATACAACACCACTTCTAGATTTAAAAACAAAATCAGCAAAAGGGTTTATTAAATTGTTAACTGATAATGAACCATTAAGAATAGCTGTAGGAATCGACGCGAAGCAAGATGTAAAATCCGCCATTGAAAATAAAATAAAGGAGGTGCTGGATGCGAAAAATACTCCCAATTCGACCCCACAACCTTAATAGGCATGGAACTTATTACCAGCAGTTCTCAATATGGAGCTTATAAATTACACAAGGATCGCCTCTAAGTATTGACAGAAAGCATAAACAAAGGTAGTGTACACCTCGATTGCCGAGGTGGTGGAATTGGTAGACACGCTAGCTTCAGGTGCTAGTGGAGGTAACTCCGTGGAGGTTCGAGTCCTCTTCTCGGTATTAAAAAACAATGATGCGTGGAGACATAACACCATTATCCTGCATCTCAATATCATTAAAAGCCCCTGTATTCAGGGCTTAATCACGGTGAGAATTGATTAACACTTTTTCCAGGTTTAACCTCACCGCTAATAATCAATCACTAGGAGTACCTGAATGGGTCTGATTCAAACATTAAAATCACTATTTTCTCGTTCAACCGAAAAAACAGCACAATCTGGAACCATCAAATTTTTTGATCGGAAAAAACGATTCGGCTTTATTGTTGCCGGGAAAAATGAATATTTTTTTCATGCAACATCGACAAAACCCAATGATTTTCGTGCACTACGCGATGGCGCAATGGTGACCTTTAACGTCATTCAAGGCAAAAAAGGCGCTCAAGCAGACAACGTGGAAGTTATGTAAAACGACTAGTACGCCATTCCATTAATTCTGGCCAGTGTTGATCGTTTTTTATTCACAATCAAGAAAATGAACGTTTTTTATAAAATTGTTATAAATAATGTTGCTTATGACACTAGACTGGCCCGTTATCACCGATTTGCCCCCCTCTCCCGCGATAGGAGTTTGAGCAGTGCATTGAACTCATTCGCGGGAGAGGGCTGGAGAGAGGGTTATGAGTAAAGCGACGCTGAGGCAATATGCTCGCAACTTACGAAAAAAAAGCGTACTCACCCGTACAGTGAACTTAAAAAGTGCCAAAAAAACCTTAAATTTCAGTGCAATAGGCCATCGTAGTAGCCTTCAACTGCTTTTTCCAGGATGATGTGTTACAAACAACAAAAGATGTTTTAACCATGATCCAAAGAGCCCTCTCCCCAACCCTCGCGCGAATGAGCGCAATGCACTGTTCAAGTTCCTATCGCGGGTGAGGGGGCAGATCGGTGATAACGGGCTAGTCTAGTGTCATAAAAAACATTATTTATACTCGATGTTCAAGTTTTTAATGGTTGACTTTTTAGAACATACAATCCTGCTAGATTCATCGACCCCGCGGTCAAGCCGCGGGGCGTCGGCGATGGGGATGAAACGTACGCGTACGTTTATTTGTTATAGGGCGTATACGGCTCTGGTTCTTCAACAAACGACGTGTTAAACGCCCGCATATCCAGCACCGCCCCGTCACCCGCCATAAAATCAGTTTTCATGTCAGGTAAATTATAAAATCGGATGTCACTCGAATCTGCCGCTAAGGTGTGTTGATGGCGTGTTGCAGAAATAAGCGCAACACTATAATCGTGTGTTTTCATATAAACCCGTCTTGCACGTAAATATCGCGTATTAAGCACTGCGGAATTCCATATTTCGCCATCTAACTTATTCACAATTCCTGCTATTTCAATGTGGGCTTTGTCACATGCACGCACGATCAGTGTCGGTGATTTTTCCCAGAATAGGCTAAACCAGCTCTTCCCTTTCATGTCCAATCGTTTCAATGCAACAACCCCCATCAACCGAAGTTTAGAATCTTCAGATATCTTGACGTGTAACCGTCGACTCGTTGCACCACCAATTTGCGTATATC
The DNA here is from genome assembly GCA_002423125.1 of Legionellaceae bacterium UBA6148. GTDB lineage: Bacteria > Pseudomonadota > Gammaproteobacteria > Legionellales > Legionellaceae > UBA11403. Next base: position 10,121 of record DIUW01000054.1, on the reverse strand, counting down.
CGCCACCCAAGACCTCAAGGTAACCTAACAAAATTGTGCCGTTTAATGTCGTCTCTCCTCGAGTATCAATCACGGCCCTCTCAAGATTGGCGCGTAAATGTTGGCCTGATATATTGCCCTTGCCATGATAAATCAAACCATTCAAATATCGAGAGCGGATGTTTGCCGTTATGGGACCACAATTAAGCTTTGGATTTTTCAATGAAAGGAGTAAAACGCCATCAATAACACCCAATTGCACATTCTCTAACGCCGCTGCCGAACCAGATAGAACCACTGCAGTATTCGCATATCCCGTATGCAGTTGAACATTAAAATTTCCGACAATATTCACCGATGAAAATGAGGGAAACAACCACGTTTGCGATCGGTGCCGCAGCATATCAGGTGAGTTTTGTGATGGCTGTGAGTAGCATGCTTGTATTGAAAAAAAACAAGTGAAGGCAAAAGCAAGCAACCGCGTCATTTTTATTTCCTGTTTATACGAATAAATTTATCTATCTACATTAGAGTAAGTTGAGATGTTGTGCAACCACGTCCGTTGCAGCAGTTCTCTATATGGAGATCATAATTTGAACAACATCATTATATTCCTCACGCTGGCGGGGAGCCATGTATCAAAATGGCACTGTGCTCATTCAGAAATGGATCCCAGCCTGCGCTGGGATGACAGTATTGGGTTAGAGGCGATCTTTGTGTAAGCTCCATATTGAGAACTGCTGCGTCCGTTGATACTCCACCCAGAATACGTTAAACTTCTGAACTATTAAGACTCAACGCGTACTGCAGACATGGTTTTTGGTAATAGCACTCAAGATACCCGCCCATTGTTTTTTTCCAGTTGGCAAAAATACAAGAAAAACCAGCCATTGACTCCGCTGGAGCAACAAATTGTCAGCGTGATCATCGATCATCCTGACTATCACACTTTTTTTGAGCAATCACCAACGGCTCCTGAACAACGGCGTGATAATCCTTTTTTACATCTGGGCCTGCATTTGGCCGTTCGAGACCAAATCGCACTCGACAAACCACCAGGAATCGCCGCCATTTATAACACACTCTATCAACAACATCATAATGCTCATCGTACTGAGCATTTAATGATGGAACCTCTCGAGGCTTGTCTTTGGGCGTCTCAACGTGATGAATGCCTGCCTGATGATAATGCATACATGAACGCCTGCGAGGAGCTGCTCCCCTCATGAAACAGACTGAAAAAAATACCCATTTTGGCTTTCAAACCGTAGCGATAGACGAAAAAGAAAAAAAAGTAGGCGCGGTATTTCATTCCGTGGCGAAAAACTACGATCTCATGAACGATTTAATGTCACTGGGGATTCATCGATTATGGAAATCGTTTTCGATCGGGATCAGCGGCGTACGATCCGGACAAACGGTACTCGATTTAGCCGGTGGCAGTGGCGATTTAACTCGGCTACTCAGCCAACGTGTTGGGGAAAAAGGCTGTGTTTATTTAGCCGATATCAATGCGGCAATGCTCGCAGTCGGACGCGATCGTTTGATTGACCTCGGGCTATTGGAAAACATTCGATTTGTTCAAGCAAATGCCGAATGCCTGCCTTTTGCTAGCAATCACTTTGATTGTATTACCATGGCATTCGGACTACGTAACGTAACCAATAAGCAACGCGCACTCGAATCCATCTTTCGTGTTTGCAAGCCAGGGGGTAAGGTGATGATACTGGAGTTTTCAACGCCCACCTCTTCACTCTTGAAGCCAGTCTATGATTGGTATTCGTTTAATCTCTTGCCTCGATTAGGGCAAATGTTTGCGAATGATGGCGAGAGTTACCAATACCTTGCCGAATCGATCCGAATGCATCCACCACAAGATGCGCTAAAATCAATGATTGAGCAAGCGGGGTTTGAAGATTGTCACTACCACAATTTAAGTGGCGGCATCGTTGCTTTACATATTGCTCATAAATATTAATATCGACGCAACGTAAAATTCAACTGGAAAAAGCAATATTATGATTAAAAAATACTCGCTGCTTGCATTACAAAAAGCCATCCACCATGCCCTGACCTTAGATGATTCAATGCCGGCCAAGATTAATGCACTCCATGGAAAGGTATTAAAATTAATCATCACACCGTTAAACGTTGTTTTTTTTATTGTATTCGCTGGCGATGAAATTCAACTCCGTGAAACATGTGACGATCCAATTGATACGACAATTCAAAGCAGCCCGTTGGGGTTAATTCGTTTGAGCCTGTTACCCGCCTCTAAAGTACGCTCATTGTTTAATGATCGCATTATCATTTCGGGCGATGTCGAACTGGGTCAACACATCAAGCAACTCTTCGACCAAATGGACATCGACTGGGAAGGGCATCTGGCGCACTTTACTGGGGATGCGATTGCTTATAAACTGGGCTCGTTTGTACGCCAAGGGATTGCGATTAAGCAGCGAATGGGCGAATCAATATCTCACAACACCACGGAGTATCTACAAGAAGAATTAAGCGCTTTCCCACCTCGCGAAGAGGTCAATGATTTTTTTAATGACATTGATGAATTATCGCTCCATGTCGAGCGCTTAAGTGCTCATATCAATCGACTGACGAAGGGACTGTAAATGAATCCCATTAAGCAATTATTCCGCTTACTCTACATCAATCATATTTTGGCAAAAAACGGCCTAGATCAACTGATTGTTAATATCCATCTATTAACCCCTTTTCGATTTATTGTGTACTTCAATCCATGGAACTGGTTCCGCCGTCAATCGCTGACGCGCGGAGAGGCGCTGCGACAATCACTGGAGCAGCTCGGTCCGTTGTTCGTCAAATTTGGACAAGCACTTTCAACACGTCCCGATATTTTACCCGCAGACATCGCCCTCGAATTATGCAAACTTCAGGATAATGTTCCTCCATTTTCAAGTGAGCAGGCGCTCGAGATTATTCAAGCGGCCTATGGGCAATCCGCATTTGATGTGTTTGCACAATTTGACACATCCCCCCTCGCATCCGCATCCATTGCACAGGTGCACGCAGCGACCTTAAGAAGTGGACAAGATGTTGTTGTGAAAATTTTACGTCCAGGAATGCGAGATATTATTGAAAAAGATTTGGGTATTCTAAAAATCATTGCAAATCTTGCTGATAAATATTGGAAAGAAGGTCGGCGCTATCGACCTAAAGAGGTCGTTGCCGAATTTGAACGAACCTTACTGGATGAGCTTAATTTACGGCGTGAAGCAGCGAACGGCACACAATTTAAACGCAACTTTACCTCTTCCCCTTTGCTTTACATTCCAGAAATCCACTGGGACTACGTACGGGATAACATTTTAGTCATCGAGCGTATTTATGGTATTCCTGTTGCCGATATCAAACGTTTAAAAGCCCAGGGTGTAAACATCAAAAAATTGGCTGAGCGTGGTTTGGAGATTTTTTTTACACAAGTATTTCGCGACTGCTTTTTTCATGCCGACATGCATCCCGGCAATATTTTTGTATCCTTGGAGCACCCTGAAAATCCTCAATATATTTGCGTAGACTTCGGCATTGTCGGTACGCTAAGCGCGCGCGATAAGCGCTATTTAGCCGAGAATTTACTGGCATTCTTCAACCGAGATTATCGACGCGTGGCAGAGCTCCACGTTGAATCCGGCTGGGTTGCACGCGGCGCCTGCGTTGAAGAATTTGAAAGCGCGATTCGCATGGTCTGTGAGCCGATATTTGAAAAGCCACTGAAAGACATTTCGTTTGGCATGGTCATGCTGCAACTATTTTTAGTTGCTCGGCAATTTAAAATGCAAGTCCAACCACAATTGGTGTTATTACAAAAAACATTATTAGCCGTTGAAGGCTTGGGGCGGCAATTATACCCCGAGCTCGATCTCTGGTTGACCGCCAAGCCTTTTTTAGAAAAATGGCTGCGCCAACAAATGGGCCCGAAAGCCTTTATCAAAAACATCCGCGAAAACATCCCTTTTTTTGTAGAGCAATTACCCTACATGCCAAGGTTAATACATGATGTGTTCACGCAAATGAAACATCATCAAACCTATCTCATCGAAAATCAATCCTCGCGCGATAACACAAGCCATGTTACCGGGCAGCGTTGGAAAAATGGATTTAGTTGCGGATTATTTATTGCCATGTCAGCCGTTGCTGGTTTAAGCTATTCGAATGATTTTAATCAACATGAATTAACCGCCGTGGCCGTTGCCCTGGCTTTATTTGGCGCCTTCGCGGCGTTACTAACACACTCTAAAAGGAATTCATAATGGGCTTAAGTGGCGTCACTCCCTTGTCGTTGTTGCTTATTTTATTGATTATTGTTGCACTCTTCGGTACCAGCAAACTAAAAAATATCGGCAGTGACTTAGGCGAAGCGATTAAAAATTTTCGCCGTGCAATGAGTGATGATAGCGAGAAATCCTCATGAGCATGGGGGAGCTTCTCCTCACCACCCTCATCGCACTACTCGTATTCGGCCCTGAACGCCTCCCGACCCTTGCCCGTCAACTCGGTAGCCTCGTCAAGCGCGCTCATCACTACAAACAACAGGCGTTGCTGTTTCTAGAAGAACAAAAGCAATTATTACAGCTTCAAGAGAATATTAAAAAAGCCGATGAAGCCGATAAAAAATATGATCAAATGTAGCCTGGTTCAACCACGCAACGTCAAGCGCTTCGTCAAAATCAAACCAAGCTCATACAACAAACACAATGGCACGGCCAGCATGACCTGAGATAAAACATCCGGCGGGGTTAATATCATTCCTAAGATAAACGACGCAACGATCCAATACGGCCGAGCTTTTTTCAATGTTTCCCTATCGGCCAAACCGGTTTTAACGAATAATACGCACACGAGTGGCACTTGAAAACATAAACCAAACAACAGCATCATGCGTGTAATAAAATCGACGGCAGAGGTCATTTCGGGCATAAAATGCACCCCCATGGGTACCGCGCGGATAAACAACTGCATCATAAAGGGTAATACACCGTAAAAACAAAACAAAGCCCCGATGCAGAATAAGAGCACGCTCAACACAATCGTCCATCCTAAGCCTTGTTGCTCACGGCGATACAGACCAGGCGCAGCGAACTGCCAAATATGGAACAAACCCACCGGAACGCTACATAACAACGCAAGATCTGCCGCAAGGGTCAGAGGAATGAAGACCGGCGTTGTAATTTGAGTCGCAATCAGCCCATCGTCTAACGGAAGAAAATGCAACAAGGGTGATACCAAATAATGAAACACCGGTGACGAGAACGAAAAAAATAAACCGAACAACAACAGAAAAAACCCCACAATCCACATCAAACGGTGACGCAGTTCAAGCAAATGTTCCATCACGAACACGACTCCCTCACACAGGCAATAATTTTATCGACATCGCCATCCAATGGTAACACGTGAGCTGAATGCTCCAACCAATGGATGTGCGTGTTTGACAAATTAGCAAAGAGTGCCATTATCTTTGGCGCACTGACAACATCGTCATAACGCCCTAAAAACACATCAACAGGACAGGTTGGCGGTACAAACTGAAAGGTCTTAATCAACGAGAGTATTTCAATAATGCAATTCACAGGCAGTTGGCGATAAGCAAGCTCCGCATAACCTTCCATATGAATATTGCCTGCATAATTGGGTATACGACGTAATCCAAGCGCCTTACAAACACGAGCCGCTAGCAACAAAAGTGACAAATTACGATGCAACGCGAGCGCTGGCGCAAGCAAATATAAATGATTTAACTGAAAACGCTGGCTCAAATGACATGCCAACACGCCTCCTAAAGACAGCCCCATCACATCAACTTTCTGATAACGGCTCACTAAACGCTCACACGCGAGTGAAGCGCACATGACCCACTCCTCTGCCCGCACCTTCGAAAAAGCGTCTATACTTTCACCGTGCCCGGGTAGCACTGGACACACCAAGGTATCGTACATCGTCATGGAAGGAATTAAACGGCGAAACACCGCTGGGGAGGATGTAAAGCCATGCAGCAGCAATAATGCCCGCTCACGACCCGACCCTTCGCATTCAATCGGTGCAAGCAATTCAGCATCTGCCGGTGCGAGCGTCGCTTTAATTTTACCATGGTACATATAGCGAAAATCATCTGGTTTCATTCGTGGGACCCTGTCTGTTAAAAAATGCTATCTTTTTTATACTATAATGAAGTATAGGGCAATGACGAATTTTGTTGGAGGGATATTATGGCTACAACAGCAGGAAAAATGGGGCCAAAGAGGCAAGCCGCGAATAATCCCAAAGGCGCAGCCGTTAGACCGGCAGCTCCACCTTCCCCTAAAGCTCCTTCCCCTGGGGTAAAGCCACGAAAAAAAGTTAAAACCAAGGTGAAAGACCACACTAAATTGGGAGAAGAAGCAGCAAAAAAAATCAAAAAAATCAAAGAAATAACCGTTAAAGGTTTTCCTCCACCGTCTCCCCGGGCAAGCAAAAAGAGTGAAAGTAAGACAGACGCGACGACCCACAAGGAAGGGCTTCCTACACCAGCATCTAAGTCTAAAAAGAAGGGCGCGGAGGAGGCAAAAGAAAAACCAGGCAGCGATGCCATATCAATTCTCAATGATATGGCATCAAAAGATGGAGTAATGGCCGTCGGGGCTAAAAACCTTCTCAATCGAGGTCTCGGTAAATTCGGCACCGACTTAAGTGAGCTTAAAGAACGCGTAAAGAACGCCAAAAACTTCCTCAAAGAAAAGATTCTAGCAAACGTTCAGGAAAATATCCAAACCATTAAGGAAAACGTTCAGGAAAACGTTCAGGCCATTAAGGAAAAAACGGGAGGGAGTTCACACAATAGTCAACAAACTCCGCAGCATCAACCAACAGCGCGAGGCTCAGCGAAGGGTCCTAGTCAGGCAGAGGTGAGAGCGACGTTCGATTCAGTACCGCGGATGCCAGACCCACCTTATGAAAGGACGGCACGCGAATATAGAGTTGAACCTAAAAAACTTAAACCTGCCCCTAATACACAAACCCCTCAAAAGGAAATAAGTGCAAGCTCTAGTAGTGCCGTGGCTAACACACAGAGAGCTACGCCATCACCCGCTCCTAAGGCACAGTCCACAACTGCAGTCACTTCTCCTACTCCAAAAGCGCCTTAGTAGTAAGCTCAGGCGCAACGCAGTGGAGTCCGGGATTTAAAGAGAAGGTATACTGATGCTGGCTCGGTGCCACATTGAAGCATGGAGCCCTGCCGTCGCGGGGATGACAACCCCGCGACGGCAGGTAGAGCCAATTATTTTCATTCCAACAGTTTATGCGGCAAACTTTCTATTCGTCCTGATTGGGTCACACGCACATAATTTAATTTACGTTGCAACTCACTAATGGAATCCGCTCCGGCGTAGGTTAGCCCTGATCGCAAGCCACCGATGATGTCGGCGATTACATGATCTTGGGTTGCTCGATAAGGAACCTCGGTGGAAACTCCTTCAGCCGTTTTCCATTCATGCATTTGACCTAAAAAATCTTCCTGTGCTTCGCGAGACGCCATTCCTCGGTAAAATTTAATTTTTGATCCGTCTTTTTTAGTTACCACTTCGCCAGGTGTTGATTCAGTCCCTGCTAGCATCCCACCAATCATGACGAAATCAGCGCCAAATGCGATCGCTTTTACAATATCACCAGAGGTTCGAATACCGCCGTCAGCAACAATGGATCGATCCGAACGCGCACAATCTTGTATACACGTCAGCATGGGAATGCCGAAACCGGTTTTAATCCGCGTGCTACACACTGAACCACCACCAATGCCTGCTTTAATAATATCTGCACCGCACGATGCTAAATAATCCGCACCCGCATAAGTCGCGACATTGCCAGCCATAATGCATCGACTCCCCAGAAGAGCGCGCAAGCTTTTCAATGTTTTTCCAACGTACTTGGCGTGCGCATGAGCGACATCCACACAAAAGAAATCCGCACCAACATCGCGCAAGGCTTCCGCACGCTCGAGTTCAGCCTCCGTGCATCCAATGGAAACAAAAGCCGTACCGTTACATGCTTGAAACTGTTTGATGTTATCCTCAATCGTCAAAAATCGATGCAATACACCAACACCCCCCTTGCTACTCATGAAATTAGCCATACCACTTTCTGTAATCGTATCCATATTGGAGCTCATTACGGGTAATTCAAGCGATAATTTACCCAAGCGATCGGTCGAGCTAATGTTGACCACGCGCCGTGATTCATGGTGGTTATAAGCTGGAATGAGTAACACATCATCAAATGTAATAGCTTCTATAGTCATATATTAACCTTTATTAACCTTTTTGTTATAAAAAGCGATTATACAGGAAATTCCGCAGTTTTTGGCTGTCGTCCCGGAATTTAGCAGGCCNNCAGGCCTTAACGAGCCTGCGAGTTTAGGTCTGCTAAATTCCGGGACGACAATCACAGAGACCATCCAAAAACTGTGGATCCGAGTTTACAGGAAATGAAACAAATTCTGAACCGACCTATAAATGCTCCGCTGCATAATATGCCAGTCGTGATCGCTCTCCTCGGGTTAATGTCATATGAGCACTGTGTTGCCAGTGCTTGAATCGATCAACCGCGAACGTTAAACCTGACGTTGTTTCACTCAAATACGGCGTGTCAATTTGCTTAATGTCACCAAGACAAACAATTTTACTTCCGGGACCGGCGCGTGTAACTAACGTTTTAATTTGTTTTGAGGTCAAATTTTGTGCTTCATCGATAATAATAAAGCGATTCAAAAACGTCCGCCCTCGCATGAAATTCATCGACCGAATTTTAATTTTGCTTTGTAATAAATCTTGCGTGGCCGCATGACCAAAACTACCGCCTTCTTGGGCTCCTTGTAACACTTCCAGGTTGTCCATGAGCGCGCCCATCCATGGCGTCATTTTTTCTTCTTCCGTGCCCGGTAAAAAGCCAATGTCCTCGCCAACGGGAATCGTCACTCGTGTCATCAATATTTCGCTATAGCGTTTATGATCGAACACCTGGCTTAATCCCGCGGCAACCGTCAACAATGTTTTCCCAGTTCCAGCCGATCCTTGCAAGGTCACAAAATCAACATCGGGATCAAGCAATAAATTGAGTGCGAAATTTTGTTCTCGATTACGTGCATTAACTCCCCAAATGGAATGCTTTTTTTCAATGTAGTCTCGTGCCATTTCGACAACGGCTTTATTACCATCTAATTTTCTAACAATAGCCTGAAATTGATTATCATGGGTGCTAATACAATCATTCGGATTCCAATGATGCACGAACTCACCGCTAATGGAATAAAACGTTCGCCCCATTTCTTTCCAAGCTTCAACTGTTTTGGCCTGAGTTGTCCAAAAATCATTATCCACCACATGCAAACCACTGTGCAGTAAACTTACATCATCCAATACTTGATCATTATAATAGTCTTCCGCAGGGATCCCTAAAATACCGGCTTTAATCCGTAAATTGATGTCTTTAGAAATAATCACCACGAGGCGATCAGTGTGTTTTTTTTGTAAGCCAAGCGCAGTTGCCAGTATACTGTTATCCGCTTTGTGCCCTGGTAATGAGGCTGGGAGCAATTGCTCAAAGTCATCCGTTTGAAAAAATAGCCGCCCACTACTGGACACTGTTTTTCGCGTTAAAAAACTAGGAATAGGCAACCCTGCTGCAACTTCTTTATGTGTCGCATTGGCCATCAGCTCAACCAGAATCCGATTGGTTTGACGAACGTTGCGAGCGACTTCCGATAGTCCTGTTTTATGCATATCAAGCTCTTCCAGAACGACCATCGGCAAATAAATATCATGCTCCTCAAAATGATAAATCGCTGTTGGATCGTGAATGAAGATATTCGTATCTAAAACAAACAGCCTAGGTTCATTATTTACTCTGTCCATAACAATTCCCTTTTATGAGTCGTATTTCCCATTGTGATGAGTCATATGGATACCGTCAAGGCGTTTCTTCTTCCAAATAACTTCCTTCAATTTTCCCTTCTCCCCATGTCTGGGGAGAAGGTGCCCGTAGGGCGGATGAGGGGATTTTGAATACGTTATCTGATGTTGCGGGGTACCGAGGTACCTGAGGTGCTTTACAATAGACCTCTTTCGAAACTATAT